>NZ_JAUSLG010000030.1 GCF_030646615.1 Phenylobacterium sp. | reverse complement strand
CGCCGGTCTCGGTCTGCCAATAGGTGTCCACCACCGGGCAACGGCCGTCGCCCACCACCCGGTGATACCAGAGCCAGGCCTCGGGATTGATCGGCTCGCCCACCGTGCCCAGCAGGCGCAGGGACTTGCGGCTGGCCTTTTTCACCGGCTCGTCCCCGTCGCGCATCAGGGCGCGGATGGCGGTCGGCGCGGTGTAGAAGATCTCTACCTTGTGCTTGTCCACCACCTGCCAGAAGCGGGAATTGTCCGGATAGGTGGGCACGCCCTCGAACATCACCGTGGTCGCCGCATTGGCCAGGGGCCCATAGACCACATAGGAGTGGCCGGTGACCCAACCCACATCGGCGGTGCACCAGAAGACCTCGCCGGGGCGATAGTCGAACACCAGCTCATGGGTGTGGGCCGCCCAGGTGAGGTAGCCGCCGGTGGTGTGCAGCACCCCCTTGGGTTTCCCCGTCGAACCCGAGGTGTAGAGGATGAACAGCGGATCCTCGGCGTTCATCGGTTCGGGCGGGCAGTCGGCCGAAACCTCGCCCTTCAGGTCCGAATAGAAGGCGTCCCGACCCTCGACCATGTTCACCGCGGCCTTGGTGCGCCGCACGACGATGACGTCGGTGACGTCCGGGCAGGACTTCAGCGCCGCATCCACATTGGCCTTGAGCGGCACGGTCCTGCCGCCGCGCATCCCCTCATCGGCGGTGATGACGATGCGGGAATCGCAATCCTGGATGCGCCCGGCCAGGCTGTCGGGGGAGAAGCCGCCGAACACCACCGAATGCACCGCCCCGATCCGCGAACAGGCCAGCATGGCTACGGCCGCGGCCGGGATCATCGGGAGATAGATGGTGACCCGATCGCCCTTCTTGACCCCCTTGGACTTCAGCACATTGGCCATGCGGCACACCTGCTCGTGCAGCTGGGCGTAGGTCAGGGTGCTGTGGATCTCCGGGTCGTCGCTCTCCCAGATGATGGCCACCTGGTCGGCGCGCTCCGGCAGGTGCCGGTCGATGCAGTTGACGCTGACATTCAGCTCGCCATCGGCGAACCACTTGATGCGGAAGTCAGACGCCGCGAACGAGACATCCTTCACCTGGGTGAAGGGTCTGGACCAGTCCAGGCGGCTCCCGACCTCACGCCAATAGCCCTCGGGGTCCTGCTCGGCCCGCCGCCAGGCGGCCTCATAGGCGGCCGCGTCCATGTGGGTGCGCTTGGCCCAGGCCTCGGGAACCGGAAAAATCTCGCCATCACTCACGGCGCTACTCCCTCATTCGACTTTGGCGCGGAGTATGCGGAGTGAGGGGCCTGTGGCAACCGTCCAGCCTAACCTTGGAGTGCGCAGCAGCGGGCGCAGGGCCCAGGGTGACGGCGTAGGGGTTGAGGGCTGGGCGACCGGCCGCCCCACGCGCCGCAGGCTCGAGGAGAGAAAACCACGAAGGACACAAAGCTCACCAAGGTCCCGCAGGCGCCTTCGTGTCCTTTGTGCTCTTCGTGGTTGATCCTTGGCGCTGCGCGCCTATTCCGCCGCCGCCAGGACGGGGACGACCGCCTGGGCCTTGCCGCCTGAGTGGCCGGTGATGTGCAAGGGCGCGATCTGGCCGACGGGGGCCTCGCCCTCGAAGGCGATTTCGGTGAAGTCGGGGGCGCGGGCGACGCCGGGTCGCTCGATCAGGGCGTCGACCGTGCGGCCGACCTGGGCCTCGAGGTGGCGTGTGAGCGCCGCCTCGCCCGCCGCCCGCAAGGCCGCGGCCCGGGCCTTGACCTGCGCCCGCGGCAGCTGCGGCATCCTTGCCGCCGGCGTGCCGGGCCGGGGGCTGAACGGGAAGACGTGCAGGTAGGAGAGCCCCGCCGCCTCCACCAGGGCCAGGGTATTGGCGAACATGTCGTCGGTCTCGGTGGGGAAGCCCGCGATCAGGTCGGCGCCGAAGGCCACGTCGGGACGCACGGCGCGGACCTTGGCCACCAGGGCCAGGGCGTCGGCCCGGCTGTGGCGGCGCTTCATGCGCTTGAGGATCATGTCGTCCCCGGCTTGCAGGGACAGGTGCAGATAGGGCGCCAGCCGCAGCTCATTGGCGAACAGGGCCAGCAGATCATCGTCGATCTCGGCCGCATCGATGGAGGACAGGCGCAGGCGCGGCAGTTCCGGAACCAGTTTCAGGATCCGCCCGACCAGTTGGCCAAGGCTCGGCTGGCCCGGCAGGTCGGCGCCCCAGCTGG
Source organism: Phenylobacterium sp. (assembly GCF_030646615.1). GTDB lineage: Bacteria > Pseudomonadota > Alphaproteobacteria > Caulobacterales > Caulobacteraceae > Phenylobacterium. The sequence goes on along the minus strand of NZ_JAUSLG010000030.1, from coordinate 24,133 downwards.
TGACATCCACCCCGGTGAGCACCACCTCGGCATAGCCCTCGGCGGCCAGGCGGCGGACCTGCTCCACCACCTCGCCCGCCGGCGCCGAGCGGGAATTGCCGCGGCCGAAGGGGATGATGCAGAAGGTGCAGCGGTGGTCGCAGCCATTCTGGACCTCCACATAGGCCCGCGCCCGCTCCTTCAGGCCGTCGATCAGATGGCCGGCGGTCTCGCGCACGCTCATGATGTCATTGACCCGCACGCGGCCGTCGGCCGGCCGGTCGAGATAGGCCCCGGCCGCGCTCTTTTCCGCATTGCCCAAGACCAGATCGACCTCGTCCATGGCCGCAAAGGCGCCCGGATCGATCTGGGCTGCGCAGCCGGTGACGATCACCCGGGCGCCGGGCCGCTCGCGCCGCGCCTTGCGGATCGCCTGGCGGGCCTGGCGCACGGCCTCGTTCGTCACCGCGCAGGTGTTGAAGACGATGGCGTCGGTCAGCCCGTCCTCGGCGGCCCTGGCCCGGATGACCTCGCTCTCATAGGCGTTCAGCCGGCAGCCGAAGGTGACGATGTCCACGCCGGGCGTGGTCTTAGCCGTCACGGCAGGGTTCCGGCGAAGTCGAGGCTGGCTGGTCCGGTCATGATCACGTGGTTGTCGGCCGCCCGCCATTCGATGGTCAGGTCGCCCCCGTCCAGCTCCAGCCGGGCCGCCCGATCGGTGAGCCCCCGCCGGGCGCAGGCCACCAGGGCCGCGCAGGCGCCGGTGCCGCAGGCCTGCGTCAGGCCCGCCCCCCGCTCCCAGACCCGCAGGCGGATATGGTCGCGGGCCTTGACCTGGGCGAAGCCCACATTGACCCCTTGGGGGAACAGCCGGTGATGCTCGATCATCGGGCCGACCTCGGCCACCGGGGCGGCGTCGATATCGTCCACGAAGAAGACCACATGGGGATTGCCCATTGAGACGGCGCCGGGCGTATGCAGCAGGGGCGCATCGATCGGGCCGACCTGCAGCTCGATGCCCCGGGTGTCCATGGGCTCGTCCAGGGGGATGTCGGTCCAGTCGAGGCCGGGCTCGCCCATGTCGACGCTGACCAGGCCATCGCCGGCCCGGGTGGTGCGCAGCAGGCGGCCCCCCACCTCCAGCACGGCGGTGTCGCGGCCGGCGGCCTCCATCACCAGCCAGCCGACGCAGCGCGAGCCGTTGCCGCAGGCGCCGATCTCTTCGCCGTCGGCGTTCCAGAACCTGACCCGCACATCGGCCTCGCCCGCCGCCGGCTCCAGGGAGATCAACTGGTCGCAGCCGATCCCGCGCTCGCGGTCGGCGATGGCGCGCACCTCTTCAGCGCTCGGCGAGAAGGGGGTCTCGCGGGCCTCGACCACGACAAAGTCGTTGCCGAGCCCGTTCATCTTCAGGAACGGACGGCTCATGGCGCGCGACATATAGGATAGAAGCCTCACCAAATCATCCCACCTGACGCGGGAGGGGAAGACAGATCCGCCCCGAGGCCTCTAGAAAAGGGGCATGAACGCCCTGCGCCCCGCCCTGCCCGCCGCCTTAGTCGCCGCCCTGCTTCTCCCCGCCGCCGCCCTGGCCCAGCCCGCCACCGGGTCGGCCAGCCCGCCCCGGGCCGATGCGCCAGACCCCTTTCTGTGGCTGGAAGAGGTGGACGGCGCCCGGGCCATGACCTGGGTCGAGGGCCAGAACGCCCGGGCCAAGGCGCGGCTGGAGGGCGACGCCCGCTACGAGACCCTGCTCGCCGAGGCCCGGGCCATCTTCACCGCCCAGGATCGCATCGCCACCCCGAGCTTCCGGGCGGGCGGGGTGGACAATCTCTGGCAGGACGACACCAATCCCCATGGCCTGTGGCGCCATGCGAGCCTGGAGTCCTACGCCGCCGGCGCGCCGGACTGGACGACGATCCTCGACATGGACGCCCTGGCGAAATCTGAAGGCCGCAACTGGTTCTTCCACGGGGCGACCTGCCTCAAGCCCGCCGAGGCCCTCTGCCTGGTGGAGCTGTCGGACGGGGGCGGCGACGCCGTCGAGATCCGCGAGTTCGACACCACGACCCGGGCCTTCGTCTCCGGCGGCTTCACGTCCCCTGAGGGCAAGCAGAGCGCCACCTGGCTCGACGCCGACACCCTGCTGGTGGCCCGCGAATGGGTTCCCGGCGAGGTGACGGAGTCCGGCTACCCCTATGTGCTGAAGTCGCTGGCCCGGGACGGGACCGCTGTCGAACTCTATCGCGGCCAGCCCACCGACGTGTCGGTCTCCCCCATCGTCCTGCGGGGCGAGGGCGGCCGGGCCGATGCGGTGATCGCCGTGCGCGGGATCACCTTCTACGAAAGCGACTTCATGCTGCTGGGCGAGGGCGCGCCCGCCCGCCTGCCCCTGCCGAAAAAGGCCGAGTACGAGGCCTATGTGAGCGGCCAGGCGATCTTCTCCCTGCAGGAGGCCCATGGCGACCTGCCCCAGGGCGCCCTGGTGAGCTTCGACCTCGCCGCGCTGAAGGCCGATCCGGCCGCCGCCACGGCCCAGCTGATCTTCGCGCCGGGTCCCCGCCAGGCCGTCCAGCAGGCAGGCGCCACCGACGGCCGGCTGGTCGTGGCCCTGCTGGAGGACGTCAAGGGCGCGGTGGACGCCTGGGCCTTCGACGGCGGCGCCTGGACCTCGACCCGCCTGCCCCTCCCCGCCGACGCCAACATCACCCTGACCGACCTCGCCTCCACCACCGACGCCCTGTTCGCCAAGGTCGAGGGCTTCCTCGAGCCCACCAGCCTGTGGCTGGCCGACGCCGGGGCCGCCAGCGCCCGCCAGGTCGCCGCCCTCCCCGACCGGTTCGATCCGGCCACCCACCTGGTGGAGCAGCACTGGGCGACCTCCAGCGACGGCGCGCAGATCCCCTATTTCGTGGTCCGCCCCAAGGGCCCAGCCCTGGACGGCCAGATCCCCACCCTGATGTACGGCTATGGGGGCTTTGAGGTCGCCAAGCCGCCGATCTACATGCCCGAGGCCGGCAAGCTGTGGATGGCGAGAGGCGGCGCCTATGTGATCGCCAATATCCGCGGCGGCGGCGAGTTCGGCCCGGCCTGGCACCAGTCGGTGCTGCGGGAGAACCGCCAGCTGGCCTTCGACGACTTCGCCGCCGTGGCCCGGGACCTGTTCGCCCGAAAGATCACCTCGCCCCGGCGATTGGGGATTTATGGCCGCTCCAACGGCGGGGTGCTGACCAGCGTGTCGATGACCCAGCATCCGGAGCTGTGGAACGCCGTGGTGATCGAGAGCCCGCTGATCGACATGCTGCGCTATCACCGGCTGCCGGCCGGGGCCTCCTGGGTCGGCGAGTATGGCGACCCCGAAGTGGCCGAAGACCGCGCCTTCATCGCCCGCTATTCGGCCTATCAGAACCTGAAGCCTGATACCGACTATCCCGAGGCCTATATCACCACCAACACCCGCGACGACCGGGTCCATCCCGGCCACGCCCGCAAGTTTGCGGCGGCCCTGGAGGCGCTGGATGTCCCCTACATCTATTACGAGCCCGCCGCCGGCGGCCACGCCAACGACGCCGACCCCCAGCTCAACGCCGCCCGCTGGGCGCGGCACTATGTCTATCTGATGCAGCGGCTGATGGACTGACCATCCGCCGCTTGCACAGCCCGCGCGACCTGAGTAGGTTCCGCGCCTCGCTCAGCGGGCCTGCTCGACCAGGCCCCCGACTGGCCCTAGGAGAGGTGGCTGAGTGGTCGAAAGCACCGCACTCGAAATGCGGCGTGCCTTTACGGGCACCGTGGGTTCGAATCCCACCCTCTCCGCCAGAGCCGATGCGCCCCTGAAAACAAATGCGGCCGGGTTAAGTCGCCTGCCTTGTCTCGCGGAGAGTGGGGTTCTTGTCGCCTTGGGGGCTCAAAGTCTCCGCTAGTTGGGGCTAGGGTGTAATGGCGCGGGTTGGTTTAGACCTTTGAACCGCTTAGCACACGAGGGGCATATGATCTTCCTGAGCCACACCCATGCCGATAAGCCGGTAGTGGAGCCCGTCGCCTTGCAGCTGGCCTCGATCTTCGGCCAGGATGAAGTTTTCTACGACTCATGGTCGATCCGTCCCGGCGACGGAATTATCGACCGCATGAACCACGGGATGACCTCTCCCGAGTTCGTCTTCTTTTTCGTCTCGGCTAAGAGCCTCGCCAGCGAAATGGCAAAGCTGGAATGGCAGAACGCGCTCTATCAAGCGACCAAAGGCAAGACGCGGCTGATCCCGGTTAGGGTGGATGGAGCGCCGATGCCGGCGATCCTTTCCCAGACTGTCTACATCGACATGTTCGCGAACGGGATCGACGCGGCGATCCGGCAAATCGTGAGCCTAGTCCAGGGAAACGCCAGCTTCACGCCCGCGCATGAAGCGTTCTCGAATCTCACCTGGACCGTAGACGGCGATCCTTCATCGCAGCTTGCCGTCACAATCAAGGCGTCGCACCTGCTGGAACCGAATCCGAGCTTCGCCTTCCTCGTCGCCAACCGGATTGAAGAGGTTCATTGCTGGATAAGGGGCGCACCAGCTGTTCGATCTGGCCCGAACGAAAACACCACGCTACCTGATGGTCGGCAGGCGGGGATCATCCTCTGCGCACCCTTCTCAGGGGCCCTCACGCCGCAAATCCCTATTGCCTTCACTCTTGCACCCAAGCCTGGCGCCACACCGGTGGCGTTGATCGAGGTGATGCACCAAGCGGCCGAGCGCGAGTATAAAACAATCCCGCGAGCGACTTAGCACTGGGAAGCAGGCTCGCGTCTAAGGTGTCGTGAGGTATTTGGGAAGAACGAAAGGCACCAGCCCACGCCGGACCAGGCAAGGGTCGCGGAAATGGGGACACACAACACTTCCCGACGGATAGTGGTGCATGACCCCTCCCTTGGAACCCGCAACCTATGCCGACCCCCACGGAACAGAGGCCCGCCGGCCCCTCCGCCCAGGGGTCGACCACCGCCGCGGCCTCGCTCGCGCAGGTCTGGGCGGTCGATATGCCCATCGACCTCGCACAGGTGTTTCCCAGGGGCTCCGGCCCCATTCCGGCGGGGGTGGGGACGAGCGATCAGTCCGGGCCTTGTGATGTGGTGGGCGGCGCGCGGCGGGTTCACCGGTCCCCTGGCGGCCCTGACCACGGCGGCCTTCGGCGAATGGACCTTCGTCGAGACCGCGCCGGATCGGGCGGAGATCACCTGGCGCTACGCCTTCACACCTCGCTCAGCCCTGATGGCCGCGCCCCTCTCCCTGCTGATCGCGCTCTTCTGGCGGACCTATATGCGCCGGGGGATCGAGAACGTCCGGCGCCTGGCCGAGGCGGGCTGAGGCCTCACCGCCACGCCTCCGTCGCCCTCGGACTTGATCCGAGGGCCCATGCACACTTCCGTTCGTCGGTGTTCATGGATGACCCGGTCAAGCCGGGTCATGACGGTGTGGGAGGTACGCCGCCGCGCCTTCGTGTCCTTGGCTCGCCTTCGCGCTCCTTCGTGACCCTTCTTCCTGTCTCGCCCCTCGGACCCCCAGACTTAACTGTAGATTCGGACTTCCATGCCCATGATCGGGGTCTTGGTTGTCGGGGTCTTCGCGTGCGAGCAGCTGTCCTTTCCGCCGTGGCCGCCGGCCCGGAGCCTGACCTCTTCATCGCCCAGCTGGAGCAGGCGCGGGCGCAGATCGAGACGCGGTTCGCCAGCGCCGGCGAGCAGCTGGCCCAGTCCCTTGAGGTGGTCAGCGGCCTGATCGGCGGCCTGGACACCCTGCGTCAGGCGCTGAGTTCGGACTCCGTCTCGCGCACCACCGAAGACCTGCAGCAGACCGCGCAGGCCCTTAACGGCCTGCCGACGGTCCAGGCCGAACGGCTGGGCCAGCTCGACCAGTTGCAGCAGGCCAGCGGCCGCCTGCGCAGCCATGTGGACGACATGCGCCAGCTCCTCCGCTACCTGCGGGTCTTCGCCCTCAATGTGAAGATCACCGCCAGCACGACCACCAACAGCTGGCAGGAATTCGCCGGCTTCGCCGAGGCCATGTGCGAACAGATCGACATGGGCGGCGGGCTGCTGAGGGAATTTGCCGAGACCCTGGACACCCTGACGGTTCAGCTCGACGGCGCCCTGACGTTCGAGCAGGCGCTGACGGAGCAGTACCGCACCCTGCTGCCGGCCGTACCCCACCGCCTGGCCACCAACGCCTCGGCCATCGGCGTGCATCACGCCAAGATCGCCGAGGTCGCCGCCTCGGTCACCGCCGTGGCCCGCGACATCCAGAACAAGGTCGCCGGCGCCCTCATGGCCCTGCAGATCGGCGACATCACCCGCCAGCGGATCGAGCATGTCCAGTTCGGCCTCGGCGTCATCCGCGACCTCGACGCCGCCGGCCTGTCCGCCGAGGCCCGCGACCGGCTGGAGCGCCGCATCCTGCACATGCTGGCCGAGCAGGCGGCCGACACCGCGGCCGACTTCCAGGCCGAGGCCCTGAAGGTCGCCCAGAACCTGGCCGGCCTCGCCCACGACACCGACAAGATCACCGTCTTCCACACCCTGATGAACGCCGATGGCGATGGCGAGGGCCTGCGCGACCTGGAGGTCAGCGTCAGCCAGGCCCGCGGCCTGGTGGGCGATGTTCAGGCGGCCACCGCCAACGCCAGCCAGATCGCCCATGACACGGTGGAGACCATCACCATCCTCGAACAGCGGGTGGACGTCATCCACCTCGTCAAGCGCGACATCCAGCAGATGGCGATCAACTCCAGCCTGCGATGCGGCCGGCTCGGCGAGATCGGCAAGCCGCTGAACGTCATCGCCCTGGAGCTGACCAACCATGCCGGTCGGCTTGAAGAGGCGGCCGACCGCACCCTGGAGTCCCTCGCCGCCCTGGCCGGCGTCGCCGCGGGCATGGAGCCGGACGCCGCAGCCCAGGGCGGCGGCGACGCCATGGCCGCCCGTCTGGACGGCGCGGCGGGCCAGCTGCGCGCCGCCGCCGACATCGTCGAACGGGACCTGGCGGGCATGTCCGACCAGAGCGAGCTGGCGGCCCGGGCCCTGGGCGCGGCGGCCGACCATCTCGGCCGGCAGGGCGCCCTGGGCGACGCCGTCCAGGCGACGGCCCTGGCCCTGGCGCAGGCGGCCGGGCCGGTGGTCGAGGAGATTGACGACATCCAGGACGAGGTCGCCGCGGCCATGGCGACCATCGGCGCCCGCTACACCATGGCGCGGGAGCGGACGATCCACGCCCTGCACGCGCCGCAGGCTCCGGAAGACGCCCTGGCGGTCGCGCCGGCGCTCAATGACGACGCCCTGCTGGAGGACGCCCTCTTCTGAGGAACGTCACTGGCGCGGGCCCGCTCAGCGCGCGGCGTCGACGGCCATGATTTCCCGGGCGATCTGCTCCAGGGCCAGGACCTTCTGGGCGGCGCCGCGGCCGATGGCCTCCTTGGGCATGCCGAACACGATCGAGCTCGCCTCGTCCTGGGCCACGGTGACGGCGCCGGCCTCTTTCATCTCCAGCAGGCCGCGGGCGCCGTCATCGCCCATGCCGGTCATGATCACGCCCATGGCGTTGGCCCCGGCCGCCCGGGCGGCGGAGCGGAACAGCACGTCCACCGACGGACGGTGGCGCGACACCGGCGGGCCTGTGCGCACCGAGACGTGATAGCGCGCGCCCCGGCGCTCCAGCATCATGTGCCGGTCGCCCGGCGCGATCAGGACGTGGCCGCGGAGCACCGGGTCGCCGTCCTGCGCCTCCTTGACCTCCACCTCGCACAGGGTGTTCAGGCGCTTGGCGAAGGCGGCGGTGAAGCTTTCGGGCATGTGCTGCACCACGATGATGCCCGGCGCATTGGCCGGCAGCACTTCAAGCACGGTTCGCAGGGCCTCGGTGCCGCCGGTGGAGGCGCCCAGGCAGGCGACCATCTCGGTGGTGTGGGCCATGGCCCGCGGCCGCGGCGGCGGCAACATGGCGTCGGCCGTCAGCTTCTGGGCCGGATCGGTGGAGGACCGCGCCGAGCGTCGGGCGCCCAGCCTGGCCTTGGCCGCCGCCTTGACCACGTCGCAGATCCGGTCGGCCTGCTCGGCCAGGAAGTCGGCGGCGCCGATCCTCGGCTTCAGGATGACATCGACCGCCCCGGCGTCGAGGGCCTGCATGAGGGTTTCGGAGCCGGCCTCGGTCAGGGACGAGCACATCACCACCGGAATCGGCCGCTGGGACATGAGCTTGCGCAGGAAGGTGATGCCGTCCATCCGCGGCATTTCCACGTCCAGGGTGATGACGTCGGGGATCTCTTCCTGGATGCGGCGCGCGGCGACGAAGGGGTCCGACGCGACGCCGATCACCTCGATGTCCGGATCAGCCGAAAGGATGGAGACCAGCGTCTGGCGCACGCTGGCCGAGTCGTCGATGACGAGAACCCGGACCTTGGACATGGGGCGCCTCAGTGCTTCCGGAATACGGTGTTGGCGGCGGCGGCCACCGGCAGATCGACGCCGGTGATGCTCTCGGAATGGCCGATGAAGAGATAGCCGCCCGGGCGCAGATGCTTGCACAGGCGCTGCAGGACCTTGGCCTGGGTCGCCTTGTCGAAATAGATCATGACATTGCGGCACATGATGATGTCGAAGGGCTCGCCCACGGCGTAGGCCTGGTCCATCAGGTTGAGCCGGCCCAGGGTCAGCCGGGCCCTCAGGCTGGGATGGATGCGGATGTCGCGGCGCCGGGGATCCTTCGGCGTCATCACGAAGCGCCGGCGCAGGTCGGCCGGCACGGGATCGACCATTTCGGCGGGATAGACGCCGCGCTGGGCGGTCGCCAGCACCTCGGTGCTGAGATCGGTGGCGAGGATGGCGAAGTCGGGGCCGCCGGTCCGGTCGAGGTGGTCCTGCATGACCATGGCCATGGTGTAGGGCTCGGCGCCCGTCGAGCAGGCGGCGCTCCAGGCGCGGATCTTTCGCCGACCGGCCGCCGCCAGCTCCGGCAGGGCCGTCTGCGCCATGAATTCGAAATGGCGCGGCTCGCGGAAGAAGTCGGTCTTGTTGGTGGTGACGACGTCGATCAGATGGATCGTCTCGGACTCGAGCCCGTCGTCATTGAACAGATAGTCGCAATAGCTGTCGAAGGTCGGTCGGCCGGTGATGCGGAGGCGCCGACGAAGCCGTCCTTCCAGCATGGTGCGCTTGGAGGACGGCATCTTGATGCCGCTGTAGTCATAGATGAAGCGGGCCAGGCGTTCGAAATTCCGGGCGCTCAGATGGTCCTCGATGGACGCGCTGTCTTGTCGGGCGGCGGCGGACACTGGAATTCTTCCTTTGGGCCGTCGCGGCTCAGGCCGCGTGGCCGATATCGGCGGTGGCGAGGGCGGCGGCTTCGTTGGACGACAGGAGCCGGGCGAGATCGACCAGCACCACGAAGCCGTCCTCGCGACGCACCACGCCGGAGATGTATTCCGATCTCCACCGGACGCCGATGTCCGGCGCCGTCTCGATCTGGTCGCGCCCGAAGGGCGCGACCTCAAACACACGATCGGTGACCAGGCCGAGACTCAGGACGCGGTCCTCCAGCGGAATGTCCACCACGAGGATGCGGGTATTGTCCGTCGGCTTGGCCGGGGCCATGCCCAGACGCATCCGCAGATCCATCGTCGGCACGCCGCGGCCCCGCACATCGGTCAGGCCCAGGAGATAGGCCGGCCCATTGGGGATCTTGAACGGGGCCTGGTAGTCCAGGATCTCCCGCACCAGGGTCACCGGGGCGGCGAAGACCTCGTCGCCCAGGCTGAAGGTGACGTACTGAGTCTCGTCGGCGGCCATCAGGCGGACTCCCGGAAGTCGAGGTCCTCGGCGTCCTGCCCGCCGACCGCCATGTCCAGGGCGAAGCCCTTGGCCCGGGCCTGCTGCTGCAGGACGGCGGGCTTGCGGGACGGCGCCGCGGCCGCCTTGGCCTTGGGCTTGGCCGGCGCGAAGCTGGCCGGGGCCTTGGCGGGCTTGGCCGCCGCACGGGCCGGCGCGCGTCCGCCGGCGGTGTCGGTGCGGAAGAAGGCGATGGAGGTCTGCAGCTCCTCGGCCTGGGCGGCCAGTTCCTCGGAGGTGGCCGACATCTGTTCAGACGCGCCGGCGTTCTGCTGCGTCACCTTGTCGAGCTGCTGGATGGCCTCGTTGATCTGGCTGGCGCCGATGTCCTGCTCGCGGCAGGCGGCGCTGATCTCGGAGACCAGTTCGGCGGTCTTGCGGATGTCCGGCACCAGGCGCTGCAGCATCTCGCCCGCTTCCTGAGCCGCCTTCACCGTGTCGCCGGAGACGGCGCCGATTTCGGCCGCCGCGGTCTGGCTGCGCTCGGCCAGCTTGCGGACTTCCGAGGCGACGACGGCGAAGCCCTTGCCGTGCTCGCCGGCCCGGGCGGCTTCCACCGCCGCGTTCAGGGCCAGCAGGTCGGTCTGGCGGGCGATCTCCTGCACGATGCCGATCTTCTCGGCGATGGTGCGCATGGCGTCGACGGCGCGGTTGACCGCCTCGCCGCTGGCCTCGGCGTCCTTGGACGACTGGCGAGAGATCTTCTCGGTCTGGGCGGCGTTGTCGGCGTTCTGCTTGATGTTGGCGGCCATCTCTTCCATCGAGGCCGAGGCCTGTTCGGCGGCGGCGGCCTGTTCGGTGGCGCCCTGGCTCATCTGTTCGGACGTGGCCGACAGTTCCTGGCTGCCCGACGAGACATTGTCGGCGGCCGACAGGGCGTCGCTGACCACCCCACGCAGGCGCTCGACCATGGACTCCAGCGACATGCCCAGGACATCCTTGTCCGACAGCGGCTTGGGCTGGACCGTCAGGTCGCCATTGGCGATCTCGTCAGCCATGGCGGCGGTGGCCCGCAGATTGGCCGTCATCCGATTGACCGTGTCGATCAGATCCTTGATCTCATCGTTCGTCGTCACGGCCACCTCCTGGTTGAGGTCTCCGATGGCGACCGCGTCGATGGCCGTGGAAACCTTGCGCAGGCCCATGGTGACCGTCCGCGAGATCCACAGGGCCGCGACAATGCCAATGACCAGGCCGGCGACGACCAGGCCGATGAACAGGCTCCGGGCTTCGGCGAACACCTTGTCCCCTTCGGCGCTGGCGGCGGCGGCGCCTTCGGTGTTCAGGTTCACCAGCTTCACCAGGTCGGCCGACATGTCGTTGTACAGGGCCCTATTGTCCTGCAGGGCTTGAGCGGCCGCCTCATTCTGGTTGGCTCGGGACAGGATCAACATCTGCTCCCCGGAGCGCAGGTAGTTATCGTACTGTCCCGCGAACTTGTCGTAGAGCGCCCGTTCCGTATCGGACGAGATCAGGGGTTCGTACTTGGCGCGGGCGTTCTTGATCGTATCGAGAGTGGCGGCGATGTCCTCTTCGTACGCCGCCATGCGGGCGGGATCGGTCGAGGTGATGTGGCCGTACTGTTGAACCCGCAGGTCCGAGGCGGCCGTATTGATCGTGTGAATAGTGTCGAGGCTCGGCAGCCAATTTTGAGTGATGATCGTCGACTGGTGATTGACGTCGCCCATCCTGACGATCCCGACGACGCCGAGGATCAGGGATATGGCCAGGACTGCGGCGAAGGCGCCGGCCAGTTTTATCTTAATCGTCGCACGCATTTCATAGCCCCTCTGGCTGATATCGGGCCGGTTCCCGGGAACCCCGTCCTGCCGTCTTGAGCAGGACTGGTGATTTTTCCCCGCGGCGGCCGGTCAATGGCGGGTGGCGGACGCGACCGGCTGGCGGGCGTCCTGCTGTTGGTTGAAGATGGTCTGGAGGTCGGGAACGACGATGAATTCGCCGTCCCGCTTGACCAGGCATTGGATGAATTCGGGCCGCCAGCGCATGCCGACGCTGGGCGGCGCCTCGGCGTCGGCGCGGGCCAGGGTGGTGACCTCGTGGACCTTGTCGGTGCGCAGGCCGACCAGGGTCGGCTCGCCGGACAATGCGATCTCGATGACGACGATGCGGCTGTCGATCGTCGGCGCGCCCCGCTCCAGGTCGAAGGCGACCCGCAGATCGGCCAGCGGAATGACCTTGCCGCGGAAGTTGATCACGGCCCCGGCGAAGTCCCCGGCGCCGGGCACCAGGGTCTCGGGCGCCAGGTCCATGATCTCCTGCACGGCGACGGCGTGAAGGGCGAAAAGTTCGCCGTTCAGCTCGAAGGTCAGGACCTCGACCTGTTCGGCGCCGGTCCAGCCGGGGGCGGCGACGACGTCGCTCTGGATGCTCATATGGCCTCGCGCATCTGCGCCTCCTGCTGCTGGCCCTTGGCGACCAGGTGCCCGACGTCCAGGATCAGGGCCACGCCGCCATCGCCGAGGATGGTGGCGCCCGAGAAGGTCGGCAGGCCGGAATGGAGCTTGGACATCGACTTGATGACCGTCTGGTGGTCGCCGATGATCTGGTCGACGACCAGGCCGATCCGCTCGGTCCCGGTCGAGACGACGACGACCTTCTGGTGCAGCTCGGGTGGGGTGCCGGTCTCGAACATCTCGCGCAGGCGCAGATAGGGCACCAGGCTGTTGCGCAGGGAGATGAAGCTGCGGCCGCGGGACCGCAGGTCCTCGTCCAGCGACAGTTCCAGGCATTCCTCGACGGCGCCGAGGGGGATGACGTAGCGGCCCTGTCCGACGCGGACCAGCAGGCCGTCGATGATGGCCAGGGTCAGCGGAATGCGCAGCGACACCTCCGACCCCTCGCCGGGGCGGCTGGCGATATCGATGGAGCCGCGCAGCGCCTCAATGGTGCGTTTGACCACATCCATGCCGACGCCGCGGCCCGACAGATTGGTCACCGCCGCCGCCGTGGAGAAGCCGGGGTGGAAGATCATCTGCAGCAGGTCATGGTCGCTGAGCACGGCGCCGGGTTCGATCAGACCCTGCGATTCCGCCTTGGCGCGGACGCGGTCGCGGTCGATGCCCCGGCCGTCGTCGCGGATGGTGATGACCACCTCGCCCCCCGACTGGTGCGCCGACAGGATGTTGTTCCCGGCCGCCGGCTTGCCGGCGGCGGCGCGACCCTCGGCCGTTTCCAGACCGTGGTCGGCGGCGTTGCGGACCAGGTGGACCAGGGGATCGGCCAGGCGCTCGATGACCGTCTTGTCGATCTCGGTGGTCTCGCCGTCCATGGACAGGTCGATGGCCTTGCCGGTCTCCCGGGCCAGGTCGTGGACCAGGCGGCGGAAGCGGCCGAACAGGGTCGAGACCGGCACCATGCGCAGCACCATCATGGTGTCGCGCAGCTCGCCGGAGAGGCGCTCGATCTCCTCCGACACCGCCCGCAGGTTCGCGTCGGCGCCGCTGTTGGCGATCTGGGTCAGGCGGGACTGGGCGATGACCAGCTCACCCACCCGGTCCATCAGTTCGTCCAGCCGATCGGCCGGCACGCGGACGCTTTCCACGGCCCGCGCGCGGCCCCCGTCGGGGGTCTCCGTGACGGCGACGGCCGGCGGGGCGCTCAAGGCGGGGGGCGCAGACGGGGCGGCTGGGGCGGCCTCAGCGCGTACAGCCCCGACGGGCTGGGCTTCGGCGACGGCGGCCGTCTCGATGGCCTCGATCTGCAGGCTCATATCGTCCATCACGAAGATGAAGACGTCTTCGATGGCCTGGCGCGGCTGGTCGCTCGTGAGCACCACCGTCCAGCGCAGATGGCAGTTGGTGGGATCGAGCATGTCCAGGGGCGGGATCTGGCTGGTGTCGACCACCACCTCCGCCTCGCCCAACTCGCGCAGCTCGGCCAGCAGGGCCAGCGGATTGGAGCCGTTTCGGAAGGCGTTTTCCGGCAGGTCGAAGATGATCCGCCAGGTGGTCATGGCCGGGGCGTCCTCGGCCGGGCCGAGCGCGCCGTCGGCGGCGCTGACCGCCCGCTCGAGATCGGCCAGCAGGATGTCGCCGGCCGCCCCATGGTCGCCCTTGGGATCTTCCATCAGCCGGCGCATGTGGTCGCGGGCCGCCAGCACGGCGGACACCAGGTCCGTCGTGGCGGCGACCTCGCCCTTGCGGACCCGGTCGAACGCCGTCTCGCAATGGTGGGTGAAGGCCGCCAGGGCGTCGAAGCCGAACATGGCGCCCGAGCCCTTCAGCGTGTGAAGGCCGCGGAACACCGCGTCGATCAGGGCGCGGTCGCCGGGCGCCGCCATCAGGTCGAGCAGGCCCTGCTCAATGATTTCGAGGGTTTCGCGCGCTTCGACCTGGAAGACGGCGATGGCTTCATGCTGGCTCATCGTCCGAGCACCTTCTTGGCGAGCCTGACGAGGGTGTCGGGGTCGAATGGCTTGGTCAGCCAGCCGGTGGCGCCGGCGGCCTTGGCCCGTTCCTTCATCCCCGCGTCGGATTCGGTGGTCAGGAAGACGATGGGGACGCCCATGAGACTCGGCAGCTTCCGCATCTCTTCGATCATGGTCAGGCCGTCCATCACCGGCATGTTGAGGTCGGTGATGATCAGGTCGAAGGCGGCGGCCCGGGCCTTTTCAATACCTTCGGCGCCATTGGCGGCCTCGGTTACGGCGTAGCCGGCATTGCCCAGGGCGATCTTGATGGCGACCCGAATGCTGGGCGAGTCGTCGACGGTCAGGATGGAAGCTGTCACGACATGTTTTCCTGATGAAACCAGAAGCGAAGGTCTTCTGCGGAGGCGCCGGTGATGAAGCCGCCGTCGCGGAGGACATTTCGGAAGTGTTCGGCGGGGCGCTCCAGCACCAGCGTCTTGCCGCCGCTTTCGGCGAAACGTCTGGCTGATTCGATCAGCTGGACACCGCAGAGATCGACGGGCGTCGCCTCGGCGATATCGAGGCGGAGCCGGTCATTTCTGCTGAAAGCCTCAAGTATCAAGTCCCGCCACGCCGCCACGTTTTTCACGACAACGTCGTCGAGCACCAAGCGCTCACCCATGGATCTTCATAGCCCCCATTGAACTCGGCGATGGATAAGCTCGAGTTCTGTCGTGAGCCGAAGATCGGGTTAAAATAGTTAACAGACAGGTAATGATTGGTGCGACAGTGCGTCACTGTCCTCGACGCCGGGTCTTGTTTACTCAAATACGTAGTAAACGGTTCGTTAACTGAACATTAGAGTGGATACCTGGGGCATGGTGTGCGGACATGTCTTTCCAAATGGCGTGGGGCGAGGCGGCGTTGATCGATTTTCACTTTTCTAGATTTGCGGAGTCCTGGCTATACTCTGTATGGCTGCTCGACACGGGTGGCCATACCTTGGCCATGAACCGCGCCGCCCGGGCGCTACTGGGCGAGCGGGAGGTGCTCGGGCGGTCCTGGCGAGACGTATGGCCAGACGACATGCACATCGCCGTCGACCGCGCCCTGGTCGCGGCCCGCGGGGGCGAGGCCTTCCCGTTTCGCATCCGCCTGGCGGAGTCGGACTCCGCCGGACGCTATCTGAAGGTGACGGTGACGCCGGTGAAGGGCGATGACGGCGAAGTCCTGCGCCTTCTGGCCATGGCGGAAGACGTGACCGCCCAGGTCGAGTCCACGGCCTTCCTGAACACCGTCATCGATGTCCTGCCCCTGGCGCTGACGGTCAAGGATGTCCGCACCGGCCGCATCGTGCTCGGCAATCGCGCGGCGGAGGACCTGTTTGACCGGCCAGACGGTCTGGTAGGGCTGCGTCCGGAGGAGGCTCTACCGGCCTGCCTCGCCGGGGACGACTCGACCAGCGCCCGGGCGCCGGCGACCTATCGCGAAGACACCGCCCAGGGGGTGCGCTTCCTGGCCGAGCGCCGCGTGGCGACCTATGACGACGAGGGCGCCCGCCACATCATCAGCCTGACCAACGACGTCACCCAGCACCATCTCGACGCCGACGCCCTGCGCCGGGCGCTCGAAGAGACCGAACAGGCCAGCCGCACCAAGTCCGCCCTGCTGGCCAATCTCAGCCACGAGATCCGCACCCCCCTGAACGGCATGATGGCCAGCGTCGATCTGCTGGCGGCCCGAGGAGGTGATTCGGCCCAGGCCGAACTCCTTGAGATCATCCGGTCCTCGGCCCGCGCCCTGGAGCAGCGATTCGAGGAGCTGCTCGCCGCCTCCCAGACCGATGCGGCCGCCGTCCCGCTGCGGTCGGAGCCGTTCGAGGTGGCGGGGCTGGTCCAGGGGCTGGTCCAGGACATGCGGCTGAAGGCCGAGGCCCGGGGGCTGGGCCTGCAGATCGAGATCGACCCGGCCCTGGAGCCCCGCCTGCTGGGCGATGTCGGCCGCCTGCGCCAGGCGCTGGGCCCACTGCTCGACAACGCCGTCAAATTCACCGAGGTCGGCGGCGTCACCCTGTCGGTGGCGCGCCGGCCCGATGGCCGCGTGCGCTTCAGCTTCGCCGATACGGGCGTCGGCTTCGATCCCGCCGAGAAGGCCCGTCTGTTCGGCAGTTTCAGCCAGCAGGATTTTGGCCTGACACGGCGCTTCGGCGGCCTGGGCCTGGGACTGACCACGGCCCGGCGGCTGGTGGAGCTCATGGGCGGCGAGATCGACGCCGCCCCCCGCCCCGCCGGCGGCTCGATCTTCTGGGCGGACCTGCCGCTGCTCGCCGCGCCGGCGCCGGCGGTCGCCCCCGATGAGGTCGCCACCGCGGACGAGCGCCCCCTGCGCATTCTGGTGGCCGACGACCATCCTACCAACCGCCGGGTGCTGGAGCTGATGCTGGCCGACGTGGCCGAGGTCATCAGCGTCAATGACGGAAAGGCGGCGGTGGACCAGGTTGAGGCTGCCCGTTTCGACCTGGTGCTGATGGACATCCAGATGCCGGTGATGGACGGCATCACGGCGGTTTCCCTCATCCGGGCCGTGGAGGCGGCGCGGGCGACGGTGCGGATCCCGATCATCATGCTGACGGCCAATATCCACGAGCCCTATGTGAGCGCGAGCCGGGCGGCCGGCGCCGACCGGCATATCGGCAAGCCCTTCACCGCCAATATCCTGTTCAGCGCCATCGAGAGCGTCCTGACCCATTGAGGCGGACTCTCGTCCCGGCGTGATGCGTCTTACCTAGGGCTTGGGCGGCGGCGACTTGTTCTCCAGCAGGATCTGGCCCTGCTTCTGCACCCGGCCCTTGATCTTGCCGGCCATCAGGGCGAGCACATTGGGCAGGTTGATCTTCATCCGCACGGCTTGCGGCAGCACCTCCAGGTCGCCGCTGATGGTCTGGCCCATGACGGTGGCGGAAAAGGCCATGGTGTCGCCGGTCCATTGGCGGGTGAGCTTGGCGCTCTCGCCGAACTGGCTGACGATCTTGTCGAACCCCTCTTCCAGCCGCTGGCGGGCCTCGGCGGGGCCGAGGCTATGGGGGAGGTCGATGGTGATCGGTTTCATGGGCGGGCCTTGCTGAACTCAGGCGCCATTAACGCATGAGGGCCGCGGGTCGGTCACCCCCGGGCCTTGCGCTTCAGCGCCACATAGAGGGCGCCGCCGCCCCCGTGGCGGCGATGGGCCTCGGAAATGCCGGCCACCATGGACCGCAGGTGCGGCGCGGCCAGCCATTCCGGCGCAGCCCGGCGCAGGGCGCCGTCGCCGCGGCTCCCCTTGCCGGTGATCACCAGCACCGAGCGATGCCCCTCGTCCCAGGCCCGGTGGAGAAAGGCTTCGAGCGCGCTGCGGGCGGCGTCATAGGTCAGGCCGTGCAGGTCCAGGCGCGCGGCGATCGGGTCCCGCTCACGCACGATCCGGTGGTGACGATTGGGCTCGATCAGCTCCGGCCCCGGCCAGGGGGTCGGGACCTTGGGCTTGGGGGGCACGGCCGGGGCCTGACCCGGCGCCTGCCGCGCCCGGGCCTTGGCGATCGGCAGGTCTTCGGCCGGCAAGGGGTCTAGCGGCGGCTTGTCCGCAGGCAGCGGCGTCGCCCGGCCGGGCAGGGGATGAACCGTGGCCGCCACCACCGACCAGAGCTTCTGCTCGTCAGGTCGGAGCGGCCGCTTCATGGGGTCGGGTCGGGACCCACCCGGGGGACCAGGCGAACCATCCGCAGGGTATGGCGCACCCGGCCGGCCTCGACGCCGGCCTCTGGCCCTGACCCCAGATAGAGGTCGGCGCGCACCTGGCCCTTGATCGCGCCCCCGGTGTCCAGGGCCATGGCCAGGTTGCGATAGGTGGGAAAGGCGCCCGTCAGGATCGGCGCCTCGGCGTCGATCCAGAACAGCTGGCCCAGCTGGTGGCGGGTCAGGTCCACGGCGATGGCGTGGTCCGGCGGCAGGGGCACGCCCGCCGCGCCCACCGGATGCAGGCCGTCATCGGCCTCGAACCGGAACCAGACATAGCGGCGGTTGAGCTGCATGATGGCGTCGGCCTGCGGTCCCCGATGCTCGGCCAGCCAGGCGCGGATCGCCTCGCCGGAGGTGTTGTCGGCCGGCAGGAGCCCACGGTCGCGCATGGGATTGGCGACGCCCGAAAAGGGCAGGTCGTTGTGGGCGGCGAACAGCACCTTGACGCGGGCCCCATCCGGGAAGGTCAGGACGCCGGAGCCCTGGATCTGCAGGAAGAACAGCTCCTCGGGCCGCATCCATGCGAGCACCTCGGTGGCCGGGGCGCGCTCGATCGTCGCCCGGTCCACGCGGCCCGACAGCTCGGCGTGGTTGGCGGGTTTGGGGCGCACCGGGGCGCTGTATTCGGCGTCCCGGGTCAGGCGGGCGGTGTATTCCGGCGCATAATAGGCGGTCAGCACCCCTTCGCCCGGCACGACCTGCAGGCGGAAATTGGCCTCGAAGAAGGCCTTGGCCACCGCCTGGTCCAGCTGGTCATAGGTCCGGGCCCGGCGGCAGATTTCGGCCTCGGCCGGGGCCTTGGCCACCGCGCAGGTAGCCCGATAGGCGGCGAAGGCCGCCGCATGATCGGCCTCCGCCCAGCCCCGCAGCTGCGAGAAGTCGCCGGGCGCATAGGCCGACGGGGATGGCGCTGGGGTCGAGGGCGAGCGGGGATCGGTCGGACTCGGAGCCTCCTGCGGCGCGCGCGCAGTGGCGCAGGCCGACAGGAGGAGGGCGCCGCACAAGGCGCCGACCAGACGCATATTCACGACTAGGCCTCCGCGGCGTCGACGTGAACGAGGGTCCAGTTGGGGTCGCGGCTCTTGAGGTTGCGGTCGAAGGTCCAGAGCTCGGCGGTGCGACGGTCGTCCACCGCCTCACCCAGGGCGTCCTTGGTGCGGCTGCGGATCTCGGCCAGGAAACGGACCGTGACGCGGGCGTGATCGCCGACCATCTCGGCCTTTTCCATATCGGCCCGGGGTCCGTGCAGGAATTCCACCGTCTCGGTGCGGCTCTCGGCGTCGCGGGCGGTGATCGCCGCCTCGAAGGAGGCGTAGACATCGTCGGACAGCAGGTTGCGCAGGGTGTCGCGATCGCCCTTGGCGAAGGCGTTGACCGTCAGCTCATAGGCCGACTTGGCACCCTGCAGGAAGTGGTTGAGATCGAAGGACGGGTCCCGGGCGCGGACGGCCGCGAGGCCGGAAAGCGCCACGCCGTCGGCCTCTTCCACCGGCTCCAGGGCCCGCTCGGGCGCCCGGTGGGCCGGATTGGCGGCCTCGGCCTGGGCCTGGTCCTCGGGTTGTCGGCCCACACGCCGGCCCAGCACCGAATAGAGCTGGTAAAGGACAATGGCCGCCAGGGCGGCGAAGATGATCAGCTCCAATAGGGGCAACGGGGCTCTCGTAGGCTTCAATGGGTCGGCGGGCCGGAAATCTGGCCCCTTCATCTCTATATAGTCTGCCTGAACGCCCGCGTCAGGAGCGACGTTGCATCAGGCAGGGCGCCATGTTAGCAGCCCGCGCCAGGAACGGGCGGGTTATTCCGGCTCTCAACGGCCCGCGCGTGCGCCGGCCCGGCAATTCCAGAACGGACAGATTTCATGACCGACACCGACGCGGCCGCCTCAGGCGCCCAGCCGAACGGCGCTGAAGCCTTTGTGCCCGGCGTGCGCATCCTGGCCCAGTTCATCCGCGACCTGTCGTTCGAAAACCCGCGGGCGCCCGACGCCCTGCGCGGAACAGGCCCCCAGCCGCAGATCGATCTGGGCGTGGAAATGAACGCCCGCGGCCGCGAGGATGGCCTGTTCGAGGTGGACCTGAAGCTCTCGGCCCGGGCGGCGCGGGACGATGGTCCGGTCTTCCATGTGGAGCTGGTCTATGGCGGCGTCTTCCAGATCAACGGCGTGGCGCCGGACGATCTGGAGCCGGTGCTGCTGGTGGAATGCCCGCGCTTCCTCTTCCCCTTCGCCCGCCGGGTGATCGCCGACGTGACCTCGGACGGCGGCTTCCCGCCCTTCCTGCTGGACCCGATCGACTTCGCCGGCGTCTATGCGACCCGCAAGGCCCAGGCCCAGGGCGCTGAGCTTTCCGAAGGTCCCGTGATCGGTAACGCCTGATCCGGATGGCCCTGAGGCCGGGCCGAGGCTGAAGCGCCGTCGGACCCTCAGAGCCCGTGCTTGCGCCACAGGTCTTCGGACTTCACCACCTCGCGCACGAAGGCGGCGTGCCGGTCGCGCTCATCGGGCGTGGAGCGCGCCGCCAGCGGCCGGGGCCTGGCCCCATAGCTCGCCGACCGCGCCGCGCCGACCGCCTGGGCGATGATCGCCGGCGCCAGCTCGAGCCGGCGTTCGCGGCCGCCCTTCAGCTCCAGATAGACATCAGCCAGCAGCCGGGCGTCGATCAGCGCCCCGTGCTTTTCCCGGTCGGCCAGGGAGATCTTGAACCGCCGGCACAGGGCGTCGAGCGAATTGGCCATGCCCGGAAACCGGGCGCGGGCCAGCACCAGGGTGTCCACCCAGCGATGCTCGATGATCTCCACCCGGCCGCACAGGCCAAGCTCGTGGTTCACGAAGGTGCGGTCGAAGGCGGCGTTGTGGGCGACGATCGGCGCATCGCCGACGAAGTCGAGGAAGGCGTCCACCACATCGGGGGTGTTGAACTTCGGCTTGCCCCGCAGGAAGTCGGCCGACAGGCCGTGGACCTTCTGGGCCTCGGGCGGCATGTCCCGTTCGGGGTCGATATAGCAGTGGAAGGTCTTGCCGGTGGGGACGAAGTCCTCGATCTCCAGGCAGGCCAGCTCCACCAGGCGGTGGCCTTCCCGGGGTTCAAAGCCGGTGGTTTCCGTATCCAGAACAATCTCACGCGCCATGCCGGTTCAATGCCCCGGTTTGGCCGAGTCTTCAACCGCGAGGTCCCCAATCGGGGCGTCTGGTCGCGGGACGTTTCGCAGCGCCTTGAGGATTTCCGTCACCTGGGCGCGGGCGTGATCCAGCCCCTGGCCGGTATCGACCACATAGTGGGCGCGGGTCCGCTTTTCGGCGTCGGCCATCTGCTGGGCCAGGATGGCGTCAAAGCGGTCGGGCGTCATGCCGGGCCTGGCCAGCACCCGCTCGCGCTGCATCCGGGCCGGCGCGCTGACCACCACCACGGCGTCCATCCGCGCATCGCCGCCGGTCTCATAGAGCAGGGGAATATCGAGCACGACCAGGTCGGCGCCCTTGGCCTCGGCTTCGGCGAAGAAGCCCAGGCGGTCCTGGCCCACCAGGGGATGGACGATGGCGTTCAGCCGCTTCAGCGCCTCAGGATCGCCCAGCACCCGCTGGCGTAAGAGCTCGCGATCCACCGCGCCCCCCTGGACCACGCCGGGAAAGGCCTCGCCCACGGGACCGACAGCGGCCCCGCCCACATCATAGAGATCATGTACGGCGGCGTCGGCGTCATAGACCGGCACGCCGTGCTCGCGGAACATGGCCGCGGTGGTGGATTTCCCCATGCCGATGGAGCCGGTCAGGCCGATGAGCCGCATGTCGTCTCAGATCCTCTCGCTGAGCCCCAGAGTCTTCAGCGCCAG
Organism: Phenylobacterium sp.; assembly: GCF_030646615.1. Taxonomy (GTDB): domain Bacteria; phylum Pseudomonadota; class Alphaproteobacteria; order Caulobacterales; family Caulobacteraceae; genus Phenylobacterium. The sequence continues at coordinate 2,325 of NZ_JAUSLG010000030.1, read as the reverse complement.
GGCGCGCACGTCCACCCCCGACGGCGGGGAAACCCCGAAGAAGGCGGTGAAGGACGGGACCGCCTGACCGATCAGCATGGCCAGGCCATCGACGGTGCGTCGCCCCTCTGTCTCGGCCTGAGCCAGGAACGGGGTGCGCAGGGGCTTGTAGACCATGTCCATGACCACGCAGTCGGCTGGGGTGGCGGCCAGCGGGACATCAAGGCCGCCGTCACCCGACAGTCCCGCCGAGGTGGCGTTGATCACCGCCCCGGCCCCGGTGAAGGCCTGCTCCGCCTGGTGGAGGGCAAGCGGGCTCACCCGATCGCCCAGGCTGACGGCGATGGCCTCGGCCCGGGCCAGGGTCCGGTTGAGGATCCGCACCTCGCCCACGCCGGCCGCCAGGAAGGCAGCGGCTGCGCCGCGGGCCGCGCCGCCGGCGCCTAGGATCACCACAGGCGCCGCGGCCGGATCAAAGCCTGGCGCCTGCTGGGCGAAGGCCGCCAGCAGCCCAGTCCCATCGGTATTGTCGGCGAGGATGCGGCCGTCTTCCCGAAACAGCAGCAGATTGGCCGCGCCGGCGGCCTGGGCCGCGGCGCTGGGGGCGTCGGCCAGCGCCAGGGCCTCTTCCTTGAAGGGCAGGGTGACATTGAGACCGCAGACCGCCCCGCCGCGAAAGCCCTCCACCAGGGCCTTGAACCCCGTCGCCGGTGGGCTGAACGGCACATAGGCGGCGTCCAGGCCGGCGCCAGCAATCCAGGCGTTGTGGATCAGCGGGCTTAAGGAGTGGCGGACGGGCGCGCCGACCACCCCGGCCACCTTGCCCGCCCCCGTCAGACTCTGGCTCATGGGATCAGGGCTCCGCGCTGCCGAAGCTGGTCGAGCAGGCCGATCAAGGGCAGGCCGAGTATGGCGAAATAGTCCCCCTCAATCGCCGAGAACAGCTGGGCGCCGGGGCCCTCCAGCCGGTAGCAGCCCACCGAGCCCAGCAGGCCGTCACCCTCCAGGTCGAGATAGTGGTCGAGGAAGGCCTCGGAGAAGTCGCGCAGGGTGAGCGTGGCGCTGGCCGTCTCCGACCAGAGGATCTCGCCGTCCAGGGCGAGCGCCACGGCCGAGTGCAGGAAGTGCGGCTTACCGCGCAGGGCCAGCAGGCGAGCGCGGGCCTCGGCGCGATCGACGGCCTTGTCATAAAGGGCGCCATCGAACTCCAGGGTCTGGTCGGCGCCGATGACCAGGCCCTGATGGCCCGTGGACACGGTCATGGCCTTGATCTCGGCCAGGGCCAGGGCCACCGCCCTGGGACTGCCGCCGTCCCCCTGGATGCGGCTCTTGACCAGGTCCTCGTCGACGCCGGAGACGATCCTGTCGAAGGTCACGCCGGCCCCGGCCAGGACCTGGCTGCGGGCGGCGCTCTGGGAGGCGAGGATGACCCGGCTCATCCGAGGATATCCACCTGGCGCCCGGCGGTGAGCAGGTTCATGACGGCCGCCGCCGTCTCCTCCACCGAGCGGCGGGTGACGTCGATCACCGGCCAGCCCTGGCGCTCATAGAGCCGTCGGGCCAGGACGATCTCCTCGCGCACATTATCCACATCGATATAGGCCGAGGTCCGGTTTTCCTTCAGGCTGAGCAGCCGGTTGCGGCGAATCTGGATCAGCCGGTCGGGGGAAATGGTCAGCCCCACCACCAGGGTGTTCTTGAGCTGCAGCAGCTTGTCGGGGATCGGCCGCGACGGGACCAGGGGCACAGTGGCCGCCCGCACGCCCCGGTGGGCCAGATAGATGCAGGTGGGCGTCTTGGAGGTTCGCGACACGCCCACCAGGACCACGTCGGCCTGTTCCAGATCCTGCCCGCCCTGGCCGTCGTCATGGCCCATGGCGTAGTTCAGGGCTTCCATGCGGTTGAAATAGTCCGTGTCGAGCGTGTGCTGCGCCCCGACGCGGCTGGAGATCGGCGCGCCGAGATAGCGGGACATGGCTGCCACGACCGGATCCAGCGCGGCGATGCAGGGGATCTCGTGCCGTCGGCACCCTTCCTCCAGCGCTGAACGCAGCGCCGGGTCGATGATGGTGTGCATCACCACGCCAGGCGAGCCGGCGATTTCCTCCAGCGCGCGCTCCAGCTGACGGGCGGAGCGGACCAGGGCGTAGATGTGCTCGATCGGCAGGATATCGGTGAACCGCGCGCAGACGGCCCGGGCCATGGCGTTCAGCGTCTCGCCCGTGGAGTCGGACACGAGATGGATGTGAAAATAGGTCGCCAGGCGGGTGGTCGCGGTCATCACCTTATCCATAGGGCGCCGCGGGGCCCGGGACCAAGCCTGTGGATAGGCCGTTAACGAAGCCT
>NZ_JAUSLG010000028.1 GCF_030646615.1 Phenylobacterium sp. | reverse complement strand
GCACCCCGGTCTTTGCGATCAAGGGCGAGACCCTGATCGAGTACTGGGAATACGCCCACAAGATCTTCGAATGGGCCGACGGCGGCTATCCGAACCTGATCCTCGACGACGGCGGCGACGCCACCCTGCTGACCGTGCTCGGCCCCAAGGCTGAGAAGGACCCCACCGTCCTGAACAACCCGCAGAACGAGGAAGAAGAAGCCCTCTATACGGTCATGAAGCGCTATCTGGCCGAGAAGCCGGGCTTCTATTCGGCCATTCGCGAGTCCATCAAGGGCGTCTCCGAAGAGACCACCACGGGCGTCCATCGCCTCTATCAGATGGCCGAGCGGGGCGAGCTGCCCTATCCCGCGATCAATGTGAACGACAGCGTCACCAAGTCGAAATTCGACAATCTCTATGGCTGCCGCGAGAGCCTGGTGGACGCCATCCGCCGCGGCACCGACGTGATGCTGGCCGGCAAGACCGCCGTGGTCATGGGCTATGGCGATGTGGGCAAGGGTTCGGCCGCTTCGCTGCGCAACGGCGGCGCCCGGGTCATGGTCACCGAGGTCGACCCGATCTGCGCCCTGCAGGCGGCGATGGAAGGCTATGAGGTGGTCACCGTCGATGACGTGGCCGACAAGGCCGACATCTTCGTCACCGCCACCGGCAACAAGGACGTCCTCACCGTCGATCACATGCGGCGGATGAAGAACAACGCCATCGTCTGCAACATCGGCCACTTCGATTCCGAGATCCAGATCGCCGGCCTGCGCAACTACAAGTGGGACAAGATCAAGGATCAGGTCCACCACGTGGAATTCGCCGACGGCAAGAAGATCATCGTCCTGTCCGAGGGCCGGCTGGTGAACCTGGGCAACGCCACGGGCCATCCGAGCTTTGTGATGAGCGCGTCGTTCACCAACCAGACCCTGGCCCAGATCGAACTCTGGACCAATGGCGGTAGGTACCAGACGCAGGTCTACACCCTGCCCAAGCATCTGGACGAAAAGGTCGCTATGCTTCACCTGGAAAAGCTGGGCGCCAAGCTGACCAAGCTGACCAAGGAACAGGCCGACTATATCAGCGTGTCCGAAACAGGCCCGTTCAAGCCGGACCACTACCGCTACTAGAACTTTATTTTCCGCACCCGTGAAGGTGCGGCGAATTATTTGCGACGCCGCGTCCTGGCCCCTTGCGGGGTGGGGCGCGGCGCTTCTCTATGAGGGCCAATGACCCTCGCCCTCATCATTTCAAGCCATGTGGCCGCCAGCCGCGTCGGCGGCTCGGCCCAGGCCCAGGCTCTGGCCGCCTTCAAGGTGGACGCCATGGTCGCGCCGACCGTGCTCTATGGCCGCCATCCCGGCTGGGGCCCGCCCGGCGGCGCCGCCGTCCCCGTCGAGGCCATCGAGGGCATGCTGGACGGGATCGAGGCCAATGGCCTGTTCGCCCAGACCGACCTGGTGCTTACCGGCTATTTCGCCAGCGCGCCGCAGATCCGCGCCACAGCCCGGGCCATCGACGCCATCCGCGCCGCGCCGCGCGACATCGCCGCCCGCAAGCCCTTCGTCATCGTCGATCCCACCATGGGCGACCAGGGCAAGGGCCTCTATGTGGCTGCCGATGTGGCCGAGGCCATCACCGCCGACCTGGTCCCCCGGGCCGACCTTGTGTGCTGCAACGCCTGGGAGCTCGAGCGGCTGACCGGGGCGCCGGCCCGGACGCCGGCCGAGGCCCTGGCGGCGGCCCGCCTGCTGGGCAGGCCCGTGGTGGTCTCCTCGGTGCAGCGGGACGCCGAGATCGGCGTGGTCTATGCCGACCGGCGCGAAGCCTGGCTGGCCGCCCACCAGCGGGTCGAGAAGGCGCCCAACGGGACCGGCGACCTGCTCAGCGCCCTCTATGGCGCCGCCGTGCTGGATGGGCTGGCGCCCTCCTACGCCCTGGCCCGGGCGGTGGGCGGGGTGGCCGAAACGGTCTCGGCGGCGCATATGTGGAAGGCGAGCGAGCTGCCCCTCGTGGCCATGGCCCAGCGGCTGAGGGCGACCTCGCCCCACGTCCGCATGGAGCGCCTGGCCTAACGCATGCCGTCTGAAGTCCCTGAGATCTACGGCCATTGCGCCGCCGGCCTGGAGCCGGTGCGCGCGGCCTTCGAAGACAATTTCGCGCAGGGGCAGGAGCTCGGCGCGCGGTTTTCCCTGGTGAAGGACGGCGAGTTGATCGTCGACCTCTGGGCCGGCCACGCCGACAGGGCGCGGTCCAGCCCTTTTGACGCCAGAACCCTGACGCCGATCTTCTCCACCACCAAGGCCGTGGCCGCCCTGATGGTCGCCCGCCTGGTGGACCAGGGGCGGCTGGCCTACGACCAGCCCGTGGCCGAGGTCTGGCCGGACTTCGCCGCCGCCGGCAAGGGGGCGATCACGGTGGAGCAGGCCCTGTCGCACCAGGCCGGCCTGTCGGGCTTCGTCGAGGCCATCGAGCCGTCCCTCTGGTTCGACTGGGACGCGGTCTGCGCCAAGTTGGCGGCCATGACGCCGCTCTGGCCGCCGGGGACCGCCAGCGGCTATCACCCGGTGACCTATGGCTATCTGGCGGGCGAAATCTTCCGCCGGGTCGATGGCCGCACCCTGGGGACGGCCCTGCGCGAAGACATCGCCGGCCCCTTCGACCTCGACCTGTGGATCGGCCTGCCGGACGCCGAGCACGACCGCTGCGCCGACCTGCAGCGGCCGCCGGCCTTTCCCGACTTCGGGGAGATCAACGCCCCCACCAGGGCCGCCTTCCTGGAGCCCTGGTCTTCGCCCGGCGGCCGCGGCCAGGCCGAGTGGCGGCGGGCCGAGATCCCCTCGGCCAATGGCCACGCCACCGCCCCGGCGCTGGCCCGGCTGATGGGGGCCCTGGCCTCGGGCGGCTGGCTCGACGGCGAGATGATCCTGTCGCCGGCCCTGGTCGCCGAGATGAGCCGCGAGCGGATCGTAGGGCAAGACCTGGTCCTGCCGTTTGTCATGAGCTGGGGCGCCGGCGTCATGCGCAATAGCGCCCTGCACCCCTGGGGGCCGGGGGATGAGACCTTCGGCCATTCCGGCTGGGGCGGCTCCTGCGCCTTCGCCGATCCGGACACCGGCCTGGCCGGCGCTTATGTGATGAACAAGCAGTCGGCCCACCTGCTGGGCGACCCCCGCGCCAAGCGGCTGATCGCAGCGGCCTACGCAGCCCTCTAGGACAGGCGGTCGCGGAACTCCGCGTAGTCGAATTCCCGCACCATCCGGAGCGCGTCGGTGTCGCTGTTCCACAGGGCGATGGCCGGCAGGGGCACGCCGTTGAAGGTGTTGGTCTTGACCATCGAATAGTGGGCCTGGTCGAGGAAGGCGATGCGGGTTCCAGGCGCGGGCCTGGCCGCAAACCGGTAGTCGCCGATGATGTCGCCGGCCAGGCACGACGGCCCGCCCAGGCGAAGGCTTACGCCGCCTTCCGGCTCCCCCAGCATGGCCGGGCGATAGGGCGCCTCGATCACATCGGGCATGTGGCAGGTGGCCGAGATGTCGGTGATCCCGATGGCCATGCCGTTGTCGAAGACATCCAGCACCTCGCCCACCAATATGCCGGCGTCGAGCGCGATGGCCTCGCCGGGCTCGAGGAAGAGGCCGACGCCATACCGGGCCTTCACCTCGCGCAAAAAGCCGACCAGGGCCTCGCGGCCATAGTCGGCGCGGGTGATGTGGTGGCCGCCGCCGAGGTTCACCCATTTGATCTGGGCGCCCAGCACGCCTTCGATCTTCGGCTCCAGCGAGGCCCAGATGCGGCTCAGCGGCTCGAAGCCCTGTTCGCACAGGGCATGAATATGCAGCCCATCGACGCCGGCCAGGCTGTCAGGCGTCAGCTGCGACACCGGGAAGCCCAGGCGCGAGCCGATCTGGCAGGGGTCGTACTTGGCGACCTCGGCCTCGCTGTGCTCGGGGTTCAGGCGCAGGCCGATCTGGAAGACCTCGCCCGCCGCCCGCGCCGCCTCGATCAGGCCTGAGAACCGCGCGATCTGGTCGGGGGAATTGAAGATCACCGTGTCCGAGAGCCGCAGAATTTCCGGCAGATCGGCAGCCTTATAGGCCGGCGAATAGGTGGTCAGCTCGCCAGCGAAGTGTTCGCGGGCCAGCCTCGCCTCCCAGAGGCCCGAGGCGCAGACCCCGTCCAGGTGCTCGCCCACCAGACCCGCCAGCGACCACATGGAAAAGGCCTTCAGCGCCAGCAGCACCTGGGCGCCGCCGCGGGCGCCCACATCGGCGAGCACGGTCAGGTTCCGCGCGATCGCGGCCTCATCCACCACGAAACAGGGGGAAGGCACGCGGGAAAGATCGAAACGGGCGAAGGCGCCGGCCCCGCCGGCCTTGGTCTCCATGCCCTAGAAGTCCAGGGGCGCGGGCAGATCGCGGACCTTCCAGGGCAGGCCATGGGTGTTCAGCATGTCCATGAACGGGTCGGGATCCAGCTGTTCGAGGTTGAAGACGCCGGCGCCTGAATAGACGCCCTTCAGCATCAGGGCCGCGCCGATCATGGCCGGGACGCCGGTGGTGTAGCTGACCGCCTGGCTGCCGGTCTCGGCATAGGCCTCTTCATGGTCGCAGACATTGTTGATGTAGACGGTCTTCTGAACGCCATCCTTCAGGCCGGTGGCGATCGTGCCGATATTGGTCTTGCCCTTGGTGCGGGGGCCGAGCGAGGCCGGCTCGGGCAGCAGCGCCTTCAGGAACTGCAGGGGGATGATCTCCCGGCCCTCGAACATCACCGGATCGATCCGCAGCATGCCCACATTGCCCAGCACCTCGAGGTGCTTCAGATAGGCGTCGCCAAAGGTCATCCAGAACCGGATGCGCTTGATGTCCGGATAGAACTTGGCCAGCGATTCCAGCTCCTCATGGTACATGAGGTACATGTTCTTCGGCCCCACCTGGTCGAAGTCGAACACCTGTTTCTGTGCGAGCGCCGGCCCCTCGACCCACTGGCCGTTCTCCCAGTGCCGCGAGGGCGCGGTCACTTCGCGCAGATTGATCTCGGGATTGAAGTTGGTGGCGAAGGGGTGGCCATGGTCGCCGCCATTGCAGTCGAGAATGTCCAGGGTCTCGATCGTGTCCAGCAGGTGCTTGGCGGTGTAGGTGGTGAAGACCGAGGTCACGCCGGGATCGAAGCCGCAGCCCAGGAGCGCCATCAGCCCGGCGTCCTTGAAGCGGTCCTGATAGGCCCACTGCCAGCTGTATTCGAACTTCGCCTCGTCCCGGGGCTCGTAATTGGCGGTGTCCAGATAGTGGACGCCGGCGGCCAGGCAGGCCTCCATGATCGCCAGGTCCTGATAGGGCAGGGCTAGGTTCACCACCAGCGCGGGCTTCACCGACTGGATCAGGGCCGTGGTCGCGGCGATGTCGTCGGCGTCGAGGGCGGCGGTCTCCACCACCACGCCGGTGCGCGCCTTCACTGACTCGGCGATGGCGTCGCACTTGGACCGGGTGCGGCTGGCCAGCGTGATGTGGCTGAAGATGTCGCTCGACATGGCCATCTTGTGGACCGCCACCGAGCCCACGCCGCCCGCGCCAATCACCAGAATTCTGCTCATCTCGCGCCCTTCCCTGCCGCCAGCGGCAAATCACAGTCCCAAAACGCCCGACCCGCGGGGAAGGGGCCATATCACGTGACGGGGCGCGGGGCTAATGGGGGGCGCGTTTGGGCGGTGAAGGTTCGGTGACGGGAGGCTGCGGTCTTTCAAGAGGGGACACGAAGGACTCCAAGGGGCGCAAAGGACACGAAGGCGATGGGGCGGAGGCCCAGCCCCTCCCCCCAATACCGTCACCCCCGGGCTTGAACCCGGGGGTCCATGCACACCCCAGCCGGCCCCCGTGTTCATGGATGGTCGGATCAAGTCCGACCATGACGGTGATAAGCTGTTGGACGACTGAGCAGCCCCGCCACCTCCTCATGCTGAGGTGCGAGCGCCAGCGAGCCTCGAAGCACGCAAGGCCCTACCCCGCGCCCGCCGCTGGCGCCCCAAGTCCGAACCACAAAGCGCACGAAGCCCACAAAGAAGGTCACTGCGCCTTCGCGCCCTTTGTGTCCTTCGTGGTTGGCCCTTCCCCTTGCCCCACGCCCAAGCCCATGCATCCTGGCCCCGTCATGCTGCAGCTTCTGGACAAGGACATCTGGACGGCGGCGGGACCGCAGGTGCGCGTCCTGGGGTTTGCCTATCCCACGCGGATGGCCGTCATCCGGCTTAAGGACGGCCTGTTCATCTGGTCGCCCACGGCGCTTGGGCCCGAGCTGAAGGCCGCCGTCGACGCCCTGGGGCCGGTGCGCCACCTGGTCTCGCCGACGGCCATGCACCACCTGTTTCTCGCCCAGTGGCAGGCCGCCTATCCCGAGGCCCGGCTCTACGCCCCGCCGGGCCTGCGCCAGCGGCGGCCCGACCTTGCCTTTGACGGCGACCTCAATGACGGCCCGGGCCACCCCTGGTCCGATGAGATCGATCAGGTCTGCTTCGCCGGCAACCGGATCGCCGTCGAGGTGGTGTTTTTCCACCGGGCCAGCCGCACCGTGCTCTTCGCCGACCTGATCCAGCAGCTCGATCCGGCCAGCCTCACCGGCTGGCGGGCGCTGATCGCCCAGCTGGACCTGATGAGCGGCCCCACACCCCAGACCCCGCGCAAATTCCGCCTGGCCTTCACCGACCGCAAGGCGGCCCGCACAGCCCTCGCCCGCATCACCGCCTGGCCGGCGCGGCGCGTCCTCATGGCCCACGCCCCGCCGGTGCTGGAAGACGGCCAGGCCTTCATCACCCGCACCTTCGCCTGGCTGCGGGGCTGAGCCTCAGGACGGGACACGAAGGCGAGGCGGCACGGCGCCCGGCGCCTCCCTTCCCCCGTCACCCCCGGGCTTGACCCGGGGGTCCATGCACACCGCGGCCGGCCCCTGTGTTCGTGGATGGGCGGATCAAGTCCGACCATGACGGTGATGAGCTGTTGGACGAACGAGCTGCCCCGCCCACCCCCTCATGGTGAGGTGCGAGCGAAGCGAGCCTCGAAGCACGCAAGGCCCCGCACCGCGCCCGCCGCAGGCGCCCCAAGTCACACCACAAAGCACACGAAGCCCACAAAGACGGACACGGCCCCTTCGCGCCCTTTGTGTCCTTCGTGGTGGATCGCCCCCCGCGCTCTTCAACCCAACGCCACCTCTTCATAGGTCTTTGGCGGTTCAGGGATCGGGCTGCCACGTTCGCTGCCACCCCAATCCCCACCTCCGCCCGTGGACCACCGCCCCTCGCGCGCCTATCTTCCGGCCATGACCGACACTCTTGATGCCGCCCCCCTGCCGGACCTGCCGCGTGAGACCACTCAGGATGGGCCGCCGGTGCGGCTCTATCTGGTGGATGGGTCGGGCTATATCTTCCGCGCCTATCACGCCCTGCCGCCATTGACCCGAAAGAGCGACGGCCTGCCCATCGGGGCGGTGTCGGGCTTCTGCAACATGCTGTGGAAGCTCTTGGTGGAGATGCGGGCCCAGGCGGACGCCCCCACCCACCTGGCGGTGATCTTCGACCATTCGGAGAAGACGTTCCGCAACGGCCTCTATGACCAGTACAAGGCCCACCGGCCGCCGCCGCCGGAGGACCTGATCCCGCAGTTTCCCCTGGTCCGGGAGGCGACCCGGGCCTTTGGCGTGCCCAGCCTGGAGCTGGCCGGCTATGAGGCCGACGACCTGATCGCGGCCTATGCCTGCAAGGTGCGCGACATGGGCGGCGAGGTGACCATCATCTCGTCGGACAAGGACCTGATGCAGCTGGTGGGCGACCGGGTCTTCATGCTCGACACCATGAAGAACCTGAAGATCGGCCGCGAGCAGGTGATCGACAAGTTCGGGGTGCCGCCGGAAAAGGTGGTGGACGTCCAGGCGCTGTGCGGCGACTCCGTCGACAATGTGCCCGGCGCGCCGGGCATCGGGATCAAGACCGCCGCCCAGCTGATCAACGAATATGGCGACCTCGACACCCTGCTGGCCCGGGCGGGCGAGATCAAGCAGCCCAAGCGGCGCGAGACCCTGATCAACTTCGCCGACCAGATCCGCCTGTCGCGCCAGCTGGTGCAGCTGGACTGCGACACCCCCCTGCCCGCCGCCATCGACGACCTGGCCGTGGCCGAGCCGGAGCCCGCCGTGCTGGCCGCCTTCCTGGAAGAGATGCAGTTCCGCAGCCTGGCCAGGCGGGTGAGCGCGGGCGACGCGGCGCCCTCCCAGCCGGCGCCGGAACCGCGGTCTGCGCCCGAGGCGCCGGCCATCGACGTCAACGGCTATGAGTGCGTGCGCGATGTGGCGACGCTTGAGGCCTGGATCGAGAAGGCCCGGGCCATCGGCGTCGTGGCCTTCGACACCGAGACCGACGCCCTGTCGTCGGCCAGCGCCGGCCTGTGCGGCGTGTCCCTGGCGGTGGCCCCAGGCCAGGCCTGCTATATTCCGCTGGCCCATGAGGAGATGGACGGCTTGGCCCTGGACGCCCCGTCGGACCTGACCCAGATTCCCCTGCCCATCGCCATCGAACTCCTGAAGCCGATGCTGGAGGACGCCGCTGTCCTGAAGATCGCCCAGAACGCCAAGTACGACCTGGCCGTCCTGTCGCGCTATGGGGTCCGCGTGGCGCCGGTCGAGGACACCATGCTGATCTCCTATGTGCTGGAGGCGGGCCTGCACGGGCACGGCATGGACGAGCTGTCGCGCCTGTGGCTGAACCACGAGCCCATCCCGTTCAAGCAGGTGGCCGGGACCGGCAAGGGGCAGAAGAGCTTCAAGAAGGTCGAGCTGAAGGCCGCCACCTGCTACGCGGCCGAGGACGCCGACGTCACCTTGCGCCTGTACCAGGTGCTCAAACCCAGGCTGGCGCCCGCGGGGCTGTCGACCGTCTATGAGACCCTGGAGCGCCCCCTGGCGGCCGTGCTGGCCGACATGGAGGTGGCCGGGATCGCGGTGGACCCCGAGCACCTGCGCAAGCTCTCCAACGACTTCGCCCTGCGGATGGGCGAGTTCGAGCAGCAGGCGCACGCCCTGGCCGGCCGGCCGTTCAACCTGGGCTCGCCCAAGCAGGTGGGCGAGATCCTGTATCAGGAGATGGGCCTGGCGCCCAAGCGCACCACGGCGTCCGGCGCCTCGTCCACCGACGCCTCGGTGCTGGAGGAGCTGGCCGCCCAGGGCCACGAGCTGCCGCGGGTGCTGCTGGACTGGCGCCAGCTGTCCAAACTGAAGGGCACCTATACGGACGCCCTGGTGGCGGCCATCGCGCCGGACACCCGGCGGGTCCACACCTCGTTTGCGCTCGCCGCCACCACCACCGGGCGGCTATCGTCCTCGGACCCCAATCTGCAGAACATCCCGATCCGGACCGAGGAGGGCCGCAAGATCCGCAAGGCCTTCGTGGCCGAGCCTGGCCATCTGCTGATCAGCGCCGACTACAGCCAGATCGAGCTGCGCATCCTGGCCCATATGGGCGACATTCCGCAGCTGAAGCGCGCCTTCCAGGACGGCTTGGACATCCACGCCATGACCGCCTCGGAGATGTTCGGCGTGCCCATCGAGGGCATGCCGGCCGAGACGCGCAGGCGGGCCAAGGCGATCAATTGCGGCATCGTCTACGGCATCTCGGCCTTTGGCCTGGCCAACCAGCTGTCGATCCCGCAGGACGAGGCCGGGGCCTATATCCGCACCTATTTCGAACGCTTCCCCGGCATCCGCGACTATATGGACGCCGAAAAGGCCAAGGTGCGGAGCCAGGGCTTCGTCACCACCCTGTTCGGCCGCAAGGTGAACATCCCCGAGGTCGGCGCCAAGGCCGCCGGCATGCGCGCCTTCGCCGACCGCGCCGCCATCAATGCGCCGATCCAGGGCACGGCGGCCGACGTGATCCGCCGGGCCATGATCCGCATGCCGGGCGCCCTGGCCGCCGAGGGCCTGGCCACCCGCATGCTGCTGCAGGTGCACGATGAACTGGTCTTCGAGGCGCCGGAGGCGGAGGCGCAGGCCGCCATCGCCGTGATCAAGAAGGTGATGGAGACCGCCTCGGAGCCTGCCGTGGCCTTCAGCGTGCCTCTCGTGGTGGAGGCCCGCGCCGCGGCCAACTGGGACGACGCCCACTAAAGGCTTAAGGCCAGGCCGGAACCTCGGCCGTCGCGGGTCGTTCTCGCCCGGCCATGGCCACAGCCTCCGAACACGACGCCGAGACCGCCCTTCGCCAGACCCTGCGCTGGCTGGGCGCCGCCCCCCTCGGCGCCCTGGCGCAACTGGCCTGCCGGTTCGGCTACGGCGCCCGGGGTTTTGTCTATCTCAGCATCGGCGCCATCGCCGTCCTGGCGGCCCTGGACCGCGTACCGGAGGCCGAGGGCTCCATGGGCGCCATGGAGGCCTGGGCCCAGTGGCCGGCAGGCTGGGTCCTGCTGTGGATCACCGGGCTTGGGCTCTATGGCTTCGCCGGCTGGAGGATCCTGCAGTCAGTGTTCGACGCCGACCGCCAGGGGACCAGCCTCAAGGCTCTGGCGAGCCGCACCGGCCAGGGGGTCAGCGCGGCGGTCTATGGGGTGCTGGGCTTTTCGGTGTTCGGCGCGCTGGACGTCCTGGGGGATCTGGGCGAGCCCGACGACCGTGACGCCGAACAGGCGGCGGTGGAGCAGGCGCTCAGCTTTCCCGGCGGCGAGTGGCTGATCATCGGGGTCGGCGGCTTCATCCTGACCGCCGGCGTCGCCAACCTGGTCAAGGCCATCCGCGGCGGCCTGTGCAAGCGTCTGGTCTGCGAGGGCGGCGCGGCGCGGCTGGCCGACCCCCTGGGCCGCCTGGGCTATGGCGCCCGGGGCGTGGCCTTCGTCGTGGCAGGCTTCATGATGGGCCAGGCGGGCCTGCACGCCAATGCCTCGGAGGCCGCCGGCATGTCTGAGGCCCTTCAGGCCATGGAGAACGCCCCCTATGGCGATGCGGTCCTGGTGCTGATCGCGCTCGGCCTGGTCTGCTTCGGGGCCTTCGCCCTGATGGAGGCCCGCTACCGCACCATCCCCGCCGGCGATGTGGTGGACGACTAGGGAGAACTAGGGAAGCTCCTCCACCGTCAGGTGCCGCACACCCGGCGCGTCATTGAGCGCCCGGCGGACGACCTGGGCCGAAAGGCCCGAGACGCTCAAAATGGCGGCGCAGGCCGAAGGTCCCACGCGCCACACATGCAGATCGACAATCTGGCCGCCCAGGGCCGAGACTCGCCGCCGGACCTCAGCCTCGACCCCATGGTCGGTTTGATCGAGCAGGACCGCGGCGGTGTCGCGCATCAGGCTCAGCGACCAACGGCCGATCACCAGGGCGCCAACGACGCCCATGGCGGCGTCCAGCCAAACCCACCCCAGAAAACGGCCCGCCAGCAGCGCCACGATCGCCAGAACGGAGGTGAGCGCATCGGCCAGGACGTGGAGATAGGCCGACCTCAGATTGTTGTCCTGGCCGGAATGGCGGTCATGGTCGTGATGATGGTCATGGTCATGATGGTGGTCATGGTCGTGGTGGTGGTCATGGTCGTGGTGGCCGTGATGGTGATCATGGCCAGGGTGATCATGGCCATGACCCAGCAGCAGGGCGCTGACGAGATTGACCGCCAGCCCCGCGATGGCCACCAGGATCGCCTGATCGAAGGCCACGGTCTGGGTGGCGAACAGGCGGCTGACCGACTCCCAGGCGATGCCCAGGGCGAACACGCCCAGGGCCATGGCTGACGCAAAGCCGGCCAGTTCACCGACCTTTCCGGTCCCGAAGCTGAACCGGGGATTTCGCGCGTGGCGCCTTGCATAGGCATAGGCTGCGGCGGCCACGGCCAGCGCGCCGGCGTGGGTGGCCATGTGAAACCCGTCCGCGAGCAGGGCCATGGAGTTGAAGGCGAAGCCGGCGACGATCTCGACCACCATCATCAGGCCTGTCAGGCCGACGACCCACAGGGTCCGCCGTGCATTCCGGTCGTGATGCTCGCCGAGAAAGACGTGGTCGTGCGGGGCCGCGGCTTCAACAGACATGGTCATCCCCTCAGCGGCCATACCGGCGAATAATGTCGACGAGCTCGGCGGCGCCCTCGGCGCGCGCCTCCGCCGACAGGGCCGGATCGGCCACATGGTTGTGCAGGTGGTCCTCGATCAGCTCGGCCATGAGGCCGTTGACGGCGCCCCGCACCGCCGCCGCCTGCTGAAGCACCGCCGAGCACGTCGCGCCGCCCTCGAGCGCGCGCTCCAGCCCCTCCACCTGGCCGCGGATTCTGCGGAGGCGGGCGACAAGGGGCGCGCGGTGGGCTGTGGTGTGGGACATACCTTACTCCACTAGAGTATGAGATGGACGGAGAAAAGAGGCTCGCCGCCGGCTTCCCCAGATTCAGGCTGCGGCCCGGTTGACCCTGGCCTGGATGAACCTCTGGCCCTCGTCGTCCAGGCGCACGGCGGTCAGCACGCCGGTGGCGTAGGCGCCGGTGTCCAGCCCCAGCCGGTGAGGGGTCACCTGCGGCTCCTCCATCGGCGTATGGCCATGGACGATGACCTTGCCGAAGGGGCCGGTCGCCTGCAGGAACTCGCCCCGGATCCACAGCAGATCGCGTTCCTCCTGGTGGGCCAGGGGAACGCCCGGGCGCACGCCCGCATGGACGAAGGCGTAGTCCCCCACCTCGGCCATCAGGTCGAGACTGCGATAGAAGTCGAGATGGGCCCCGGGCAGGACGGCCGCGAAGGCGGCGGCGGCCTCGGCCCAGGCGGTGGGATCGGTCCGCGTCGCCGGGGGCTGGACCCCGTAGGAGGCCAGCGTCGCCGATCCCCCATGCTCGGCCCAGGTGGAACCGAAGCTGGGCTCGTCAAGGAAGCGCAGCAGGGCTTCCTCGTGATTGCCCTTCAGGGCGCGGATTTCGAAGCCGCTCTCACCCTGCAGGCGCAGGATCATATCCACCGCCTGCGCCGATCCGGGGCCGCGGTCCACATAGTCGCCGAGGAAGATCAGCAGGGGCTGGGCCAGCGGCGGGGTTTCGACCACGTCACGGCCGATTTCACGCACCAGGGCCTCCAGCAGGTCGTGGCGGCCATGGATGTCACCGATGGCATAGACGCGGCGCCCCCCGGTTGAGGGCGGGCCAGCGCGTTCCTTCTTGCCGAAAAGCCGTGAAAACAAGCGCTTCTACCTGATGTCTGTCGTCCCTCGAATATAGTGGAGGGCCGGGTGGGCGCAAAGCAAGCTCAGCCTTGGGTTTAGCTATAGAGCAGCGAAATCATCCCCGACGATACGAGAACCACCAGCGTGGTGAGGGCGGCGCCCACCCGGGCATAGTCCCCGAACTTGTAGCCCCCCGGCGCCATCACCAGCAGGTTGTTCTGGTGGCCGATGGGGGTGAGGAAGTCGGACGAGGCGGCGATCAGCACCGCCAGCAGCAGGGCGTCCGGCGGAAAGCCCAGCTGGGCCGCCATGCCGATGGCCACCGGTCCCATGATGACGGCCGTGGCGACATTGTTCAGGAACAGGGACAGGACGATGGTCACCACCGACACCGCCGCAGCGGCGGCGAACAGGGGCATGCCGCCGAGCCCCGTGCCCAGCCAGTCGGCGACGATGGCCGCGGCGCCGCTGGTCTGGAAGCTCTGGCCCACCGGAATCATGGCCGCCAGCAGCACGATGGCCGGCCAGTCGATGGACGAATAGATCTCGCCCGAGGGCAGGAACTTCAGGGCCGCCAGCCCCGCCGCGGCGGCGGCGAAGGTCAGGGCCGTGGGCAGGCCAAAGCCCACCGCGGCGATGACGGCGGCGGCGTAGATGGCCAGCGCCAGCGCCGCCCGCCGGGGCTGCACCGCCACGGCCGACTTCCGGTCCAGCTCCAGCAGGCGGCCATAGCGCAGATAGGCCTCCAGCCGCTCGGCCGGGCCATGCACCACCAGCTGGTCGCCGGCCCGGATCTCCATGGCGCCCAGGGAGCCCTCGGCGCCGGCCGCCCGCGGACCTGCGGCGACCACCCGCAGCTCCTGGTCGGTCTCGGCGGCGATGGTGTCATAGGGCCGGCGGATCAGCGGCGAGCCGTGGGCCACCGCCACCCGCGAGGTGACAGCATCGGCGGCGTTCGACCGCTCCACCGCCAGGCTGCCGCCCACCTTGTTGGCCAGTTCCCAGGGATCGAGGGGGGAGACCACGAGGATGCGGTCGCTCGGCGCCAGCCGGTCGATCTTGTCGAGCTTGATCCGCCGATGGCGGCGGATGATGGCCAGGACGTGACCGCCGGACTCCTTGATCTCGGCGAACAGGGCCCCGTAGTCGATCTCGACCGGCTTGCCGTCCTCCCCGGTCTCGGGCTTGGGCGGGATCAGTTCGAAGACATTGCGGCCCCCGCCGGCGGTCTCCTCCCCCTGTCGGCGCGGGGTGAGCCGCCAGCCGATCAGGCAGAGATAGAGCAGCCCCACCCCGGCCACCGTGACGCCTAAGGGCGACATGGCGAAGAAGCCGAAGGGCTCGCCCAGCTCCTCCCGGCGGATCGAGGACAGGATCAGATTGGCCGGCGTGCCGATCAGCGTGGTCATGCCCCCCAGGATGGTGGCGAAGGCGAGCGGCATCAGGCCGGCGGCGGCCGGCAGGCGGGCGGCGCGGCAGACGCTGGCCACCACCGGCATGGTGATCGCCAGGGCGGCGATATTGTTCATGAAGGCCGACAGGGCCGCGGCCGCCAGCAGCAGGATGGAGAGCTGCAGGGGAAACGGCATGCGCAGGGCCGCCAGCTTTTCGGTGGCCGCGGCGGCGACGCCGGTGAGCTCGATGGCCCGGCCGATGATCAGGACGGCGGCCACCACCACCACCGCCGGATCGGACAAGCCCAGCAGGGCCTGGTCGGGCGTCACCAGCCCCAGGATCAGGCAGGCGCCCAGGGCGGTCACCGCCACCAGGTCATGGCGCACCTTGTCCCAGGCGAACAGGGTGAGGGCCAGGATGAGGACCAGACCGGCCAGAAGGGCGTCGCTCACGCGCCAGGCTCTGCGCCGGGGGCGGCGTCCTCGACGCGCTCGGCGGTCAGACCCGGCGCGCCCAAGGGACGGACCCGGGCGAACCACAGGGTCGAGGGGTCTTGCGGCGCCGCGTCGGGCGCCTCGCTTCGGGTTTCGATGTCGCGCACGCCCAGGGCCTCCAGCCGATCGGCCACGGTTTGCGCACGGGCCTCCGCCACGCGGAGGTCGCGGGGCCTGGGCCCCCGAGGTCCGGGGCTGGCCGACCCAACGACTTCAGCCCCCTGAACGTTCCACCTCTGGAAGGCCCAGGCGATCATGGCCACCTGGCGCGCGCCCGCCGGGCTCAGGTCGCTGCGGCCTTCGGCGAATTCCACCACCGGCAGGTCCAGGAAGGGCGGGCTCAGTTCCAGCTCCACCTCGGGCAGGAAACGTTGGGCCGCCGACTCCAGGGCGGCGTAGTCGTCCAGGGTCGCTGGGCGGTTGAGCTGGACCGCCGCATTGAGCCGCCCGGCCGAGGGGGTGCTGATCGCGCCGACCGTTCCCACCCCCGCCAGCATGTCGCGCAGCTTCTGTTCGGGCGTGGTGCGCAGGGGGCGCGAGGTGGCGAGCGCGCGGTTGGCCAGGGCGCCGCCGCTGGGATCGGCCTGGGGCAGGCCGTCGGCGGTGAGGATCTGTTCGATCTGCACATCGGGACGCCCGCCCAGGGCCTCGGCCACCAGGAGTTCGGCCTGGGCCTGGAAGCGGCCGGTGACCACCACGGCGCGGACCTGCTCGACCCCGGCCCCGCCGGCCCGGACCTGCAGGTCGGTGATGTGCTGATCGCCGGTCTCGAACACCCCCAGGATCGCGCTCCGCACCCGGGCGGTCTCCCGGGCCTCGATGACGATGTCCCGCAGGGAGACGGCCAGCGGCAGGGACAGGATGAGCAGGGTGGCCAGCAGGGCCATCTCCTCCCAGCGCCGACGACGGCGCACAATGGGCTGGAATCCATAGCGCCGGGCGACGGCGAACACCGCGCCCAGAATGGCCACCACATTGGTCAGGAACAGCAGGAAGGCGCCGCCGGCCATGTTCCAGGCGCCGGTGGCCAGGCCATAGCCGACGACTGCGAGCGGCGGCATCAGGGCCGTGGCGATGGCCACGCCAGCCACCACGCCGGGTCGCTTGGTGATCAGGACATAGGCGCCGACGATCCCCGAAAGGATGGCCACCACCAGGTCCAGCAGGGTGGGCCGCGTCCGCGCCAGGATTTCCGGCGTCACGTCCTTCAGCGGCGAAGCCCAGACGATCAGGGCCGAGGCCGCCACCGAGACCACAGCGCCCAGGGCCAGCGCCACCGCGGCGCGCTCGAAGGCTCGGGCGTCGAGCCGGGCCACGCCCATGCCCATTCCCATGATCGGACCCATGAGCGGGGAGATCAGCATGGCCCCGATGACCACGGCGGCCGAAGACTGCAGCAGACCGAGCGCCGCAATCCCGCAGGAGCAGAACAGCAGGGCGAAATAGCCGCTGGATATGCGCGCGCCCTCGGCGATCTCCGCCTCGAGCTGCAGGCGATCGGCGTCGGTATGGGGCGCGGCGCGATTATTCAGCGCCCCACGTAGTCGTGTCACGCCAAGGCGAACGAGGGCGCGCAGGCGCAGGGGAAGCGGCGCAAGGGACGGCATCGCGCCCCTTTAGCTGAAGATATGAGGGCCTGTCTTGCAGGCAGATGGGGAGATCTGGCCGGCCCCGGGCAGAGGGCGATCACAGTTCGCCGCCCCGGCTAGGTCAATTCAGAAAAGTGAAGTCGTCGCCGGCGGCTAGAGCCCGCCCGGCGACGCCTCAATGGTCGGGTTGCATGTCTTTAGAAGACAAAGGCCAGGATAGCGCCGACAACAACAACGAGACCGACAATATAGATGATCTGGTTCATGACTTCTCTCCACAGATTGCGTCTGCGGGGAAGAACGCCATGCCTGCGCTTGGGTTCCGAACGGCGGCGCCCGGTTTGGACAAGCGCGCCCCGAGAGGGCGTACGCGATCACATGCTTGATAAATCCTGGTGGAGCCGAGCGGAATCGAACCGCTGACCTCCTCTCAGCGGTTCAAGGTCATTTGGCGTTGGACGCCGTTTCCTAGAGGTTCCCCGCGTTGCGGGATTAGTCAGTGTTTCCAGTGCACTATCTCTTACGGCGTTGGACGACGTTTCCCTGGGATGGATGGCTTTAGCTTGACGTTCTGCTTATCCAGCGCTTATCCAGGGTCTGGACGTTCCCTGACCTGGATAAGCACATGGCCAAGATCAAGCTCACGGATGGACTGGTGGACGGCCTGGAGGCTGGCCCCGGCGACCTGTACGTCTGGGATTCCGCGCTCCCGCGCTTTGGTCTTCGCATCACCCCAGCCGGGGCGAAGATCTACTTGGTCCAGTATCGGGCCAAGGCCGCCCCAGGTGAGAAGCCTAAGACCCGCCGCATCACCATCGGCCAGCACGACGGTGAGATGTGGAACGTGACCAAGGCCAGGGCCGCCGCCCGCAAGCTGCTGGCCCCGGTGGACCTGGGGAACGACCCGTTTGCCGACCGTGAGGCTGAGCGCCAGGCCCTGCACCTGGAGCGCCTCGCGGCTCAGGAAGCCGAGGCCGCACAGCGCCGCGAGACCATCCGCCGGGAACAAGAGACGTTCGCTGTCCTGGCCGAGGCCTATATCGAGCGCCGCCTCGACAAGCGGCGCAGCGGCGCAGAGGCCGCCCGGCTTCTGCGCTATGACGCCGTGCCGGCCTGGGGCTCTCGCCATATCTCCGAAATCCGGCGCGGCGACGTGACAGAGCTGCTCGAGTCCATCGCCAGCCGTTCGGCCGCCGTCGCCCGCCAGACCTATGCCGAGCTGCGCCCCCTCTTTGACTGGTGCGTGGCCCGTGAGCTGATCGCGGTTTCGCCCTGCGCCAGCATCACCGCCCCGCCCCGGCCGGCGGCCCGTGATCGCGTCCTGGCCGACGATGAGCTGCGGCTCATCTGGGCTGCGGCCGAGGGCCTCGGCTTCCCCTTCGCCCCGATCTTCCGGCTGCTCATGCTGACTGGCCAGCGGCGGGCCGAGGTCGCCGGCATGGAATGGAGCGAGATTGACCTAGAGGCCGGCGTCTGGCGCATCCCGGCCGAGCGGGCGAAGAACAAACAGTCTCACGAGGTTGACCTGTCGCCTGAGGCCCTCGCGCTCCTGGCCGACATTCCGAAGCTGGGGCCACACCTGTTCCCGGCCAGGGGCAAAGGCCCGGCTCGCGGGTTCTCAGCGACCAAGCGGCGCCTAGATGGGCTGATCGAAGACCTGCGGGCCAGGGAGGCCCGCGAGGCTGACCTTGAGCCGCCGGCTGAGCCCCTGCGCCCCTGGCGCATCCATGACCTTCGCCGCACCGCCGCGACCGGCATGGCGGCCCTGGCCTTCCCGCCTCATGTGGTGGAGCGCGTTCTCAATCACGTCTCGGGTACGCAGAGCGGGCTGGTGGGCGTCTATCAGCGCCATGAGTACCGCGAGGAGCGAAAGGCCGCCCTGGTGGCCTGGGGACGCCGCGTGGCGGCGGTGGTGGCGGGCGAGGCCCTGCCATCGAACGTGCATCGGCTCAGGGCCTAGACCCTGGCCCGTCGCCTGGGGTTACCAGCGCTTGCTCGGCGTTAGATGCAATTGCCTCTTAGGTGCATATTTGGCCTTGGCGACTTCAGGTCTCGGCCGGGGCCTCTGGCCTCGGCCCCAGCTCCATAGCCGTCGTAAGCTCGGCCTCGCGGCGGCTCATGCCGCCCTCATACTCACGGATGGCGGCCCGCTCATCCCAGGTCGCGAGGGCCTCTGAGGCCGCCTCTGCGGCCATGCGATGCGGCATAGTCCCATTTTCACTGGGAACCCTGGGAACTCTGGGAACCGTGGGGTTAACCGATTGATCGGCATCAGCTTTTGCGGTTCCCAGTTTCTCGACTTGCGGTTCCCAGTGATTTTCTACTGGGAACCGCTGGAGGGCCGCCCCAGGGGTCGCCTGATAGGCGGCGCGGAGGGCCTCGGCAAAGGGGTCAGTCGCCAAGGTCGGCCTCCAGGATGGCCCCTTTGACGGTCCAGAAGCGGGGCTTTTGCCCCTTGCGCGAATGCCGCTTCTTCCAGTGCTCTCCCTCGCCCTTTTCCAGAAGTCCCGCCTCATGCAGCGCGCGGGCGGCCTCCTTCTGGCCAAAGCCCTGGGTCGCGTATTCCCACCCGGCTTCATTGAACCGGAACTCCAGGTCTGGCCCCACCTTGGCGCGATAGCCCCAGGACTTGAGGCCCCTGGCCTGCTCATCTCGCCCGGCCCGGCTGGGCTCATCCTCGGCCAGGGCCTCCCCGTCATCCCAGGCCGCGAAGCTGGCCCCCTCGCTCTCGATGATCGCCTTGATCCGCCGGATGATGGCGCGGGCCTCATGCGACTGATCGCGGCCAAAGGCCGAGGCCCATCGCCGATAGAGCCGCGCCGCCGCCTCACCGGCCGTCCCAGGCGACCACGGCAAGACCCCGAACATCGCCGCCAGCTCGCCGGCCACGGCGATGGCGCCGAACCGCACCGCCGCCCGCTGCGCCTGGCCCGTGTCGCCCTCTTCCGTCACCTTGGCGAGGAAGGCGACCAGCAGGGCCTTAGCCGTCGCAAGGTGCTGCGACCGATTGGCCGCGAACGCCTCCAGGAAGGCCGGCCCAGCGTGCCCATAGTCCCGGCCGCTGGCGGCCTTGATGGCGTCCGATAGGGCCGCCGGACTCGCCCGACCATGCAGGCTTTCCCAGACGCCCATTCGCGCCCCGGCGTCAGCGGCGAGATCGAGGAGCCGAAGCTCCTGGCCTGCCATCGGGCGCTCGCCCTTCTTCCCGGCGCGGATATGGTCGGCCAAGCCGATCTCGCCGGTGGACAGGATGGCCACACGCCACTCTGAGCGGCGACGCAGCGACCCGTCGGCGCGAGACCGGGCCTTAGACTGGCCAGAGGCGAGGCTATAGGCCGCCGCCCCAGCCTCTTCCGGGGCGATCAAGGCCAGCTCATCAAAGACCACCAGGCCATCATTGTGCCCATAGGCGACCATCTCCAGGGCGTTGGCCGTGCTGCGCCAGGTCTGGCCAAAGCCGAGCGGCCCGCCACCACCCCAGACCGACCCGGCGGCATAGGCCAGCGTCGTCTTCCCGCACGAGCTGGAGCCGCGGAAATGGACCCCGCCCCCCTCGATCTCCAGCGGGCGCATGAGCGGCCCCAGGAAGGCCAGCGACAGGGCGAAGGTGAGAAGGTCGTTACCGATCGCCGGGGCGGCCACGTCCTCACGCCAGCGGGCCAGCACGCCGGCTCTGCCATAGTGCAAGGCGGCCGGCTCTCCGGTGAAAATGACCTCCTCGCCGGCCGCCCCGCCCACCTGGCCGGATGGCAGAATGAACCGGTCCCCGCACCAGCCCGTGGCCGAGACCAGCGTGATCCGCCGGCGCGCTTTCACGTCATTGATCGCGGCGATGAATTTGGCCGCCTTGCTTGGAAACGAGCTGATCCCCAGGCCGAGGCCGGCCAGCTCTGACCGCACCTCTGCGCCGCCGCCGGCCAGCCTGGACTTGGCCACCGGCGCGACCTTCTCTCGGCCATCGGGGTCGCGGAATCGCAGCACCGTCGCCCACCCATCGCCGCCCGGCTCGCGGGCCTGACCCACCACCTCGAACGGATCAGAGAGCCGCGTGGGAACGGGCTGGCCGCCGGCCTGGGGCGGCTGGTCGTACCAGAGCCCGTCCGCCTCCATCCGAAAGCCGTAGGGCCAGTCGACGCCCGCCGGCTGCGCCTGGTCGCGCGCCGCCGCTATCAGGGCCTCAGCCTTGGCCTGGCCAAACCCTTCCGGCCATTCGTCGGCCAGGTCCCAGCCCTCGGGGAGATAGGCCGGCGGATCGACCACCACCACCGTGAGCGCCCCGGCCGAGGCCGCGAGCCGGGCGACATCCTGAGCCGCCTTCCGGCCTGGGGCGTCGGCGTCGGGCCAGATCACCACGTCCCGGCCCGCCAGGGCGCGCCAGTCGGCCTTGTTGACCGCCTTGGAGCCTCCAGCCCATGAGACCGCGACAAAGCCCGCCAGACGCTCGCCAGCGGCGTCGGTGGTCTTCTCCCCCTCCACCACCAGGACCGGCGCGCCGGGGCGGCTGGCGAGCGCATGGAGCCCGTACAGCGGGCGCGGGTCGGCGAAGGCTTTCCACGCCCACCGCAGGCCCCGGCCGTCCCGCGTCAACGTCAGGGGCAACACCACCTTTGAGCCGTCCGCCAGGTTGAACCGGGCGACGTGGCCGAGGGTCCGCCCGCCGCCGTCTCGATAGGTCCAGATCGCCGCCGGCTCGCCGTGTCGGCTATGGCGAGAGAGCGGCGGTGGTGCGTCATCCGGCACGGGCAGGACGGGGACACCCTCAGGCTTGGAGGCCGCCGGCTTAGGCGGCTCCCCTTGGCCCTTCTCCGCGCGGATGCGGGCGAATGGATCCTCGGGACTATCGGTCACTCGGCCGCCCCGTCATCCATGGGGCGAACGTCGTTCGCGGGCCTCAGAATCCGGCGGCCTCGGCCGGTGACACGCAGCCAGAAGCGCCAGGCGCGGGAGAAGACGGCATAGGCTAGGCCCTCGCCCCGGTGGTTGGGGCAATCCTCTGCCCAGCCCGCCCAAGTGCGCAGATGCACAAGCGAGGTGAGGTAGAGCGCCCCGTAAAAGAACGGCGTCGAGACCATCACAACGCCGTGCAGGCCCAGGAAGTCGCGGAGGCGTTCGGCCTCGTCCTCCTCCAGCTGGTTGCCGAGCAGAAATTCCGCCTCCAGGTCGCCCACCGACACGTCAATAGCTCTGGCGGTGGTGGCGGTGGAAAAGCCCAAAAGGGCCAGCGCGGCGGGCGCGCTGAATAGGTCACGATTGGTCATTGCGATCCCCAGGGATGCAGGTTGTCAGGGGCCGCGAGGCGCGGGCGCAGGCCCGTGCGCCTCACGCGAACGGGTTGACGCCAAGGGCCTCGGCCAGGCGTATCGCCGCCTCGCGCTGGGGAAGGCCCTTGAGATAGGCGGCCATGCCCACCAGGTCGCCCCAGCGGTCGCCCGTGGCGAAGTCCGCGCCCTTGCCGGTGGTGAGGTTGCACTTGAGGCTTCCCGGCCGGTGGTCGGGCCGCGTCGGGTTGCGGGCAACCCATTCGGCCCCCTCGCGCCGGCCATCGGGGAGGAAGGATCGCACCACCGCCTCGGCGTTCTGCAGGGCGGCGCGGTTCACCCGCTCAAAGTCGATGCGCCCGCTCATGCCGAGGCTTCCGACTTGTGTCCCGTGTCCTGGCGCTTCTGGCCGTCCAGCCACGTCGCCAGGTCCGCCTGGTCATAGGCCACGCGGGAGCCGATCTTAACAAACGGCGGGCCGCCGCCCGACACTCTGAGCTTGTCCAGGTGGGACTTTGAAACGCTGAGCCGCTCTGCGGCCTCCAACACCGTCAGAAGGCGGGACTGACTTTCGACTGTCATAAGGGGTCTCCCATCGCAGCCAGGAATTGGCTGGCGTTGGATGACCTTGCAGAGGGCGCGAACGCCGGTCGCCCGCCCTGGCCAAGGCTGCGCGCCTATCGGCGGCCTCGGCTGACGCGCACCTCTGAGCCTAGGCTCAGACTACCTTGCCAAACTCAGCCAGCCCCTTTCGATCCAGGCCTTTAGGACACGCTTATAGAGGTCATTATAGGTCACCCTGGCGGGCCACCCATCGCGGTCCTTGACCTCACCCCATCTTGCGATCAGCTCTTCCGCCAGGGCGGCACGGCTGACGCTCCGGCCCTCGGCCCAGCCCTTGGGATGGGCCTTCACTACGTCCTGCGCCCAAGCCGCACCGGCGAGCCACCAGGCCTCGCCCTTCACAGTACGAGCAACCGCAGCAGGCGAAGATTTCGAGCGCTGCTCATCAGAAGGAATCTCAGCATCGCGCACAGAGCGGCCAGCCTTATACACGGCATCGAAGTAGCTCAGAAGGCGACCCCTAGGGATAACCACGGGCTCTGCATCTTGATAGCTAGCGCCTTCAAGGCCGCACTCTCGCCAGATCTCTACGGCATCTAGCGCTTCGAGAAAGGTCAAAGGGTCAAACGCTGGCCCCTTTCCCTGCTTCAAGACCCTGGGCGTATAGTCGTCGCGGAGGGCGTCCAGCGCCTCCCGCTCCAGCTCATCCCGCAACTCAGGCGACAGGCCAGGAGCGAGGTCTTCAAGATAGCCGGCGAGCTCCTCAAGGTCGTCGAGGCGAGGGCGAGGCCGGTAGAGCTTGAAGGGATATTCCCACCCGCCACCATCCGGTGTGGTGACAATCGCCACGCCCACCAGAGCCGGCTCCTTGTATCGTCTACCGAGGGCTCTCGACTCGGCCCACTTGATGCGGGCTGTAGAGCCCACCGGGGCAGGGCAGTCCAACTCGGTCCAGCCATCGAGGCGGCTATCCTTCTGGACAGCCGCAGGCCCCCAGCCCTCAGCGTACCAGCCGCGAAACGCCATGCTAGGCCCTCCGCCGGGCATAGACCAGGACCGCGCCCGTGCGGCCGTCCTCGGCCACCAGCTCGACGCCCTCGGCCTCAAAGGCGGCGACGATCTTGGCGGCGGTCGCGTCCCTGGCCGCCGCGCCCGCCTCGAGACGGTTAACGGTGGTCCAGGCCACGCCAGAGCGCTCGGCCAGCTCCCGCATTGACCATTTCAAAATCGCCCGCCCGGCGCGGCAACCCTCTGGCGTGACTTCCATTCCGGCTCTCCCTGAGCAATCCCAGGAAACAGGATACAACCGTATCTATTTCCTTGCTAGCCCCTCCCTATTTAGATACAAGTGTATCTGTTGAGAGGGACTGACGCCATGACCACCGCCACCGAAACCCGCCGCCAAGTGATGCTTCTGGCCTGGAGCCTGTACCGGGCCGAGCTGCGCGGCGCGAACCCCCGGACCTTCGCCGACGCCCTGGCCGGCGCCTGGCGCTGGGCCAGGAACACCGCCGCCCGCATCGCCGCCGCGCCCCGTTGGACCAAGGGCGCTCAGCCCCGCCACGTTTCGTTCGGCTCGATGCTGGCCAGCCCGATCCGCCGCAGCCTCACCGGCCAGGCCTATGCCGGCGTCCGCGCCCGCCAGGCCGGCTACACCACCGCTCAGATGGGACGCTAAGCATGACGCCCTCCCGCCGCGCCTTCCTGCCCCTGTTGATCGCCGCGCCCCTCGCCGCCTCGCCGGCCCTGGCCGGGGCCGCCCCAGACGCCGCCCTGATCCGTCGCGCCGCCCGGCTGGCCCGCCTGAGCGCCGCCCTTGCGAAGGCCGAGGCCGCCGCCGACGCAGCCGAGGCCGCCGCCCTCCGCGACCGCCCGCCGGTCCCTGAGGCCCTGCGCCGGCGCAAGGGCGACCGGTGGTTCATCGCCCCGCACCGCCAGCCCGTGGGCGCACCCTATGACGCCCACCAGGTCGCGCGGTGGTCAGAGAGCCTCACGGACGGCAGGGCGAGCGCCCTCATGTCCCCCGGCCTGGTAGCCGAATTTGTCGGCCGAGGCCGCGAGATCATTGCAGCGGCCGAGGCTCACCAGCTCGCCCTTGAGGCCAGCGACCACCGCCACGACGTGGCCGCCCTATGTCGCCGGGCCGACCGCCTTGGCGCGGCCAAGGCCAGGGCCGAGGCCGCCCTTTGGGCCACCCCGGCAAAGACCCTCACGGGGTTGAAGGTGAAGGCCGGCCACCTGGCCGACCAGCTCGCCCGCGATCCCGCCAGCTCGGCCAGCCTCGCCGGCGCCCGCAGCCTGGCCGACGACCTCCAGCGCCTCACCACCTTCACCGCCTAAGGAGCCGCCATGACCTGCACCGCCCTCGCCATCGCACCGCCAGCCGCCAGGCCATCCATTCCCCAGCTCGCGGCGACCTGGTGCGCCGTCGCCGGCCAGGCCCTGGAGGCCCTCGGCCGCGAGCGCCAGGCCGACGCCGCCGCCATGCGGCTCTATCCGGCGCGCCCCGCCGTCGAGACGGCGTATGGCCTCTACGCCGAACAGGTGGAGGCCATCAGATCCTCATTCGGCCTGCCAGGCCTGGAGGACGCCGCCGACCGGGCCATGGGCCAGGCCGAGGCCCTCGCCGCCGCGATCCTGGCGCGCCCGGCCGAGGACCTCCCCGGGGCCGCGATCAAGGCCCTTCTTCTGGTCGACACCCTGAGGGCCGAGCTGGAGCCCCACCAGGCCGCCGCACTCTGCGCCCTGGCGCAGGACCTCGCCCGCCTCGCCCGCCGCCCTCACCCCTGCGCCTAAGGAACCGCCATGACCGCCACCACCACCGCCAACCGCATCCCGGCCCTTCCCCGCGACAAGGCATGGGAGGCCCTGGACACCATCGACCGCCGCCTGAGCGAGACGTTCAGCCTGACCTATCTGGCTCGCATCCTGGCCGCGAGCGAGGAGCTGAGCCGCACTGACCACGGGGACGCCCTGCACCTGCTGGCCGAGAAGATCGAGGAAGCGGCGCGGGAAAGCCGCCAGCTGGTCGAAGCCCTGGTGACCAGCCTCCCCGCCTGCTGGCCAACCGCCAGCCGATAGGGTCTCATTTGAAATGATACCCCGCGCCCGCCCTCCCCGGCGGGCGCTTTGCGTCGGGGGCGAACGCCGTTCGCGTTCGTCAGAATCAAGGTATTCGGACCCTCCCCAGCGTGGGGCAGCGCCGCAGCGCGCGACTGAGAACACCCCTCCCATGCCCATCAAATACGACCTGAAACCCGGAACCCTCTTGCTCTGCGACTATGGGGACACCGGCCGCGCAGCCGAGATGGTGAAGCGGCGCCCGGTGGTCATCGTGTCCCCCAGGCTGCGCCACCGCCAGGGGCTGGCCACGGTGGTTCCGCTCAGCACGACAGCGCCGGCGGGCCCGCAGGCCTACCACCTGGCCCTCAACGTCGAGCCGCCGCTTCCCTCACCCTTCGACGCCGCCGACGTGTGGGTGAAGGCTGACATGATCGCCACGGTGAGCTTTGAGCGCCTCGACCTCTTCCGCACCGCACGCGACCAATACGGCAAGCGCAAGTACCTCCAGCCCCGGCTGAGCGCCGACCAGCTTGCCGCCCTGCGCCGCTGCGTGGCCCACGCGCTCGGCCTCATCGATGAAGGAAGTTAACTTGACCGAAAGACACCGCGCCCACATATGAGGCCTGTCAGCTCGCGACGGTTCGCCGTCGTTGAGCCTCAAGACCGGGCGCGCCCGGCCAGCCCCGCCAAGGCGATAACAAGCCGGGCGGGGCTTTGCTTTGTCCGGCCCCCCGATGCGCGCGGCGCGCGCGCCCCTCATGCGAACGGCGTTCGCGTCTGGCCGCCATTGACCGCGGCGCCGTCACCCATTGCCGAAAGCATCATCCCGCCCTGTCGGCGGCTGGAGGGGGCCACACTCGCGCGCGGTTGGCAGCCTATCGGGGCAAATCATGCCCTCTTCTGGAGCCGGACGGGGGCGCGGCGGCGGCCAGGCCGAGGCGAGAGCGGTTCCCAGTAGTTCCCAGTTGAGAAAGACAGACTGGGAACCGCCGCCGCTCTACAGAACCTCTATCTTTCAATCACTTATAAGAGGGGTTCCCAGGGTTCCCAGGGTTCCCAGTGATTTGAGAACGCCCCCGCATCCACTCCTCCTAAGCCCTTGATCGAAAAAGGTTTCCCGAATTTCGCGGAATCGCGTGCGGCGCTAGTCCGCCGGTCCTGGCCCCTAAGGCCCCGGACTTTCGACCGCCCCCCGGCCTCCAGCCCCCCGGCAAAATTTCCCTCAGACCAAAAAACCTGCGGTGAAAAAGCGCCTGCTAACCCGCCGGTCCCGGCCGAGGGAGGCTTGGACTTTTAGACCACCCCCGCCCCTGGCGAAATTTATAGCCGCTCCGAGCTGGGTAAGGGCGCCCGCAGGAACCCTGGCCCCATCGCGTCCAACCGCAGGGGCACGCCCACCAGGGCGGCGGCCTGGATCGCAGCGGCGGCGCAAAAAAAGTCCCCGCATGAGAGGGGGCGCGGTCTCCAGCCAGGCGAGCCCCCGACTTCTGACCCACCCCCCGCCTGGCCTGGAGCCCAGCGGCGGCACAACCCCACCTTGCGGGCCGCCATGAGCCCCGGCCGCAGCCCCTGACCTTCGCCCTCCCGGGCGCGCGAGTGTGGCCTCCCCCATCCCTCCAACGCGCGATCATGAGTCGCTCGCTTGGGCGCTCTGCTTATCCAGTGCTTATCCAGACGCAGAGCCGCGACCGGCGGCCCTGAGGCCAAACCGGAAGCGATTGATATTACTGGGGAATGGTGGAGCCGAGCGGAATCGAACCGCTGACCTCCTCATTGCGAACGAGGCGCTCTACCAACTGAGCTACGGCCCCCAGGAAGGCGCGGAGTTAGGCGTGCGGCGGATTTCTGTCAAGCCGCTCAAGGGGCGGCCAGAGGACGCGGGACGCGCGCTTATGGGTCAGGCCGCCTTGTCACAGAGGAGGGCCGCCAGCTAGAACCGGGGCCTAAGACAGATCGGGACCCC
Organism: Phenylobacterium sp.; assembly: GCF_030646615.1. Taxonomy (GTDB): domain Bacteria; phylum Pseudomonadota; class Alphaproteobacteria; order Caulobacterales; family Caulobacteraceae; genus Phenylobacterium. The sequence goes on along the minus strand of NZ_JAUSLG010000028.1, from coordinate 4,319 downwards.
ATGGCCGCCATTCTTCAATTCATCTTCTTCATCATCGGGGCGATCCTCCAGCTCATGATCTGGGCGATCATCATCAACGCCATCCTGTCCTGGCTGGTGGCCTTCGACGTCATCAACCTGCGCAACCGGTTCGTCTACAATATCGCCCGGGCGCTGGAGGCGATCACCGCGCCGGTGATGCGCCCGGTGCAGCGGATCATCCCGCCCCTGGGCGGCGTCGATATCAGCCCGATCATCGTCATCCTGGTGCTGATCGGCGTGAAGGACATCCTGTTGCCGGCGCTCTATCGCGCCCTGGTCACGCCGGTCATCTGAGCCGGCTCGCCCGAGGGATCGCCATGCGCCTGGCCGTGCGCCTGACCCCCAAGGGCGGGCGCGACGCCCTCCAGGGCTGGGGCCAGGACGGCGAGGGCCGGCCCTATCTGAAGGTGCGGGTGTCGGCGCCGCCGGTGGACGGTGCGGCCAACGCCGCCCTGCTGGCCTTTCTGGCCAAGACCTTGCGGCGCCCGCGCTCCAGCCTGAGGATCGTATCGGGGGAGACCGCGCGGCTGAAGCTGGTCGAGATCGCCGATCTGAGCGATGAGGAGGCCGCCCGCGCCTTCGGATCGCCACCTTAGGCCGGTCCTGCTGTCGCCGCCCCTGGAGACCCCTCGATGTTCAAGCCCCTGCGCCTTCTGGCCCCCCTGGCCCTCGCCCTGATGCTCAGCGCCTGCGCCGGCGGCGTCCAGCGCCTGGATGCGGCCGGCGACGTCCACACCCTGCTGACCGCCATCCGCGACGGCGACCAGGCGACCTTCGACCGCCATGTGGACCGCCCGGCCCTGCGCGCTCAGATCGAGGCGCGCATCGCCGCCGAAGTCGCCCGCGCCGGCGGCGGCAGCGATCTGGGCGCCCTGGGCGCCCTGCTCGGCCCGACCATCGCCAAGGCCGCCAGCGAGCAGCTGGTCCAGCCCCAGGTGTTCCGTGGCGTGGCCGAATATTACGGATACGACGCCGCCCAGCCCCTGCCCGGCCGGGTGGCCATCGCCGGCTCCCTGAAGGCGCTGGAGGACGGCCGGGTCTGCGCGACGCGGGAGAAGGATGGCCCCTGCCTGCTGGTCTTCACACAGACCGACGGGGTCTGGCGGCTGTCGGGCTTTGAGGGCGACATCGACATGCTGCGCCGCTGAGCTAGTCTTCCCTGGCGACCGGGGGGAGACGACATGGCGGCGGTTGAGCTGGAAGGCTTCGAGCGGTTCGAATTTGACGACGGCCGCTGGCGCCGGACGGTCTATCGACGCGGCTCTGGTCCCGCCGTCATTGTCATCCACGAAATGCCGGGCCTGCACCCCCTGGTCCTGGCCTTCGCCGAGCGGCTGGCCGCCGCGGGGATGAGCGTCTGGTGCCCGAGCCTGTTCGGGGAGCCGGGGCGTCCCGTCAGCCGGCCCTATCTGGCGGCCGAGGCGCTGAAGGCCATCTGCGTGCGCCGGGAATTCCACGTCTGGGCCACCGACCGATCCAGCCCCATCGTTGACTGGCTGCGCGCCCTGGCCCGCCAGGCCCATGCCGAATGCGGGGGAAACGGGGTGGGCGCCGTCGGCATGTGCTTCACCGGCGGCTTTGCGCTCGCCATGATGACCGAGCCGGCGGTGGTGGCCCCGGTCCTGGCCCAGCCCTCCCTGCCGCTCACCGCCGGCTCGAAGACACGGGCGGCCTCGATCGGCGTCAGCCCGGCGGAGATCGCCTGCGCCAGAGCGCGGTTCGAGGCCGAGGACCTTTCGATGATCGGTCTGCGCTTCAAGGGTGACGCCCTGGTGGGTCAGGCGCGCTTTGACCGCTATCGGGCCGAGTTCGGCGCGCGGTTCGAGGCCATCGAGCTGGAGGACGCCGACGCCGCCCCCTCCCCCATCGCGCCGCACTCCACGCTGACCCTGCACCTGGCGGCCGACGGGCCGACCAAGGCGGCCGAGGCCCGGGTGATCGCCTTCTTCCGCCAGCGCACAGGGGCGTGAGCGTCCTGGCGGGCCGCGCGGCCTGGGCCTAGACTTCGAAGGGCGCGGCCACTAGAAGCGCGCCCTTCCCTGCGCCGGGCGTTCGAGCCGCCGGCCAGGCCAGATTCTGCGAGAGCCTCGCCATGAAACGCCGTCCCTCATCCTCCCGTACGCCAGCCTCCCGCACATCTGGCGCCCGCCCCGCCCTTCGCGGCCCCAGCCAGCGCCAGCTGCGCGCCGGCGAACTGGTCCGCCACGCCCTGGTGGAGATCATGCGGGAGGAAGACCTGGACGATCCGGCCCTGTCGGGCGCGCCGGTGACCATCACCGAGGTGCGGGTGAGCCCGGACCTGCGCCACGCCGTCTGCTTCATCCAGCCCCTGGGCGGCGAGAATGCGCCCGAGGTGGTGGCGGCCATGAACCGGGCCTCGAAGTTCTTCCGCGGGCGCCTCGGCCGGATGATCGACCTGCGCGCCACCCCGGAGCTGAAATTCCTGCACGACGAGACCTTCGACACCGCCGAGCATATGAGCCGGCTGTTTGAGGATCCGAAGGTCCGCCAGGACCTCGACGCCCCCGAAGAGGACTGACCCATGGGCCGTCGGCGCAAGGGGGAGGCCGTCTCCGGATGGGTCTGCCTGGACAAGCCCTATGACCTGACCTCGACCCAGGCGGTGGGCAGGGTCCGCAGGATCTTCAACGCCCAGAAGGCCGGCCACGCCGGCACCCTCGACCCCCTGGCCACCGGCGTCCTGCCCCTGGCGCTCGGCGAGGCCACCAAGACCGTGGCCTATATGGTCGAGGCCGATAAGGGCTATCGCTTCACCATCGCCTGGGGGGCGTCGACCACCACGCTGGATCGGGAAGGCGAGATCATCGCCCGCTCCGACGTCCGGCCGACGCCAGATCAGGTCAAGGCCGTGCTGCACGAGTTCGAGGGCGAGATCATGCAGGTCCCGCCCATCTATTCGGCCATCAAGGTGGACGGCGAGCGGGCCTATGACCTGGCCCGGGCCGGGGAAGAGGTGGAGCTCAAGGCCCGGCCGATCCTGATCCACGGCTTGGCGGTGGGCGAGGCGAGCGACCCCGACCACATCGAGCTGATCATGGACTGCGGCAAGGGCGCCTATGTCCGCTCGGTGGTGCGCGATCTGGCCCTGCGGCTGGGGGCCGAGGCCCATGTCAGCGCGCTCCGCCGCACCCGGGTGGGCGCCTTCACCGAGGCCCGGGCGATCGGGCTGGATTTACTTGAGGAATTGGGGCATAAGGCCCGGCAGTCGGAGGCATTGCTTCCGGTCGAGACCGCGCTGGACGACATCCCGGCGTTGGCCGTGACCGACGAAGACGCTTTCAGACTTAAGCAGGGACGGTCGATCGTTCTCGTTCCCCGACAGGTCGAAACCTTGAGAGCCGGGCTTGCGCCGGGCGCTCGAACCGTTTCGGCCATGTGTCGTGGCGTGATGGTGGCCCTCTGCGAGATGCGCGCCGGCAAGCTCGAGCCGTCCCGTGTCTTTCATCTCGAATAGAGCGGAGACGCACGATGTCGGTTACCCCGGACCGTAAGGCCGAAATTATCAAGACCCACGCCCGCAGCGAGGGTGACACCGGAAGCGCCGAAGTCCAGGTGGCGATCCTGACCGAACGGATCATCAACCTGACCGAGCACTTCAAGACCCACAAGAAGGACAACCATTCGCGCCGGGGCCTGCTCAAGATGGTCTCCCAGCGCCGGTCGCTCCTCGATCACCTGAAGAAGTCCGAACAGCCGCGCTATCAGGCCCTCATCGAGGTCCTCGGCCTGCGCCGCTAGGATGTTCAGCGCCCCCGCGAAAGCGGGGGCGTCGCATATGGGGCCAGTGTTTTTCAACCGGCCCCAGAGACTGGCGCCGCCTCCTCACGAGGCAGCGCCCACAGACGACCGCCTCCCCTCCGCGACAGGCCGGGGATGATCTGGCGGCCGGGGGCCAAGGCCCCCAAGACGCACGCTGAGGGTTGCGACGAAATCCTCATCAAGCCTGTTCACCTGGAGAGGATTTCGGAAGTCCGACGCCCTGTCCGCCCCCGCCAGGAATACGCCTGCCGGGATATGAAAGAAGAAAAATCATGTTCGATATCAAACGCAAGACCATCGAGTGGGGCGGCAAGACGCTGACCCTCGAGACCGGCCGCATGGCCCGTCAGGCCGACGGCGCGGTGCTCGCCACCTATGGCGAGACCGTGGTGCTGGCCACCGCCGTGTTCGCCAAGTCCGCCAAGCCCGGCCAGGACTTCTTCCCCCTGACCGTGAACTACCAGGAGAAGACCTACGCCGCGGGCAAGATCCCCGGCGGCTTCTTCAAGCGCGAAGGC
>NZ_JAUSLG010000024.1 GCF_030646615.1 Phenylobacterium sp. | reverse complement strand
TCGTGAGCCTCCGGTGAGGGCCGCCTTGTCGGGATGAGGTGGATGGCGATGCTGTGCTCGTAAGGACGTCCTTCAGAGCGCTCGTAGCTGCACAGCATGGCCCATATCAGTTTGATCACCGGTCCGGAGCGCCGCCGCAGGTGGCGTGACGAGGAGAAGCTGGCGATCCTGGCCGAGGCGTTTTCGCCAGGTGCGATCGTGACGGATGTGGCGCGCCGGCGCGATGTCGCCACCAGCTTGATCTATCAGTGGCGTCGGCAGGCGGCGGGTGCTGGCTTCGTGGAGGCGGTCGTCGCCGAGCCGGCGCCGCCGAGCAGTGTTGGTCCGGCGATCCAGGTGGAGTTGGCCGGCGCCCGCGTGAGCATTTCCCAGGCGGCGTCGCCAGCCCTGGTGGGCGCAGTGCTCAAGGCGCTGCGATGATACCGATCCGCTCTGGCGTACGGGTTTGGCTCGCCACGGGCCACACGGACATGAGGAAGGGGATGCAGGGGCTGGCCCTGCTGGTCCAGGAGCACCTGAAGCGCGATCCTCATGCAGGCGATCTCTACGTGTTCCGCGGGCGGAGCGGATCGCTGATCAAGATCCTCTGGCACGACGGCATTGGCATGTCGCTCTACGCCAAGCGGTTGGAGCGGGGCCGGTTCGTCTGGCCCTCGACGAGCGGAGGCGCGGTGGCCCTGACCATGGCGCAGATGGGCTACATGCTGGAGGGCATCGACTGGCGTAACCCCCAGCACACCTGGCGTCCGGTCAGCGCAGGATGAGCGGCTAAAATAGTTCGCAGAGCCTGCATTTAGGGGCGCCACACGCGCTCAAAAGTATGATTCCATCAGGGTTATGGAGAGCTTGGCCGCCCCTGTTCCGGATGATCTCGAAGCGCTGAAGGCGGCGCTGGCGAGCATGCAGGCTGAGCGGGATGTGGCACGCGCCGAGGCGGCCGTAGCCATCGCTGAGGCCGCCGCCGCCAAGGCTGAGCGCGCCGACGACCAGGCGCAGATTGCCCATCTGAAGCTGCAGATCGCCAAGCTCAAGCGCGAGCGGTTCGGGACGTCGTCTGAGCGGACCAGCCGGCTGCTCGATCAGCTGGAGCTGCAGCTGGAAGAGCTGGAGGCCAGCGCCACCGAGGACGAGCTCGCCGCCGAGCAGGCCGCAGCCCGGGCGACCACCACGGTCAAGACCTTCACCCGCAAGAAGCCCTCGCGTCAGCCCTTCCCAGAGCATCTGCCGCGCGAGCGCGTCGTGATCGAGGCCCCCAAGACCTGCGCCTGCTGCGGTGGCGCGCGTCTCACCAAGCTCGGCGAGGACGTCACCGAGACGCTGGAGGTGATCCCCCGCCAGTGGAAGGTGATCCAGACCGTCCGCGAGAAGGTCTCCTGCCGCGACTGCGAGGCCATCGCCCAGGCCCCGGCCCCCTTCCATGTCCTGCCCCGCGGATGGGCCGGCCCCAGCCTGCTGGCCATGATCGTCTTCGAGAAGTTTGGTCAGCACCAGCCGCTTAACCGCCAGGCCGAGCGCTACGCCCGGGAGGGCGTGCCGCTCAGCCTCTCGACCCTGGCCGACCAGGTGGGCGGCGTCACCTCGGTGCTGGCGCCGCTGGTCGCGCGGATCGAGGCCCATGTCCTGGCCGCCGAGCGCCTGCACGGCGACGATACGACCGTTCCGGTCCTGGCCAAGGGCCAGACCGATGTGGGCCGATTGTGGACCTACGTACGCGACGATGCCCCCTTCGGCGGGGCGGCGCCGCCCGCGGCGATCTTCTACTACTCCCGCGATCGCAAGGGCGTGCATCCGCAAGGCCACCTGAAGACATGGAGCGGGATCCTCCAGGCCGACGCCTATGGCGGCTACGCCGAGCTCTACAAGCCAGACCGATCTCCAGGTCTTATCGTGGAGGCCGGGTGCTGGGCCCACGCCCGCCGTAAGTTCTTCGAGCTCGCCGACATCGAGACCGCCGAGCGCCAGAAGGCCCGCGGCGAGAAGCCCAAGGCCGTCTATCCCAAGGCTCTGGAGGCCGTGCGCCTGATCGACGCCCTCTTCGCCGTCGAGCGGCAGATCAACGGCGCAAGCCCCGAAGCTCGCCTGGTCGTCCGCCGTGAGCAGAGCGCGCCGATCCTCGCCGAGCTCGAAGCCTGGATGGCCGAGACCCGCCAGCAGCTCACCAGCAGCCACCACATCGTCAAGGCGATCAACTACCTCAAGCGACGCTGGCCCTCCTTCATCCGCTTCCTGGACGACGGCCGCGTCTGTCTCTCCAACAACGCCGCTGAGCGCGCCCTCAGAGGCATCGCCCTTGGCCGCAAGTCTTGGCTGTTCGCCGGCTCCGATCGTGGCGGTCAGCGTGCGGCGGCCATGTACAGCCTCATCGCAACCGCCAAGCTCAACGGCGTCGACCCTCAGGCCTGGCTCGCCGATGTCCTCGCACGCATCAACAACCTACCCGCCAGTCGTCTCGACGAGCTCCTGCCGTGGAACTGGACGCCCACGGCGCTTGCCGCCTAAGCCACTTCCGGAGATTCACAGCCTAGCCGCCGCGGTCCTCACCGGATGCGTACTCCGGGTCCGTCGGTGCGACCAATGCCCTGCGCGTGCTCGGGAAAGGGCCAGCCTTGGCGGTGCTTCTGGTGGACATCCTCAAGGGCGTCGCCGCCATCGCGCTGGTCCGGTGGCTCATGACGTCCCTGCCGGTTGCACCACCAGGCTGGTCCGATAGTCAGACGTGGGGCGCCTGGGCGGTAGCCGCAGCGGGCATCGCCGCCCTTGTTGGACACAGCCGCCCGGTGTGGCTCCAATTCTCGGGGGGAAAGTCAGTCGCCGTAGGGCTCGGCGTTATGCTGGCGCTTGCTTGGCCAGCCGCTTTGGGAGCCTTAGCAGTCTTCGCTCTGGCAATCGCCGTAGCCCGAATTGTGTCACTCGGCTCCATACTGGCCGCGTCAGCCGCGATCATTCTGATCCTTGTAATGGACTATCCGTTTCCCTATCGCGTGCTGATAGTCGCGGGTGGCCTGTATGTGATTGGCCGCCACCATGCGAATATCAGGCGGATCTTCCAGCGAACGGAACCGCGCATTGGACAGACCTCCAGCAGCTAGTTATCGCGATCCACCCCTCTCGGCGGCATAGGGCGTCTGCACTGTAGCGGCCCACCAGGCGATGAGTGCGAGGGCAAGAATGCGCCAAGAACGGACATTAGCGCCAGTCCGGGAAGCGGACCTTCAGCAGTCAGCGCCCTAGACGGACCTGCTTGTTGGGCGATTAGCGCGCACCCAACGATTGTAGATCACCCACGAGAGCGGAGGCTGGCTGAGCCGACTGAACCCATTGAAGCACTGTCCGCCCTTGATAGGTTTCATTGAGGTCCATTCCCGCCTTCGTGAGGGCGCTCAACACCGCTAGGGGGAGTGGCGCCACCGACGCGTTTGGTGCGGGATCATTACGTGCGTTCGTGCCGATCACGGCGAGGAAGGCCAAAGGGGCCTGTTCCGGGTATCGGGTATCATCTCGTGCGCCCTGCTCGATCAGTCGCATGATGATTCGCTGCTGTCGCTCAGCCGTTCGCTGTTCTTCGGTACGCGAGTAGGAGCCACGGTAGGCGTGCTTGACCGCAATGCGTAAGGGCGGGCCTGACATGTTGCCGCCAACTGTGATCCTATTCACATCCGCGCCCGCGCGGATAAACGCCTCGAGAAGGGCCTCGTCCGCCTCGTGGCGCCCCAAAATGACCGAGCCAAGGGGCGTGCCGACGCCGTGGACGTCTGCGCCCTTCGAGATCGCGACCTTGGCCGCCTCCAGGTCGCCAACTCGGGCGGCCGCAACGAGTAGGTCGTCTGGTCGAAAGCTGTTGGATGCGACCAGGACGCTCAGTAGGTCCCGACGGTTCGCCCTCAGCGCGTGCTCATAGGGGAGGAGTACGCGTCGGCCTGGCGGTTCTCGGCTGACGAGTTCACGTAGGATCTGCGGATTGCCGCCTTCTACAGCAGCGATCAACAGGTGCTCGCCCACTCCGTTGATCAGGTGGGGTTCCGATCGGGGCAACATCAGGCGTACTGCGTCCTGGCGCCCCAATCGGATGCCGAGCCAAAGCGGAGTCAACCAAGGCCAGCGCCGCCCCTCTAACTTGGGATACGGATCTGCACCGGCGCTGATAAGAGCCTCAATCACCTCCGGCCTGTCCCGAACGACCGCCCAGGCCAACGGCGTGTAGCCGAACATGTCCAGGGCGTCCGCGGGCTCACCGCTCCGAAGGCGCCGCTCCACTTCCTGCAAGCTGCCTCTGCGAGCTGCTTCGTGGAGGTCGTGCGGCCGCGCTCGCACATCGCGCACTGGAGTAACCTGCCGCAGCACGGCGTCCTGCTTTGGAATGCGATCATCGGCGGGCGTGCTTGGTCGACAAACGTCTGGCGCAGGAAATTGAGGCTCGTTCACCAGCGCTCGGTTGTAGGCAGCCCCGTAGATGTCTAGCTGCCTCTGGCTCTCGCAAACATCGGGCGTGCGTTCGCAATCGTCGGGAACATCACTGATCTCCCTCGTGACGAGGATCTGCTCAGGGTTCGGGTGCAGTATGGCATTGCACGTCAGCCCCATGGGGGCATGAAAGAGGAACCCCACCACCCACACAAAGCGGAAGTCCCCCAGCTGGGCGGCCCGCTTGGCGTCGGCGACTGGGTCTGCTTCCCCGCTCGCAATACGCCGTTGCAGGTCCGACGCTCCGTCCGTCCTGAGTTCAGCAGAAGGATGGGAAACCACAGGGCGAGGCGGACTTGTCGCGTGCGCGAACGAAGCCAACAACAGAGCGCCGAAGAGGCAGGAAATCACGGCCCGCATTAAGCACAAGCTACGTCAGAGTGGTTGGCGAACCAACCTGCAGCGTTTGGTCTCCCGCTAACGACACGACCGTCACGGCCGTTGGCGCCAATCGCCAACATTAGCTCCTAGCCAGATTGCGGATTTTTCTCAGCGAGGAAGGAGGTCCGGTTTCTGGTAGCCTCACGGCGGGTGAAATCGACCCGTTGTCGGACTACAGCTCCTGGCCGGTGAGCGGACGCTCACGTTGACCGTATCGCCTTTGCCGCGCCGCCGTATGATGCCCGTATGCACTGCCGCTTGAAGTTCGACATTGGATGGCGGTCGCTGCTCTGGGCGACCGCTGGCCCGCCGGTTCGCAAGGCGCGGGCGGACCGAGCTTCATTGAAGCTGAGACAGCATTTCCACCAAGGAACGGCTGTTGCCGGCCTTTCGGTCAGAACCATTTTTGACGCGCTCCTCTCCGAACTGGCGCTGCCGGGGGGTTCGACCGTTCTGATGTCTGGCGTCAACGTCCAGAACATGGCCGATATCGTTCGCCAGCACCAACTGGAGGTTCGCGGCGTCGACATAGATCTCGAACGCCTGTCCCCGGCAGCCGGCGCGCTTCTCGACGCTCAACATGACACTGGCGCACAGCTCTGTGTCGTGGCTCACCTGTTCGGCTCCACCAATCGGATTTCCGATGCCGCAAGGCTGCGCGAGAGAGGGGTCTTCGTCGTCGAGGATGCTGCACAGGCGTTCGCAGCCCCCTACCGGGGATGCACGGAGACGGACGTCACCCTCTACAGCTTTGGCCCAATCAAGCGCTGCACAGCACTGGGTGGCGGAGTGGCTGTTTTCCAGAACGCCGACCTGGCCGCTCGCGTGCAGGCGAGATTGGATACCTACCCCCAGCGGAGCGACATCTGGTATCGGCGCCGCGCTTTGAAGTACCTCGTTCTGAAGGCGCTCAGCACTCCCCTCGCGTTTGCCGCGCTCCATCGATCTTTGGCTTGGTTGGGCAGGGACCCCGACGAGTTCCTCGGCGGAATTGCTCGCGGATTTTCTGGTCCATCACTTGTTGAAGCGCTCCGGGCCCGCGCGCCCGCCCGCCTTCTAGCGCTGCTTGCGGCCCAGGTGACCCGAACTGACGACAGCTCGACGCGGGCAGAGCTTTGCCGCGAGGTCCTTGACGGTCTACCAAAGGGCGTTCGGCTGGGCGACGCCGCCGACACACATGCCTATTGGGTCCTTCCGGTGCTCGCTGCCGACCCTGACTCCGTCGTCGCCAGTCTCCGGCGCGCCGGATTCGACGCCACGAGAGGGGCCACAAGCCTTCGGGCGCTTTCGCCGACCGACACACCCGTCGCAACGCGGTTGATGGCCAATATCGTCTATGTCCCACACCCGATCGCACTTGATCGTCACACGCGCGACCGGTTGCGGATGGCAATGGCCGAAGCCTTGGTCAGCTAAGCCTTAGGAGATGTCATCATTAGGTCTCACTAGCGCCACTTGCGGTCATTGGCTGACGGCCGGATTCCGGACATTCCTCAGCCGGGGCAAAGGTCCGGTTGGCGGCCCGCTGCCAGTGGCTGAAGCCTACCCATAGCGGACCTTGGCGCATGGCGTTCGCGGCTTACGATGTTTCCCGCAATGGTGAGCCGTCAGGGAAGTAGGTCGGTATCGGGCGCGGTATGCCGTCGAAGTTCTGACGATCATCTACGTTGCACCAACTTCCCAGAGTCTCTCCCGTGTGGGCGTCCACTACGACGTTGACGGCTTCACAGCCGCCGTGGACGAACTCGGGGAAATCTTGGCGCCGTTCCAAAATGTGCATCCCGGCGGGCGCGTTAGTCCAAATACTTGGTGTTCGCGCATATACAGCCACCCACACTTCGCGCGGTGCAGGAAGCAGGAACGAGTGTGAAGTGCTGAACGGCAGGTCGGCGTCGCTCGTAATCGTCGCAAGCAGATAGTAGCGAACGTAGTCGCCCTTTTTGAGCCGTGCGTCCGGTAGGAGGACGCGCGCATCGACAGTCTCGGCGGGCATATGATTTGGCGCACAGGCGGCGAGAGCCAAAGTGAACGAAAGTGCAGCTAGCTTTGCCATGACGGCATGGTCGCAGATCGAAGGTCCGCTTTCCACCGCTAGGCGACGGTCTGCTCCCCACCCTGCTCGGCGGTTCGGATAGTCCGCTTGTCAGCCTATGGCTATGCGCAGGGGCTCCGCGTCAGGTTGGTGCCATCTGCGGACCTTACCTTGGGGGCCGATATCCGGCACTCGAGCACGCGGACAAGCTTATGATGTCCAGTCGAGGAGACGCACATGCCGTCAGGAGTGATTAAATGGTCCGACGCCGCCCCTTCGACATCGACGGTTATGGAAAGCTCGTCCGGGAACGGCAGTGCTTCGTCTGCGGCTTGGTCTCCGGCGACCCGGCGTTCGCCCATCATGTCGTCTACGAGGATGAGTTTGCGATTGCGTTCCTGAACAAGTACCCCCCCTCGCCGGATATGTTCTGGTCTGCCAAGAGGCTCACCGCACGGAGGTTACGGGCGAATTCTCGCTGGGTGAATACGTTCAATTGCAAATCGTCGTCTACGCGGTTGCAGAAGCCGTTCGCGCAGTTCTTCAACCTGAGCGCATCTACATCATGTCATTGGGTAGCCAGGCTGGAAACGCGCACGTCCATTGGCACGTCGCACCTCTTCCGCCAGGAGTGCCGCCCGAACAGCAGCAGTTCGCCGCGGTCAACGCAGAACGTGCTGGCGTCCTTACGTTCGATGATGGAGAGGCCGAGGCGTTAGCGCTTCAGATCTCGCAGGCCATAGATCGCGGGCTCACGTAGGTGGGCACTTGGCCAGCCCACTGCCCTTGAGAGGGAAAGATCGCGTCAGGGGGCGCCGCCTGCTGACCTATTTGCCTGCCCGCTTGCCGAGTTGCCGGCCTAGGCCGAGCCGTTGCCGACCACCTTACTGGTCAGCCCCGCCATTCGTCAGCCAGCAGGGCATACAGGTGGGTGTCGCGCCAACCATCCCTCACCTTGCGGTCCTTGAGCATCGCGCCCTCCTGGCGCATTCCGAGTTTCTCCAGAAGCCTGACCGAGGCGGCGTTTCGGGCATCGCAGGTCGCCCAGACCCTATGTAGCTCCAGCGTCTCAAATGCGACTGCTAGAACGGCTGACGCCGCCTCGTAGCCGTAACCGACGCCCCACCACGAACTTCCGAAGACGTAACCGAGGTCGGCGCCGTCTTGCCCGTCTAGCCCCAGCCTAACCGATCCAATAACCCGTTCGTTCTCTAGCAGTTGGGCAGCGAGATTGACGTCTCGGCGCGGCCACCGCTCCTGCTCAGCAAGGGTAAGACGAAGTCTCTCGCTGCTGACCTCAGGCGTGTTCGGCCCCCATTCCATGTAGCGGACGGTGCTCTGGTCCGACGCGTATGCGTGAATGTCGTCGAGGTCACCCGCCTGAAACTCGCGCAGCAACAAGCGGGCCGTTCGTATGGGAAACCAGGGCAATGATGCTGAGGTCATGGCGCAGCCTAGCTGGCAGATTGACGGTGATCCACTGCGCCAGGGGGGCCGCGCGCCGCCTCAATGCCTACCAGCCAGACCCCCGCAGGCGGCGCTCTCTCCATTGATGTTCAAGCCGGCCCAGACCCCAGCCCGGCCAAGGTTTGCACAATCCCTGGCGGGGGATCAGCGTCTGATGGGCGCCAGCAGCTGACTCTGGGGGTTTCGCCGAAAGAGGACCTTGGCGGCTGCGAACTCGACGGGTCGAGCTTGGCTCCGATCTTCCATGCCTTCTGGCTGCTTTTCGGCGAACTCCGGCCCGAGTCACGCCCAGCTTAGCCGGACCCGGTGACTGGGCAGATGGTGCACGGGCCGTCCATCTGCGCGCGCTTCGCTTGCCAGCCGCCGTCGCCGGCGCGCCAGTAGCAGAACTTAGGACCCGGGCCGAAAGCAGACTCACCGGTAAGGTAGCGATCGAGCCCAAGCTGACGGAGGTGAGCGAGCATGGCGGACTTGGCGGCGGCTCGGCAGTTTGTTTACCGCGAAGCGCGGTTATTGGACCGATTGGCGCTCGACGCGTGCGTTGGCGATGGAAGCCCGGAGGCCGTTCTCCTCGCGCTACGCGCCTATCAAAATAGAGATGGGGGCTTTGGCAATGCGCTGGAGCCCGATACGCGGACGAGCTCCAGCCAGCCGCTCTACTTCGAGCTCGCTCTTGAATACATGGACGAAGCTGGCAGCTTCGACGCTGAATCGGTGCGGCTGGCGTGCGATTGGCTGGAGAGCGTGCTCGGGCCAGAAGGTGGCGCACCGATCCTCATCGACACCTTCCGTGATGCAGACTTCGCGCCACACTGGGCCGACAATCCGCCGACGCCGGGGATCAATCCAAACGGCGGCATCGCCGGGCTCCTGTGGAAGGCGAGCGTCCGACACCCTGTGCTCGATCGCCTAGACGATTTCTGCTGGCGCAGCCTGGCAGCCCTCAACGGCGCTCACGACGTCAGTGAGGCTCTGGCCTTCCTGGAACACTCGCCCGATCGCAGGCGCGCCGAAGAACTCGCCGAGAGCCTGGTGCGCCAGCTTCCGGATACTCGGATGTTCAAGTCGGATCCGGCCGCTTCGGAGTACGGCCTCGACGCGCTGTTCTACGCCCGCACGCCTCGGGCGTGGGCGGCCCAGTGGCTGGAGCCAGCCCTCATTCGTGGCGCGCTGTCTCACTTGGAGCAGGCGCAACAGGACGACGGCGGATGGCCCATCAACTGGACACCGCCGGGGTCTGCCGCCGTAGCCGAATGGAGGGGTCTGCTTACGGTGCGTGCGGTGCGCGTCCTGCGAGCTTACGGTCGGCTGTGAACCAGCTGACTCGCTAGGGGTCGCCGCGTTCGTGTCCGGTCGGCGCCAGTTCCAGAAGTTGGCGACCAGCCGAATTCCGGACATTGATGAGCGCCCTCCTGGCCTCCGGGCGACTAGGTCGCGCGCCTCCATCCAAAGCAAATTGGCTTGGGCTGATTGGCCGGCGCTCGTTGGGGTGCGCCTTGGAGTGCCGGAAGTTCCTCGACCCGATGCAGCCGTTGCGCCACCCTTGAATGGCTATGAGTCACGCCGCGCCCGCTCCAACGAACGTTGTTCCAGAAGAACTCCTGCACCACTGGGATGTCGGAGCATGGCTTCGGGTGGAAGAGCTATCCGGCGGAGCCGTGAACCGGGTCTTTTCCGTCACCACGACGGGAAAACGCTACGTCCGCCGCAGGTATCGCACGGCCTCGGATGTCCAACTCAAGCGCGAAGCTCAGGTGACAGGATGGGTTCGCCAGCATGGGCTCCCAGCGATTGCGCCGCTATCCTCTCTAACGGGCGAGCGCCACGTTGAGCACGATGGCGTTCTCTACGCTCTGTTCCCATTCGCTGACGGAAGTCAGAAGACAGCCTCAGATCTCACTCGCCAGGACGCGATCGCCGCCGGTGACATGCTTGGGCAGCTGCACAGGTCTATTGCTGAACTGCCCACCGGCGACTTGAAGCAGCCTCGCCTGATGTGGGATGGAAAGGCCTGGGAAGAGCGCCTCCGAGTGTTGGAGCGCGCGATCCTCGAGCGATCTCCCGACGATCCTCAGAGCGACATTGCGCTAGCACGTGTGCGCGCGCAGAGGGCTTGGATGGCGCATCCCGATTGCCGCCACTCTCACGATCTTGGGGCGGCGCTGCAGTTGACCCACGGCGATTTTCACCATGGCAATCTCTTCTTCAACGCCGGGCGCGTTTCGGCCGTCATTGACTGGGAGCAGACGGCGCTCCTCCCCAGAGCTTACGAAGCCATCCGGGCTGCGACATACATGTTCGACTTACAGCGTGACCCGACGGTCGCGTTCCTTTCCAGTTGGCTCCAAGTCACTGGCGCATCGGCAGACGAACTGACGGAGGGCGCCATGGCTTTCTCCGTCGTGCGCGACCACTGGGTTTGGCCCCTGGAAGAAGTCTACCTCTCAGGCAACGACCGGGCGCGGCGCTATATCCCGGCTGCGCCATACGAGCCCTTCAGTTTGCTCCGGGCCGAAATCCAGATGGGATTGTAGCGTCAGGTCGGCGCCACTTGCGGAAGTTGAGGTCAGTGCCGAGAGCAGAGGCTCAACGTCCTATGTTGAACGATGTCGATCACCTGTTAGTCCTAAACCTAGCCGAGGCTGGGGCGTCGCCCTACCCGCCCGAGCAGCCGCTGCGTCAGGCGGGGCGGAATACTCGGGTCACCGTCGGCTCGCCATCGATCGTTACGAGTTCATAGTCACTCCGAGATGGTCGTCCTCCGATTTGCGCCCGCGCGCGGGTGACGGCCAGTTCGAACCCGGCTGGATCGAGCCAAGCGGTCCCTTCGCCTCGCGTCACAGGCATCACGGCATAGCGGCCGCGCTCGCCGGTCGTACCGGTGAGTGCAGCCCGCATCTGGGGTGGAGCCCGGGCTGCGTTCTCCGGGCGCGGCAATGATGCTTGCCAGCGCAGAAAGAACTGCGGATCTATCCGATCCTCGGCGGTCAGATCGTCTTGTTCCTGCTCCAGCCAAGCGTTGAACTCCTGGCGACGGGCGCCGGCGGCGTCACGTGTGGGCGCCAGCCCCTGCGCCAAGCAGAAGGCCACGAAGGGATCGTGCGTGCCCCAGCGCAACAGTTCCCGCGCCCAAAACCCGATCCAAGGCAGACCCGTGGTGTCCTTCCAAGACGCCAAGCTCGGCAAGGTCAGCGCATCGCCCGCGCCTTCAGCCCAGGCTTCAGCAACCACGGCTCCGATCGCCACGCCGAGCCGGAATTCCAGGTTGTCGGCAACAAAGCGTTGCCACGACCGGAGGTCTTCTGGCACAGGACCGGCGACGTCGGGCTCGTTCATCCACCACCCAAGGACGTCGGCCCATCGTTCCAGAAGCGCCTCATCGGCATCGGTCCGCCGGACGCGGAATCCGAAGCCGCGATCCGCCGAGACAAGATCGCCCAGCTCTTGGAACAGATCGATGCGCGTGGTCGGATCAGCCGAACCGTACTCGTCGGCCGCAGCTAGCAACTCGCGCATGCGCCGCGCGACGGCTTCAAACCGCCGCCCGACGGCTGGTGGCAGGCCATATTGATAGAGGCGACGGCGCTCGTCTGGGTCCGGGTAAATGTGCTCGATTATGCCCGCTCCGCGGCGCACGAAAGCCTGCTCCAACCACGCCTCCTGCTCCGTCGCGACCGCAGTGAATGTGGTTTGCCAGAGCGTGATCAGCAGCGCCTCGGCGCGAGCCCGGGTCATGGCTGCCTCGTCGGCCCGAGCGACCTCCTGCAGCGAGGTGAGAAGGATCGCGTCCAGCTCGTCCATGGCGTCCGCCAACCTTGCGGTGCCGTCGCTCGTACCGGTCCCCACGTCTGGACTGACGGCGGTTGGCGCCGTTCTCTCGAGCCAGTCCAGGAAGGCGTCGGGAGCGACGCCAAGTAATCGGTTGGCGCGCTCCCAGATGCGATTCAGAAGTAGAGCAAGCGGGCTCGGCACATCGTCGGCGTCGCGCTCCTCGATCACCAGCGAAGCGCGAAGGCGATCGTAGTCCCTGGCCAGCTCTGCACGCTGACGGCGCTGGGTCGCTATACTCGCGGCGGCTGTGGTGGATATCTGTGTGGGGAGCGCAACGAGCGTCATGCCTTCGATGCCCCGGGACGCGCCCGGCCGGCCAGCGCGGCCAGCCAGATTGCGGAATTCCGACGTGGTGAGCGGCGCGACCACCTGCTGCTCCTCGACCGGGTCCCAGGACCGGCGCTTGAGCGAGGTCAGGAAGATAAGGTCGAACGGCAGGTTGACGCCCTCGGTGAGCGTGGCCGTCGCGACGGTGATCGGGCAGATCCTCCGGTCGATGAGTTCGACCATCAGGCGGCGCAACCGCTGCGGCATCTGCCCATGGCTGGTGGCGATGCCGCGGTCGAGCAGGAAGAGTTCGAAGGAGTCGGCGCCGCAGTAATCCAGGCAGGCCGCCCTCGCTTCGTCGAACCGCGCCCGGAGCGGTTCCTCGGGGGGCTGAAAGCGCATGGCTCCCTGCCAGTCCGCCCGCTCTAGCGCCTCCTTGTACCACCGCATGGTCTGCTCCGGCTCCTGCGCGACTGAGATCAGGATGCGCTGGTCTTCGTCAGCGAGATGCAAGGCCGTCCAGAGTACGCTGAGGCAATTGAAGCGGTTGAGGCTGTTGCGCCACTGAGCGGGCAGTTGGGGCATGACCTCGATCTGTAGGCGCAGATAAACTGCATCTTCCTCGTCGCGCAGGTAGAGCGGGAGACCGTTCATTAGGTCGAGCAGTATGCGCCCCTGGGCGTTCGGTGCCGTTTCGAGCACGCCGATAACTTGGCGGGTGCTGCGGTAGCGGAGGCCGACCGGGTCCGCGTTGGGGCGGCCTTCGACCCAACGCGCGACGGGTCCCGCCGCGCCGCCGGCGACGGCGGTAAGGGCAATCCGAACGACGTCCGGACGTTGCGATAGAATGCGTGAGACGAGGCCTTCCAGGCGGATGGATCGGTTGCTGTGGTCCGAGAAGCTCAAACGCGTGGCTTCGTTGGCCTCTGGAACGACCTGGTGCGCCTCGTCGATGATGAGGAGGCGGAGCCGCGCCATCATCATCTGGCCGAGATAGCGCAGGAGCGCCTCCGCCTTTTCGACGGTGGCGATTAGCACTACGGGCTCTTCGCTGGTGAGCCAGTAGTCGGTGATGCCCCAATCCGCCCCCCCGTAGAGGCCGGTGACGGTGACGTCGCGTCCGAGCTCCGACGTCAGTTTGGCCTCCACCTCACCCGCCAGCGCGCGGGACGGAACTATGTAGAGCGCCAAGGGGCCGAGCAGGCCTTCGTCTTCGCGCAGGAGCAGTTCCTTGATGAGGGCGAGGTTGGCGACCAGCGTCTTCCCCGACCCCGTCGGCGTGCAAAGAGCGAAGGAGTCCTCTTGAAGAAGGCGTTGGAGACCATGTTGCTGCGAGGTCCAGAGGATGCCCCGGCCGCGGCTGAATTGGTCTCGCGCGTAGGCCAAGAGCCGCGGACTCCGCTCAGGCCTCAGCGCTCCGAGGGAGCGTAGAGGCCGGTAGATGGTGGCTGTGACGAAACTGTCGGCCACGTCACGCATGATCGAGATAACGAGCGAGGCGTCGTCGCTGAAGGTGCGGGTCGCCATGGCGTCGAGGGCGTGCAGCTTGTCCATGGCGGTTTCAAGCCGTTCGTCATCGCCGCGACGCAAGCAGTCGGCGACCAGACCCAGGCTCCTGACGAGTTCGACGCTGAAGGCCCAGGAAACGGTCGGCGGCGCCTCCCCCTCAGGTGCCTTGCCGCGCATAGCGGCGATCAGCATTGCGCCGGCGTCGATCGTAGTGAGATCGGCGTGGCGTCGCCAAAACATGGCCGCGCGCTGCAGTACGCCGTCGAAGTCCGCACGAAGAAAGGCGCTGTAGAGCCGGACGCCGATGTGTTCAGACCGCATTTGCGACAGGAGTCCTGACGCCATCGCCGGCAGCCCACCGAGCTGATAGGCCCCTGCGGCGAGCAGTTCGATCGG
This sequence comes from Phenylobacterium sp., assembly GCF_030646615.1. GTDB lineage: Bacteria > Pseudomonadota > Alphaproteobacteria > Caulobacterales > Caulobacteraceae > Phenylobacterium. The sequence continues at coordinate 11,449 of NZ_JAUSLG010000024.1, read as the reverse complement.
AGCGACCTCACGGATCACGTCGTCGCCGCGGGACAACCATTCGAGGATTTCACCGCTGCGGCGATAGCAGTCGATCGCGCGCAGTGACGACGGGCCTTCGATGGAGCGAAAGATGTGAGCCGCGTGGAGAAGCCGGCGGGCGTCTGCAATCTGGCGGGCCGAATCGCGCTCCGACCACTGGATCGTCGGGACCTGCCAAGTCGCCTGTAGGCAGCGGACATAGGTTCTGGCCTGGGCGCGGCTGAGCTGGTTTTCAATACCCAGTTCGCGCCTGACGCGTTCGGCGGCTTCTAGCCGGTCTTGATCCCGTTCCGGCATCAGGCGCCCTGCCACAGGGTGGAGTAGAGGTCGTCGATGAGCGCGTCACCGCCGTCAAGGATGACTTCTACGACTTGGAGATCGTGCGGCGCGGTGTACTCCGTTGGCGGTTGCTCCCAGGGGATCAGCACGCTGGCCGGCTCCCGCCGCCTCGCCCCATTCCCAACGATTAGCACCAGGTTCGTGCGTCCCGGCGGCGGGCCCTGACCAAAGACGGCCCGATCGATTGATAGAATGGCGTTGGCGTGCCCGTCGGGATCCCGCTGCTCCAGGAGTCTCTGCAGTTGCCGGAGGCCGTGCGGGATGGGGGAATCACGATTCACCTCGAACCAGATTCCACGTCCGTTGTGGACCATCTCGCCGATGTCCTCGTCCTCTTCCTTGGGGCCGAGCAGGAGGCTTGCGACAACGGAGTCGGTGAGCGACTTCCGCCATTTGGCCTCTCCCGCGATCACCCGCACGAGCTCGCCTTGCGCGTTCAGGGCGATGCCGATGAAGTCCGAGCCGTGGCGACCATAAATCTCACGTGTGCGCGCGGGATCGAAACGAAGCGCCCACAGATACTTTTCGACGTCGTCATGCTCACGAAAGAGGAAGATCGGCACGCGCCACGCGTGGCGGCCGACAAACTCGTCCTGATAGGCCTCGGTGACCAGGCCAGCCACGACCTCACCGAACAGGCCGCGCTGGGCCTTCGACGGCAGGCAGGCCGGATAGCAGACTGGAGGCGGCCCCCCGGCGGCGTCCGGGTGAAGGGAAATCCCGACTTGGGCGTGAAAATATTCTTGGGCGTCAAGGTGAGCAGACTCGAAGTAAGGGCGCAGCGCATCGACGAGATCGTCGTTGATCTCGCTCTTCTGCTCGAGAAGCAGGTGGCCGTAGTTCTGCTCCACGGTCCCGTAAGCTTCGAGCCATTCGTTCAAGGCGGCGGTCGGTGGAGGGCACGTGTGCATCGGTCAAGCTTAGAGGAAAGATGCTCGCCCGCCACCTGCGGCTGTTCGGAGTGCGGGGGCGTGCTGCAGCCGCCGAAAGCAGACCTCCCCAACGGCACCAACGAGCCCAAATTGGCAGTTGCGCAGCGCCTCTAAGACGCGGCTGCCGCCTTGCCGCATAGCGGACCTCCCGAACTTCGGCTCAGAGCCCGACCTAGCCCTTCTGGCTTAACCGATAGACCGTGCCGGGAAGCGGACATCCCGGAGGGCTGCTAGGAGCCCATCTGAGACCTCAAATGCGGCTTGGCCGAGACCCCCGCGGCTACTCTGAGCTGGTCACCAGATTCGTCACCTTCTCCAAGTGATCGGACCACCAGCGCATCATAGTGCGGCGTCCGCTGAGCCATTCAGCGGCGTTGTAGATTGAGCGAATATCACCCTCAGCGTGGGCAAGTTGGAGCTCGATCCAGTCTCGGTTGAACTCCTGTTCATTGAGGACGGTGGAGGCCGTCGAGCGGAACCCGTGCACGGTCGCTCGACCATGGTAGCCCATGCGATAGATCGCATAGATCATCGTGTTCTCCGAGATCACACCGCTGCGGGTCGGGGCCGGGAATAGGAGCTCGGAACGGCCAGCAGCTTCCCTGATTTCAGCCAAAATTTTGACCACCTGCGGCGTCAGGGGCACCAGGTGGTCACGACGCATTTTCATGCGGGCCGCAGGAACTCTCCAAAGCGCGCCCTCCCCTTCCAGGTCCTCGAACTCCGACCAGCGCGCGAAGCGAACCTCGGACGTGCGGACGAAGGTGTGGATCAGTAGTTCGAGGGCGAGTTTCGTTTGCGCCGCGCCGTTGTAGACGGCGAGGTCTTGCATGAACTGCGGAAGGTCCTTCGGGAGGATGGCGGAGCGCCGCTTGGCCGGCGGTGCGCTCTTCAAGGCTCCGCGGAGGTCGGCGGCGGGATCCCGAGGACATACCCCCAAAGCGACCCCGTATCGGAAGATCGCGCTGGCCATCTGCAGCACTCTACGAGCCATTTCCGGCGCCCCTCGGCCCTCAATGCTTCGGATCGTTGAGAGCAACTCGACGGGCTCAATCTCAGCGATGGGCCGACGCCCCAGATAGGGGATCAAATCGGCATCCAGGCGCGCCTTCAGCCGATCTGAATAGCTGGGCACCCACCCGTCCTTGCGGGCGTCAAACCACTCACTGGCCACCGCCTCAAAGGTGTTCGAGGCCGCCATCCTGTTCCGGGCTTTCGCGACTTTGCGTTCATGGGCTGGGTCCATGCCTTTTGCTAGCAGCTCACGTGCATCATCCTTCGCTCGGCGCGCCTCTCGGAGCGACACAGTCGGGTAGGCCCCGAGCGCCAGGAGTTTCTGCTTTCCACCGAAGCGATAGCTGAAGCGCCATAGGCGTGATCCGCTGGGGTTCACGAGTAGGAATAAGCCCTCAAAATCACTGAGTTTCCGGGGCTTCGAATCGGGCTTAAGGCCGCGCAGTTGGGTGTCGGAAAGAGGCATGGTGTTGGTATCGCGCGCCAGTCTGCTGGTATCAACCCACACGCATACCATCAACGAATGCGGATGCGGGTGAAACACGATGGGACGACCTTGAGGCACAAAACCCGGAAAACGGCTGTTAATCAGCTATTTACCGCGTCCGGTTGGATCAAAGATGAACATCGCGAAACGCCCCGCTGGTGGGCCCGGCAGGACTCGAACCTGCAACCAGACCGTTATGAGCGGCCGGCTCTAACCATTGAGCTACAGGCCCCATCAGCGGAGGCTTGCGGTTAGCATGGGCTGCACGCGGCTTAAAGCTCCGGTTCAGGTTCGGCTTGCGAGGGTGGAACGCCAAGGCCGTCGCGGCGCTTTCCGCTGTGGCCTATGGTCAAGTTTCAAATGGACTGGAGATTTCGATGAAGACCCTCCTGCGCGCTGGCGTGCTCAGCCTGAGCCTGGCGGCCCTGGCCCCTGCAGCCCTGGCCCAGACCACCCCGGCCCCCGCCGCGCCGGCGGCGGACTCCATGTTCCGCGCCACCACCCTCAACCTGTCCGGCGTCGGCGAGGTCGATGTGGCCCCCGACATGGCGACCATCAGCCTGGGCGTGCAGACCGAAGCCCCGACCGCTCAGGCGGCGATGCAGGCCAACGCCCAGCAGATGACCCGGGTCATGACCGCCCTGAACCGCGCGGGGATCGCGGCCCGCGACATCCAGACCTCGAACCTCAACCTGAACGCCCAGTACGACTATGTGGAAAACCAGCCGCCGCGCCTGCGGGGCTATCAGGCCAGCAACCAGGTGACCGTGAAGGTGCGTGACCTTGCCCGTCTCGGCGCCGCCGTGGACGCCACGGTCAGCGCCGGCGCCAACCAGATCAACAGCATCAGCTTTGGCCTGAACGACCGGAGTCAGGCCGAGAACGCCGCCCGCCAGGCCGCCGTCCGCGACCTGCAGGCCAAGGCCCAGCTCTACGCCCAGGCCACCGGCCACCGGGTGGGGCGTCTGGTCACCCTGAGCGAAGGGACCAGCTATTCCGTCCCCCAGCCGCCCATGCCCTACATGGCCATGGCGCGCAACGAGAGCATGAAGGACTCGACGCCGGTCTCCGGGGGCGAGCTGACGGTGCGGGTGGATATTTCGGGTCTCTATGAACTGACCCGCTAAGGATTAAGGCCTTCGCTCCTCCGAGGGAGCGGAGGCCTATTCCAGGCCGGCGGCGGCGAAGGCGCTGGCCAGGCGGTCGGCCATGATCATGCCTGGCAAGGCGCGCTGGCCTTCCATCACCGCGGCGAAGACCAGGTCTCGTCCCGCCACGGGGCCAGCGGCCCAACCGACGCTGCGCGAGCCGTCGGCGGCGGTGGGGCAGCTGGTCGCCACCCCCTCGGCGGTGGGATCAAGACCCTTCAGGAGATCGGCCACGGTCCGTCCAGCCTGGTCCCCGCAACCGGGATAGGTGCGGGCGCAGACCGTGTTCGTGCCATAGCGATAGACGATCTTGGTCGAGCCGGCCTCGGCCACCAGAACGCAGGTGGAGGGATCGCCGATCCGTTGGCCGATCTCACGATCCAGAACCGAGGTGTCGACCCCTTCGGGGCCGGCGGGCGAGCAGGCGAAGATCAGCAGGGCGGCCGCCGAAAGGGTGATCGTGGCGGCCCAGCGGACCATCAGGCCGCCTGCTTCATCTCGTTGCCATCGCCCAGCAGCACCACCGTAGGGGCGTAGTTGCGGGCTTCCTCGGCTGGCAGCAGGCCATAGGTCACCACGATGACCTTATCGCCCTTCTGGACCAGGCGGGCGGCCGCGCCGTTGACGCCGATCACCCGCGAACCCCGGGGAGCTTCGATGGCGTAGGTGGTGAAGCGGGCGCCGGTGGTGATGTTCAGCACATCCACCTGCTCGTGCGGCAGGATGCCCGAGGCGTCCAGCAGATCGCGATCGATGGCGATGGAGCCTTCGTAGTCCAGGTCGGCCTGGGTCACCGTCGCACGGTGAAGCTTGGCCTTCATAAGGGTGACCAGCATGGGCGGTGGGCGTCCTTGCGTTCACGAGAACTGACAGGCCCGCCAGCCCGAAGGCCGATGGGGAAAAGGCATATACGCATTTCAACCCGCCGGTTCAATTACCGCGTTGCAACACCCTGCCCCAAGGGCAACCTAGGGTGACCCGAGGCTGGATAAGGGTTGGTCGATCTGGGGCGCTGCACCCAAAGCCACATTGTCCCGCCCGATCTGGGTCTGGGCCTTGAGAAAGGCGGCCATCTCCTCCAGCACCGGCGCCCGGCCCCGCAGGGGGCGCGACAGGGCAAGCAGCACGCCGGCATGCCCGAGATCGGGATAGACCCGCGTCTCCACCGCCACCCCGCGCTCGCGCAGAGCGCCGGCGAGCGCCTGCGTATTGCGCGGCAGGACCACCGTGTCGCTGTCGCCCGTCGCCAGGAAGACCGGCGGCGCGCCAGGCCGGACCTGGTTGACCGGCTGAGTGGCTTCGAGGTCGCCTGCGCCGCCGAAGACCGCCTGCGTCGTCCGCCCTTCGAGCGGCAGGAAATCATAGGGACCGGCCAGGCCGGCCACAGCCCGGATGCGCTGCGGATCAACGTCGGCATCGCGCAGATAGCTGTCGTCCAGGCCGAGCATGATGGCGTTATAGGCGCCGGCGGAATGTCCGATCAGGACGATCTTCTGCGGATCGCCGCCATAGCGGGCGGCGTTCTCCACCGCCCAGGCCACCGCCAACGCGCCGTCGGCCAGGAACTCCGGATAGGTGACATCGGGATAGAGGCGATAGTCCGGATTGATCGCCAGGAACCCTTCGGCCGCCAGCGCCCGCCCGACCCAGCCATAGTCCTGGCGGCGTCCATCGGTCCACGACCCGCCATAGAAGAAGATGGCCACGGGCGCAGCCTCCGCGCCGCCGGCTGGCGCATAGACATCCAGCCGCTGGCGAGGATCAGCCCCATAGGCCAGGCCCTGGCCCTCCCGGCTGGCCGGATCGGTGGGCGTCAGTGTGGCGAAGGCGGTCAGGGGCGAACACGCGCCCAGACTGACGGTCAGGCCGAGGGCGACCAGTAGGGGGGCGAGAGGCGGCAGGGTCATGGCGGACTTGAGGCTCCGGGTTCGGCTTGACGCGAGCCTGCGCGCCCGGCGGTATGGCGGACGAACAGGACATACAAGAACGCTACGAAGGGACGAAACGAATGGACGGCGGCTTTTCCTCAAACGGCCTTGAGGCCATCGGTCCGGCGCTGCAGGGCGTTGTGGACGCCGGCGACCTGTCGGGCTTCGTCACTTTGGTCTGGCGCAAGGGTGAGGTGGTTCGGGTCGATACGGTCGGGCATCGGGACGTCGACGGCGGCAAGCCCATGACTCGCGACACCCTGTTTCGCATCGCCTCGATGACCAAGCCGATCACCTCTGTGGCGGCCCTGATGCTGATGGAGGAAGGCCGGCTGAAGCTGGACGATCCCATCACCCGCTGGGCGCCGGAATTTGCCGACATGCAGGTTCTGGCCTCCCCCACCGGCCCGCTCGACGACACCGTGCCGGCCGCCCGCGACATCACCATCGAAGACCTGATGACCCACAGGGCAGGCCTGGCCTATGGCTTCACCTCCATGGGTCCGATCGCCCAGGCCCACGAAAAGGCGCTCGGCCCCGCGCTTGGCACGCCGCTCGCGCCGGACGAATGGATGAAGCGCCTGGGCGAGCTCCCCCTCAGCTTCCAGCCCGGGGAACGGTTCCACTACAGCCACGCCACCGATGTGCTCGGCTTCATCCTTGGCCGGATCGAGGGCAAGCCCTTCGACCAGGTCCTGCAGGACCGTATCTTCGGCCCCCTGGGCATGACGGACACCGCCTTCCACGTGCCGCCTGAGAAGCTGGATCGCGCGGCCAAGCTCTATCGGATCAACCCTGAGACTGACGCCATGGAGGACGTCTCCTTCCCCTACTATCAAGCGCCGCCGGTGTTCGCGGCCGGGGGCGGCGGACTGGTCTCCACCGCCGACGACTATCTGAAATTCGCCCGCCTGATGCTGGGCCAGGGCGAGGTCGACGGCGTGCGCCTGCTGAAAACGCAGACGGTGGAGATGATGACCGCCGACCGGCTGACCCCGGCCCAGAAGGAAATTCCCTTCATGGGCATCCCGTTCTGGATGGGCCAAGGCTTTGGCCTGGGGGTGTCGGTGATCACCGATCCGGTGAAACAGGCCTGGATGGGGGCGGGCAATGCCGGCGCCTTCGGCTGGCCCGGCGCGTTTGGCACCTGGTGGCAGGCCGATCCGCAGGCCGATCTGGTCTTGATCTATCTGATCCAGAATTCCATGCCGCTTGGCCCTGAAGCCGCCGCCCAGCTGGCCACGGGCCAGCGCATGGGCGGCCGCGCCGCCCTGCCGGTGTTCCAGAAGATGGTCTACGGCGCCCTGTCAGGCTGAAGCGCCAGCCCCGCCCCTCGATGAGGCGGCGGGGCTGAACCGTCTAGCCCCGCGGGGCGACGCAGATGGGCTTGCCCTCGAACAGGTCGCCCATCAGGCTGCCGTCACGGGCCGCCTCGCGGCGGACGGCATAGAGGGCGTTGTTTTCCGCCGGCGCGCTCTGGCCCGGACCGCAGACGGCCACGTCCGTGCGCATGCCCTGCGGACAGCTGCAGATGTCTTCACGCTGGTCGAGGCGGCTGGACGGCACCTTGCAGACCACCGGAAGCAGGCCGCCGCTCACATCGAGGCAGACCTGAGTCTTGGTCGGCGGGTTGCTGTGGCTTGAGCCGGCATGGGGGTTGGGGCCCTGGGCGTGGGCGGCGCCGGCCAGCGCCAAGGCGGCGAGGCCAGCCAAAAGAGAGACGCGTTTCATGTCAAAGTCCTCCAGACTACCGATAAGCCACGGAAATATGGCGCGTTTCAGGCCTTTGGCTTCCCATGCGCTACGGCCTGATGTAAGCGCCCGACCATGAGCCTGCGCCCCCTCTTCGTCACCCAGGTCTATCAGGCGAGCCTCGCCGAAGAGCGGGACTTCGCGCCCTTTAACGACGAGCTGGACGAAGCCGTTCAGATGCTGGCGGCCGAGGACGCCGCCGGCCGGGCCTGGTCCAAGGCCAACAACTATGGCGGCTACACCTCCTACGCCTCCCTGGATGACCTGCCCCACCGGGCGACGGTCTTCGGGATCCTGAAGTCCAAGCTCGACCGCCATGCCAAGGCCTACGCCCAGGCGCTGAACCTGGATCTGGGCGCGCGCCGGCTCAAGCTCGACAGCCTGTGGGTCAATCTACTGAAGCCCGGCGCCGGCCATAGCGGCCACATCCATCCCCATAGCGTGCTGTCGGGCACGGTCTATGTGCGCACCCCGCCCGGCGCCAGCGCGCTGAAGCTGGAAGATCCCCGACTGCCCCTGATGATGGCCGCTCCGCCCCGCCGGGCCGACGCGCCGGAGGCTGAGCGCAGCTTCGTCTATCTGCAGCCCGAGCCCGGCACGATTCTGATGTGGGAGAGCTGGCTGCGCCACGAGGTGCCGGCCAACGCCGCCAAGACCCCGCGGATCAGCATCAGCTTCAACTACGGCTGGCGATAAAAAAACGGCGTTCACCATTCTTGCAAGCGGGAGCTTAACCGCAGGGCATGCAGGCTATGGGCGCAGGAGAACCCGCCCATGGACCCGATCGCCACCGCCAGCTACGGCATGCTCGCCGCCAGCCGCCGCTTCGAAGCCTCCGCCCAGCGCACCGCGACCATGGGCGTCGAAGGCTCGACCACGAGCTACGAGCAGGAGGCGGTCGAGCAGATCACGGCCAAGCACCAGTTCAAGGCCAACCTCGCCACCATCGGCGCAGCACAGGACATGTGGGACGCCCTGCTGCGCCTGCAGGAGCGCCGCTAGACCGCAGGTCGCATGGCCAGTCCGGCCCACCTCGGATCAGTGGTGATCGTGTCGATATCGCCCCAGCCGTCGCCGACCAGCCGCAACGGCGCGACCTCAAGCAGCAGATAGCCGCCGCCGCTGGGATTGGGTGACTTCGCCTCCTGGCCGATGGCGACATTCTGCAGCGCCGCTGTCAGCAATTGGCCGACGCCCCCATGGGACACGACGACGGTGAGACCGGGCGCGGCCTCATCGGCCACCCGCGCCATCGCCGCCAGGATCCGGTTCTGGGCGTCACGGGCGGTCTCCCAGCCCAGCACGCTGATATCGGGATGGGCGAAGAACTCGGCCACCACCTCCCAGAACCGCGGCGGGGCGATATAGCCGGTGGCCGACCGGTCGTTCTCCCCCAGCTGGGCGTCCACATGATGCGGCGCGTTCAGCCGCGCCGAGAGGATCGCGGCTCCGTCCATCGCCTTCTGCTCATCGCTCGACCAGACCGCGCGAAACGGCAGACTGGCCATGGCCTCAGCCAGGGCTTCCATGCGCGCCCGCCCCTTGGCCGACAGGGGCCAGCGGGGCACCGGGACGGCCGGATCGATGACGACCTCGGGGTGGGTGACGAAGAGGATCTGGGCCATGACACGCTCAAGCTGGGGCGTGTCTTTTTGCGACAAAGCCTGGCCCCGCGCCAGTCTCCCACACACCCGGATCGAGCCGACAATCGGGACGCCGTCCGCTTTGCGCGAAGAACCCGCCTTGCGTCGGCGGGTGGGTCATCGGAGGCTGCCCCCCTGACCCACAGGTGTTTGCGATGCAGTTGAACAAGGCCAAGCGGACGAAGGCCCTCTATGCGGGCTCGTTCGACCCCGTCACCCGCGGCCATCTCGACATCATCCGCAAGGCGCTGACGACCTTCGACGCCGTCCATGTGGCCGTCGGGACCAATGTGAGGAAGCAGCGGGCCTTCAGCGTGGAGCAGAGCACCGAACTCATCCGCAGTTCCGTGCTCGACCTGTGGCCGGACGCCGGCGCGATCCTTGGCCAATCGCTGGAGGTCGGCGAATACGCCCGCCAAAGCCTTGTCCGCTATGCGCGCGACATCGGCGCCACCCACATCGTCCGCGGCCTGCGCGAGGCCACCAACTTCCACGAAGAGTTCAATCTCCACGGCCTGGCCGAGCGGCTCGATGCCTCGATCCCGATGGTGCATTTCATCTGCGACGCCCAGTTCCTGCACATCTCCTCCAGCACCGCCAAGGAGCTGGAATCCGTCGGCGAAGACATCAGCTGGCTGGTCATGCCGTCGGTGGAGGCGGCCTTCCGCGCTCGAAGAGCTGGAGCCCATATCGGCGCAGATGGAAGGAGGGGCTGAGATGCCAGAGCTCACCGACTCCCCTGGTGTGATCGCTCGCCGCTTTCAGGACGCCGGATGCGACGCCGCACTCCATGCTCTTGACCTGCAAAGCGGCGCTGAACTCAGCCTGGACGCGGATCAGCCGGTCGTCCTCGCCTCGGTGTTCAAGGTTTTCATCGCCTTGGAATTCTATGCGCAGGTTTCCGCTGGCCTTATCGACCCTGCTGAACGCCTTGAGTTGGACCCTAAATCCCTCACCGCCGGCCCGACCGGCCTGTCCATCTTCTCCGATCCGGCGGTGCTCTCGTGGCGGGACCTCTGCCTGCAAATGATGAGCGTCAGCGACAACGCGGCGACCGACCTGCTGCTGGCTCGGGTCGGGATTCAGCAGGTCAATGCACGCCTGCGCGCCTGCGGATGCTCACACAGCGTCGTCGTGCACGATCTGCGGACCATGTTCGACGAGATGGCCATCGATATCGGCTTTTCCGACTATGCCCATCTGGCGGCCGCCCGGTCGGGCGACCTCGGCAGGGCCGCGATGGCCCAAAGCTATGACGCAGCTCGGGTCGATTCCGCGGCGGCCTTCGATGCGGCGCGGACAAATCGCTCCACGCCCCGGGAGATGACCCGCCTATTGCGCGCCATCTGGCGGGATGAGGCCGCGCCGCCCGCGGCCTGCGCCAGCGTGCGAGCCGTCATGGCGCAGCAGGTCAGCAGTCGCCTGGGACGCGATCTTCCCGACGGCGCCATGGTCGCCGGGAAGACCGGCAGCCTGACGGGACGGGTCCGCAACGAGGTCGGAGTGATCACCCATGCCGATGGCCGCGCCTTCGCCGTAGCTGTGTTCACGCGCGCCCATCGGCCTTTCGAGCGGGTCGCCAGCATCGAGGCGGCTATTGCAACAAATGCGTCGGCCGCGATCGCCGCGTTGCGATAGCCGCACACATCTGGCGCCGGCGGCCAACGAAAAACCCCGCCGTTTCCGGCGGGGTTTCTGAGGTCCTAGCTGTCGAGGAAGCTTCGCAGCTTCCGCGAGCGGCTCGGATGCTTGAGTTTGCGCAGGGCCTTGGCCTCGATCTGGCGGATACGTTCGCGGGTGACGCTGAACTGCTGGCCGACCTCTTCGAGGGTGTGGTCGGTGTTCATGCCGATGCCGAAACGCATGCGCAGCACGCGTTCTTCCCGCGGGGTGAGCGAAGCCAGCACCCGGGTGGTGGTTTCCCGCAGGTTCGACTGGATGGCCGCGTCGATAGGCAGGATGGCGTTCTTGTCCTCGATGAAGTCGCCCAGGTGGCTGTCTTCCTCGTCGCCGATCGGCGTCTCGAGGCTGATCGGCTCCTTGGCGATCTTCAGGACCGTGCGCACCTTTTCCAGCGGCATGGCCAGCTTTTCGGCCAGCTCTTCCGGAGTCGGCTCACGGCCGATCTCGTGCAGCATCTGGCGCGAGGTGCGGACGATCTTGTTGATCGTCTCGATCATGTGCA
>NZ_JAUSLG010000012.1 GCF_030646615.1 Phenylobacterium sp. | reverse complement strand
ACGTCACCTTCGTCCATGCCGAGAAGATCGGCTTCGGGCCGGAGGCGCGGGCCGCCGCCATCGAAGGCGCCGAGGCCAGGCTGGCCGATGTGCTCACCCAGGGTCTTGTCGCAGCCTGAGGGGGATGAATGGGGCGGCCCGGCCCAGCGCCGGCCGCTCCGTTCAGATGTCCAGCCGGTAAACCCGCCGCGCCGTGTCGTGGAACAGGGCCGCCTTCTCGTCGCCAGACGCGCCCGCCGCCAGATGCTTGAAGGCGTTCCAGAGGGTGGCGTAGTCGCACGTCCCCGCATCGACGGGGAAGTTGCTCTCGAACATGCAGCGTTCGACGCCAAAGGCCTCGATGGCGGTCTCCACATAGGGCCGCCATTCCTGGGCCAGCGCCGCCGATGTGGCCGGCGGTTCGGCCAGGAAGCTTGCAAAGCCCAGGAACGGCATGGCCAGCCCGCCGATCTTGCAGACCACATTGGGGCGTTCGGCCAGGGCCTGGATATTGTCGCGCCAGATCCCGAACCGCGCCTCGCGCTGGCCGGCATAGGCGCCGATCCCCAGCGGCGTGCCCACATGGTCGAGGATGATGGTCGTCTCCGGAAAGGCGCTCGCCAGATCGATCAGGTCGGGCAGTTGCGGCTCCAGCAGCCAGGCGTCGAAGGACAGGCGGTGGCGCGCGAGGTGCGCAAAGCCCGCCCGGAACGCGGCGCTGCGATAGAGCCCAGCCGCCATGCCCCCCAGCGGCCCCAGGACGGCGGGGTCGGGATCATGGCGGGCGCTCTGGCGAACGCCGCGGAACCGCCCGCCGCCCGCGGCCAGATGCGCCTCGAGAACCGGCGCCACCGCCTCGCCAAGCGTGAGGTCTGCGTGTCCGACGATGCCGGCGCAGGCCCGGGTTTCGCCATAGAGTCCGCTGGCGCTCATGGCCGCCACGCCATTGACGAACTCGGTCTCCCCCACCGGCGCGAGGGCGCCCGACGCCCCGGCCCGGTACATGGCGCCGCATTCCACAAAGACCGTCGCGCGTACATTGTGGCCGGCCCCGAGGTCGGTCATCAGCTGGTCGAGGAGATAGTGCGGCGCGCGGTGGAGCACGGCCTCGAAGCCATGCCGGGGCGGCGGCGCGTCGGCGCCGAAGCGGCCGCGCATGTCCCACAGGTGATGATGCGGATCGATGATCGGCAGATCGGGCTCGAGAATGGTCTCGCGGGCCATGGCGGTTTCCTCCTTGCGACGCTGTGGCGGCCGTCTGGCGCGGCGATACTCAACCCGGGGGACGTCTTTTCCAAGGAAATCAATTCGTAGGTATTGGCATGCCATTGTTCGGTGTTCCGCCAGACGCCGAGGCTCACCTTGCTCAAGCTCACGGCCCGCAAGCCGGCCGACATCACCGTCTCTCCCGAGGTCCTGGCCCAGTCCCAGACGCCTATCCTGCGCACCTATGTCCTGGCGGCGGCGATCTACTATGCCGTGGTCAGCGTCTCGCATCCGTTCTTTGAAGTCGGGTCCGCCCTCATCATCCTGACAGGGCTCTCAGTGGTCGCCACGATCATGGGCCTGCTGGCCTGGCGCTGGCTGAAGCAACCCCAGAGGCTGTTGCGCCTCGAGGCGGCGGCCCTGCTGATGAACGCCCTCTTCATGGCCAATGTGGTCGCCTATCTGAGCCTCCACTTCGAAGCCCTGAAGCTGATCTATTTCGTGCTGATGGCCCTGGTGTTCGCCATCGCCGCGCCCACCCGTCGGGTCGCCTATGTCAGCACCCTCGCGGCCTTTGTCGGGATGGTGCTCATGGCCCGCGCCGCACCCGGCCACCTGATTGGCCACTACGCCTATGTGGGCGTGGCCGGCGTGTTCGCCGCCCTTGGCATGTCGACCCTGATGCGAGGGGCCGTGATGCGCGAGATCCGCGCCCGGCTGGCGACGGACGAGGTCAATGTCGCCCTGCGCCATGAACTGACGCGGAACCAAGCCCTGACCCGGGAGGCCCAGGAGCTGGCGGTCGCCGCCCGCGCCGCAGACCGGGCCAAGAGCGAGTTCCTCGCCACCATGAGCCACGAGATCCGCACGCCCCTGAACGGCGTGCTGGGCATGGTCCAGGTCATGGCCCTGGACGACCTCCCCACGGTCCAGCGTGAGCGGCTGGCTGTGGTGCAGGACTCGGCCTCGACCCTGCTGGATATCCTCAACGCCATCCTCGACATCGCCCGGATCGAAGCCGGCGAGATGACCATCACCGCAGCCGAATTCGATATTGATCGCCTCATCGGCCCCCTGGGCACGCTCTATGGACAGATCGCCGCCGAGCGCGGCCTGACCTTCACGCTCGACCTCGCCCCGGAGGCCCGTGGCGGGCGGCTGGGGGATGAGGTGCGGCTGCGCCAGGTGATCAGCAACCTGATCTCCAATGCGCTGAAATTCACCGAGACGGGATCGATCTCGGTGCGTATCGGCGGAGACGCCAAGAGCCTGACCTGCGAGGTGACCGATACCGGAATCGGCATTCCCCTGGATCATCAGGCGACCATCTTCGACAAGTTCGTCCAGGCTGACGCCTCCAATACCCGCCGCAGCGGCGGAACGGGCCTGGGCCTGGCCATCTGCCGCGACCTGGTGGCGTTGATGGGGGGCAAGATCGAGTTCACGAGCCAACCGGGCCTAGGCACGACCTTTACCCTCAGCCTGCCCATGGCCCGCACCACGCCGGCATATGCCGGAGATGAGCCGCCCGCCGCTGGGCCGCCGGCCGCAGGCGTCCGTGGCCGCCGAATCCTGATCGTCGACGACAACGGCGCCAACCGCATGGTCCTGAAGACCCTCCTTGAGAGTCAGGGCCTGGACTGCGGCCAGTCGGCGGACGGCCACGAGGCGATCCTGGCCTGGGGCGTCGGAGGCTGGGACCTGATCCTGATGGACATCCATATGCCTGGCATGGACGGCATGGATGCGACAAAGGTCATCCGGGCGGCGGAGCTGGACGCGGGCCTTCCGCGCACGCCTATTCTGGCGCTTACCGCCAGCGTGATGACCCATGAGACCCAGCGCTATCTGGGGGTCGGCATGGATGGCGTCGCCGCAAAGCCTGTCCAGCTTGGGCCCTTGATGCGGCAGATCGAACAGGCCCTGGGCGTGGCGAAAATCGACGCCGTGGCGCGTTCGGCCAGCGTGTCCCGCCGGGCCTGAGCCGCCGGTGTGATCTGGCGGGAACCCGGCCGCGGGTTTTCAATGAACCCTTCCTTGGTCTCGCGCGCTTCAGCCGCGGCTCCAGAGGAGGACTCACGCCATGGCCGAAGACATCTACGGGACGCGTAACCCCGGCGCAGGGGGTGAAACCCATCAGACCGCCTCTGGCGACACCCCGGTCCTGACCACCCAGCAGGGAATTCCGGTCGCCGATGACCAGAACAGCCTGAAGGTCGGGCCCCGTGGCCCGACCCTGCTGGATGACTTCCATCTCCGCGAGAAGCTCTTCCACTTCGATCATGAGCGTATCCCCGAGCGCGTGGTGCATGCCCGGGGGTTTGGGGTGCACGGCTATTTCGAGGCTACCGAATCCCTGTCCGACCTGACCCGGGCTGATCCCTTCCAGACGGCGGGACAGCGCACGCCGGTCTTCGTGCGGTTCTCCACCGTCGCCGGCGCCAAGGGCTCGCCGGATCTGCCCCGGGATGTCCGCGGTTTTGCTGTGAAATTCTACACCCAGGAGGGCAACTGGGACCTGGTCGGCAACAACATCCCGGTCTTCTTCATCCAGGACGCCATCAAATTCCCGGACCTGATCCACGCGGCCAAGCCGGCGCCCGACCGCGGGTTCCCGCAGGCCCAGACGGCCCATGACAACTTCTGGGACTTCATCACCCTGAGCCCAGAGTCCATGCACATGATCATGTGGGCCATGTCGGATCGGGCGATCCCGCGGTCCCTGCGGTTCATGGAGGGCTTCGGCGTCCACACCTTCCGGTTCATCAACGCCGAAGGAAAGTCGAGCTTCGTCAAGTTCCACTGGAAGCCCAAGCTCGGCCTTCAGTCTGTGCTGTGGAACGAAGCCCTGAAGATCAACGGGGCCGACCCGGACTTCCACCGCCGCGACCTGTGGGACGCAGTCGACAGCGGCCAGCCGCCGGAATGGGAGCTGGGCGTCCAGGTGTTCGACGAGGCCTTCGCCGACGAATTCGAATTCGACATCCTCGACCCCACCAAGATCATTCCCGAGGAACGGATCCCGGTGCGGATCATCGGCCGCATGGTGCTGGACAACAACGTCCAGAACTTCTTCGCCGAGACCGAGCAGGTGGCCTTCTGCACCCAGAACGTGGTGCCGGGCATCGGCTTCACCAACGATCCCCTGCTGCAGGGCCGGAACTTCTCCTATCTGGACACCCAGCTGAAGCGGCTGGGCGGACCCAACTTCACCCATATTCCGGTGAACGCGCCGCGCTGTCCGGTCCACAATTTCCAGCAGGATGGCCACATGGCCATGCGCAACCCCGTGGGCCGGGCCAATTACGAGCCCAACAGCTGGGGCGCCCAGGGCGGGCCGCGGGAGAGCCCCGAGCGGGGCTATCCGCACGCCGCCGTCGCGGAGTCCGGCGAGACCCGCCAGATCCGCGCCGAGACCTTCGCCGACCACTACAGCCAGGCCCGGCAGTTCTTCGTCAGCCAAACCCCGATCGAGCAGAAGCACATGGGCGACGCCCTGGTGTTCGAACTCAGCAAGGTCGAACGGCTGGATATCAGGGAGCGCATGGTCGGCCATCTGCGCAATATCGACCAAGGGCTCGCCAAGACCGTCGCCACCGGGCTCGGCCTGACGTCCATGCCGACCGCTCTTCAGCCGGCGCGTCCGGTGATCACAGACCTTCCGCCCTCGGATGCGCTGAGCATGCTGAAGCGTCCCCTGCCCAGGTTCGAAGGGCGCAAGTTCGGCCTGCTGATGAGCGATGGCGCCGATGCGGCGCTGTTCAAGGCCCTGACGGAGGCCATCAAGGCCGAGGGCGCCATCTTCGAGGTGATCGCCCCGCATATCGGCGGCGTGACGCTCAGCGATGGCGTGGCGCAGCCGGCCGGCCAGAAGATCGATGGCGGCCCATCGGTGCTTTACGACGCCGTGGCGATCCTGGTGTCGGAGGAGGGCGCCGCCATGCTCTCCAAGGACAAGACGGCCAAGGACTTCGTCAACGACGCCTTCGCCCACTGCAAGTTCATCGCCCACACGGCGTCCGCTGCGGTGCTGTTGGAGAAGGCCGGCGTCGCCGAGGACATGGATGAAGGCTTCTTCGCCCTCGCCGCGCCGGGGGACGCGCAGACCTTCGTCGAGGCCTGCCGCGCCATTCGTCTGTGGGCGCGGGAAATGACGGTGGATCTCGACGCCGCGGCGCTCAAATAGGCGGCCACTCACCGGACGCGCCGCCGCCTTTGGATCTCTAATCCGGCGGCGGCGCGCTTCACGGCGCCGTGATAATTCTGCCTCAGGTGGGCAACCTTTTCTGCTGCTCACCGGTTTGTGATGGGAGTGGACAGAACAGGAGACACTGACAATGACCCTCAAGACCACGTTTTTCGCCGCGGCCGCCGCGCTCGCGTTGACCGCCGCCCCCGCCGCCTTCGCTCAGGATGCGGGCGCTGATGTGACGCTGTCCAATGATGCGGCGGCCTCGGCTGCTGCGACCGCCCCCGCCGCCAGCGGCGCCGGCTTCACCGACACCCAGGTGGCGGACTTCGCCGAGGCGATGGCCGACGTCCAGGCTCTCAATGAAGAGTACGGCCCCAAGGTCAGCGCCGAGGCCGATGCGACCGCCCAGACGGCCTTGCAGCAGGAAATGACCACCAAGATGACCGCTGCGGTGGAGGAGTCGGGCCTGACCGCCACGGAGTACAACCAGATCGCTGCGGCCGCCCAGACCGACGCGGCGCTTCGCGCCCGGATTGGTCAGGCCATGCAGGCTGACGCCGGCGCCGCCGCCGACGCCTCGGCTGAGGTCGAGAGCCCGGCGGACACTTCGGCCGGGGCCGAGACCCCCGCCGTCGAGGGCGCCCCGGAGATGTAATCGCCTAATCCGGTCAGGCGACAGGAGGCGCGGTCCGCGAGGGCCGCGCCTCTTTTCGTTTGAGGGATTCAGGCGGCGCGGGCCGTGCTGCCCTCGAGGGCCTGTTGCAGGGCGCGCAGCAGGTTTTCGGGCTTCATCGGCTTTTCCACCACCCCGATCATGCCCGCTGCGATGTAGGCCGCGGCGTCCTCGGGATCGGCGTTGGCCGTCAGGGCGATGATGGGGGTCTGAGCAGTCGGGCCGGGCAGGGCGCGGATGGCCCGGGTAGCCGCCACCCCATCCATCCGCGGCATCTTGATATCCATCAGGATCAGGTCGAACCGGCCGGTCCGGGCCAGTTCGACCGCCTCGACCCCGTCGACGGCGGTTTCGGCGGTGCAGTCGAACATCTCGCAGAGGGTCTCGGCCACCATGCGGTTGGTGGCGTTGTCATCGACGATGAGGATGTGGGCGGCGCGGTCGGACGCGGCCTCGGGCTGGGCCGGCTCGGCCTGGGGCGCGCAAGGCGCATCAAGGGTGAACACGGCGGTTTCTCCGCCGCCGAGATTGCGCTCGGTGGTCTGAGCGCCGCTCAGGCTGAGCAGGATGTTCTGGGCGAGGGCCGCGCCGATGGCGGTCTCCAGGCCAAAGCGGGCGTCGATGTCTTCGATGCTGCCCGACAGGCCCTGGTCGATGACCTCGCCGGCCCCGCGGATGCGGCCTTCCAGGCGCAAGCTGTCGACCGTCTCGCTACTGACCCGCAGGGAGGCTTCGACGGCGCCCCGGCGGACGCTGGATATGGCCTGGCCAATGAAGCCGTCGAACACCTGATGAAGTCGGAAGGGGTCGATCAGCGCCGTCGCCGCCGGGTCGCCTTCATAGGAGACCAGCAGGGTGACGCCGCTTTCGCGGGCGCGGCTGATCCAGCGTTCCTGCACCTCGTCCATCAGGTCGCGGAGCAGGCGCGGTTCGGGGTTCAGGCTGAGTTGCTGCTGGGCGGCGGTCTTCAGGTCGTGGGTGGCGGCCAGCAGGCGACAGACAGCCGTCGCGGCTTCATCGACGCCATCGACACAGGCTTGGGCGTCGGCGCCGAGGTGCTGTCGGTTCAGTCGGTCGGTGAGCGCCAGCACGCCCTCGAGTTGGACGCGGATCTCTTCCGTCACGCGGTCGAAGAAGAACTCGGAGAGGGGCATGGTTAGCCGGGGCCGTTGCAATCTCCACCCAGGATGGAGGGAACCCTTTTCAGAGACGTTAAGTTGGCCCCGGCAGTTTGACGCAGACGTGAAAACGAAGAGGGGGGCGGCAGGTCGCCCCGCCGCCCCCTCTCAGGATCGAGCCCTGCGCTTAGAAGCGGTACTGCAGCTCCAGGCCGAAGGTGCGCGGCTGGATGAGACCGCGGGTGATCGCCGTTCCGGTCTGCTGCAGATAGGTCTGGCCGCCCACCGTCAGGCCGGGGTTGGGATTGGCGAAGACCGCGGTCGGGTTGGTCGATCCGGTGGAGGTGAAGCCCTCTTCTTCGAAGGCGTTCTTCACAAAGCCGATCAGCGAGTAGCGGTCCTCGATATCGCGCCAGATCAGGCGGAAGTCGGCGACGGTGTAGGCCGGCACCGCGAAGGCGGGGTTGTCGAAGGGCTGGTAGATCGTCTCGTCGGTCCAGAAGGCGGTGCCCGAGGCGATCAGCGAGCCAGGTCCGAAGTCCCAGGTGTAGTTGGCGTTCATCGCCACCTTGTGTTCCGGCGACTGGAAGAGCTGCGCGCCCTTCAGGTCCTGGAAGACCAGCAGCACGCCGTTCTGCACGGCCGTGCCGCCCGCCGGCTGGGCCTGGGGCAGCAGGGCGCTGGGGTCGGCCGGGTCATAGAAGCAGCAGCCGCGGGTGATTTCGGTGTTCAGATAGCCGTAGCTGACCGACACCTGCAGGTTGCGGCTGGGCTCCCAGATGGTTTCCAGCTCCAGCCCATAGGCCCGGGCGTCCACATTGATGAAGTTGTTGGCTGAGGCCGTGCCGGCCGCGTTTAGCTGCTGCAGGTTCAGCTGCAGGTCGTTGTAGTCGTTGTAATAGAGCGAGGCGTTGACGATCAGCTGGCGGGCGATCGTCTTCTTCATGCCCAGCTCATAGGCGTTGACGAACTCGGCCTCGCCTTCGGGGTTGGGCGCCAGCGTCCCCAGCAGGAAGCCGCCGGACTTATAGCCGCGGCTGTACTTGCCATAGAACAGGCTGTCGTCGTCCGGCGTCCAGTCGAGATTGACCACGCCGGTGACCGCCTCCCAGCTGTTGGACAGGGTGCGGCTGTTCTGGATACCGGGCGTCGAAGGATCGAGGTCGGTGGAGACGTCGAAGGCCGCCGCGCCGCCGAGCTGGGGGCCGAACGGGCCGGCCGGCGAATAGAGCACCAGGCGCTGGCTCTCGAAGCCGTCCTTCTCATCCTTGGTGTAGCGCAGGCCGGTGGTCAGCGCCCAGGCGTCGTTGAACGCATAGGTGAACTGGCCGAACACCGCATAGGCCTTGGAGTTCAGGTCAGCGATGTTGTCGGCGAAGTTGCGGCTGGGATTGGCCGGCGCGGGGATGCAAGGATTGGCCGCCCCGCCGAAATAGCAGGGGGTGGCCATCTGCGCCTGCTGGGGATTGCCCAGCTGGATGCGCTGCCCATGATCCTCATTGTATTGATAGAGGCCCACGATCCAGTTGAGCGGGCCGTCCGAGTTGGAGGTCAGGTTCAGCTCGTTGGAATAGTACTTCTTGGTCTCGTAGAAGTCAGTGGTGTAGTCCACATAGACGCCCGGGATGCCTGCCACGGTGATGGGCGCGGTGCGGCTGGTGTTGTCGTAGTCGCCGCCGGTTTGATAGTCGTACTGCTGGAAGCCGCCGATATACTTCAGGTCGGCGAAGCCCAGGTCCCAGGTGATCTGGCCGGTCAGCACGTGGTTGCCGCGCAGGGCGCCGTAGCCGTCGCGGTTGGTGTTCTGGACGTAAGGGTCGGCGACGCCCGGATTGGTCACCGTCTCACCGAACTGGAAATTGGTCACCAGGCCGCCGATGGGCTGGAAGGCGCGGGTGGTGTCATAGGGGCTGACCAGATTGCTCAGCCGGTCCCCGACGCCCAGGCTGTCATCCCAGTTGGAGCGGTTGTAGCGGACCCACACATCGACATTGTCGCCGAGTTCGGCTTCCACCTGGGCTTCGAAATAGGTGCGCTTGATCGAGGCGCCTTCATTGGCGCTGCCGATGTTCTTGATGAAGCCCCGACGCTGCCATTCCTGGTTGCCGCCGACCTTGAAGCGCAGATTGTCCGCGACCGGAATCGAAACCACGCCCTCGACGCGGGTATATTCGTAGTTGCCCACCGCGGCGCGGATCTCGCCGGAGAAGTCCTGCGACGGGCGCTTGGACACCTGGTTGATCGCCCCGCCCATGGCGTTGCGGCCATAGAGGGTGCCCTGGGGACCGCGGAGGATTTCGGTGCGCTCGATGAACAGCGGCGTCTTGAACAGCTCCGACGAACTCGCCGAATAGAAGCCGTCCGAATAGGCGGCCACGCCGGGGTCGTTGCCGATATAGAAGGTGTTGCGCCCCGCGCCGCGCAGGGACACCCGGTCGGTGCCGGAATAGTTCATCCCCGGCGTGAAGTTCACGAAGTCCTGGATATTGGTGATGCCCTGGGTGTCGCGCTGCTCGGAGGTGAAGGCCGAGACGGCCACGGGGACATCCTGCAGGGCCTGCTCACGCTTTTCAGCGGTGATGACCAGTTCCTGGATCATGTAGGGCTCGGCCTGGGGCCGGACCGGGGCCTGGGCCTGGGCGAGCGCCGACCCGGCGCTGGCGACGAAGGCGGCCATGGACACGGTCGCCACCAGGCTTCGGCGCAGACCGGACGTTTTCAGAGACGGCATGGATCCTCCCAGGCGGCTTTGGCGCCGCCCATTGTTTGCGAGTTTGAGACAGGACGGCCGTCGGGGGAGCGGCGGCCGGGCGCAACCTCGTCTTCACTGACGCGCCCGTCAAACTGAACCTCGTTCACCTGAGCGAAATAAGGCGAGTTTGACGCAAACGTGACGGAAATACCGCGGTTTCGAACGGCGCGCACAAAACCGACCGGCGTTATCCGTTGTGCGCCCTTGGGGGAGAGCAGAAGCGTCGATTCGGCGAGCCGCCCCGGGGCCGTACTCAATCTTCGAAATCGCTTGAGGAGCCGACGCCTCGACGTACAAATCGGACGCTCGGCCGCAGCGCCCTGGTCTTCCCCTGCGGACCTTCCACGCGCATATGGGAGCCATGACAGACGCCCCCCGCGATCGCCGCGCCCTTGTCCTGTTTTCCGGCGGCCAGGACTCTTCGGTTTGCCTGGCCTGGGCGCTGGCGCGTTATGACCATGTGGAGACGGTGGGCTTCGACTATGGCCAGCGCCACGCCGTCGAGATGCAGGCCCGTCAGGTGGTGCGCCAGGCTATGGCGGCCCAGTTCCCCGCCTGGGCGCCGCGGCTGGGCGACGATCACCTGATCGACCTGACCGGGTTCGGCGCCATCGCCGAGACCGCCATGACCGCCGATCGCGCCTTTGAGGTCACCGAGAAGGGGCTGCCCTCGACCTTCGTGCCCGGCCGGAATCTCGTCTTCCTCACCTATGGCGCGGCGGTGGCCGACCGGCGGGGAATCCGCGACCTGGTGGGCGGCATGTGCGAGACCGACTTCTCCGGCTATCCCGACTGCCGGCGCGACACCATCGACGCCCTGGAGCACGCCCTGAACCTGGGCATGGCGCAGGATTTCCGCATCCAGACGCCGCTGATGGCGCTCACCAAGGCGCAGACCTGGGCCCTGTCGAAGTCCCTGGGGGGCGAGCCGCTGGTGGCGCTGATCTGCGAGGAGAGCCACACCTGCTATCGCGGCGAACGCGGCGCCCTCCACGACTGGGGCCATGGCTGCGGCGATTGCCCCGCCTGCGAACTGCGGGCCCGCGGCTGGGCCGAGTGGGTCGACCAAGGCCGTCCGGAGCTTGCGGCGTGAGCTACGCGGTCAAGGAGATCTTCCTGACTCTGCAGGGGGAGGGCGGCCAGGCCGGGCGTCCCGCGGTCTTCTGCCGCTTCGCCGGCTGCAACCTGTGGTCTGGCCGCGAGGCCGACCGGGCGAGCGCGGTCTGCACCTTCTGCGACACCGACTTCGTGGGCATGGATGGACCTGGTGGGGGGCGGTTCGCCGGGCCTGACGAGCTGGCTGACGCCGTGGCGGCCGCCTGGGGCGGCGAGGCCGCCCACCGCCTGGTGGTCTGCACCGGGGGCGAACCGCTGCTGCAACTGGACACGCCGCTGATCAACGCCCTCAAGGCCCGGGGCTTCGAGATCGCCGTGGAGACCAATGGCACCCTGCCGGCCCCCTCAGGCATCGACTGGATCTGCGTCAGCCCCAAGGCCCAGGCGCCGGTGGTCCAGACCTCGGGGCAGGAATTGAAGCTGGTCTTTCCGCAAGCGGGCGTCGATCCGGCGCGCTTTGCGGGTCTGGATTTCGAGCGCTTCTATCTCCAGCCCATGGACGGTCCAGACCGGGCGGCGAACACCGAGGCGGCGATCGCCTATTGCCTCGCCCACCCCCGTTGGCGTTTAAGCGTCCAAACCCACAAATATCTGGGCATTCCCTGACGGCCGGTTGGCTGGACGGGTCGCCCTGAAGCGCGCCAGATGACATCGCATATCTTCGAGATCACCAAGGTCGCGACCTTCGACGCGGCCCACTTCCTGCCCCATGGCCCCGCCGACAGCCCCTATACGCGGCTGCATGGCCACTCGTTTCAGGTGGAGGCGACCGTGGCCGGCGCGCCGCAACCGCCCGTGGGCTGGGTGGCCGATCTGGCCGAGCTCGACAGCGCCCTGCGCGCCGTCGCCCTGGAACTGGATCACGGCCTGCTGAATGAAAAGGCCGGCCTGGAAAGCCCGACCCTGGAGAACATCTGCCTTTATTTCGCCGACCGGCTGAAGGCGGACTTCCCGGGCCTGACCCGGATCAAGGTGTCGCGCCCGACCATCGGCGAAAGCTGCGCCCTGAGCCTCTAGAGCCTGATGCGATCAGACGGAACCGTCTGATCGTTAAGTCAGGCTCTCAATTCAAAGTCTTGAGCGCGTTTTGTTCCGATAACCGGTTCCCACCTATCGGAACGCGCTCTAGGTCCCGGGGCGCTCACCGGCGGCGTCGGTGGTCATCCTCATCGTCTCCGCCGGGGATCACCGCGCCGGCGGCCATGCCGACGCCCTTGGCCGTGGCGCCGACGGCCGCGCCAGTGACGCCGATAGCTACGCCGGCAGTCGTGCCGACGACCGCGGCGGCCAGACAACCCGCCTGGGTGAGGCCCAGGAGGCCGATCAGGCTCAGGCGAAGCAGCATCGGCGCGTTCATGGTGAATCCCCGGGAGGTCAGCCGCCAGAAGACGCGCAAAACATCACCAAATGGTGGCGGCGGCCGCCGCGTCAGTCCAGTTGGTGCGACAGGGCCACGGCGGTGTCGGTGCTACGACGCCAGGGACCATTGAAATTGGGATCGGCGCGGCGGCGGCGGTCGGGACCGAAATAGTCCTTCGTGCGGATATAGGGCCGCGGATGCTCGACGATGCGGTTCAGCCGCTCCAATACGCCCCGGGCGGTCAGCGGCTTGGCCAGGAATTCGTTGACCCCGGCGTCCCGGGCCTCGGCCACCCGGCGCAGGGTGGAGTGGCCGGTGATCATGATCACGGGGATCATCTGGTTGGCGCTGTCGGGGGAGTTGCGCAGCAGGCGCACGAAGTCGATGCCGTCCAGGGGCTGCATGGACAGGTCGGTCATGACGATGTCGATGGCGTGGCTGCGCAGCGCCTGCAGGCCCTCGGCCCCGTCGGCGGCCTCATGGACATGGACCACGCCGATGGCCCGCAGAATCTCGGTCAACAGCACCCGCATGTGGTGGTTGTCGTCGACCAGCAGGATCCTCAGGAGTTCGTAGCGCAAGGTTTCCGTCTTTCGCGGCGGTGTCTTTGCTTGCTTCTCCGGATGGGGCCGGATTCGAAGCCGCTCATTTCAGGCAAGTCATCGACCGGGTCAATGCGGAAAACCGGCGATCTCTGAGGTTGGCTCAGGTCGCCAGCCTGGGCTGTGCGCCGACGCCCGGGACAAACCGCGCATCGCCGGCCTGGGCGCGATGGCGCAGGAAGGCGTCAGCCAGCACGCAGGCGACCATGGCCTCGACCACCGGCACGGCGCGGATTCCGACGCAGGGGTCGTGCCGGCCCTTGGTGCGCAGCTCGATCTCTTCGCCCGCCTCATTGAGGCTCTGCCGGGGCGTCAGGATGGAGGAGGTCGGCTTGAAGGCGACCCGGGCGCTCACAGCCTGGCCGGTAGAAATGCCGCCGAGCACGCCGCCGGCCATGTTCGACAGGAAGACCGGCTGGCCGTCATTTCCCATCCGCATCTCGTCGGCGTTCTCTTCGCCAGACAGGGCCGCGGCGGCGAAGCCGGCCCCGATCTCGACCCCCTTGGCGGCGTTGATCGACATCAGCGCCCCGGCCAGCTCGGCGTCCAGCTTGCCATAGATCGGCGCGCCCCAGCCGGCGGCGACCCCGGTGGCTTCCACCTCGACGACGGCGCCGGTGGAGGAGCCGCTCTTGCGGATCGTCTCCAGGTGAGATTCCCAGACCGGGACTGTCTCAGGATCGGGACACCAGAAGGGATTGTTGCGGGTCTCGTCCCAGTCGAAGCGGCTGCGGTCGATCGCATGGGGGCCGATCTGAACCACGGCGGCGCGGATGGTGACGCCGTCGAGAATCTTACGGGCCACGGCGCCGGCGGCGACGCGGGCGGCGGTCTCCCGGGCCGAGGCGCGGCCGCCGCCCCGATAGTCGCGCACGCCGTACTTGGCGAAATAGGGATAGTCGGCGTGGCCCGGGCGAAAGGCCTGGGCGATCTCGGAATAGTCGCGGCTACGCTGGTCGGTGTTGTCGATCATCATCGAGATCGGCGTGCCGGTCGTGACGGGGCCGCCGGTGCGCTCGTCCTCGAAGACGCCCGACAGGATGCGCACCGCGTCTGGCTCCTGGCGCTGGGTCACGAACTTGCCCTGGCCCGGCCGGCGCTGGTCGAGCCAGACCTGGACATCCTCCGGGGTGAGCGGGAGGCCGGCGGGGCAGCCATCGATCACGCAGCCGAGGGCCGGCCCATGGCTTTCGCCCCAGGTGGTGACGCGGAACAGGTGGCCAAATGTGTTGTGCGACATGGCGGCGGTCTTAGCGCATTTCCCGGCGGGCGCCACGCCCCGGCATAGGGGAACTCGCAAGCTTCAGCCGCGCTGTTAGGGCATGAAAACGCAACAGGAGTTCAAGCCGATGCGCCTCGTGATCCTCTCGGTCGCCGCCCTCATGCTGCCGGCCACCGCCAGCCTGGCTGATGCGCCGCCCTCGGCCCAGGAACGGGCGCAGGTGATGGCCGCCCTGGCTGCGGTCGGTTGCAGCGATCCCCGCGAGATCGAGCGCGAAGAAGATGACGGCGTGATCGAGGGCTACGAGGTGGAAGACGCCAAGTGCGCCGACGGCGTGTACGACTTCGAGCTGGATACGCAGTTCAACATCACCGATCGCGATCGGGACTGATCACGCCGCCCAGGCGGCGGCGAAACGGCGAAGCAGGGCGCGCGCCGCGCTGGACGCCGTATCGCTGGCCGCCTGCAGGCGGATGAACATGTCACCCTGCCGGTGACGACCCCGGGCCGGGAGGCCTTCGCCAGCCAGTCGGATGAGGCCGCGGGCGGCCGCCTTCTGGGTGATCCAGACGTCCCTGGGGCCCAGGGGCGTCTCCACCCGGGCGCGGCCACCCTGGTCCATCAGGGTGCGGTCGAGAACCGCCGTGACCCAGAGATCGTCGCCGCGGACGATCAGCCGGCCGTCCCCGCGCACCGCCACGCTGAGAAGTTCGCCGCCGACCCGCAGCCGGTCGCCGCTGCGAAGGCCCGCCGGAACCGTGATGCGCAGGCGCCGCCCATCGCCCATGACGTGCTCCAGCGAGCCGCCCTGAACCGCCACCGTCGGACTGACATTGAGGGTTGCGGCGTCCGCCGCACGACGGGTCTGAACACTGGGGGGCTGACGGATCGAGGTTTCTGGACCAGGGCCGCGACGAAGGGCTTCATAGGCCTGGACGAGGCGGCGGAAGGCCTCGGCGTCGCCGCCATCGCGGTCGGGATGCACGGCCTTGGCCCGATTGCGGAAGGCGCGACGCAGCTCGCCCGGCGAGGCCGCAGCGTCTACGCCAAGCATCTCCCGCGCCCGGCGGGTGGTCAGGGGCTGATCGGTCCCGCTCATAGGACGAAAGTCCTAAGCCAGGCGCCGTCAACGGCGCGTTAAACCCCTGACGTGCGACCGCCTGCGCGCTATAGGGCGCAGGTCATGTCAAAGACCCCGCTCCCCGAAGACTCCCTCATCCCCGCCTCGCCCAGCGAGGACGACTATGTGGCCCAGGTGACGAAGGCCGAGCCGCCGCCGCTGCTGTCGGAGGAGGATCCCTTCGCCCTGTTCTCCGAGTGGCTGCGGGAGGCTGGGGCCAAGGAGCCCAACGACCCCAACGCCATGGCTCTATCGACCGCCGACGCCGATGGCGCGCCCGACGTGCGGATGGTGCTGCTGAAGGACGTCGATCCCGCGGGGTTCGTCTTCTACACCAACCTGGAAAGCGCCAAGGGCCGGCAGCTGGCGGAAAATCCCCGCGCCGCCCTGCTGTTTCACTGGAAGTCCCTGCGCCGGCAGGTGCGGGTGCGAGGATCGGTCGCTCCGGTGACGGCGGCCGAGGCCGACGCCTATTTCGCCACCCGGGCGCGGGCCTCCCAGCTGGGCGCCTGGGCCTCGAGCCAGTCTCGGCCCCTGCCGGATCGGCTGGCCCTGGAAAAGCGCATCGCCGAGACCGGCCTGCGCTTTGGCCTCGGCAAGGTGGCGCGGCCGCCTCACTGGTTGGGATTCCGCCTGACGCCCACGGTGATCGAGTTCTGGCGCGACCGGCCGTTTCGTCTGCATGAGCGCCTGGTCTTCGCCCGGGCGAGCGGCGGCTGGACCACAGAGCGCCTCTATCCCTGATGGACGCCGTGTCTTGACCGATCCCGAGGAGGCCGAGGTCGCCAGTTGGCTGGAGGGCCAGGCCGATCGACGCATCGACACCGCCTGCGCCCGGGTCTTCCTGACACCGGAGCGCGCCTTCAAGATCAAGCGCCGGGTGGAGCTCGGCTATCTGGACTATTCCACCCTCGAGCTGCGGCGCTGGGCCCTGGACCGCGAGCTGCGGTTCAACCGGGCGGCGGCCCCGGACATCTATCGCACGGTGCGCACCATCAGCCGCACGGCTGACGGCGGGCTGGAGTTCGACGGGGCGGGCGAGCCTGTCGAATTCGCCCTGGAGATGCGCCGGTTCGATGAAAACGCCGTGCTGGCCGCCCAGCCCTGGGCGGTGGACGGCGCCCTGGCCGACAGTCTCGGGCGGACTGTGGCCGGCTTCCATGCCTCGGCGCCCCTGCGGCCCCAGGGCGGCGGCGGCCGGGCGCTGAAGTTCACCATCGATTCCAACGCCCATCTCCTGCGCGACCTGGCGCATCGGCTGGGGGCAGAGCGGGTCGAGGCGGTGGTGGCGGCGACGGATGCGGCCTTCTTCCAGCATCAGGCGCTGCTGGACGCCCGGGCCATGGGCGGCTTCGCCCGCCACTGCCACGGGGACCTGCACCTGGGGAACATCCTGCTGGAGGATGGGCGGCCGATCCTGTTCGACTGCATCGAGTTCAACGACACCTTGTCGGATGTGGACGTCCAGTACGACATCGCCTTCCTGCTGATGGACCTGGACTTCCGCCGCCGTCGCGACGCCGCGGTGCGGGTGCTGTCGGCCTATCTGGACGAGGCGGCCCGCAGCTTCGGCCCAGAACTCTGGGATGGGCTCGCCGCCCTGCCGCTGATGCTGGCGGTGCGCGCGGCGGTCCGCACCCATGTCTGGGCGCACTCGGGCGACGATGCGGCGGCCAGCGCCTATCTGGATACTGCGCTCGCCCACCTGTCGCCGCCGCCGCCCAGCCTGGCGGCCGTGGGCGGCCTGTCAGGCACGGGCAAGTCCACCTTTGCGCGGCTCATTGCGCCAGGGCTGGGGGCCTCGCCCGGCGCCGTGGTGCTGCGCACCGATGAGGTCCGCAAGCGCCTCATGGGCGTGCCCCCCGACAGCCGCCTGCCAGCCAGCGCCTATGGGCCGGGCTTCTATGAGCAGGTCTATGACACCCTGTTCAGCGAGGCGGGCCAGGCCCTGGCGGCCGGCCGCGCCGTGGTGCTGGACGCCACCTTCATCTCTCCGGAGCTGAGAGCCCGGGCCGAGGCCCTGGCTCGTCGGGCGGGGGTTCCCTTCTCCGGGATCTGGCTGGAGGCGCCGGCCGAGATCCTCGCCGCGCGGATCGGCGCCCGGCATGGGGACGCCTCGGACGCCACGGTCGAGACTTTGCAGATGCAGATCGACCGGGAGGTTGGCGACCTCACCTGGACCCGCGTCGATGCGTCCGGCCCGGCCGCGGAGGCGGCCGAGGCCTGGAGCCACCTCCAGACCCCGGCCTGATCCTCCGTCAGGCCCGACCCTCCCTCAGGCTTGCGCCGGCTCGCGGGCCAGGGCCTTGCGCCGGGCGGCGACCGCGCCCGCCAGGTTTTCCAGCACGGCGACGGAATCCGCCCAGCCGATGCAGCCGTCGGTGATGGACTGGCCGTAGGTCAGCGGCTGGCCCGGGACCAGATCCTGGCGGCCGGCCACCAGGTGGCTCTCGATCATCACGCCCATGACGCTCCGATCGCCGGCGCTCAGCCGGGCGGCGAGGTCGGCGGCGACCGCAGGCTGGTTCTCCGGCTTCTTGTGGCTGTTGGCATGGCTGGCGTCGACCATCAGCCGGGGCGCAAGACCCGCCTTCTCGATCAGCGCGCAGGCGGCCGCTACGCTGGCGGCGTCATGATTGGGGGCCGCGCCCCCGCGCAGCACCACGTGGCAGTCGCCGTTCCCGGTCGTGGCGGCGATGGCCGAGCGGCCTTCCTTGGTCACCGCCAGGAAATGGTGCGGCTGGCTGGCGGCCCGCACCGCGTCCACGGCGATCTGCACATTGCCGTCGGTGCCGTTCTTGAAGCCCACGGGACAGGAGAGGCCCGAGGCCAGCTCGCGATGGATCTGGCTCTCGGTGGTCCGCGCCCCGATGGCCCCCCAGGCGACCAGGTCGGCGATGTACTGGGGCGTGGTGACGTCCAGGAACTCGCAGGCCGCCGGCACGCCCAGGTCGTTGATGTCGGCCAGGAGGCCGCGGGCGATGCGCAGGCCCTGGTCGATCTGGAAGCCGCCGTCCAGGCCAGGGTCGTTGATCAGCCCCTTCCACCCCACCGTGGTCCGCGGCTTCTCGAAATAGACCCGCATCAGGATCTCCAGCTCGCCGGCGAACCGGGCGCGCTCCGCCGCCAGCCGGCGCGCATAGTCCATGGCCGCATCCGGATCGTGGATGGAGCAGGGGCCGATGACCACCAGCAGGCGGTCGTCGCGGCCGTGGATGATGTCCTGGGCGGCTCTGCGCGCGCCGGTGACCGTGCTGGTGGCGCGGTCGGTGCGGGGCTGGGCGGCCATGATCTCGGCCGGTGGCGTCAGCGGCCTGATGGAGCTGATGCGCAGGTCGTCGGTGGTGAGGGGGTCGGTGGCGGTCATGGACAGGCTCTCTCGGAGGGGCGCTTTGGCGAAGCCGTCCGACGGGCCATAAAAAAAGCCGCCGGATCGGCGGCGGCGGTTGAGGTTCTTCTTACGTCTGGGTCACGTCAGCAGAACTCCGTCCGTCGCCAGGGGCGTCGGATAGCCAAAATACCAAAAGAGATAGGTGGCGGCGTTCGGAGACATGATGGGGCTGATTTAACCCAAGGCCTGGCCCCTGTCACCCTCCAAAGGGCAGGCCATTCCCTTTGCGCCCCAGGCAAGCGACTGGCGTTGCCTTGGACGCCCGGCAAATCTAGCTTAGGTCTCAACCAAACACCGATAATCTAAAGGGAGGCGACTGATGCTCGGCTTGATGCAGGACTGGCCGCTGACGGTCGACAAGATCCTCGACCACGCCAAGGCCTGGCACGGGGACCGCGAGATTGTCTCGCGCAGCGTCGAAGGGCCCATCGTCCGCACCACCTATGCCGAGGTCCACGAGCGGGCCAAGCGGCTGTCCAATGCGCTGCTGAACCTGGGCATGAAGCCCGGCGACCGCATCGCAACGCTCGCCTGGAACACCGCCCGGCACCTGGAGGCCTGGTACGGCATCATGGGGGTCGGCATGGTCTGCCACACCCTCAACCCCCGCCTGTTCCCCGAACAGCTCGCCTACATCATCAACCATGCCGAAGACCGGGTCATCTTCACCGACCTGACCTTCCTGCCGATCCTGGCGGCCCTGAAGGACAAGCTGCCGACGGTCGAGAAGATCATCGTCATGACCGACGAGGCGCACATGGCCGACTGCCCCATCGAGGGCGCCTTGTGCTTCGAGACCCTAGCGGCCGAGAGCTCGCCCGACTGCGCCTGGGGCGGCTTCGACGAGAACACCGCCGCGGGCCTCTGCTACACCTCCGGCACCACGGGCAATCCCAAGGGGGTGCTCTATTCGCACCGCTCCAACTTCCTGCACACCCTGACCACCATGGGTTCGGACGTGCTGGGGGTTGGGGCTGCGGACTCCATCCTGCCGGTGGTGCCCATGTTCCACGCCAACGCCTGGGGCATCGCCTTCTCGGCGCCGGCCGTAGGCGCCAAGCTGGTCATGCCGGGGCCGAAGCTCGACGGCGCCTCGGTGCACGAACTGCTGGAGAGCGAGCAGGTCAACTTCTCGGCCGCCGTGCCCACCGTCTGGCAGATGCTGCTGCAGCACCTGCGCGACACCGACGGCAAGCTGACCAGCCTCAAGCGTGTGGTGATCGGCGGCTCGGCCGTGCCCGAAGCCATCGTCCGGGGCTTCCGCGACGAGTTCGGCGTCGATGTGACCCACGCCTGGGGCATGACCGAAACCTCGCCGCTCGGCACCCAGGCCACGCCCAACCACAAGATCGCCGCCATGGACGAGGAGGCGCAGCTGCGCTTCAAGCTCAAGCAGGGCCGTCCCCCGCTGGGCATCGAGATGAAGCTGGTGGACGACGCCGAGGAGCGTCTGCCACACGACGCCACCACCTTCGGCCGGCTCAAGGTCAAGGGCCCCTTCGTGGTCGGGGAGTATTTCAAGGCCGAGGGCGGCAAGCTGCTGGACCCCGAGGGCTTCTTCGACACCGGCGACGTGGCGACCATCGACGAGCATGGCTTCATGCAGATCACCGACCGAGCCAAGGACGTGATCAAGTCCGGCGGCGAGTGGATCAGCTCCATCGAGATCGAGAACCTGGCCGCCGGCCATCCCAAGGCCGAGCTCGCCGCGGTGATCGGCGTCGAGCATCCCAAGTGGGACGAACGCCCCCTGCTGCTGGTGAAGCTGCGCAAGGACCAGGGGGCCACGAAACAGGAGTTCCTCGACTTCCTGGACGGCAAGATCGCCAAGTGGTGGATGCCCGATGACGTGGTGTTCGTGGACGACATCCCGCTCGGCGCCACCGGCAAGATCGACAAGAAGCTGATCCGCGAGCGCATGGCCGACTATCGCCTGCCCACCGCCGAGCCGGCCCCGGCCGCGCCTCTGCTGGCGTCCTCGCCCAAGCTCTATGCGCCCGAACCGGCGCCGGGCGGGACGCCGTCATCGCTCGCCTGGACGCCAGCGCCTGGGGTGATCAGCAGCGACCCTGCCCCCGAGGGCCTGACGGTGGTGGGCGCCGGCGAAGGGCTGACCGCCCTGGACGCCGCCCCGCCCGCGCCTGCCGCCGACGCCCACAAGGAGGCCACGGCGGAAGCCCTCGGCCCTTTTCCGGATGAGGGGCGGGACCAGCTACAGGTCCTCGAACCCCTAACCTTCGACTCGACCGCTGAAACGGCCGGAGCTGAGCGACGGACGGCGCCGCTGGACGCCGCGGACTCGCCGCTGGTCATGCCCAAGGCCCGCGCGCCGCGACGCAAGGCCTCGCCCCTGGCGGGTCTCTATATGGCGCTCGCCCTCGCCCTGGCGGTGACGCCGGCGGCCCTGTTCGCCATGGGGACCTATGGCTGGAGCTATGGCCTGGTGAACGGGACAGCCGCCCAGCTGGCCCTGGCCTGGGTTCCGCAGGCAGCAACGGTCGGCGCTTTGACCAGCGTGCTGGCCATCTTCGTCGCGGCCATGGGCGGCTTCCGCCGCTATTGGGGTCCGGCCGTGCTGGCGGTGCTGATCAGCGCAGTCACCCTGGCGGTCATGGCCGCCACCGGCGGCCTGGGCGTCTGAGGTTTAGCGTCCGTCAGCTGGCGGGGCGATAGAGGCTGTCGATGCCCGGGGCCCCGTCGGTGACCACCTTGCCGCGGCGGACCAGGTCGATCATGTGGCCCAGCACCGAGCGGGCGGCGGCCGGGTGCAGGCGCGGATCGACGTCGGCATAGAGCACCGGCACCATCTCGACGATCTTGCCGTGACCGTCCTTCACCGCGGCCAGCACCTGGGCTTCCCGCGCCCGGCGGTGGGCGGCATAGGCCTCGATGAACGGGGTGACGTCGCGGATCGGCGGGCCATGGGTGGGCCAGAGCACCTCGTAGCCGCGGGCCTTCACCCGCTCCAGGCTCTCCATATAGTCGGTCATGTCCCCGTCCGGCGGGGTGATTACCGTGGTCGACCAGCCCATGATGTGGTCACCGGAGAACAGGGCGTTCTCCTCCTTCAGGCCAAAGCAGATGTGGTTGGAGGTGTGACCTGGCGTGGCTACGGCCTCCAGCGTCCAGCCTTGCCCTTCGATGATCTGTCCGCCGCCACAGAGGCTGATGTCGGGCGAAAAGCCGAAGTCCGCGCCGGCCTCGGTGCGGATGGTCGACTCCTCGGCCTGCACGCCGACGGCGCAGCCATAGATCGACGCGCCGGTCTTATCCTTCAGCGGGCCGGCGAGGGGCGAATGGTCGCTGTGGTGGTGGGTGACCAGGATGTGGGACACCTGCTCCCCGGGCTCCAGGGCCGCCAGGATCGCCTCGAGATGTTCAGGCAGATCGGGGCCGGGATCGATGACCGCCACCTGGCCGCGGCCGACGATATAGGTGCCGGTGCCGGTAAAGGTGAACGGTCCCGGATTGCGGGCGATGACCCGCCGGATCAGCGGCGAGACCTGATCGCAGACGCCGTATTCGAACGTGATGTCGCGGACATAGGGGATCATCGGCGGCGGACTCCAAGAGGCGGGCTAAAGGCGGCGCCCTTGTTGCGGTGTCTTCCCCCAAGTGGCGGAAGAGGTGTCGAACATGATCGCGGATACGGCCATATATGTCTCAAAACGGCTCCAGCGCGCAGCCTTCGCCGTCCTCTGTCTCATGGCGGCGCAACTCACCCTGGCGCTGGCCAGCTGCGAAGCCGAGCCGTCGGCCATGGCTGCGCGGGTCAGCCTGGCCGACCTGCCCTAGCCGACGACGCCAGACAGGTCGTAGCCGGCCGCAGCGCCCAGCGCGATAAGCTTGTCGGGCTCCAGGGCTCCGGCCTGGGCCTGGCCGAGGGCCCAGGTGACGATGGAGCGGGTGCCCGAGCGGCAATAGGCCAGCACCGGCCCGTCGGCCTGGTCAATCGCCTCGCGCACGGCGGCCACCTGTTCGATGGTCGGCCCGCCCCGAACGGGGATCGCCACATAGTCCAGGCCCGCCGATCGGGCGGCGGCCTCGATGGCGGCGCCGGTCGGCTGGGCCGGGTCTTCGCCGTCTGGCCGATTGTTGATGATCAGCACGAAACCCTGCGCGGCGGCGGCGGCCACGTCGGCCTCGGAGATTTGCGGGCTGGTGGAAAACTGGTCGGTGACCTGGCGAAACGGTGTCATGGGGTCCTGACGTAAACGACGCTCTTTCGGCTTTGTTTGACATCATCGGGGCGCGATGGAAGTTTCGCAACGCCCGGCGAGCACCCGCGGCGCCAGCGAAAGACCAGCCCAGCCCACATGTTGCGTTTCATAGGCCGACGCCTTCTCATCGCGATCCCGACCTTGTTCCTGGTGGTCACCGTCGCCTTCTTCATGATGCGCGCCGCCCCGGGCAGCCCGTTCGACGGCGACCGCAAGCTGTCGCCGGAGATCGAGGCCAATGTCATGGCCAAGTACGGCATGGACCGCCCGCTGCACGAACAGTACGGCGCCTATCTGGCCGGCGTGGTCCAGGGCGATCTCGGGCCGTCGCTGAAATACAAGGACAAGACCGTCCTGCAGATCCTGCAGGAGAACTACCGCGTCAGCCTGACGCTCGGCCTGTCGTCCATCATCCTGGCCACGCTCATTGGCGTCAGCCTTGGCGTGCTGGCGGCCCTGAGACAGAACCAGACCACCGATTATGTGGTGATGACCGTCGCCATTCTCGGGGTCTGCATACCCACCTTCGTCACCGCGCCGATCCTGGTCCTGGTGATCGCCTCGAAGCTCGGCTGGCTGCCCAGCGCCGGCTGGAACGGGGGCGCGCTGCCCAACCTGATCCTGCCCATAGTGGTCCTGACCCTGCCGCAGGTGGCGATCATCTCGCGGCTGACCCGGGCCGGCATGGTCGAGGTGCTGCGCTCCAACTATATCCGCACCGCCCGGGCCAAGGGGCTGCCGGAAAATCGGATCGTGCGGCGCCACGCCCTGCGCGCGGCCATCCTGCCCCTGGTGAGCTATCTGGGGCCGGCGGCGGCGGGCCTGATCACCGGCTCGCTGGTGGTGGAGAAGATCTTCAACCTGCCGGGCCTGGGCAAGTTCTTCGTCATCAGCGCGCTCCAGCGCGACTACACCGTGGTCATGGGCATGGTGATCTTCTACGCCGCCCTGATCCTGATTCTGAACCTGATCGCCGACCTGCTGCACGCGGTTCTCGATCCGCGCGTGAGACTGTCATGACCGGGACCATCCTGACGCCCGGCTCGCGCCGGGGCGCCGAGACCATGGAGAAGGCCGCCCGCGGGCGCAGCCTGTGGGACGACGCCCAGCGCCGCCTGCTGCGCAACAAGGCCGCCGTGGGGGGCATGATCGTCCTGGGCGTGCTGGTTCTGGCCGCCGTCATCGGGCCGTTCTTCACGCCGTTCGCCTATGATCAGATCAACAAGGATCACGTCTGGGCGCCGCCGCTCACCCAGGGCCACCTGCTGGGCGCCGACTCCCTGGGGCGCGACCTGCTGGCGCGGCTGTTGACGGGCTTGCGGGTTTCGCTGGCCATCGGTCTGGTGGCCACCTCGGTCTCCCTGATCATCGGCGTCGTCTGGGGCGCTGTGGCCGGCTATCTGGGCGGGCGGATCGACGAGATCATGATGCGCGTCGTCGACGTGCTCTATTCGCTTCCCTTCATCTTCTTCGTCATCCTGCTGATGGTCACCTTTGGCTCGAACATCATCCTGATCTTCGTGGCCATCGGGGCTGTGGAATGGCTGACCATGTCGCGGATCGTGCGGGGCCAGACCCTGTCGCTGAAGCACAAGGAGTTTGTCGAGGCCGCCCGCGCCGCCGGCCTGGGCGACGGCGGCATCATCGCCAAGCACATCATCCCCAACCTGCTGGGACCTGTGGTCGTCTATGTGACCCTGACCATCCCGGCCGTGATCCTGGCCGAGAGCTTCCTGTCGTTCCTGGGGCTGGGGGTGCAGCCGCCCATGGCCTCGCTTGGCACCTTGATCGCCAATGGGGCGCAGGACATGGAGCTGGCCTGGTGGCTGCTGGTCTTCCCCTCGCTCACCATGGTGGTCACCCTGATGAGCTTCAACTTCATCGGCGACGGCCTGCGCGACGCCATCGACCCGAAGGACCGGTAGACGAGGCCCGCGGCGCCTATTCGACCCGCTGGGCTCGCACGGCGCGCTGGCCGTCCAGGTTCATGAAGAAGCTGCCCATGGAGGCCTTGCGGATCTCAACCTTGGTTCCTGGGCGCGGCCGACGGACGAGCTTCTCGGTGTCGGTCTGCTGCCAGACCGCCCCGTCCTCCAGTTCGATCACCCACTTGCCGCTGGCGGCCTGATAGGCGCGCTTGGCGACGCCGGTCACATTGTCGATATCGTCGGGGGCTTCGCCCCGCTCGAACAGGGCCAGTGAGGGCAGGGAGAAGCCAAAGGCCTGGCGGCGCACATTGCGCGCCTGTTCCCGATCGACCACGACGATATCGCCCTGGGCCTCGGCCTGATCCATGGCGCCGGCGGCCTGATCGTAACAGGCCAGACGGGCCGAATCCTCGCTGAGGCTACGGCAGTCCAGCAGCGATTGGAGGACCGCCGCCCGGCCGGGCGGGGAGGCCGGCGTCTGCGCCAGAACCGCCATCGGCGCCAGCGCGCTCGCAGCAGCCAGCCCCAGCCCGAGTCTTGCCCCGGTCCAAAAACCTGTCATCGGTTGCCTCATGATCTTTCTGAGCCTCATTGAAGAGGTCCGCCGCGTCCGGCGCAATCTCTTCTCGTGTCCGCCTGCCGTCGTGGCGCTGCTTGTTTCCATGTTCCTGGGCGCGACCGTCGCCTGCGCGCCGCAGGCGCCGGCCCGCCCCGACTGTCCGGAGGGGCAGGTCTGTATCCTGATGGGCAACGGCTCGGAGCCGGCGACGCTCGATCCGCACAAGGCCACCGGCACCTGGGAAAGCCGTATCCTGTCGGACGCCTTCATGGGCCTGACCCAGGATGACGCCGCCGGCGGGACGGTTCCGGGGATGGCCGAGCGCTGGGACGTGAGCGAGGACGGGCTGGTCTGGACCTTCCATCTGCGCGAGGCGGTGTGGTCTGACGGCCAGCCGCTAACGGCCGACGACTTCGTCTTTTCCCTGCAGCGTATCCTGCGCCCTGAGACCGCGTCGGAATACGCCTCGCTGCTCTATTTCATCGCCGGCGCCCAGGCGATCAATGAGGGCCAGGCCGAGGCCGAGACCCTCGGCGTGCGGGCGATTGGTCCACGCACCCTGGAGATTCGCCTCGTCCATCCTGCGCCCTACCTGCCCGAGGTGGCCAAGCACCAGACCATGTCCCCGGTGCCCAAGCACATGGTGGAGAGGCTGGGCGACGCCTGGGTCCAGCCGCAGAACATCGTTTCCAACGGCCCCTACACGGTCGAGACCTGGCGGTTGGGCGACTATGTGAAGCTGATCAAGAACCCACGCTTCTACGAGGCCGAGTCGGTCTGTATCGATCAGGTCTACTATTATCCGACCACCGACGCTGCGAGCGCAGAGCGCCGGGTGCGGCGTGGCGAGCTGGATCTGAATTTTGACATCCAGTCCAACCGCATCGGCTTCCTGCGCGAGGAGATCCCCGACTACGTCCAGACCCACACCTGGCTCGGCGTGGCCTATCTGGCCTTTAACGCCAATGTGGAGGCGCTGCAGGACATCCGGGTCCGTCGGGCCATCAGCATGGCGATCGACCGGGAATTCATCACCGAAAAGCTGCTGCGCGGCGGTCAGACCCCGGCCTACAACTATGTGCCGCCCGGCGTCGCCAACTATGTATCGCCGCCGCTTCCGGAATGGGCGAGCTGGCCCCTGGCCCGACGCCAGGCCGAGGCGCGTCGGCTGCTGGCGGAAGCGGGCTACACGCCCGACCGACCCCTTAGGCTTGAGATCAAGCACCGCAACTCGCCGGACCCGACCCTGTTCATGCCCGCCATCCAGGCGGATCTGAAGGAGGTCGGGGTCGATCTCTCCCTGGCCCAGAATGAAGTCCAGATCGCCTATGCCGCCTATCGGGCCCGCGACTTCCAGATCGCCGACGCCGGCTGGGTGGCCGACTACAACGACGCCATGAGCTTCCTCTATCTGAACCAGACCTCGGCCGGGCCGCAGAACTATGGGGACTACAGCAACCCCACCTACGACGCGCTGCTTCGCCAGGCCGACAATGAGCCGGATGCGGCGATCCGCGCCGGCTATCTGTCGGAGGCCGAACGTATCATGCTGGCCGATGCGCCCATCGTCCCGGTCTATTTCCTGAACAGCAAGGCCCTGGTCAGTCCGCGAGTGACGGGTTGGGTCGGGAACATAATTGACCACCACCGCACGAGATATCTGTGCCTGAAAGGCCCTGAGGCCCCAAATAGGGGCATGAATTGATCGTCAAGCGCCTTGGCCATGGCCTCTATGTGTCCTCAATGTGACAGGTCTGGGTCGAATACATTGCGGCTTGTTAATGGCCGTTGACCCCCCTTCGGTAACCTCCGTAACTCACACGTAACCGGGGTCGGTCTTCGATCCGCGGGAAATCTGTTTTGTGGGGAGCGGCCCTACGAGCGTCCGAGGGACGCGAGTTTGGCCCGCTGGAGGATCTGACCTTGAACATCAAATCCAAGCGAGAACGCCTGTTGGCGTCCTCGATGATCTGTGGCGCTGCGTTCGCCGTTATGGCCGTGTCGCCTGCTGCCGCGCAGCAGGTCGCCGAAGTCGAGGAACTTGTTGTCACCGGTTCGCGCATCGTGCGCCCGAATCTCGTCGAGGCCGCGCCCGTTCAGGTGGTCGGCAGAGAGAAGCTCGAGCAGCAGGGGCTGGAGAACATCTCCGACGTGCTGGTGAGCCTGCCGCAGTTCTCGGCCTCCTTCGGCGCGTCGCGGACCCAATCGACCTTCTCGGGCACGACCTCCTCGGGCCTCAACGTGATCAACCTGCGGAACCTGGGCTCTTCGCGCTCGCTGGTTCTGATCAATGGCCGCCGGGCGCCCTCGGGCACCATCTTCTCCAACGCGGTCGACCTGAACACCATCCCCTCGGCCAACATCTCGCGCATCGATGTCATCACCGGCGGCGCCTCGGCCATCTACGGCGCCGACGCGGTGTCTGGCGTCGTCAACATCATCACCGACACGAACTTTGAAGGTGTCGAGATGGGCTTCTCCTACGGGGAAGCGCTCGACAATCACGACAACCAGAACCCCAGCGCCTTCGTCCGTTTCGGCGGCAACTTCGATGGCGGCCACGCTGGCCTGACCCTGCAGTACGACTACCAGGGCCTGGTGAGCTGCGCTGACCGCTATATCTGCGCCGAGGATTTCTTCTGGTCGCCGCCGGGCGCCCCCGTCCGCGGTCCTGCCGCGCGTTCGGGCGTTCCGGAGAGCGGTCGCTACTTCGTCGATGGCGTGGCGCCCAGCTACACCTACATCAATGGCGCCGTGGTTCCGTTCGCCGTGGCGACTCACGGCTATAACCGGAACGCTGCGCGCACCCTGGCGATCCCCACCGAGCGGGTCATGCTGGCGGCGGACGCGGATTTCGCCATCACCGATCGGATCACGGCTTTCGCCGAGCTGAACTATGGCTCGTCGCAAACCAACGGCCCGTTCGAGGCCCATCCGTTCCAGTCGAACGGGGACCTCGTCTCAGGCCTGATTGAGCCGTCCATTCCCACCGACAACCCCTTCCTGCCGGCCGACCTTCGCGCCCTCGCCCTCGCCAACGGCGATAGCGAAATCACCTGGTGGCAGCGCTTCTCCGGTCTCGGCGACCGGGGCTCCAACAACCTGCGTCAGACGATCCGCGGCGTGGTGGGTCTGCGCGGCGACTTCGACACCATTGGCGGCTTCGGCAGCGACTGGAACTGGGAAGCCTCCTATGTGTGGGGGCGCACCACGTTTGACGGCCAGTCCAACGGCCTCGTCGCGCGTGACGCCCTCTATGCCGGTCTCCGCGTCCAACCCATCGCCGGCGCGCCCGGCACCTATGAGTGCGTGGATCCGCTGGCCCGCGCCCAAGGCTGCGTGCCGATCAACCCCTTTGATGGCTACAGCGCAGAAGAGCAGGCTTGGCTTGTTCGCTCCGGCGGCGTGAACTCGCGCAGCGAGCTGGAGAACGGCCTGGTGTTCCTGTCGGGTTCGATTGTCGATCTTCCGGCCGGCCCCCTGCAGATCGCGGTCGGCGCCGAATCGCGCCGGACCACCTCGTACGAAGACTATTCGACCGAGATCAATCTGGGCACGACCACGGGCAACCAGATCAGCGACAGCCCTGAAACCTCCTTCAAGACCGACGAGTTCTTCCTCGAGACGACGGTTCCGATCCTGCGCGACCTGCCCTTCGCCCGGGAACTGAACGTCGAAGCCGCCTACCGCTGGTCGGACGGCTCCGACGTGGGGACCTACGACACCTGGAAGTATGGTGGTGACTGGTCGCCCGTCTCGGGCCTTCGCTTCCGGGCGATGAAGAACCGCGCGGTTCGTGCGCCGGTTCTCGGCGAGGTCACCGGCGTGAGCCAGACCTTCGGCACGATCGCTGACCCCTGCATCAACTGGGCGTCGAACAGCAATGCGACCCTGCGCTCCAACTGCCAGGCCGCTGGCGTTCCCGGCAACTACAACCCCCCGCTGACGGTTCAACAAGGTGTCTCCGGCTTCGTCGGCGGCAACCCCGACCTCAAGCCGGAAGTCGCCGACACCCTGACCTATGGTCTGGTGTTCCAGGCCAGCTCGTTCGACTTCATGCCGACCTGGTCGCGGGATCTGACCATTTCGGTCGACCGCTTCGAGATCGAACTGGAAGGCGTCATCAATACGGTTGGCCGCCAGAATATCGCGCAGCTCTGCTACACTTCGGAAGCCGGCGCGCGTGACATCTTCTGCAACCAGATCACGCGCGGCAGCGACCCCGCCGTCCCGGGCGCCAACTATGTCCTCACCGACGTCAATGACCAGGTGCAGAACATTGCGAGCCTCGAGATCGCGGGCGTCGATCTGGAGGTCAACTACGGCCTGATGATCGGCGACATCTTCGCCGGCGCCGAACGCTGGGGTTCGCTCAACCTCAACAGCGTCTGGACCTTCTACGACAAGGCCGAGCAGACGCCCTATCCGGGCGGCGACGTCCTCGACCTGCTCGGCGCGGCCGGCGGCTCCACCTCCGACCAGGGGTGGCTCAAGCGGCAGGGCAATACGACCCTGTCCTGGGCGATGGGGCCGGTTCGCTCCTCCTGGACCGTGCGTTATATCGGCAAGACGAAGAGCGCGCCGGAGGACCTGTTCGGCGACTCCATCGTCGACATCAAGGCCAAGGTATACAGCGACTTCCAAGTTCGCTGGGCCGCGACGGACAACATCGAGACCTATCTCGGCATGAACAACGTGTTCGACGAAGAACCCCCGTTCTTCCCGACCAGCCAGGCCGGCACTCAGGCTCTGGATACTGTTCCGGCCTACTACGACGTCTTCGGCCGTCAGGCCTATGCGGGTGTGAAGCTCCGCTTCTAAGCCACGGACGTCTTGCGACATGGAGGGGGCGGCGGAGTGATCCGCCGCCCCTTTCTCATGCCTGGTGATCGGGCGGTCGGGTGGTTTGTGGCGGCATCGCGCCCCGTCAGACCGGCGGCAAGGGGCGCCTCGTCAAGCCGGCGACGCCCTGGAGCGCGTTCCCGATAAAACTGGTAATCGGGTGAAACGCGCTCAAGACCTGGAGTCCAGAGCCCGATGCGATGAGGCCTGGCGTCAAGGGCGGCTGAGAACGGACCTCAGCGCCCACACCCATCTGCGGCGCCGTCAGATGGGTGGCGCAGACCCTGTCACGGGCCTGGATCGAGCGCCTGTGGGTCGGTGGTGGGCCGGCTATCGCACCGGCGTCGGCGCCAGCACCGCGCCGTGACCCTGGCCCTGCAGGCGCTCGGCCGCCAGGGTGTCCAGGACGCTCTGGGCGCGGGGATCGCCCAGCACCCAGGCGGCGGCCGCCAGGGTCTTCACCGAGACCGCGCCCATGCCCAGGGCCTGTTCCAGGGCCTGGAAGGGCGTGGCGTGGGGCGTCATGCGTCGAAGGCGGATGTCGCCCTCAAGGCTGGCCAGCTGCTTCGCCCGGTCGATGGCCTGATAGAGTCCGCCGACTTCGTC
This sequence comes from Phenylobacterium sp., assembly GCF_030646615.1. GTDB lineage: Bacteria > Pseudomonadota > Alphaproteobacteria > Caulobacterales > Caulobacteraceae > Phenylobacterium. The sequence continues at coordinate 44,190 of NZ_JAUSLG010000012.1, read as the reverse complement.
GACAAGACCCAGGGCCTTGGCCTGGGCGCCGGTCCAGACGCGACCGCGGGCGATCTCGTCCACGCGGGCCGGCGACAGGTCGCGACCGCGGGCCACCCGGGTGATGAACTCGGCATAGACGCTGTCCATCATCGCCGAAAAGGCCTGGGCCTGGGCCGGGGTGAAGCCTGAGCCGAGGCCATAGGCGCCGGCGAACTCGCCGCCGACCCCCAGCTCGCGCATGTCGACGCCGAAGTCGGCCAGGGCCGGACCAAGGGCCAGCTTGCCCCCATAGACGCCGATGGAGCCGGTGAGCGTCGTCGGCTGGGCGACGATGGCCGAGGCCTCCGAGGCGATCCAATAGCCGCCCGAGGCCCCATAGGTCCCCATGCTGACCACCACCGGCTTGCCAGCGGCCTTCACCGCCCGGACGGCGGCGAGGATCTGCTCCGACGCCGTATCCGATCCGCCCGGCGAGTTCACGCGCATGACGACGGCCCGGATCGAGTCGTCCTCGGCCACGTCATAGAGCGCCTGGGCGACATCATCGGAATAGATCATGGCGCTCGGCGCCAGGGGATTGGACAGGCCGTTGCGGCCGGTGGTGATCGGACCCTCGGCCTCGATCAGGGCCACCACGGGACCCGACCCCTCGCTCGACCCGACGCTGCGGGCATAGGTGCTCAATTCGACCAGTTCGGCGCCGTCGCCGGCCGTTTCCAGCATGGCTTCCTGGGCGTCGTGGAGCTGGCCGAGCTTATCGATCAGGCCAAGCTCCAGGGCGCGGGCGGCGGGATAGGGTCCGCCTTCCAGCCTTGTCCGGAGCACGGCGGGCTCCACACCCCGGTCGGCGGCGGCGAAGCCCAGGGTGCTGGTGTAGACCGAGTTCATCCAGGAGAGCTGGGCGGTGCGGTGCGCCTCGGTATAGTCGCTGTGGAGATAGCCGTTGACCGCGTTCTTGAATTCCTTGCGCTGCTCATAGTCCGGCTCGACGCCGTACCTGTCGAAGAAGCGCTTGAAGAACACGTCTTCCACCGCCAGGCCGGTGACCTGCAGGGCGGCGCCCGGCTGCATCCAGAACTCGCTTGCGGCCGCGCCGACCATATAGGTCGAGGTGACGACGCCGGCCTGATAGAGCCCCTGGCTGTGGGCGATGACCGGCTTGCCGCTGGCCTCGAAGCGCTTCAGCGCCAGGCGGATCTCGTCGGCCGAGCCAGGCTCCATGCCGGTTTCCGGCAGGCGCACGATCAGGCCCTTCACCCGCCGGTCGTCCTCGGCGCGCTTGAGCGTCTCGATCACGGACATCACCGAGTTGGATCGGCGGCCGAAGCCCGACAGGGGGTTCTGCACGTCCTGGTCGGTCATGGCCGTGCGCAGGTCGAGCTGCAGCACCACGTCGCTGGGCAGCGGGGCGGGCCGCGTGGCGCCGGCGGCGATCACGATGAGCAGGAAGGGCACGCCCACCAGAAACAGGATCAGCCCGGCGAAGACGCCGGCCATGGTGGTGAGGAACTGCTTCATCGATCGTCCAGAAGGGGAGGGGCGTGCTTGCGGCTCACCCTATATCGGTGGCCGTTGCGTGGAAATGAAGGGCGCAGGCTTCACCCGGTCAGATCCGTATAGACCCGGACGACGGACAGGCTCATGGCTGGGCCTGGGCCGCGGTCGGCAACTGGTAGTCCACGGTCGCCCCCGGACCGAGGGGCAGGTCCAGCGCCGTCCAACCCAGGATCATGATGAGGCCGGCGCTGAGGAAGGCGACGGAATAGGGGACCATCACCGCCATCAGAGACCCCACGCCGAAGTCCTTCTGATAGCGCTGCGCAAAGCCGAGGATCAGGGGGAAATAGACCATCAGCGGCGTGACGATATTGGTGGTCGAATCGCCCATACGATAGGCCGCCGTGCTCATCTCGGGACTGACCCCCAACAGCATCAGCATGGGCACCAGGATCGGCGCCAGGGCCGCCCATTTGGCCGAGGCCGAGCCGATCATGAGATTGATGCTGGCCGCCAGCAGGACCATGCCGGCCAGCAGCAGCGGCGTCGGCAGGCCCGAGGCCCGCAGGCCCTCGGCGCCGTGGATCGCGGTGATCGCCCCAAGGTTCGACCAGTTGAACATGGTGACGAAGTGGGCCGCGACGAAGGCCAGCACGATATAGGGCCCCATCTCAGCCATGGCCTGGCCCGTCAGGCGCACCACGTCGCCCTGGCCCTTCACCGTCCCGGCGGCTGCGCCATAGGCGACGCCGCAGACGAGAAACAGCAGGAAGAAACCGGCGACCAGCGAGTTGTAGAAGGGCGTCATCTGCTCCCCGGGCCCCGCCTCGGCGTTGACGAAGGGGGCGGCGGGACCCAGGGTCATGGCCGCCCACAGGCCGACGATCACCAGGGCGCCGATGCCAGCCCAGACCAGCCCCTTGCGCTCCCGGCGCGAGACCGCCTCGGCTTCCTCGGCCGCGTCGTCCAGGACGTCCGCCGTCACCACGGCGGGGGTCGCCGGAGTCCACGGCCCCAGGCGCGGCTCGACGATCTTGTCGGTCACCCACCAGCCGAGGGGGGTGAAGACCATGGTCATGGCCAGGATGAACCACCAGTTGCCGGCGATATTGGCCGTCCAGGTGGGGTCCAGCAGGCGGGCGGCGGGCTCGGTGATGCCCAGCAGCAGGGCGTCGAGGTGGCCGGGGAAGATGTTGGCCGAAAAGCCCCCTGACACCCCTGCGAAACTCGCGGCGATGCCGGCGACGGGATGGCGGCCAGCGGCGGCGAACACGATGGCCGCCAGGGGCACCAGCACCACATAGGCCGCATCGGCGGCATGGTTCGACACGATCGCGACGAAGATGATGATCGGGGTCAGCAGCGCCTTGGGGGCCTTGGAGACGCTGGCCCGCATGGCCGCTGAAAACAGGCCCGTGCGCTCGGCCACGCCGGCGCCCAGCATGACCACGAGCACCGTGCCCAGTGGCGCAAAGCCCGTCAGGGTGCGGGGCATGTCGACAAACAGGCGGCGCAGGTTTTCCGACGTCCCCAGGCTGATCGCCGTCAGCGTCTCGCCGGTGGCCGGATTGACCGCTGAGGCCCCCATGGCCGCGGCGACCATGCTGGCCACAAACAGCGCTGCGATCATCCAGATGAAGATGACCACCGGGTCAGGCAGGCGGTTGCCCACCTTTTCGATCGCGCCCAGAAATCCGGAACTCATGGCCATGCGGCTTACCCCCTTGAGACTGCGCGCCTAGCTTGGCGATGCAGGCCGTCGTGGCAAGCCTTGCCTGGGCGATTAGCCGCCTTGGAGGAGATCGCCCCGCTAGGCGACAGGCGCCGTGCTCGACGCCGCCGGGTCTGAGGTTGGCGCTGTGTCGGCGCCTTCGGAGGCGTCTTCCGGCCCTGGCTGATCCGTCGCGTCGTCGACGGGTGGGGTGGGTTCTGAGAGGTCGAGCATGTCGCCCACGGTCTCCATCACCGCCTGGATCGGCGACGGCCTGGCGGCGCGAAGGGCGCGTATGTCGGCGGTGATGGCGAAGGCGCGGCTGCTGGCCTGGGCTTCGAGCAGGCGCCAGTCGGTGACATAGCGCAGGGCGAAGCCGTTGAGGCCCATCCGTCGATATTGTTCCACATGCGCGAGCTCATGGGCCCACAGCCAGACGTTCTGCGCGACCTTCGCATCGGAAAACACAATGACGTCGTGGAGGGTGATGGCGCCTTCGTCATAGTACCAGCGCGCCAGGAGCGACCCGAGGCCGAGATCCTGGCCCGCCAGGGTCCAGCGGGCCGTTTCCAGGATTTCCTCATCGAAATAGGGACTCAGGGCGATGCGAATGTCCTCGGGCATGGCCTCAGGCGTCTGCCGCAGCGCCTCGGCGCGGGAAAAGCGGATCGCCTGAGCCAGGGCGGGCGCGGCGACGGCCGGGGACCGGCGGAGCACCTCTTCAGAGGCGCGCCGGGTGCGGTCGGCCGCGTGCCGGGCGGACTCTTCGACGCTGGCCCGCCACTCCGACGGCGGGCGAAGCTGCGCCTCGTTGGGCTCGCCCGAGCAACCTGCGATCATCAGAACGGCCAGACCGGGGACGATGAAGGGACGCCAGGCGCGCGGGCGGGGCTGGGGACCGCCGCGGAACAGGATCGTCAAACCTTGTCTCCCTCCGTATCGACCCCCGCAGGGGTCAGGCTCCCAGCCCGGCTATAATCGACGGCCCTGCAGGAGGTTCCTCTTCCTATACGGCGGCAAGACGGCCCTCAGACGCGCCCGAAGGCGTCCATCACCAGGGCTTTGATCTTCTGGGCCGCGGAGGTTCGGCTGTCGGCGTCCAGCGGATCGAGGGCGAGCCGCGCCGCCACCGGGGCGTCAGACTTGCGCGCCGCCCGGTCGTAGGCAGGATCATAGTGAAGGCCGATCAGGGCCCCGGCCAGGGCGGCGAAATCGCCAGCGGCGATCATGCCCCGCCAGGTCTCCAGGCGCTCGCGGCTGGGCGGGATCGGCAGGCGGGCGAAGGCGGCCTCCAGGGCCTGGGGATCGGCGGCGATGTCGCCATAGGCGCCGGCCAGATAGGCGGCCCGGTGGTCCTGGCTGGCCTCAAGGACGATCCGCGGCGCCGCCTGCATGGCCCGCCACAGCATGGGCGGGGTCATCCGGTCGCCGATCTTGCTGGCCTCGGCCTCGACCACAATGGGCCGGTCCAGATCAAGGCGATACAGGGCGCCGAGCAGGCGGGACTCAAACATCTTCTGGCTCGGCTGTGGCCGCCCCGTCAGAGCGCCGAACAGCGAGCCCCGGTGGTCGGCCAGCCCCTCCAGGTCGAGGACCTGGACGCCCAGGGCCGGCAGGGCGTTGAGGATCTCGGTCTTGGCCGAGCCGGTATGGCCGTCCAGCAGCATCAGCTTCAGGGGCTGGTCGTCGTCATAGAGCCTGGCGGTGACATGCCGGCGATAGGTGCGATAGCCCCCCTGCAGCAAGGTCACCGGCCAGCCCACCTGGGACAGGATGGTGGCCATGGCGTCCGATCGCTGGCCGCCGCGCCAGCAATAGATCAGCGGCCGGAAGCTCGCCGGCCGGTCGGCCAGGGCGGTCTCCAGGTGCTGGGCGATGTTGCGCGCCACATGGGCCGCGCCGATCCGGCGGGCCAGGAAGCGGGACTCCTGCACATAGATCGTGCCGACCTCGGCGCGCTGGGCGTCGTCCAGGACGGGCAGGTTCTCCGCGCCCGGCACATGATCGAGGGCGAACTCCGACGGGCTTCGCACATCGATGATGGCGTCGAACACCGCGAGGTCGCCGGCGCCCACCGCCTGGGTCGTCTGATATCCCGCCATGGCCCGCGCCTTCCCCGTCCGCTGGGGTGCTATACAACGCCCTGCACGCCCTCGAAGACAAGGAACGCCCCATGACCGAGCAGGTCCGTCTGACCGATCTGGCCCATGGGGGCGGCTGCGGCTGCAAGCTGGCGCCGGCCGTGCTGCGTGAGATCCTGGCCGGCGTGCCCCAGGCGGCCGTCTTCCCCAACCTGATGGTCGGGACCGAGACCTCCGACGATGCGGCGGTCTGGCGGCTCAATGACCAGCAGGCCCTGGTGGCGACCACCGACTTCTTCATGCCGGTGGTGGATGACCCGTTCGACTTCGGACGGATCGCGGCCACCAACGCCATCTCCGACGTCTACGCCATGGGGGCGACGCCGATCTTCGCCCTGGCCATCGTCGGCATGCCCATCGGCAAGCTTTCGACCGACCAGATCTCGGCCATCCTGGCCGGCGGGGCCGCGGTCTGCGCCGAGGCCGGCATTCCGGTGGCCGGCGGCCATTCCATCGACAGCGTCGAGCCGATCTATGGTCTGGTGGCCATGGGCCTGGTCCACCCCGACAAGGTGCTGACCAACCGCACGGCCCGGCCCGGCGACGTTCTGCTACTGACCAAGGGCCTGGGGGTCGGCGTGCTGAGCGCGGCCTTCAAGCAGGAGCGCCTGGCGCCGGCGGGCTATGCGGCCCTGATCGCCTCGACCACCCAGCTCAACCGTATCGGCGCCGAGCTGGCGGCCTTTACCGGAGTCCATGGCGCCACAGACGTCACCGGCTTTGGCCTGCTGGGCCACACCCTGGAAATGTGCCGGGGGGCGGGGGTGTCGGCCGAGATCTTGGCCGATGCGCCGATCCTGCTGGACGGGGTGGAGGCCCTGGCCAGGGCCGGTGTGCGCACCGGCGCTTCGGGGCGCAACTGGACGAGCTATGGGGAGGCGGTGGTCCTGCCCGAGGGCTTTGACGACTGGCGCCGCGACATCCTCTGTGACCCCCAGACCAGCGGCGGCCTGCTGATCGCGCTCGCGCCGGAGACGGTTCCCCAGGTCATGGCGCGGCTGGGCGAGCTGGGCGCGACGGCGGCGGCCGTCGTCGGGCGGATCATCGAGGGGCCGGCGGAGGTTCGGGTCGTTTAGGTCTTCAGGCCGGACGCCTTGCAGACGTGCTTCCACTCCGCGTCGGTCACCGGTTGAACCGACAGGCGGAAAGAGGTCACCAGGGACATGCCCTCAAGCTTCGGATCGGCCTTGGCCTGGGCCAGGGTGAAGGGCTGAGGCAGGGGCTCGACCGCCTTGACGTCGACGCAGACGAAGACGCCCTTCGCGTCGGTGGGGTCGGGATAGGCCTCCTTGATCACCTCACAGACGCCGACGATCTCCTTGCCCGCCTGGGAGTGATAGAAGAAGGCGAGGTCGCCCAGCTTCATGGCCATCAGGTTCTGCTTGGCGGTGTGGTTGCGCACCCCGGTCCAGGGTTCGCCCTTGGCCCCGCAGGCCACCAGGTCGTCCCAGGAAAACGCATCCGGCTCGGACTTCAGCAGCCAGTGGGCCATGGTCGTCTCCCTGTCTTATCCAGAGGCCCAGCTATAGCGCAGGCCGCCCTCGGCGCCATCAGGTCAGCACGCCTAGAGGGCTAGCGGCGCCTCATAGCCGGTGAGCTCCAGATAGCCTCTAGCCCCGTCGCCGCGGACGGCGCCTTCCCAATAGACCGGGCCGATCGGGCGGCTGTCGAGCTCCTGGTCGTCGAACAGGGGGGCGAGGCGCCAGGTGCGAAGACCCTCGGCTGTCCGCACCTGCACATCTCGGGCGATGGGATAGCGGGCGCCGGTGCGGGGCGAGCGCCACCAGCCGCGGGTGACGAACGCAACGTCCTCAGGTTGGAAGATCGTGACGGCGCCTGCCCGGTTGCGCAGGGAGCCCCCGGCCCAGACGGCGCGGCCCTCGGCGTCGCGGACCTGGAAGGCGGTCAGCGCCCCGCCAGCCTCCAGATTCAGGCCCACCCAGTCCCAACCCACCGCCCTGGCGTCCAGCAGGGTGGAGGACCATTCGTGATCCAGCCATGCCTCGCCGGAGACGGCCACACGGCGGCCTTGGCGGGTCAGGTCGCCAGCGACCTTCAGGTGCGGCCAGCTGTAATAGTAGCTCGACTGTTCAGGCTCGGGTCCCTTGCGGCTGAAGCCGGCCTCGCCCTGCAGGATCACCGGCTGGGTGGGGGTGAGCTGCAGATCCAGGGCGAAGCCATCATCGCGAACCTGCGCGTGGAGGACGTCGGCGGCGTCGCGGACCATCCCCCAGTCATCGAGGACGAGGTCCAGGTCGCCGGTCTGGGCCTCGGCGAGGCCGAAACCCGCGCGCGCGATCTTCTGGGCATGGATCAGACGGCCGACGGCGGGATCGGACAGGGCGGCGTGGGCGAAGATGATCTGCCGTGGGGCGAAGGCGCTGGGATTGCGCTGATCGATGGCCGGGCGGGTGCGGAAGAAGGTGATCTGGAAGCCAAGGGTCTGTGACCCGGCCTGCAGCCAGCCGGTGACGTACCACCACTCGGTGCGGAAGTCGGGATGGGCGCCATGATCGGCGGGAAACCGAAGCCGGGTTCCAGGGCGCACCGGCGCAAAGCGCGGCTGGCCGGCCGGGGGCGTCTGGCCCTGGGCCAGGGTCGAGGGCGGCAGGAGGAGGCCCGCGCCGATCAGGCCCGCCAGGGCGCGACGTCCGATCATCACCAGTCCTCCCGCACGGCGCGCACGGCGGTGTCCGACAGGGCGCCGCGGCCGGCCAGGACCGCTGTGCCGGCCGAGGTCAGGGCCAGGGCTGCGCCCAGCCCCGCCAGCAGCGACCAGGGCAGCCGCGTCTCCATGGTCCAGTTGAAGGACTGCGGATTGACCACATGGATCAGGATCTGGCTCATGCCGACGCCGAGCGCGAGGCCCGCCGCAGCGCCGATGAGCCCCAGCAGGGCGCCTTCGGCCGCCAGCATCCAGACGATCTGTCCCCGGCGAACCCCCAGATGGCGCAGCACCCCGAACTCCTTGCGCCGCGCCAGGGTCTGGGCCGAGAAGGTGGCCGCCACCCCGGTCAGGCCCACCAGGATGGCGATGGCTTCCAGGGCGTAAGTAATGGCGAAGCTGCGGTCGAAAATGCGCAGGGCCACGGCGCGCAGTTCCTGGGGTTCGGCGAAGCTGGCCTGGGCCGCCAGATCTGCGGGCAGGCGCCCGCGCAGGGCGGCGATGGCCGGTTGGGGGTCCGCCCCGGGCGCCAGGGTGATGGCCGCTTCGCCCCGCGCTGTCTCGCCGGTCAGGCGGGTATAGGCGGCCTGGTCGAGGATCAGGGCGCCGAACTGGTTGGAATAGTCTCGCCAGACCCCGGCCACCTGGACCTCCGCGCCGTCCCCCAGGGGCAGGGTCAGGCGGTCTCCGGGCGCGAGGTGGTAGATCTGGGCCATGGGTTCTGAGATCCAGGCCGGGGTCGCGCCGGCCGGGGGCGTCGCCGTGCGGCCCACCAGCGGCAGGTCATGGGCCGGGCCTGCGCCTGGTCCGCCGCGGGCGATGAGCTGGACCGCCGGGCGCTCGGGATCGAGCCGCAGGCTGAAGCTGTCGCGGAATTCGATGCTGGCGACCCCCGGGGCGGCGGCGAGGCGCCCCTGGAGCGGCGGATCAAGGGCGGCGCCCTCGGCCATGCGCATATAGATGTCGGCCGGCAGGATCTGGGTCAGCCATTCGTCCACCGAGCCGCGGAAGCTGGTGACCATGACGGCCATGGCCACCATGAGGCTGGTGCTGGCGACGATGCCGCTGAGCGCCACGGCCGCCTGCCGCGGCGCCCCCCACAGCCGTGCGATGGCCAGGGCCAGGGGGGCTGGCGGGCTGTTGAGGCGCCGAAGGGGCTGCAGGGCCGTGCGGGCGAGCCAGGGCATGGCGCCGACCCCGCCGGCCAGCATCAGGGCGATGGCGACATAGCCGAACAGGGGCAGCCCCCCCACCGGAGGCGCCAGGGCCGCGGCCATCCCGACGACCAGCAGGGAAAGGCTGATCCACGGGCGACGCAGTCGGCTAGGGTCGGGGGCGTCGCCGGAACCGGCCTTCAACGCCACGGCGGCGGGCGTGCGTTCGGCCTCCAGGGCGGGCCAGAGACTGCCGGCCAGGGCGATGGCCAGGCCCAGGGCGAAGATTACCACCGTGGCGACCGGCGCGATCGAGAGCTGCGGTCGCTCGCCGGCGAAATAGCCGCCGCCGAGATCGCCCCCCAGCAGGCGCAGGGCGAGCTCCGCCAACCCATAGCCGAAGGCGACGCCGAGGGCCGAGCCGACCAGGCCCAGGATCAGGCCCTCGATCAGCACCTGGCCCAGCATGCCGCGGGCCGGCAGGCCGAGCACCCGCAACAGGGCGAACTGCGGTCGCCTTCGGGCCACTGACAGGGACTGGGCCGAATAGACCAGGAAGCCGCCGGTGAGCAGGGCCACTAGGGCCAGCATCTGCAGATTGACGCGATAGGCCCGCGACAGGCTCTCGGTGCGGCGCATCTCGCTCTGGGCGGTGACAAGGTCGGCCCCGTCCGGCAGGCCGGCGCGGAGGGCGGCCTCCACCTGACTGCGGTCGGCGCCGGGCGTCAGGCGGACATCGATACGCTGCAGCCGGCCGAGCTGGCCGAACCTCCACTGGGCTGCGGCGATGTCGATCACCGCCAAGGGGCGGTTGTCGCCGAGGGCTTCCAGGGTCCCACCGATCCGGAACTCGGCCGTGCGGCCCGCAGCCGTCAGGCGGACCTGATCGCCGACCGCTAGCCCGGTCGCCTCCAGGGCGGCCGGCGAAAGATGCACGGTGTCGAGGTCGAACAGGGCGTCCGAGCCGGCGGTCGGTGAAGCGCCACCGCCTTGGCCGAGCAGGCTGGGGGTGACCGCGTAGGCCCGCAAAGGGTCAAGCCCCAGCAGGGTCAGGGCGCCGCCGGGGCTGGTCGCGGCCAGCTCCACCACCGGGCTCGCCGTGCCGACCCCCGGCGTACGGGCGACCTTCGGATAGAGGGTCTCATCGAACCCCGAAGGGCTGGCGGCCTCGATCTGGACATCGGCCGAGCCGCTGACGTTGCTGACCGCCTGGGCGAAGGAATCCAGCGCCGAGCGATTGACCAGGTGGACGGCGAGCCCCAGGCCGACGCCGACGGCGATGGCCAGCACCGCCACCAGGACGCGTCCGGGGCGGGCGCGCCACTCGCCCCCCACCATCCAGCGCAGCAGGAGGGGGCTTAAGGCCAGGCTAGGGCGCATGGGGCGCCAGGCCGACCGGCGTCAGCACCAGGATCCGGTCAGCCGCCGCGGCGGCCCGTTCGGAATGGGTGACGATCAGCGCCGCCGCGCCGCTGGCCCGCGCGCGGTCGCAGAACAGGGCCAGGACGCTGTCAGCGGTCTGTGGATCGAGATTGCCGGTGGGCTCGTCGGCCAGCAGCAGGGCCGGGCTGTGGACCAGGGCGCGGGCGAGCGCAATGCGCTGCAGTTCGCCGCCGGAGACCTGGGCGGGAAAGTCCTCGCCACGGCCGGTCAGGCCCACCTGGTCCAGCATCGTCCTGGCCCGGCTGAGCGCCTCGGCCTGGGGATTGCGGGCCAGCACCAGGGGCAGGGCCACATTCTGCGCCAGGGTCAGGTGGGGGAGGATGTGGAAGGCCTGGAAGACGAAACCGATGCGGTCGCGTCGCAGGGCTGTGCGGGCGTCGTCATCGAGGCGGGCGACATCGGCGCCGTCGATCTCGATCGTCCCGACATCGGTGAGGTCGAGGCCGGCGATCAGATTGAGCAGGCTGGACTTGCCGACGCCCGACTCGCCCATGATGGCGACGATCTCGCCGGCGCGCAGACGCAGGTCCAGGTTCTGGAACAGCACGCGGCCGCCCGGCACGCTCTTGGCGAGGCCGGTGATGTCTAGGGGCGGGTGGGGATTTGGGGCGGCGCCGATGGGCATGGCGCCAGACTAGATGGCGCGGGCCTTGCCGTCGCGCCTGAATATCGCAAGGTCGGAGCCCCGGCCATCAAGGCCGGGGCTCGTTTCCTTTAGGCCTTCTGGAGCTGGCCGGCGGACATCTTGCCCGACTTACGGTCCTTTTCGAGCTCGAAGGAGAGCTTGTCGCCTTCGTTCACCGAGCTCATGCCCGCTTGTTCAACGGCGCTGATGTGAAGAAACACGTCGGCTCCGCCATCATCGGGCTGAATGAAGCCATAGCCCTTCGTGGCGTTGAACCACTTCACTGTTCCGGTCGTCATAGTTTGCTCATTTCCTGTAGCTTGCGCGCGACCCTGTACCGATAGAATGGCCGCTGGCAAACAAAACCCTGCATTTGGGGGTAATGTTTCTTTGATCGCCGCATCAGGAACCCCCTGAAAAACCGTCTGATCCGGGATCGAACAGCCTGAAAAATCCGCCCGTCAGCCGGACTGGACGATCAGCCAGACCTTGGAAAAATCCCCCGCCCGGGCGTCCTGCTCGCGGATCCAGAAGTAGAGCCGACCGGAGTCGAACCACGTCATGCCCCGCTCGCGGTCGCTGTCGACCTGAAGAAGCAGGCGCCAGTCCTGGGCGCCGCGAGGGCTCTGGGTCACCTCCTGGCAAATCTCCTCCATGGCGTCGTCCTGAACGGCGCCGGGATAGCCGCCGACCTGGTGGGCCGGGGTCTCGGGCGTGTGGGCTTCCTCAAAGGCCTCAAGGGCGGCGTAGTCGTGCTTGCCGATCGTGTCCCAGTCGATTTCCAGCCGCTCCTGGCTGGGCCAGGATTCCCCGGCTTCAAAGCTCACGGGCGTCGCCTTGAAGCGGGCCTCGCGCGGCAGGTCGGTGGGCGGCAGCCGCGGTTCTGCTGGCGCGGTTTCGTGGCGCACCAGGGCGCCTCCGGCATCCTCAGGGTCAGATCCCCAGGCCCCCGGCTCGCAGAAGAACAGTAGCCGCCCCGCCGCCGGGAGCCAATCGGGGCCGCCGGCGCTCCGCATCTCGGTCAGGTCCAGTTGGGCGACGAACACCATGGGCCCGCCTTTCCACACCGGCCAGTCCCCGGTGAGCTCCGGCTCGCCCCCAAGCCGCGAGGCGCCCGCGCCGCCCGGCCGAAGCCGCAGGCAAGGCTGAACCCGCGCCCGCAGCGCGTCCTGGATCGCCAGCACCTTGTCCGACGGCGGCGGGGGCGGCGACTTTTCCCGCCCGCCAAACAGCCCTTTGAGAAAGCCCATCATCCCCTCCAGCCCACGCCTTACGCTGGAGCTTATTTTCCCGATTTGTTCTTTTCAAGCGGGGAGTCTGCAGGGAGGCGGACGGCCTCGGGCGTGACGCTGACGAGATGGTCGGTGGAACTCTCATCCTTCAGGGCGACGCCGGTCAGTTGCAGACGCCGGGCCTGCCGCATCAGCCAGGCGATCTTGAAGGCGGCCTGGGCGGGGACCAGGCCCGCCGGGCGGATGTTCGACACGCAGTTTCGCGCCGCATCGCTCAAGCCCACCCGCGGGGCGTAGGTGAGATAGGCGCCCAGGCTGTCGGGGGACGAAAGGCCCGGCCGTTCGCCGACCAGCAGCAGGACCATGCGCGCCTTCAGCAGGGCGCCGACCTCGTCCCCCAGGGCGACGCGGGCCTGGGCGGCCAGGATCACCGGCGCCAGGGTCCAGCCCTCTGGCGTCAGGTCGGCGAGCAGGGCGTCGAGGAGGGCGGGGACGTGGTCGAGGGCGCGGCTGGACAGGCCGTCAGCGACGACGATGGCCAGGTCGACCACGGGCCTCGATCTGAGGGCGGCCAGCTGGTCGCGGCTTTCGTCAGACAGCCGTCGGCCAAGGTCGGGACGGGCCAGATAGGTGAGGCGATCCTGTGCGGCGCTGTCGGCCCGCAGGCTCGCAAGCCCCCGCTGCTGCAGGGCGGCCTCCAGGCCGTCGAAGTCCGCGGGGCGATGCACGGCGTCCCTCGCCCGCGCATGATCCAGGGTGAAGGCCAGGGCCGCGGCGGTCGGCTGGCTCGAGCCTGTGCGACCCAGGGCCACGCGGGCGTCGGTCAGGGCCGCCATCGCCGAGGGCTCGACCGGCGCGGTCACGACAGAAGCTCAAGCAGCGGGTGGCGACCGGCGTCGGCGCTGAGCCGGCCGGCGGCGTCGGCCAGCCCGACCTGGCTCATCCAGGCCTCGAACTCCGGCGCGCGCCGCAGGCCCAGCAGCTCGCGGACATAGAGGGCGTCGTGGAAGGAGGTCGACTGATAGTTGAGCATGATGTCGTCGGCGCCCGGCACCCCCATGATGAAGGTCACCTCCGCCGTCGCCAGCAGGGTCAGCAGGGTGTCCATGTCGTCCTGGTCGGCCTGGGCGTGATTGGTGTAGCAGACGTCGCAACCCAGGGGCAGGCCAAGCAGCTTGCCGCAGAAGTGGTCCTCCAGGCCGGCCCGGATGATCTGCTTGCCGTCATAGAGATATTCCGGGCCGATGAAGCCGACGACCGTGTTCACCAGCAGGGGCGCGAACGCCCGGGCGACCCCATAGGCGCGGGCCTCCAGGGTCTGCTGGTCCACCCCGTGGTGGGCGCCGGCCGAGAGGGCCGAGCCCTGGCCGGTCTCGAAATACATCAGGTTGTCCCCGACCGTGCCGCGCCCCAAGGATCGGCCGGCGTCCAGGCCCTCCCGCAGCACCGCCAGATCGACGCCGAACGAGGCGTTGGCCGCCTGGGTGCCGGCGATGGACTGGAACACCAGGTCCACGGGCGCGCCACGGTTGATCAGTTCGATGGACGAGGTGACGTGGGTGAGGATGCAGGACTGGGTGGGGATCTGGAAGCGCTGGATGGCCTCGTCCAGCAGACGCATCAGGTCGCCCAGGGTGGCGAGATTGTCCGAGGCGGGATTGACGCCGATCACCGCGTCCCCCGAGCCCAGCAGCAGCCCGTCCAGCATCGAGGCGGCCACGCCCTTGGGATCGTCCGTCGGATGGTTGGGCTGCAGCCGGGTGGAGAGCCGGCCCGGGAGGCCGATGGTGTCGCGGAAGCGGGTGACCACCGTCACCTTTTTGGCCGCCAGGATCAGGTCCTGGTTGCGCATCAGCTTGCTGACGGCGGCGACCATCTCCGGGGTCAGGCCCGGCGCCAGCTGCGCCAGGGCTGCGGTGTCGGCCGCATCCGAGAGCAGCCAGTCGCGGAACTGGCCCACCGTCATGTGGGACACAGGCGCGAAGGCTGCGGCGTCGTGACTGTCGAGGATGAGCCGGGTGACTTCGTCCTCGTCGTAGGGGACCAGGGGCTCGGCCAGGAACCGCTTCAGCGGCACGTCGGCCAGGCTCATCTTGGCCAGCACGTTCTCCTCGGCGGTCTCCGCGGCGAGGCCGGCCAGGACGTCGCCCGAGCGCAGGGGCGAGGCCTTGGCCATCAGGGTCTTCAGGTCGGGATAGGTCCAGCGGTTCAAGGCAGGGCTCCGCCGCGGGCTTTCGAGATGTCAGATGGGCCGCGCGGGCGACGGGGCCGCCCGCGCGGTCGCAATCAGTAGGTCCAGGTCACCTCAACACCGTAGGTGCGCGGCGCGCCATAGCGGCCGAACAGGGTGGTGAAGGCGTCTGGCGCAACGCCCAGCTGATACTCTTCTTCCAGCAGATTGTCGGCATAGGCCGCGACCTGCCACCGGTCGCCCGGCGCCAGCCAGGCCACCCGGGCGTTCACCAGGGTGTAGGCGTCCTGGTGGAAGGCCTCGGCGTTGGAGGTGTCGGAATACTGGTCGCCGCGATAGGACACCGTGACGCGGCTGGTGACGGCGCCCAGACCCTCGGCCAGGTCTCGGGTATAGTCGACCGTGGCCGAGGCCGTGACCTCGGGGGCGTATTCCAGCCGGTTGCCGGAATAGTCCACGCCGACCCCGCCGCCGTCCTTGAACTCCTTGTACTCGGCGTGCAGCCAGGCCGCCTGAAGATTGACGTTCAGACCGGGGGCCAGGGCCGCGTCCACCGAGATTTCCGGGCCATAGGTCTCGACCTCGCCGGCGTTGGTGAGGGCAAGCTCGATCCGCGGCGGGGTGCTGTTGGGCACCACCCGGAACTGGCTGACCTGATAGTCCGAATAGCGGGCGTAGAAGACGTCGGCATTGACGCGGAGGCGACGCTCGAAGGCGGTGAACTTGGCCCCGATTTCGAAGCTGTCCACAGTCTCCTTGCCCAGGCGCAGGGGCCCGCCCAGGGCCTGGGTGGTCAGATAGTCGGCGTTGAAGCCGCCCGACTTCACCCCGCGGGCGTACTTGCCATAATAGGTCTGGTCCTCGGTCGGCTGGAAGGTCAGGCCGATCATCGGCGAGACCGAACTCTCGCTCAGATCGTCCTTGAAGCCGAGCACATTGGCGATGTTGCTGATGGGCGGACCAACATCGCTGCTCTGGTTCAGGCTGAGCTTCTTGTTCTCATAGTTGAACCGCAGGCCGCTGTTGACGATCAGGGTGGGGGTCAGCTGGTAGTCGACCGCGCCGAAGATGGCATAGCTGGAGTTCTTCACGCTGGGATTGGTGCGGATCATGGAGCCCGGCGGGACGCCGAACAGCACGCCCAGGGCGTCATAGGTCAGGCGCCGGTCGTTCTCGCCGTCGGTCCGCAGGAAGAAGGCGCCGAGGATGTAGCGCAGCCTGGCCTCGGTGTCGTTGGACGACAGGCGCACCTCCTGGCTGAGGGTCTGATAGCTGTCGTCATAGTTGAAGTGGGCGAGGTCGAGGGCCGAGTGGTCCAGGTCGACGTTCCAGGTCCGGGCTGAGTCCCGGTACCCGCTGATCGAGGAGAGCGTGACGGCGCCCAGGTCGTAGGCGAGCGTCAGGGCGCCGCCGACGTTCCGGTTGTAGTCAAACTCCGGATAATTATCGTCGATCACGAACGGCTGGTCGGCCGGCGCGGCGGGGGGCCCACTGTTGAAGGTGTCGCTCAGGGCCTCGCCGTTCACCTTGTGTGAGAGCTGGCGGGAATAGTCGAACGAGAGGTCGGCGGTGAAGTCGTCGGTCGGCTGCATGCGCACCTGGAGGCGCATGGAGCGGCTGTTGATGTCGTCGACATTCTCGCCCAGCGTCGTGTTGCGGATGAAGCCGTCCCGGTGGTCATAGGCGGCGCCCAGGCGTACCATGACCTTGCCGTCGGCCAGGGGGATGTTGACCATCCCGTCCAGGCGTTGCTGATCCTTGTTGCCGAGACCGGCGGTCAGCCGGCCTTCGAAGTCGTCGACCGGCGCGCGGGTCACCAGGTTCACCGCCCCGGAAACCGTGTTCTGGCCGTAGAGATAGCCCTGGGGTCCGCGCAGAACCTCCACGCGCTCCAGGTTCGACAGCACCGCATCGGCGGCCATGGGCTGGCCGATATAGACCCCGTCGAGATAGATGCCGGTGCGGGTGTCGAAGGCCACGGTCCGCCCGCCGCCGCCGACGCCGCGGATATAGACGGTGCGCACCGAGACATTGTCGCTGACCTGGAAGTTCGGCGTCAGGGTCTGCAGCCCGCCCAGGGTGGTGATCTGGCTGCGAGCCAGGCTGTCGGCCGTGACCGCCGTGATCGAGATCGGCACGTCCTGGAGGTTTTCCGACCTCTTCTGGGCCGTGACCACCAGCTCCTCCAGCTCGAGGGCGTCCTGGGCATGGGCGCCTGATACGGCCAGCGCCGAGGCGCCGCCCAACAGGACGGCCAGGGTAAGGGCTCGCCGTCGAGCCCGGGGGGCAGCACGCAACGTCATGATCAGGTCCTTAAGGTTGGAGCGGGGAGGAGGTCAGGCGGACAGGTTGGGCGGGCGCCGCTCGACCCAGGGCGCAGCCTGTTCGAGGGTCCCGGCGAGGCGGAACAGCAGGTCCTCCCGACCGAAGTCGGCGACGGCCTGGACGCCGATCGGCAGGCCCGCGGCGCTCCAGCCCATGGGGATGGAGGCCGCAGGCTGGCCGGTCATGTTGAAGGGGACGGTGTAGGCCACGGCGTTGAGGCTGCGGTTCGGATCGTCGGTGGGCGGCGCCTGCAGCGAGGCCAGGTTCGGAGGCAGCACCGGCGAGGTCGGCGTCAGCAGGATGTCGTAGTCCCGCCACCAGGCCTTCATCCGACGCGACCAGGCGTGGATGGCCTCCATGGCCCCCACATAGGCGGTGGCGGGCATGGCGCGCCCGGCGGCCAGGGCGGCGGCGGCCGGCGCCATGAGGTCGCCGGGGCCGGGCTCGACCCCGGTGCGGCGGATCAGATCCTCGAGCTCATAGGCGATCCAGGCGGTCATCACCGTGCCCATCAGCATCGGATCGATGTCGCCATAGGCCGCGGGATGGGCGTCCTCGACGATACAGCCGGCGGTCTGCAGCAAGGCGCCGGCCGTCAGAACCGCCTGGGCGCATTCCGGATCGACGGGACCGCCCAGGGGGTTGTGGGTCAGGAGACCGACCTTGAGCCCAGCGACCTCGCCGGAGACCTCGGTCAGATAGGGCAGGCTGGTCTTCGGCGCGGCATAGGGGTCGCCCGGTCCCGGCTGGGACAGCCAGTCCAGCAGCAGGGCGCTGTCGCGCACCGAGCGGGTCAGGACGTGGCGGCAGACCAGCCCGCCCCAGGGATCGGCCTCGGCAGGCGCATTCGAGACCCGCCCCCGGCTCGGCTTGAGGCCGAACAGGCCGTTGAAGGCGGCGGGGATGCGGATCGAGCCGCCGCCGTCGCCCCCGTGGGCGACCGGGACCATGCGTGCGGCGACTGCGGCGCCGGAGCCGCCGCTGGAGCCGCCGGCGCTGTGCTCGGTGTTCCACGGGTTGCGGGTGACGCCGTGGGCGTCGCTCACCGTATTGACCTGCATGCCGAGCTCCGGCGTGGCGGTCTTGCCGACGATGATCAGGCCCGCCCGCCGCATCTGGGCGACCGCGTGGGAATCGGCCGGCTCATGCCAGCCGAGCTTCTTCAGATAGACCGTGCCGCCGAACCAGGGGTCTCCGGCGGTGCTGCCATCCAGGTCTTTCACCAGCGCCGGGACGCCGCGAAGCGGGGTGTCGGCCAGCGCCGGATCGTCGGCCGCCGCCAGGGCCTTGTCATAGAGCTTGTGGATCACGGCGTTGAGCGCGGGGTTGCGCGCTTCGATACGCGCAATGGCGGACTCCACCAGTTCGCGGGGGGAGGCCTCTCCGGATTTGACGAGCTCAGCGGACGCCATGGCGTCCAAATTATCGAAGTCCACCTGGGGTCTCCCGTAAGCAAAAACTGGACATAATACAGATACAAAATGCATCATCATTTGTGGATGCATATTCTTGAGCCATAATAGGCCCGCATATGCGGACATCTGAGCCGCATAAGCTGACTTTATGCAGTTTTCAGAAAGCTCGTCGCGCCGCTGTCACCAGGATGCTCTCCCTCGGGACAAACGGAACGCCTCCGCCGGAAACGACATAGAGCCTTTATTCATAAGGATTTTGGCGTGGACGCGCCTATCTGAGGTCCATGCTTGCCCCCTAATTCCGCCCCCCTGGGCCTGGTCACAAAACGTAAGTGGTCACTAGCAATACGAATAATGATCGTGTATTCGAGTTGTCAAGCCAAGATATTATCTGTCGGGGCGATCGAGGCGCGGCGCCTGATTGGCAGGCGCGGCGCCGCTTTTTGGGGGAGGGGTCGATGCCGCCCGCATCACTGAGTTCCGGCCGCCTGGCGGCCTTCGCATCACCGAGCATCGCCCTGGCGGCGATGGGGCTGCCCCTGGTGATCTATCTGCCGACCTTCTATTCGACGGAGGTCGGCCTGCCCCTGGCGGCGGTGGGCCTGGCCTTCCTGGTGGTCCGACTGCTGGACATCGGCCTCGATCCGATCCTCGGCGCCTTGATGGACCGGACGCGCAGCCGCTGGGGCCGGTTTCGGCCGTGGCTGGCCCTGGGGGCGCCGATCCTGACCATCTCGGCCGGGGCCCTGTTCATCCCGCCCGAGGGGGCGAGCTTCGCCTATCTGGTGGCGGCGCTGCTCGCCACCTATCTGGGCTATTCGATCTGCTATCTGGCCCAGTTGTCCTGGGGCGCGGCGCTCAGCGCCGACTACAATACGCGCTCCAAGATCTTCGCCTGGTGGCAGGGGGCCAATCTGTCGGGGGTGATCCTCGTGCTGGCCATCCCGGCCCTGCTGCCGGCCGCCCGCAATGATCCGGCCTTTGCGGTCCACGCCATGGCGGGCTTCATCCTGGCGACCCTGCCCCTGGGCGCCCTGCTGGCCCTGGCCCTGGTCCGCGAGCCCCCGGCGCCGCCGGTCCTGGGGCGTCCCCGGGTGGGGCCGCAGGCCTATATCCGGCTGCTGCTGAAGCCGACGATCCGGCGCCTGCTGGCCACAGACCTGCTGATCGGCGCCGCCGTAGGGATGAACGGGGCGCTGTTCTTCTTCTACTTCCTGACGGTGAAGCAGTTCGCCATGGCCGACGTCACCCTGCTGCTGTTCGCCAATATGATCGGCTCCCTCTGCGGCACGCCGATCTGGGGCTGGCTGACGTCGAGGATCGGCAAGCATCGGGCCGCCGCCGTGGCCTTCGCGGGCTACGCCGTCTCGCTGGCGGTCATCGACATCATGCCGGCCGGCGTCGTGGCCCTGGGCGCCTTGATCCTGTTTCTCGCCGGCCTGACCCTCTCGGCCGGGCCGTTCCTGCTGCGCTCCATGATGGCGGATGCGGGCGACGAGGATCGGCTGGAGGACGGCGTCGATCGCACGGGCCTGCTGTCGGCGCTGTTTTCAGGCACCAACAAGCTGGGCTCGGCCCTGGCGCCTGGGGTCACCTTCATCGCCCTGCAGGCGTTTGGCTTTGACCCGACCGCAGCGGTCCAGCCCGATCAGGCCCTGCTCGGCCTGCGCCTGCTCTATGTCTGGTCGCCCCTGATCCTGGGGATAGGCTGCGCCCTGATGATCCTCAAACACACCCTGACCCCCGCGCGCCACGCCGAGATTCAGCAGGCGCTGGCGGTGAAGGACGCCCTGGCCCTGCAGCAGCCCGGCGCCGGCTAGTCGGGGGCTGGTGGTTGTCGCCCCTGGCCGGTATCACCATGCCGGAGACCTGCGGATCCGAGCATGGGCCGGCCTAGGGAGGCGACTTGAAGGGTGTGACACGGCGTGCGGCGCCGGTGGACGTTGAGACCAAGGCGCAGCCCGCGCAGCGGCGCTCGCGCGAGACCTATGACCGCATCCTGACCGCGGCCGGCGAACTGCTGGAAGAGGTCGGGATGGAGCGGATCTCCACCAATATGGTGGCCGAGCGCGCCGGCGTGAGCCCAGCCGCGCTCTATCGCTACTTCCCCAACAAGTACGCCCTGGTGGTCGCCCTGGCCGAACTGCTGGCCTCCATGTCCAACGCCGCCATCGTCGAGTGGATCAAGGCCGGCGGGCTGGAGACTCGAAACCTCGACGAGGCCGTGGCCAAGAACTTCGAAATCCAGAAGCGGGCCACCGAGATCATCCGCGCCTTTCCGGGCGGCCCCTGGATCGCGAGGTCGATGCGCGCCCTGCCGGCCCTGCGCGATGTGGCCAACCGCTCCCGCCGGGACGTCGTCGATCAGCTCTTCGCCATCCAGCGTGGCCGTTATCCCCACGTCCCGGCAGACGAACTGCGCACGGCCATCCGGCTGTCCACTGACGCCCTGGCCAGCAACTCGCTCATGGTCCTGGAGGATCCGGACCTCGACGCCGACGCCATGCTGCGGGAAGGCTGCCTGATGGTGGCGATCTATTACGAGCACCTCGACGCCCGCTATCCGCGCCCCTGAGGCCGGTCGGTCTTTTCACAAGATTCAGGGGGGAGAAGCTTCGCCCCGGTCTGGACGGGGGAATGAATGGTCGGAGTGGCAGGATTCGAACCTGCGACCCCCGCGTCCCGAACGCGGTGCTCTACCAGACTGAGCCACACTCCGACTTGGAGGCGGCCTTATAGAGGAGCGATTTCAGGCCGGCAAGCGACTGCACGGACGTTGCATCTGGAATCGGCTTTTGCTATTCCCACGCCCTCGCCGCGGGGGGATAAGCCCCGCTGCCGTTCCTGCTGGGGAATGGTGTAATGGTAACACAGCGGTTTTTGGTACCGTCATTCTAGGTTCGAGTCCTAGTTCCCCAGCCAACGTCCTCCGACATCTGATAGACGGCCCTGCCGGGCGGGCTTGCGCCCGCCGACGGCGCGACGGCGCAGCTCAGGCCCGGCGCATGGTCTCGATGATGACGGGCTTCTTCAGCCACTGGTCCTTCTGGTCGGCGAACTTGGTCTCTCCGCCGGTGGGCAGGGCGAGGATCTTCTGCGCCGTGGGCAGGCCCGAGACCACCTTGCCGAAGGCCGCATAGCCCAGATTGTCGCCGGGCTGGTCGGGCTGGGCGTCGAGGAAGGTCTGGTCGCCCAGGCAGATGAAGAAGGTGTTGGTCGCCGTCCCCGGTGCGAATCGGCCGAGCGAGATGGTCCCGTGGACGTGGCTTAGGCCTGTCTTGGTCGTGCTCTCGTGGCGGATGGGCGGAAAGGGGCGGGCCGTGGCCGGCGGCTGGGCGACGATGGTGCCCTCGGTGGGCGCCCAGTCGCTGCGGGCGGCGCGGAAGAAGCTGCCGCCGTCATAGGCCTTGGCGTCCACATAGCGCAGGAAGTTGGCGCTGGTCAGGGGCGCCTTCCTGTCCTCCAGCTCGATGACGATGGCCCCCTGGCTGGTGGCCATGGTCACCCGGGGCCTGGCGCCCTGGGCCAGGACCATCTGCGGGGCGGCCATGACCAGGCCGGCGCCAAGAACCAGACTGCGGCGGGGGATCGATCGGGGGGACATGGCGGCTCCTTCGGCGACAGGCCATGAGCCTAGCGCGTCGGGCCGCGCAACGGAATCACCGGGCGGTTACATGCGCTCGCCGGGCAGCCGGCTGGCCTGGGTGATCCAGTCGGCGAGCTGCGCCTCATCCGGCGCCTCCTCCACGTGGATGTGCAGATAGCGCGTGGCCCCGGCCTTCGAGGCGACCGGCGGTGGCGGATCGAGATCGGCGCCGCGGAAGAAGGCGAGCTTGATGTATCGGGTGAAGACATGGAGGCCGAGGAACCAGCCCTGGTCCTTGAGCCCATAGAGCGGCGAGTTCCACTTCACCGCCTTATGCACATGCGGCACGGTCTTGACGATCAAGGCGTCCAGCTTGGCCGCAGCTTCGCGCTTCCAGCCGGGCAGGGCGGCGATATAGGCCTGCACGGGTTCATCGCCATAGCCCTTGGGGATCTGTGGATTGCCGCCCGACAGGAGCCGTGGGGCGCCGCCCGCCCGCTCGCCTGTCATGAGGTTTCGACCGCGCCGCCCGCCCCGCGGCCTTGCAGGTAGGGCAGGACGAACATGTAGAGCCCTGTCCCCAGCAGCGGGATGAGCGGGACCAGCGCCAGCAGGCCGATCCAGGCTACCTGCAGACCTGCGACCAGGGCGCCCAGATTGGCGATCACCGCCAGGGTGAATGTAAGCGACAGCCAGCGGTGGATTTTCCGCACCCAGGCATTGGGGCTCATCAGTCGGGCTCCTTGGCCAGGACCTGTTCGAGAGCGTCGAGCATGCGCGGCCAGCCCGCCGTAGCGCCCATCAGGTAGCGGGGCTGATCCTTACGGAAACCGGTCTGCTCCATGCGCAGATGGGCGCCGGCCGGGGTCGGCGTGATGGTCCAGGTGACGACTGTGTCGAGGACCCCATCGCCCCAGGTGTAGGCGAGCCGCCGCTCGGGCTCGAGCTCGGTGACCTGGCAGGTCAAGGCGCCCCACTCGGCGCTGAAGCTGAAGGTCTGCCCGAGGACGGGCTCGAAGTCCGTCTGCATCAGCCATTCGGCCATCAGGTGGGGCTGGGTCAAGGCGCGCCAGATCCGGCCGGGGGGATGGGCGAGGTCGCGCTCAACCACGACGGAGCGCATTTCAGGCGAGGTGTCGCTCATGGGCGTCCTTTCCACGCGGCGGCGGGGCGGTTCACTGGTCCATTCGGCCGAGCAGGTCTTCAAGGGCGTCGAACCGCGCGCGCCAGAAAGCGGTCTGCTGGGTGGTCCAGTCGATCAAGGGAACAAGGGCGCCGGGTTCGGCGCGATAGTGGGTCTGACGGCCCTCCTGGCGGTTCTGCACCAGGCCTGCTTGCTTGAGCTGGGCCAGATGCTTGGAGACCGCGGGCTGGGAGACGCCGGCCTGGGCCGTCAGCGTCCCGACCGTCAGTTCGCCCTCCCGGCACAGCCGCTCGAACAGGCTCCGCCGGGTGGGGTCGGCCAGGGACCGGAAGATCAGGTCAGGAGCGCCGGACATCAGGAGTCATAACCAACAGGTGATGGGATTTCCCATAACCCGATGGCTATGATTGAGTCAATCTGACAGGGCCGTCTATCGGTAGCGGGGTCCGGCGAAGCGACCCTCGCTGCGGCTCATGCCGATGGTGACAGTGGCGCAGTCGCCGATGGGCTGGGTGACGACGCCGCCGACCTCACGATAGCCCCCCGTGCCGACGCTGCCCCAGACTTCGCCGTGGGGCCGCTTGTCGACGCGGGTCGGGCACCGCCCTTGCTGCGCCTGTGCGACCTCCTCAGGGGCGGGCTCGCCGGCCATAACCCGCCTGGCCCAGTCGCCGGGCGCTTCGGCCCGCAGGACCGATTCCTGGGCTTGGCCGATCGGAGCCGCGGACGCCGTCACAGGCGGCGGGCTGTCCGCGCGGCCTGTCGCGATAGGTCCCTCCTCGGCGAGGGCGGGCCCCGCAAAGGCGGCGACGAGCAGGGCGGCGGCGAGGGCGGCAGGTTTCATGCCGCAAGCTTCACCCCCGCACATGGCCAGATAAGGGCGGGCCAGATAAGGGCGGCTCAGCGCTTCTGATCCACGTCCCGCACGGCGCCGCGGGCGGCGCTGGTGGTGAAGGCCGCATAGGCGCGAAGGGCGGGGGTGACCTTGCGCTTGCGGGGGCCGGGATGCCAGGCCTCGGGGCCCCGGGCGTCCATGGCTGTGCGGCGCGCCGCCAGGACCGCATCGTCCACCGCCAGGCGGATGGTGCGCTGGGGAATGTCGATCTCGATGCGGTCGCCGTCTTCCACCAGGCCGATCAGCCCGCCTTCCGCCGCTTCAGGTGAGACATGGCCAATGGAAAGGCCCGAGGTGCCGCCGGAGAAGCGGCCGTCGGTGATCAGGGCGCAGGCCTTCCCCAGGCCCTTCGATTTCAGATAGCTGGTGGGATACAGCATCTCCTGCATGCCCGGGCCGCCGCGGGGGCCTTCATAGCGGATGACGACCACGTCGCCGGCCACGATCTTGCCCGTCAGGATGGCGCTGACGGCGTCGTCCTGGCTCTCGAACACCCGGGCCGGGCCGGAAAAGACCAGGATGCTGTCATCGACGCCCGCGGTCTTCACGATGCAGCCGTCCTCGGCCAGGTTGCCGCTCAGCACGGCCAGGCCGCCGTCCTGGGAAAAGGCGTGTTCGACGCTGCGGATCACCCCGTCCTTGCGGTCGAGATCCAGTTCCTTCCAGCGGCTGCTCTGGCTGAAGGCCACCTGGGTGGGCACGCCGCCCGGGGCGGCCTTGAAGAAGGTCTGGACCGCTTCGCTCTCGGTGCGGCTGATGTCCCAGCGCTCCAGGGCCTCGCCCATGGTCTTGGAGTGGATGGTGGGCAGATCGGTGTGCAGCAGGCCGCCGCGCTCCAGCTGGCCGAGGATGGCCATGACCCCGCCGGCCCGGTGGACGTCCTCCATGTGCACATCGGCCTTGGCCGGGGCGACCTTGGACAGGCACGGCACCTGGCGCGACAGGCGGTCGATGTCCTTCATGGTGAAGTCCAGCTCGGCCTCGTGGGCGGCGGCCAGCAGGTGCAGAACCGTATTGGTCGAGCCGCCCATGGCGATGTCCAGGCTCATGGCGTTCTCGAAGGCCCGGAAGCTGGCCACATTGCGCGGCAGGACGCTGTCGTCATCCTGTTCATAGTGGCGCTTGGTGATGTCGACGATCAGATGGCCGGCCTCCAGGAACAGGCGCTCCCGGTCGGCGTGGGTGGCGAGCGTCGAGCCGTTGCCGGGCAGGGAAAGGCCCAGCGCCTCGGTCAGGCAGTTCATGGAATTGGCGGTGAACATGCCCGAGCAGGAGCCGCAGGTGGGGCAGGCCGACCTTTCGATGACGGCCACATCCTCGTCGCTGACGGACTCGTCGGCCGCCGCCACCATGGCGTCCACCAGGTCCAGCGCCACTTCCTTGCCGCCCAGGACGACCTTGCCGGCCTCCATCGGGCCGCCGGAAACGAAGACGGTGGGGATGTTCAGGCGCAGCGACGCCATCAGCATGCCCGGGGTGATCTTGTCGCAGTTGGAGATGCAGACCAGGGCGTCCACGCAGTGGGCGTTGGCCATGTATTCCACGCTGTCGGCGATCAGTTCGCGGGACGGCAGGCTGTAGAGCATGCCGTCATGGCCCATGGCGATGCCGTCATCCACGGCGATGGTGTTGAACTCCTTGGCCACGCCGCCGGCCCGCGCGATCTCGCGGGCGACCAGCTGACCCAGGTCCTTCAGATGCACATGGCCCGGGACGAACTGGGTGAAGGAGTTGACCACCGCGATGATCGGCTTGCCGAAGTCGCCATCCTTCATGCCGGTGGCGCGCCACAGGCCGCGGGCGCCGGCCATGTTGCGGCCGTGGGTCGAGGTGCGTGAGCGATAGGCGGGCATGGGCGGGGTCCTTGTGGGTCGCCTCCCGCATAGCCGCCGATAGTCAGTGAGGGAAATATACTTTTGAAGCCGGTTTAGGTCGCTGTAGATATGAGTGATGGACGTCCGTCAGCTCCGACACTTCGAGGCCGTGGCCGAGACCCTGCATTTCGGCCGGGCCGCGGCGCGGCTGAACATGACCCAGCCGCCGCTCAGCCAGTCGATCCAGGCCCTGGAGCGGGAGTTGGGCGCGGCCCTGTTCGCCCGCACCAAGCGCAGCGTCGCGCTGACGCCCTTCGGGGCGCAGCTGCTGATCCCCGTGCGCGAAGCCCTGGCCGAGCTGGCGGCCCTGCCGGACATCGCCCGGCGGTTGCGGGACGGGGAGGCCGGCCGCCTGGAGCTCTCCTTCGTCAGCACCGCTGACTACAGCGTCCTGCCGGCCCTGGTCCGCCGCTATGCGGCCCTCTATCCCGCCGTCGAGATCGATCTGCGGGAGGCCACCAGCGAGGTGCAGATCGCAGCCCTGCTGGAGGGGCAGGGTCATGCCGGCGTCATCATCGCCCCCAGCGGCGCCCTGCCGGCGGGCCTTGCCTATCACCGGCTGCTGGTCGAGCCCCTGGTGGCCGCCGTGCCCGACGCGTGGCTGAGCGAGGGCCGCCTGCCGCTCCAGGCGGGTAAGCTCGACCCCGCGGTGATCGTCCAGTCGCCGCTGATCCTCTTTCCGCGTCGCGCCGCGCCGGCCTTCCACGACCTGGTGACAGACTATTTCACCGGCCATGGCGGGGCCGCCCGGATCGCCCAGGAAGCCATTCAGATGCAGACCATCATCAGCCTGGTCTCGGCCGAGATGGGGGTGGCCCTGGCGCCAGCCTCCCTGCGCAATCTGGCGCGCACCGGCGTCCGCTATGTGGAGCTGGCCGGCGAGGCGCCTTTGCTGGAAACCGGCCTGGTCTGGCGCCAGGACGACCTGACCCCGACCCTGGCGCGGTTTCTGGACATCGCCTTCGACGGCGCGACCGATTAGACCCCGCTGAGGGCCAGGCCAGGGGCGTCTGGGTCGCGGCTCGTTCCGCCGTTCAGCGCCTTCTGCATCCAGACGATGTCCACCCAGCGGCCGTGCTTGTAGCCGAGGCCCAGGCCTGATCCCCGGTGGGTGAAGCCCAGCGCTGTGTGCAGGCCGATGGAGCCGGCGTTGGCGGAATCGCCGATCACCGCCACCATCTGGCGGACGTTCACGGTTTCGCAGGCCGCGATCACGGCCGACAGCACCGCGCGGCCGACCCCGCGCCCCTGGGCGTCCGGCGCCACATAGACGCTGTCCTCCACCGCATAGCGATAGGCCGCCCGCAGGCGGAAGGGTCCGGCATAGGCGAAACCCAGGATCTTCCCCTGATCCTGCGCCAGCAGATAGGGCAGGCCGCGGGCGACGATGGCCTCGCGCCGCTGGTTCAGCTCGTCGGCCGAGGGCGGGACTTCTTCGAAGGTGCCAAACCCGTGCAGGACGTGGTGGCCATAGATATCGGCAAGGGCGGCCATGTCGGAGGCTTCAGCGGGGCGGACGTTCATTTGCTCCAGTCCTTATCCAGGGCCCAGACGGCGAAGGCGTAGTCCAGGGCGATCTCTTTCAGGAAGTCGAAGCGGCCCGAGGCGCCCCCGTGGCCGGCCTCCATGTTGATCTTCAGCAGGATGGGCGCCTCGCCGGTGGTGTGTTCGCGCAGCCGCGCCACCCACTTGGCCGGCTCCCAATAGGTCACCCGCGGGTCCGACAGCCCGCCGGTGGCCAGGATCGGCGGATAGGGCTTGGCGCCGACCTGATCATAGGGGCTGTAGGCGGCGATGGCGTCATAGGCCTCGGCGTCGGTCAGGGGATTGCCCCATTCGGGCCATTCCGGCGGGGTCAGGGGCAGGCTGGCGTCGCTCATGGTGTTGAGCACATCGACGAAGGGCACGGCCGCGATGATCGCCCCCCAGAGGTCGGGGCGCATATTGGCCACCGCCCCCATCAGCATGCCGCCGGCCGAGCCGCCATAGGCCGCAACCTGCCCCTTGGTCGCGTAGCTCTCCGCGATCAGATGCTCGGCGCAGGCGATGAAGTCGGTGAAGGTGTTGGTCTTCTTGGCCTTGCGGCCGTCCATGAACCAGCCCCAACCCTTGTCCGAGCCGCCGCGGATATGCGCCGTGGCCCAGATCCAGCCCCGGTCCACCAGGGAGAGATTGCGGATCGAAAAGCTGGGCTCCATGGCGTGACCATAGGAGCCATAGCCGTACAGCATCAGCGGCGCGGTCCCATCGAGGGGCGTGTCGCGGCGCATCAGCAGGGTGATCGGCACCTCTTCCCCGTCGGCCGCGCGGGCATATAGGCGGCGGGCGACATAGGCGTCGGCGTCGTGGCCCGAGGGGATTTCCTGGGTCTTGCGCCAGGTCCTCTGGCGGGTGGCCATGTCGTAGTCGAACCACTGCCGGGGGGTGGTCGGCGACTGATAGACGAAGCGGGTGAGCGTGGTGTCGTATTCCAGCCCGCCTTCCAGGTGCAGGGCGTAGGCCTCCTCGTCGAAGGCGACCACGTGCTCGTCGCCGTCCCGGGCCATCACCGCCATCTGGTCCAGGGCATTGACCCGCTCCATCCGCACCAGATGGCCGGCATAGGCGGCGAAGCCGGTGATGTAGCGGCCGGCCAGGTGCGGGACGAAGTCGCGCCAGGTGGCCCTGCGCGGCAGGGGCTCGGTCGAGACGCACAGCTTGAAGTCCACCGCCCCGTCGGCGTTGGTCCGGATAACCCAGCGGTCGGTCCAGTGGTCGAGCTCATAGCGGACGCCGGTTTCGCGGGGCTGGACGCAAGCCGGCTCGGCGGTGGGCTCGGCCGCCGGGATGATCCAGATCTCGGTGGTCTCCTGGTCGCCCACATGGATGGCCACATAGGCGTCGTCGGACGTGGTCCCGACGCCCAGGAACATGCCGTCGTCCTTTTCCTCATAGACCAGCACATCCTCGCCGCCGCGGACGGGCCGGCGGAAAACCTTGGCCGGCCGGGCGTTCTCGTCCCGCCAGATCCAGAACAGCCATTCGGAATCCGGCGAGAAGGTGAAGTCGCCATAGGCGCTTTCGATGGCGTGGGGCAGGTCCTCGCCGCTCACGAGATCGCGGATGCGGATGGTGTAGTATTCCGAGCCCTGCTCGTCGGCGGCCCAGGCATAGAGCCGGTGGTCGGGGCTGTGGCCGGCGCCGCCCACCTGGAAATAGGCCTTGCCCTTGGCCAGGGCCTCTTCGTCCAGCAGGATCTCCTCGCCGATCTCACCGCCCCGGGGGCGGCGGGCGCGGATCGGGTGCTGGGCGCCCTCCTGATAGCGGACATAATAGTCCCAGGGACCGTCGGGGGCCGGCACGCTGGAATCGTCTTCCTTGATCCGCCCCTTCATCTCGGCGAACAGGGCGGCCTGCAGGTCCTTGGTCCCGACCAGCATGGCCTCGGTATAGGCGTTCTCCGCCTTCAGGTGCTCGGCGATGTCGGGCCGCAGGGTGGCGGGGTCGCGCAGGACCTTCTGCCAGGCCTCATCCTTCATCCAGGCGTAGTCGTCGGTGCGGGTCCGGCCGAGCTGTTCGATCTCTAGAGGGCGCTTCGGGGCGACGGGGGGCGTGGGGCGCTGGGTCATCCCTGCTAGATGCGATGAACCGCGACGGCTCTCAAGGCGCGCTGTGACATTGCAGGCGCCCGCGGCGCAAAACGCCCCTGCGGGCAGGCGCGCGGCAATAGGGCGCGGGCGTTCACGGCCTCGCGTCTTGCCGCACTGCGGCAGGTCTGATTCAGTCGGCCCATCGTCGTGTTCAAACAGTCGAGGGGCGTCCATGATCGCGGATCTTGCTGTCGAGCTGATCCACGCCACGGTTCAGATCGAACAGCCGCTGGGGGATGGAACACGCACGGTCGGCACCGGGTTCCTGATCAACGCGCCGACCCTGGATGGCCAGCCGCGCACGGTGCTGGTGACCGCCAACCACGTGCTGCAGCGGATGCCGGGCGTCCAGGCCCGCATCGGCTATCGCATCGCCAATGCTGACGGCAGCTGGAGCTACGCGCCCCAGAAGATCGACATCCGCGACGCCGACGGCAATCCCCGCTGGACCCAGCATCCCAGCCGCGACGTGGCGGCCATTTCCATCACCGCGCCGGCGGAATTCGCCAAGGCCGCCATCCCCACCGACTGGCTGGCCGGCGACGACACCTTTTCGAGCTACGCCGTGGGCGCTGGCGACCAGATGATGGCGCTGGGCTTCCCCCGGGGCCTGTCGGCCAATCCGGCCGGCTTCCCGATCCTGCGCTCCGGTCGGGTCGCCTCGTTTCCCCTGGCGCCGGCGGCGGCCTTCCCGACCTTCCTGCTCGACTTCACCGTCTTTCCGGGCAATTCCGGCGGGCCGGTGTTCATGGCCGAGGGCGTGCGGCGCAGGCCCGGCGGCGGCGAATCCCAGGAGGTCCAGTTCATCGCCGGACTGCTCACCCAGCAGGTGGAGCTGAACAGCGAACGGCTGGAGATCGGCATCGTCACCCACGCCCGCTATATCCGCGAGACGCTGTCCCTGATGGACAATCCCCTGGCCGAGATCACAGTGGCGCAGGGCGACATGGGGGTGGGCGGGGCCAAGGCGGCCTCGGCCCTGGAAGCGGTGTCGCCCGACTACTGAATCCGCTCCAGGCGACCGCCCACAAAAAAGGCCCGCGTCGCAACGCGGGCCTTCTTACGTTCAGCTCGCCGAGATCAGGCGCCGTAGACGACCGAAATGGTCTCGGCCACGCAGGCGGGCTTGGACTCGCCTTCGATCTCGATGGTGCATTCGTTGCGGATCTGCATGCCGCCGGCCTTGGGCTCGGCGCCGATCAGCTTCTGGCGCATGCGCACGCGCTTGCCGACGCGGACCATGTTGATGAAGCGCACCTTGTCCGAGCCGTAGTTGATGCCGCGGGCCACGCCCTTGATCGGCAGCATGCCGGCGCCCAGGAAGGGGATCAGCGACAGGGTCAGATAGCCGTGGGCGATGGGGCCGCCCATTTCCTTGTTGGCCCGCTCCACGTCTACGTGGATCCACTGATGGTCGCCGGTGGCCTCGGCGAACTGGTTCACCCGCTCCTGGGTGATCTCGACCCAGTCCGACACGCCGACTTCCTGACCGACCAGGCCGGGCAGATCCTTGAATTCCACCGGATTCATCGCTTGCTCCCTAAAGGTTTGAAACAGGCGTTCGGGTCTATCACCTGGGGCGGCGCGGGCAAGGGCGCACGCGCCCCGGCCGTTGAGGGTCAGACGATCTTCGAGCCTTCCTTGCCCCAATAGGCGTCGCGGATCAGGCGCTTATAGAGCTTGCCGGTGGGATGGCGCGGCAGCTCGGCCATGAAGTCCAGCATGCGCGGCGACTTCACATGGCTGAGATTGGCCCGGCAGAAGGCCATCAGCTCGGCGCGCAGATCATCGCCGGCCAGCGCCCAATCCATGGGCTGGATCACCGCCACGACCTTCTCGCCCATCTCCTCGTCGGGGGCGCCGACCACCGCGGCGTCGGCCACCTTGGGATGGGTGATCAGCAGGTTTTCGAGCTCCTGGGGATAGATGTTCACCCCGCCGGAGATGATCATGAAGCTCTTGCGGTCGGTCAGGTAGAGGAAGCCGTCCTCATCCACCCAGCCCACATCGCCCAGCGTCGTCCAGCCGTGGCGGTTAGTGTTCTCGGCCACCTTGTCCGGGGCGTTGTGATAGCTCAGCGGCGTGCCGCCGGCGAAATAGACGACGCCCTCGCTGCGGGGCGGCAGGGGCTCGCCGTCATCGCCGCAGATCTTCACCTCGGCGGTCGTGCCCTTGCCCACCGAGCCCTTGTGGGCCAGCCAGTCGTGCGGGCCGATGTGGCAGAAGCCGTTGCCCTCGCTGCCGGCATAGTATTCGTGGATGATCGGACCCCACCATTCCATCATCTGCTCCTTGACCGGGATGGGGCAGGGCGCGGCGGCGTGGACGGCCGACATCATCGACGATAGGTCATAGCGGGTGCGCACCT
This sequence comes from Phenylobacterium sp., assembly GCF_030646615.1. Taxonomy (GTDB): domain Bacteria; phylum Pseudomonadota; class Alphaproteobacteria; order Caulobacterales; family Caulobacteraceae; genus Phenylobacterium. The sequence goes on along the minus strand of NZ_JAUSLG010000012.1, from coordinate 12,313 downwards.
CCGGCGGCAGTTTCAGCATCCGCACGAAGTGGGTGGGGACGAACTGGCCGCAGTTGATCCCGTGCGTCTCGATGAGCTGCAGGGCGTGCTCAGGGTCGAACTTCTCCATCACCACCACCGTGCCGCCTAAGCGCTGATAGCCCATGCACCAGCGCAGCGGCGCGGCGTGATAGAGGGGCGCCGGCGACAGATAGGTCCCATCCGGCGGGAAGCCGAACATGTGCTCGGCCATCATGGACAGCGCATTGGGCGCGTCGATGGGCCCACCGGTCAGGGGGGGCTTGATGCCCTTGGGCCGGCCGGTGGTGCCCGATGAATAGAGCATGTCGGCGCCGGCGGTCTCATCGGCGATGGGCGTCTGGGGCATGCCGGACCGGGCCGCCTCGAAGCTCTCATAGGGGCCGCGCGCCTCGCCGACCATGTAGAGCTTCACACCCGGCAGCAGGGCCGGCAGTTCGTCGACCACGGGGCCCACGCCCGCCGAGGTGATCAGCACCTGGGCGGCGCAGTCGCCCATGATGTACTCGATCTCGCCGGCCGTCAGTTTGGAGGAGATGCAGGCATAGTAGAGGCCGGCCCGCTGGGCGGCCCAGGCCACCTCGAAGAACCTGGGGTGGTTCTCCATCAGGATGGCGATCACATCGCCGGCCTTCAGGCCCAGCTCGCGGAACAGGTGCGCGCCTTGGTTGGAGCGGGCCTCCAGCTGGCCGTAGGTGACGGTCTCGCCGGAGCTCGCCATGATATAGGCGGCGCGCTCGGGGTGGGACTTCGCGTGATGCGACGGATGCATGGGCCTCTGTTTCCTCCGGACCGCAGCCCTCTTTGTCGGAGCCGTCGGCGCGCTGCTAAATGATCACTGTTCAGCGATGATGGGGTGCTTGACCTCCCGTCCGTCAAGCGGCTCCGATGGGGCAAATCTGACAAAGCGAACGGAAACGCCCATGGCCACCGAGAGCCTCGCCGAATTCGAGACCTTGAAGCTCGAGCTTGAGGACGGGATCGCCCTTCTGACCCTGAACCGGCCGGAAAAGCTCAACGCCTTCAACCCCCTGATGAACCGCGAACTGATCGCGGCCTTCGACCTGACCGACGCCACCGACGATGTGCGCGCCGTCATCGTCACGGGCGCGGGACGGGGGTTTTGCGCCGGGGCCGACCTGGCCGGCGGCGGCTCAACCTTCGACTTCGACCGGCGGGGCGCCGATCCCCTGGGCCAGCGGACGGAGTCCGGCGTCTACCGCGACGGCGGCGGCCTGGTTTCCCTGCGCATCTATGAGAGCCTCAAGCCGGTCATCGCGGCGGTGAATGGCGCGGCGGTCGGGGTCGGGGCGACCATGCAACTGCCCATGGACATCCGCCTGGCCTCGACCGAAGCCCGCTTCGGCTTTGTCTTCGCCCGCCGCGGCATCACGCCGGAAGCCTGCTCGTCCTGGTTTCTGCCCCGGCTGGTGGGCATGCAGACGGCTCTGGAGTGGTGCTATTCCGGCCGGGTCTTCGGCGCCCAGGAGGCCCTGGAGCGTGGCCTGGTCAGGTCGCTGCACGCGCCCGAAAATCTGCTGCCCGCCGCCCGCGCCCTGGCCCGGGAGATCGTCGACAACGCCGCCCCGGTGTCGGTGGCCCTGACCCGCCAGCTCATGTGGCGGATGGCCGGCGCCGAGCACCCGATGATCGCCCACCGGGCTGACAGCCGCGGCATCCAGGCCAGGGGCGCCTCGGCGGACTCCAAGGAAGGGGTCGAAGCCTTCCTCCAGAAGCGCCCGCCCGCCTTCCCGGACAAGGTGTCGGACGGCCTGCCGGACATCTGGCCCACCTGGGCGCCCCCCGAATTTTCCTGAGCCGTGGCGGGCGGCGGGAACCCAAGGTTAACGCCCCTGTGCTGGACTGCGCCTCCTGATGGACCAGAGCGCGCCCTTGCCTGATGATTCGCCGCCGCCGCAGCGCTTCCGCGCCCGTGGCGCCCTGTTGCGGCGCTTGGCCGACGTGGTCTGCCTGCCGTCCAGCCGGGTCAACGCCTTCGAGCGCTCGGTCACCGCCGACCTGCTGATCGAGATGCTGCGGGACGCCTCGCCGGAGGAGCGGGCCCGGGTGGCCCGCCGCCTGGCGGGGCTGTCGGAAGTGCCGGCCCAGCTCGCCCGCCTTCTGTTGCGCGACGAGGTCGAGGTGGCCCGTCCTCTGCTCACCGACTGCGAGAGCCTGTCGGACGCCGAACTGCTGGACTGCGCCCGCATGGCCGGCTCGGAACATCGCCTGTTGATCGCGGCCCGCAAGGCCCTGAGCGAGGTGGTGGTCGAGGCCCTCGTCGCTTCGGGTGAAATGCCGACGATCGACACCCTGCTGGCCAATCGCGAAGCCCGCCTGGGCCACGCCAGCCTGGAGGCGCTGGTCGCCATCAGCCGCGAGGCGCCGCACCTGGCGCCGGCCCTGCTGCGCCGTCCCGAACTGCGGCCGGCCCAGGCCTATGTGCTGTTCTGGTGGGCCGATCACGAGGCCCGCCGGACGATCCTGCAACGCTTCGCCGTCTCCCGGGAAATCCTGCAGGACGCGGCGGGCGATATCTTCCCGATGGCTGCGGAGGAGGGCTGGCAGGACCCCATGTCGCGCAAGGCCCTGCAGTTCATCGAGCGGCGGCAGCGCAATCGCGCCGCCATCGAGAAGAGCCCCTTCGCCAGCCTGGAGGCGGCGGTGTCGGCGGCCCAGCACGGCATGAGCCGCGAAGTGGCCGAAGAGATCTCCTACCTGTCGGGGCTCAAGCCCATGACGGGCGCCAAGCTGTTCACCGATCCGGGCGGCGAGGCCCTGGCCATTCTCTGCAAGGCCACCGGCCTGCCGCGCAACGCCCTGCGCGCCCTATGGCGGGGGTTGCGGCGGCCCGAGACCGATCCCGACGGCCAGCCGAATGCGGCCCTTGAGCGCACCCTGCTGATCTATGACATGCTGGCCGTGGACCGCGCCCAGACCGTCCTGAGGTATTGGAACTGGTCGCTATCCTCGGCTCTGACGCCGGATCTGCTGCGGGCGATCCGAGACGGCGATGACAGCGCCATAGATGAATACTCCCTGCCGCAGCGGGCCGCGATGCTGGCTTTCTCTAAGGAATTCGGCCGGAACTAGGCTGGATCATCGCGTTATAGCCTTCCCTCCGAAATCAGCGCTATGCCAGAGGGGAGGGCTACTCAACTCGAGCATGTGTTCAGGTTCTAAGCGGAGCTACCAAAACATATTGCCCTGGCCTGCTCTTGTGTCGGTTCCTCACCAGAGTTAAGTAGCTGACAACTGATCTGGGAATCAGATGTTGTGACGCTCACTTCGCGTCGTTCTGGGTAGAACAAATGGACGAAAAAACAGAAGTCATCGAGATGACGGCGGACATTGTGTCGGCCTATGTCGGCAACAATTCGGTGGCCGCCGCTGACCTGCCGAACCTGATCCAGGCGGTGCATCGCGCCCTTGCTGGCATCACCAGCGCGCCGGAAGCAGTTGAGGCGCCGCCGAAAGAGCCCGCGGTTCCTGTCCGCCGCTCGATCACGCCGGACTTCCTGATCTGCCTGGAGGACGGCCGCAAGTTCAAGTCGCTGAAGCGGCACCTGCGGACCAAGTACAATATGAGCCCCGAGGAATACCGGGCCAAATGGGGCCTCCCCAAGGACTATCCGATGGTGGCGCCGAACTACGCCAAGGCGCGCTCGGATCTGGCCAAGCAGATGGGCCTCGGCCAGGGCGGTCGTCAGGCCGCTCGCAAGAAGCGCTGAGCCTCGGCCCTTCGGGGCGCCCGGCCTGAGTCATTCGAAAACACCCGCCTCGAATGGGGCGGGTGTTTTTGTGTTGCAGGCCGGTTTCTTGTCGCAACAGACCGATTTCGCCTTGCCCTAGATTCGCCATACGGGCGATAAGTGATTCGTCGTGATTCCAAGGGGTTGTTAAGGAATCCAAACATGGCGGCGCAAATTGGGGCTTCGGCGGCGGCCGCTCGTGCTCACGAGGAGATGTACAGCTATTGGGCTGGTCTTCGACGGGGCGCGCGTCTGCCCGGACGCGGTGATGTCGATCCGGCGGCGCTCAAGCGTCTGCTGCCGACGGTCAGCCTGATCGATATCCGGCGCGAGCCGCTGGACTTCCGGGTCCGGCTGGCCGGCACGGGACTCTACAGTGTCTATGGCCGGGAGATCACCGGCCGAGGGCTTGCCGATGTCTATAACGCCGCGGCGGCGGACTATTGGCGCCAGGAACTGACGGCGGTGGTCGAGGAGCGCCGGGCGGGCGTCGGCGTCCATTCCCTGTCCTGGCGCGGCGCCAGTCACCTGTCCATTCTGTGGCTGCGACTGCCCCTGGCCTCCAACGGGCGGGATGTGGACATGATCCTGGGCTACGACGCCGTCGTCGGCGTCCAGAGCGAGCCGGGATTCTCCGGCATTCGCGCGGCCTGAAACCCAACCTGGCCTAAGCCCAGCCTGGCCTAACTGTTGGCGGCGTTCAGGGCTTCTGCGTCGCGGCCGATCCGCTGGGCCATCGCCGCCAGGCCGTTGGAGCGCTGAGTCGACAGGGCGCCGGCCAGGCCCAGCCGCTGAAAGGCGGCCTTGATGTCGAAGCTGATGATTTCGGCGGGACGCCGGTCAGAAAACAGCCGCAGCAGGATGGCGATCAGGCCCCGAACAATGTGGGCGTCGGAATCCCCGCGAAAGCGGACCGTCCCGTCGCCCTGAGGTTCGGTGACCAGCCAGACCTGGCTGGCGCAGCCGCGAACCTTGTTGGCCTCCGATCGCTCGGCCTCGCTCAAGGGGGCCAGCTCGCCGCCCAGCTCGATCACATAGCGATAGCGCTCTTCCCAGTCGCCCAGGAGATCGAACTCTTCGGCCAGGTCGTCGAGGGTCTTTTGGATGCCGGACATGCGGCTGCACTTAAGCCCCCGGTCCGGTCGGCGCAACGGCGGCCAGGCTCATCCCGTTGGCGCGGGCGCCCGCACCGTGGCGCAGAGACCGCCTTCCGCCCGTGGGGTCAGCGTCAGCCCCCCGCCCATGCCTCGACACAGCATGAAGGCCAGCGGCAGGCCAAGGCCGGCGCCTTCGCCCCGCCGGATCAGGGCGTTCTCCCCCTGCTCGAAGGGGCGGAGCAGGCGCGGAATGTCCCGGGGATCGACGCCGGGGCCCTGGTCGATGATGTTGATCGCCACCTCGGCTGTCCGGCCCCGAACCCGGATACGGATCTCGCCGCCGTCGGCGCCGTGAACGATGGCGTTGGACAGCAGGGCCGCCAGGGCCGTGCGCAGGCCCTTGGGGTCGGTGATCACGTCGGGCAGGGCGCCCTGGTCCTCGACCACCACCTCGGCCTTGCGGGCGCGCATCTCGTCGGCCAGGCCGTCCAGCACGTCGTCCAACACGTGGTCGAGGGGTTCGCGCCGGGCGACCAGGTCGGCCGCCCCGCTTTCCAGCCGTGCGATTTCCAGGACCTGATTGGAGAGCGCCAGCAGCTTCTGGCCGCTGTCGCGGATCAGCTTGGCGTAGTCCTTGTATTCTGGCGCCCCCAGGGGGCCGTAGATCTCGGCGCTGATCAGTTCCGAAAAGCCCAGGATCGAGTTCAGCGGGGTGCGCAGCTCGTGGCTGACCATCCGCAGGAAGGACCGGCGATGCTCCTCGGCCCGGGCCTCCAGCCGCAGATGCGCCGCCCGCCGCGCCTGGCGCAGCTCCGCGGCCCGCTCGCGTCGGCGGGCGTCGCTGTCTGGGCTTAAGGGGCGCGCCTCTCGGCGCCGGGAGGCCGCATCGGCCATGGCGTCGGCTTTCTTTGGGAAACCGCCAGACTGGGGCCGCCGAGCTTACGATTTCGTTTCCCCTGCGACGAGGCGTCGCGCCCCAGACTGTTAACCACGGCTGGCCCAGCTTGGGCGGCCTGCGACCCCATGGCGATCACCCAAGGCGCGAGCAGGCTCGCTAGACGGGGGAGCCCCAGCTAGAGTCTGACGTTCTTGTTCAACGATTCCATGACGCGAGACCCAGCCTGACGATCCGCGACGCCTCTGACCCTCCACGCCCGGACGACCATCCGGGTGCGCGGTCGGCTGCGCCACATACCGATCTCGCCAGTCTGGGCTTCTGGTGGAGCGCGGCCTGGCTGGCGGTGACCGCCGCTGGGCTCGTGTTCCTGGTGGGCGGCGGCGGCGGCCGCGCGAGTATCATAGCTCTGGTTCTCGGCGCTGCGCCGGCCTTCATCGATGTTCTGCTTGGCGTCTTCGGCAAATCGGCCCCTGGCCCGCTGCGCCTCACCCTATGGATCCTAGGCCCGGGGGCTGCGGTCTTTCTGACAGGCGGCGCCCTGGGGCCGCTGGGCGTCTGGGTGCTGGCGCCCCTGGCGGCCACAGCCCTGGCCGGACGCATTCCACTGATCGCCCCGGCCGGCGCGGGCGCCCTGGCCATACTGGGCTTTGGCCTGCTGATCAGCCTGTTAGGCGGCGGCGCGGTCCACCCCGCGATGACCGAGGCGCTCCTCGCCACGGTCGCCATTGTCACCGTCGCGGGCGGCATGGGCCTTGCCCTGCTCAGCCTGCTGCGGCGGGTGGAGCGTCGCGACCGACGCCGCCAGGTCGAGCTCCGCCGTTTGCGCCGGCTGCTGGAGGATCAACCCACCCAACTGATCGAGGTGGGGCCCGAAGGGACGATCCTCGGCGCCTTTGGTCCCGCCCTGGCCGGCCAGGACCTGACGGGCCAGGTTCTTTCTGGGCTGGCGACGGCTGAGCGCCGGCAGGATCTCGTCATGGCCCTGCAGCGCGCCCGTCGGGAGGGCCGCGCCGAACTGGCCTTCGCCCCGTCCGCCGACCCTCAGGGTTGGCTTGAGGCGCGCCTCAAGCGCGCCGACGGCATGCAGGTGATGGTCGTGCTGTCTGACGCCCGCGCCCGGCGCGACCATGAGGCCGAACTGGAAACCGCCCGGGCTGAGGCCGAGGCCCAGAACACCGGCAAGTCCCGCTTCCTGGCCAATCTGAGCCATGAGCTGCGCACGCCGCTGAACGCCATCATGGGCTTTTCCGACATCATGCGGTCGCGGCTGTTCGGCCCCTTGCCTGATCGCTATGGCGAATATGCCGAGCTGATCCACGAGTCCGGTCGCCACCTGCTGGACCTGATCAATGATGTCCTCGACATGTCCAAGATCGAGGCCGAGCGTTTCGAGCTGAGCCGGGAGGAATTCGACGGCCGGGAGGCGATCAACGCCGTCCTGCGCCTGATGCGTGGCCAGGCCGACCGCGCCGGCGTGCAGCTTCGCGGCGTGCTGCCCAAGGAGGCCCTGGAGATCGACGCCGATCGCCGGGCGCTCAAGCAGATCGTCCTGAACCTGATCTCCAACGCCCTGAAGTTCACCCCGCGCACCGGCGCCGTCACGGTGGGCCTGCAGGCGGCCGGGGGCATGATGGAGCTGGTGGTGGCCGACACCGGCATCGGCATGAGCGCCGAGGACCTGGCCCGCGTCGGCCGACCCTATGAGCAGGCCGGGGACGCTGAGCGCCGCGCGGCTGGCACGGGGCTTGGCCTCTCCCTGGTGCGCAGCTTCGCCGAACTCCACGGGGGCGAGATGTTCATCGAGAGCGCCGTGGGCGAGGGGACCACGGTCACCGTACGGATGCCCGTGCTGATCCCGCCGGCCGAGCGGGCCGAAGCCGCGCCGCTCGCCGAACCGTCTCAGGTTTCTGCGCTTTAGCGCGCGGCCACCTGCAAAAAGGCGCGGCCGGCGGCGAAGTCGCCGACCTCCACATAGGCCCGGCGGACGGCCGGCCCCTGCGAAAACAGGAACTCGACCGCCACGGCCTCCCGGGGATCGAGGGCGGCCAGCCGAACGGCGGCTTCAGCCGGAAAGCGGAAGGCCCAGCCAGCGCCCATATCTTCGGGGCGCAGGTCGAGGCCGGCCTTGCTGCGGGCCTCGGCCGAATAGGTGCGCCGGGCGCCCACCGGCGGCAGGCGCCGGGCGAGATCCTGGTCGCCCCGCAGGTCCAGATAGGGCCGCGTCGCGCGGCTGTCGTCCCGGAGGACCAGGCGTGCGGCATAGGGGATACGCCCATCGGCGAAGCTCGCCAGGGCCAGAAGCACAGGCTGCCCGTCCCGTCCGGCCAGGCCAAACACCATCTCGCCGCCGGCGAAGTCGCTCTGCTGGGCCAGCCGCCAGCGGTGGACCTGGGCGCTCGAGGTCCGATCGGCCCGCCAGTCGGCGGTCTCGCCGGGATAGGTGATCTGCCGCAGCTTTGCGAACCCCTGGAAGGCGCTGCGCACATGGGCCGCAGCCTCGGTCACGGCTTCGGAATCGCAGATGACGGTGGCGGCCGAGGCCCGCGCATGGGCGTCGGCCTTCGAGAGTTCCGCCGACGTGGCGCCGCCACGCATGGCGGCGTTGCGCGTCTGGACGCGGCCGGCCTCCAGGGCGGCGCGCAGGCCCGCGTCGAAGAAGCCGCACCGGCGGTCGGCGGCGGCCATGGCGGTGCGCTCGATATAGAGATCCAGCGGTCCGGCGACCGCCGCCATCGGCGCGGCGAGCATCCCCGCTGCGGCCATCGACCCCATCCATCGAGACGCCCGACGCTGCGCGGTGTCGCGCCTGATCGTCATGCGTCCATCTCGTTTCTTGTGCGGCTCTGCGGCCTTTCACCCACTCTGGCGCCCGACCGGTTGTCGTTCGGTTAGCGGCGCGAACATTCCCGGCGCCGCGCGTCTGCGGCTTGCGAGGAGCGGCGGCCCATGTCCTAAGCAGGCCTTGGCCAAGGAGTGACAAGACATGATCCTGTCGACAGATGTCTGGGCCGCCGCCCTGATCCGCCGCGCCGAGCTTTCGGGCGGGTTCGGCGTCGTGGCCCGCAAGGGCGACGCCCGCGCCGGCGCGGTCCTGGTCAAGGCGGTGAACCTCTCCGACAAGACCGTCCGGCTCTATGCCGAGGCCACCCGCGGCGACGGCGAGCAAATCTGGATGCGCCCGACCATGGCCACCGAGGAGCCCGAGGTCGACGCCTACATCGCCCGGGCCGCCCGCATCGACCCCGACATCTGGGTGGTCGAGGTGGAGGACAAGCAGGGCCGACACTTCCTCACCGAGCCGGTGGAGGAAGGCTGAGCCGTACGGCGCATTAACCGGTTTCGTCCACCGAACCGAAAGCCGCGCGGGCGCAGGATCGTCCTTCCCCGAACAGTACAGGTGCGTGGCGATGCTTTTCCTCATGAACGACGTGGTCCTCGATCTCGCCGAGATGAAGCTGACGCCGCGCCTGACGGCCGACCGGTTTCGGGCGCTGTCCTTCCCGTCGATCATGCGCATGGGCCAGGAACTCTATGCTGAGACCCCGTTGCTGCATATCGAGCGTCCCAACCGCGCCATGCGCCTGGCCTCGCTGATCCAGGCCAAGGCGCCGACGATCACCGGCGCCCTGTTCGTGGTGCCGGGCTTCGAGGCCGATCCGCAGGAGGTGACCATCCGCTTCGCCGAGCTGGGCCAGGCGGCGCTGGAGGATCTGAAGGTCCGCCAGGACGAGGGCGACCTCGACATGCTCGCCTGCGATCGCCAGGTGTGGCGTCGGCTGGCGGCTTGAAGCCCGTCTGAGGCGCGCGCCGTTTGCGTCTGACGGCCGCGCGCGCTAACGCGAGCCCATGACTCAATCTCCCGCCGCCCAGGCCGCGCGCCGCCGCACCTTCGCGATCATCTCCCACCCTGACGCCGGCAAGACGACGCTGACGGAAAACCTGCTGCTGGCCGGCGGGGCGATCCGGGCGGCCGGTCAGGTCCGCGCCCGGGGGGAGAACCGCCGCACCCGGTCGGACTGGATGAAGATCGAACGCGAGCGCGGCATCTCCGTCTCGGCCAGTGTGATGACGTTCGACCACGACGGCCTGATGTTCAACCTGCTCGACACGCCGGGCCACGAGGACTTCTCGGAAGACACCTATCGCACCCTGACCGCCGCCGACGCCGCCGTCATGGTGCTGGACGCCGCCAAGGGCATCGAGCCGCAGACGCTGAAGCTGTTCGAGGTCTGCCGCCTGCGCGACATTCCGATCGTCACCTTCATCAACAAGATGGATCGCGAGGCCCAGGACCCCTTCGCGCTGCTCGACGAGATCGCCAGCAAGCTGGCGCTCGACCCGGCGCCGCTCTACTGGCCGGCCGGTTCGGGCGGGCGGTTCAAGGGGATGATGGATCTGCGGACCCAGATGCTGATCCCGTTCAGCAAGAACCGCGAGGAGGGCCACCCCGCGCCGGTTCCGTTCAAGTCCAACGCCATCGACGCCCTGCTGCTGCCCGACGAGCGCGACGAGCTGGAGGAGGGCGCCATGCTGGTTCAGGAGGCGTCCAAGCCATTCGACCCGCAGGCCTTCCTCGAGGGCCACATGACGCCGGTGATCTTCGGCTCGGCCCTGCGCCATTTCGGCGTCAAGGAACTGCTCGCCACCCTGGCCGCCTACGCCCCGCCGCCCAAGGCCGTGAAGGCCACGCGCAATGGCGAGGAGACGCACGTGGTTCCGGGCGATCCGGAAGTCACCGGCTTCGTGTTCAAGGTCCAGGCGAACATGGACCCCAACCACCGCGACCGGATCGCCTTCCTCAAGCTGACCAGCGGCCGGTTCCAGCGCGGCATGAAGCTGAAGGCGCAGAACACCGGCAAGTCGATGAGCGTCAACGCGCCGATCATGTTCTTCGCCTCCGACCGCGAACTGGCCGAGGAAGCCTTCGCCGGCGATGTCATTGGCATTCCCAACCACGGGGTTCTCCGCGTGGGCGACAGCCTGTCGGAGACCGGCCTGCTGCGGTTCGCCGGCCTGCCCAACTTCGCGCCGGAAATCCTGCGTCGGGTGCGGGTCAAGGATCCGCTCAAGGCCAAGCACCTCAAGCGCGCGCTCGAAGGCTTGGCGGAGGAGGGGGTGACCCAGCTGTTCCGCCCGATCCTTGGCTCGGACTTCGTCGTCGGCGCCGTGGGCCAGCTGCAGTTCGAGGTCATGGCCGACCGGCTGCTCAACGAATACCAGCTGGACGTGATCTTCGAGCCGGCCCCCTATGCCGAGGCGCGCTGGCTGCACGGCACGGCGGCCCAGATCGAGACCTTCGCCTCGACCCACCGTACGGCCATGGCCGAGGATATTGACGCCTCGCCGATCTTCCTCGGCAAGTCGGCCTGGGAGATCAACTACGTGACCGAAAGGTACCCGGACCTGGAGTTCCTGCGCACGCGGGAGCGGGGATAGCCGCTACCGCTTCGCGCCTTCGGCCCAGGTCACTTCGTTGGTCAGGCGTTCGAGACGCCCCAGTTCGCCGGGAGTGATGCAGCGGGGAGTGTCCCAGCGTTCGCCGCTGGTGCGGCTCAGCAGCACGGCCTGGGCGCTGACGTACTCGACCTGGCCGAACTGGCGCTTGAACGACCGACGGGCCGCGTCGGTGCGTTCGCAGATATAGAGCAGGCGCGGCCCGGCGCCGGCGCTCCGTTCGGCCTGGGTTTCGGTCGGGGTGTTCGGCGGTTCGGCGCCAGCGAGCGCGGCGGCCGCCGCAAGGCCTGCCAGAGCAAGGATCATGGTCGGTTCCTCCTGCCCGGATTGGTCCGGGTTCGGAGGGATTCTACGCCCATTTCCGGGATTATGAAGAAAATTTGACGAGCTGTGGATAACTATTGCCCGGTCGCCCGGCGGGAGACCGCCGTTCGTCACGGGAAGGGGACATGCGCCGTCTTCGGTACGCGTCCCCTTCACGCCCTGCGTTAACCATACTGAAGAAATTTACGCCTTGTTAAGGACTTGGGACCGCGCTTTGCTCCTTCCCTGAAGACCGCCCCCCGGCTGTTCCGGGTCGGGACGGAATTCGCCGGGGAGCAGGCGCCGCATGTTCGAGTTCGGTCGTGAGTTGCGCCGCTTCCTGGGGGGCGAGCCGATCGCCGGTGTCTGGCGCGACGGTTTGACGGGCGGCGACGCCGCGCTTCTGGAGTTGCTGGATCTGCGTCTGCTGGTCAACGAGGCGCGCGGCGCCGACATCGCCGCCGGCCGGATCGGCACGAAGGACCGCGCGACCCGCCTGGTCGAAGCGGCCGTCGCCTGGCGCGAGGTCGCCCGGCGCTCGGGCGAGGCCGCCGCCCTGCGCAAGGCCGCCTCCAGCGCCGAGGCCGCGGCGAAATTGTTCAAGGAACACAACAAGACATCCGGCGTCGCCCGGGCCAAGGCGGAACAGGGCCTGTGCGCGCTGCTGGGCGCGGAGCTGTTCGGCGACGAGGGCCTGGTCGCGGCGGCGGAGCAGGTGCTGGGCGAGGCCGCCGGGGCCTCCGGCGTCGGCGCGGCCCTGGCCGGCGCGGCCCTGGCCGGTCTGCGCGGCC
>NZ_JAUSLG010000007.1 GCF_030646615.1 Phenylobacterium sp. | reverse complement strand
AGCAAGCACGCCTGGGCCTACCGCGAAATTTCGCTCCTCCTCCGCCGCCCTCCGGGACGCGAAGCGTACCCCGGCGACGTCTTCTATCTGCATAGCCGCCTGCTGGAGCGTGCGGCCAAGCTGAACGAGGACAACGGTTCGGGCTCCCTGACCGCCCTGCCGATCATCGAGACCCAGGCCAACGACGTGTCGGCCTATATCCCGACCAACGTGATCTCGATCACCGACGGCCAGATCTTCCTCGAGACCGACCTGTTCTTCCAGGGCATCCGCCCGGCCGTGAACGTCGGCATCAGCGTGAGCCGCGTGGGCTCCTCGGCCCAGATCAAGGCCATGAAGACCGCGTCCGGCCCCATCAAGGGCGAGCTCGCCCAGTACCGGGAAATGGCCGCCTTCGCCAAGTTCGGCTCCGACCTCGACGCCACCACCCAGCGCATGCTGGCCCGGGGCGCCCGCCTGACCGAACTGCTGAAGCAGCCCCAGTACTCGCCGCTGCAGGTCGAGGAGCAGGTGGCGGTGATCTATGCCGGCACCCGGGGCTATCTCGACAATGTCGCCGTGGGCGACGTGACCCGCTATGAGGCCGAGCTGCTCAGCTATCTGCACGGCAAGCACCAGGACCTGCTGGACAATATCCGCACCAAGAAGGACCTGAAGGCCGAGCTGGAAACCGAACTGAAGAGCGTGCTCGACGCCTTCACCAAGACGTTCGCCTAAGCCGGCCAGGACCCAAAAGGATGGCCAGCCTCAAGGAGATGCGCAATCGGATCGGAAGCGTGAAAGCCACGCAGAAGATCACGAAAGCCATGCAGATGGTCGCCGCGGCCAAGCTCCGTCGTGCGCAGGACGCCGCCCAGAGCGCGCGCCCCTACGCCGAGCGGATGGCCTCGGTGATCGCCAACCTCGCCCAGGGCGTGAGCGGCGAGTCCGCGCCGCGCCTGCTGGCCGGCACGGGCGCCGACCAGCGCCATGTGCTGGTGGTGGCCACCTCGGACCGCGGCCTGGCGGGGGGCTTCAACACCTCCATCGTCCGCGCCGCCCGGGAACGGATCGGCGCCCTGCGGGCCGCCGGCAAGGATGTGAAGCTGATCGTCGTCGGCAAGAAGGCCCGCGACCAGCTGCGCCGCCTGCACGCCGACAAGATCATCGAGTTCTACGAGACGGGGGGCTCGCCCTCCATGGACGTCGCCCAGACCGTCGCCGATCGCGTCACCGCCCTGTTCGAGGCCGGTGAAGTCGACGTGGTCAGCATGGTCTACAGCCGGTTCCACTCGGTGGTCAGCCAGGTCCCCAGCGTCAAGCAACTGATCCCGGCCGAAGTCGCCGCTGACGCCCCGCCGATCGACCTCAAGGGCGCGGTCTATGAGTATGAGCCTTCCGAAGAGGCCATCCTCGAGACGCTCCTGCCGCGCAATCTGACCATCCAGCTGTTCTCCGCCATGCTGGAGAACCAGGCCGGCTTCTACGCCGCCCAGATGACCGCGATGGACAACGCGACCCGTAACGCCGGCGACATGATCGCCAGCCTCACCCTGCAATATAACCGCACACGCCAGGCGCAGATTACGAAGGAGCTGATCGAGATCATCTCCGGCGCCGAGGCGATCTAGAGCAAGAGAACCGCATCATGGCTATGACTCCGAAGGCTCCCGCCCCGAATATGGCCCCGCCGACCGACGCGGCCGATGCGTCGGCCGCTGCGCCCGCCAAGGCGCCGCGCAAGACTGCGGCCAAGAAGACCGCCGCGCCCGCCGCTGCGGGCCTGACCCCGGCCGTCGCCGGCCAGGCTGTCGCCACCGGCAAGATCGTCCAGGTCATCGGCGCCGTCGTCGACGTGGAGTTCGTGGGCCATCTGCCCTCGATCCTCAACGCCCTGGAAACCACCAACACCGACCAGCGCACCGGCGAGCCCTTCCGCCTGGTGCTGGAAGTGGCCCAGCATCTGGGTGAGAACACCGTCCGCACCATCGCCATGGACACCACCGAGGGCCTGACCCGCGGTCAGCCCGTGGTCGACACTGGCGCCGGCATCACCGTGCCGGTGGGTCCGGGCACCCTCGGCCGCATCATGAACGTCATCGGCGCGCCGATCGATGAAGGCGGCCCGATCAACTCGACCATGACCAGCGTCATCCACCGCGAGGCGCCCTCCTTCGCCGAGCAGTCGACCTCGGCCGAGATCCTGGTCACCGGCATCAAGGTCATCGACCTGCTCTGCCCCTACACCAAGGGCGGCAAGATCGGCCTGTTCGGCGGCGCCGGCGTGGGCAAGACCGTGACCATGCAGGAGCTGATCAACAACATCGCCAAGGCTTACGGCGGTTACTCGGTCCTGGCCGGCGTGGGCGAACGCACCCGCGAAGGCAACGACCTCTATCACGAGATGATCGAGTCCGGCGTGAACCAGCCCGGCGGCGGCGGCGACTCCCGTTGCGCCCTGGTCTATGGCCAGATGAACGAACCCCCCGGCGCCCGCGCCCGGGTGGCCCTGACCGGCCTGGCCCAGGCGGAGTACTTCCGCGACGAAGAGGGCAAGGACGTGCTGCTCTTCATCGACAAC
>NZ_JAUSLG010000023.1 GCF_030646615.1 Phenylobacterium sp. | reverse complement strand
TGGGCGCCCGGGCGCGCCGGCCGGCGCCTGGCGCAGGCGCTCGAACGCCGAGGGATTGTCTTCGAAGCGGGCGAGGTGGTCGGCCGGACCTCCGCCGCCTGCCAACTGGCGGATGGCCGCATCCTGCCCTGCGACGCCCTGGTGCTGGCCACGGGCCTGGAGGCGCCGCCGCTGATCGGCGCGCTGGGCCTGCCGGTCGGGGCCGACGGGCGTCTGCGGGTGTCGCCTCAGATGCAGTCGGTGGCCAATGCGCGGGTGTTCGCCGTGGGCGACTGCGCCGTCATCGACGGGGCCGAGCGGCCAGCCGCCGGTGTGTTTGGCGTGCGCGCCGCGCCGATCCTGCTGGCCAACCTGATGGCTGTGGCGACGAATGCGCCGCTCAGGGCCTACCACCCCCAGCCCCGCTGGCTCTCGATCATGGACCTGGGCGACGGGACCGGCCTGGCCCTGCGCGGCGGCCTGTGGAGCCATGGCCGCGCCGCCCTGTGGCTGAAGCGCCGCCTGGACCTGGGCTTTGTCGCCCGGGTCGGGCGTCTCAGGCCAGGTGCTTGAGCAGGGCGACGACCTTGCGGGTGCGGCTTGAGAAGAGGGCGGGCGTGTACCACTGGCCGGCCAGGCGCTTGTTGACCTCCCCCCGGGTCGGATAGGGGGCGATCATGCCGGTGACCTGGCTGAGCTTAAGGCCCGCGGACATGGCCAGAGCCCAGAGCTGGATGTGATCGCCGGCATGGCGACCCACCAGGGTCACGCCGAGGATCTTGCCCTTGGCCGTGGTGATCAGCTTGCCAAAGCCCCGCACATCGCCCTCGGCGATGGCACGGTCATTGCCGGCGAACTCGACGAGCTCCACGCGGATGTCGTCGCCCTGCGCCTTGCGCGCCTCGGCTTCGCTGAGGCCGATGGCCGCCAGCTCGGGATCGGAATAGGTGACCCGGGGGACCTGCAGGGTCTCGGCGTTGACCGGCAGGCCGAAGATGGCGCGCCGGACCACCAGGCCCGCATGGGCGCCGGCCAGGTGGGTGAACTGGCCGCGGCCGGCGGCGTCGCCTACGGCATAGACGCGGCGGTTGCCGCTGCGCAGGCTCCTGTCGGTCACCACGCCGCGGGCGTTGCGTTCGACGCCGGCCTTGTCGAGGTCCAGGCCATCGAGCGACGGCTGGCGACCGACAGCGACCAGCAGGTGCGAGCCCGGGATCTTCTCCTCGCCCGCCGCCCCCTCGACGACGAGGGTCGGGCCAGGTTCGACCCGCACGGCCTTGCGGCCGGCCATAAGGCGCACGCCATCGGCGGTGAGCTGGTCCAGGACTGAGGCGGCGGCGGCGGGATCTTCACGCCCGAGCAGGCGGTCGGCCTCGACGATCACCACCTCCGATCCCAGGCGACGGAAGGCCTGGCCAAGCTCCACGCCGATGGGGCCGCCGCCCAGGATGACCAGCCGCGTGGGCAGGACGTCCAGGTCGAACAGGGTTTCGTTGGTGAGGAACGGCGTGTCCGACAGGCCGGGAATGTCGGGGACCGCCGCGCGGGAGCCCGTGGCGATGACGATCTTGCGCGCACGAACCCTGAGGCTGTCGCTGGCGACGGTGCGTCGGTCCAAGAACCGCGCCGCCTCGCGCACCACCTGGACGCCGAGGCCTTCGAACCGTGCCTGGCTATCGTGGGGCGCGATCGTGGCGATAGCCGCGCGCACATGGGCCATGACCTGGGAGAAATCGACCGCGACCTCGGCCGCATGGACCCCCAGGCGGCTTGCCATGCGCATCTCGTGGGCCGCCGTGGCCGCCGCGATCAGGGCCTTGGACGGGACGCAGCCATAGTTGAGGCAGTCGCCGCCCATCTCCCCCTTTTCGAACAGCACGACCTTCAGGCCGAGCTGGGCCGCGCCCGCGGCTACGGACAGACCGCCAGAGCCGGCGCCGATGACGACCATGTCGGCCTTGATGGAGGTGCTCACAAGGTTTTCCCCGAACGGGCCCGCAGGCGTTGAAAGATGGTGGCCCCCAGCGACAGCAGGCCAAGGGCGACCAGGGGCAGGAGGATGGACGGCTGGAAGATCACGCCCAGGTCCGGCGCCTCATCCCTGGCCAGAAGTTCGCCGACGCCCGCGCCGATGCCGCTATAGATGAAGGTGGCGGGCATGATGCCGATCAGGGTCGCCAGGGCGTAGGCCCGGAGCGGCGCATGGGCCAGGGCCGCAGCCACATTGACCAGCCAGAAGGGCGCCAAAGGGATCAGCCGCAGGGTCAGGATATAGCCGAAGGCGCCAGCCTCGACGCCGTCCATGATCCCCTTGAGCCGTCCGCCCGAAGCCTCGGCCTTGTCACGCAGGGCTGCGCCGAGCGAGGTGCGCACCGCATAGAAGACGGCGATGGCGCCCAGCGTCGCCCCGACCACGGTGGCCGCCCCGCCGACCCAGGTCCCGAACAGATAGCCGCCGGCCAGGGTCAGGATGACGGCGCCGGGGACGCTGAGGGCCGTGGACAGGGCATAAATGCCGATGAAGGCCACGAGCGCCACGACCAGGTTGTCGGCGACCATGGCGCGCAGGGCGGCCTCGTGGGTCTGGAGCGCTTCGAGATTGAGATGGCGGGTCACGCCGCTGGCGAACACAGCCACCACACCGATCACCAGGATCGCGAGCGGCAGATAGCGTTTCAGATGTCTCATCAGCGGCCTTGGCTTGGGGCGATGTGGAGCGCCACACCATGTTACTGGTTACAGCCAAGCCGGGCCGCTCGTCCCCTCAAAACAGCGACGGCGCGCCGGTCCTGAGACCGACGCGCCGTGCGCCAGGATGCGGCTGGAGGGCTTAGAAGGCCAGCCGCATGCCGACCCGGAAGGTGCGACCCACCACATCGTAGAGGGTGCGATTGGTCTGCAGGTAGCCGACCGTGTTTTCTGCGCCGAGGGCGGCCGGGTTCGCCGTGAGCGGCGGATCGTTGTTGAAGAGGTTCTTGATCGAGATATAGGCCTCGCCGGTCGATCCGGTCGCCCCCAGATCAAAGGCGTAGGTCGCCGAGGCGTCGAAATAGAGGGCGCCATCAATGTGGTTGTCATCGATGGTATAGTAGGGTGCCACAAGCGTCGGGCAGGCGCTCTGGCATTCCGTATAGGCGTTGCTGATGACCCCGTCGCTGACCCCGCGCGCTGTGACATTGAAGGTCATGGGATCGAGGTTGTAGGCCGCCGTCACGCGATAAACCCAGTCCGGCGTCGAGCTCACATTGGAGCCCGCCAGATCAATGGCGGTGACGCCGTTGTCCGTGACGTTCTCCATATAATGGGTCGCCATGGCCCGCAGGCTCAGGTCGCCGGCCGCGCCAGGGATGAAGGCGTCGAGGGAGGTCCGGTAGGACGCCTCGATGTCCAGACCCTTGGCGCTCAGGCTGTTCAGGTTGTCGTAGAACAGATCAATGAAGGCCAGCTGCCCGTTCTCGTAGCGGAGATTGCTGCAGTAGCGCTGGACGTTATTGAGCAAGCAGAAGTCGGCGGTTTGTTGGGCGGTCACGAAGTCGATCACCCCTTCCACCTTGATCTCGTAGTAGTCGAGGGAAGCGGCGAAGCCGGGCAAGAAGCTGGGCTGGAACACCATGCCCAGGCCGAGACCATCGGCCACCTCGGGCTGGACGTCGGCATTGCCCCGCAGGTTCTGGACGAAGGCGGTGGCCACGCCGTTGATGGAGACGGAGTTGCTTCGCGCTGTGCCCGCGTCGAACAGTTCGCTCATATTGGCCGCGCGGATGTCGCGCGACGCCGAAGCCCGGAAGGTGATGTCGGAAATCGGCGTGTAGGTCAGCCCGGCCTTCCAGGTCGTCACGCCGCCTGACGTGCTGTAGCGCGTGTAGCGGGCTGCGCCGTTGAAATCGAGGCCATCGATGATCGGGATCAGGGTTTCGATATAGCCTTCGACCACATCATATTCACCGCTGGTGACCTTGTAGTTGCCGTACTTCCACCCATCGAGATACTGGGACTCGACCTCACCGGACATCTTCTCGTTTCGCCACTCGCCGCCGAAAGCGATGTCGATCGGGCCAGCCCAGCCCGGCAGGTCCGTGGTGAAGTTCACCGCGGCCACGTCCTGCACGAACTCCTGGGTCCGAAGGGGCTGGCCAAGGACATAGTCGAGCGCTTCCTGGCTCGCCACGCCGATGCCGAACCGGTTGAGCGGGACGCAGCCATTGGTCGGGTTGGTCAGGGTCGAACGGCAGACGATGGCCCCGCTCGCCGGATCCACGACAGCGTCGGTGGCGAGCGCCAGCCGGGCATTGTTCCAGGTCGGCGTCAGCTCCTCGCGGGTCTTGGTGACGCCGTGCTGATAATAGGCATCCCATCCAAAGTCGCGGCCCAGGGCGCTGAAGTCGCCGTCTGCGCCGACCACGTAGCGCTCGGTCTCGCGGATGTTGTTGCTGCCCGAGGCCGGCATGTCGGCATTGCCTGAGCCCATGACGAAGCTGGTCAGGCCCAGGGCCGTCATCTGGCTCCGCACCGACGCCGGCAGAAAGGCGTTGTCGGCGCGAATGGTGATGCCGGTATTGGTGGGCTGGATATAGTAGCTCAGCCCCTCATAGCGGGCGTAGGAGGCTTGAGCGAACACCGACAGGTTCGGGGCGACTTCATAGCTGACCCGCCCGAAGAAGCTGTCGCGGTCCTCGTCTGGAATAAGCGAGTTGGTGCCGTTCAGGCTGGAGGTGTATTCCCAGTCGCCGCCGACCATCCACTGGCCCGAGACGGCGCCATAGGCGAGCTGGCTGACCTGGCCGTTGACCCCGAAATAGGTGCCGCGAAGCGGGCCGGCCGTGATCAGGCCGCCGGGGGCATAGCTCGAGATGCCCACATTGTCGGCGACGATATAGAAGGGCGCGCCAGCTGAGGTGTCAGTGTTGCGGATGGCGAAATGGCCGGTGGTGTTCCAGTCGCGGCTTTCGTTGTGGACGCCAGTCTGGCTGACGGTTTCTGCGCTGAGCAGGATATGCCCGCGGCCCTCGGCGAAGGGCGTGCCGGCGGTGAAGTTGTACTTCCAGTTTTCGCCGTCGCCATAGGTCGTTTCGCCGTACTCGGCGGTCATCTTCAAGCCGGTATAGGCCTTGTCGAGAATGAAGTTCACGACGCCGCCGACGGCGTCGGAGCCGTAGGCTGACGACGCGCCGCCGGTGACGACCTCGACCCGCGAGATCAGCGATTGCGGGAAGGTGTTGGTGTCGACCTGGCCGGTGGCCGCCGAGACCACGGAGCGTTGTCCATCGAACAGGACGAGGGTTCTGCCGGTGCCGAGGGCCCGGAGGTTCAGGGCGCTGATGCCAGCCGCCCCGTTACTGAGTGAGCCCGACGAGCTGGCCGCCGTGACGGAGCCTGCGACGGAGGGCAGGGTGTTTACAAAGTCGGCGATGTTGGCCGGGGCTTCGGCCAGGATCTCCGCCGCGCCGAGAACGTTGACCGGGGTGGGCGCGTCATAGCCGTCGCGGACGATGCGCGATCCGGTGACGACGACTTCTTCCAACTCCGCGCTGGAGGCGGTCTGGGCGAGGGCGGGCGCGGCCTGGGCCATCAGGGCTGCGGCGCTCGCCGTGGCCAGGGCATAGTGGCGGAGGCGGCGAGAGGGGCGGGAGAGTGACAGTTGGCTCATTGCGGTTCTCAACTCTTCTAGCTTGGCGTCCACCCGCCGCAGGCGGCGTGAGGGGCCGTCACGCCCGCCCCTCCAGTGAGGCGAGCGTCTGCCAAGCGCGCCGGTGGGCCGGCTCGCCTGCTATTTCGGATCGGTCGGAGGCCCCTTCGAGCCGGATCGGGGAGATGATCCGGCCGACATCTCGGGGCTATTTTCTGCGCGCGCCTGCGTCCTAGGGGCGTCGCAGATGCGTATCAGGGCTCATGGGCTGCTGCGCCAAAGGACGCCGCCATTCGAAAAATTGGACTCGCCGGGCCAGAGTGGGCGCGCGGACCTTCTGTAAAATCGACCACACATGGAGACTACCCCCAGTTATATTTGTTCCAATGCGTCGGTTTCTTGCGACCAGGACTGCCGACACCCATCTGCACCCGCTGGTCGCTGTCTCAGCAGGGACAGATTAGTTTCGATTGCTGTTGGGCCACATTTGAATATAGGAATCTTATGCTCAATTCGCGGTTCTGCCGCTGAATTACGCAGTGAAACGGGGATTGCATGTCGAAATTCGAACACGTTGGCCTGGACGCCATCGACTTCCAAATCCTAAGAGAGCTGTCGATCGATGGCCGAGCTTCCGACGTGTGGCTGGGTGAAAAGATAAATCTCTCCAGCACGGCCGTGGCGCGGCGGCGAAAGATACTTGAGGAACGCCAGGCGGTGCTCAGCTACTCAGCTGACCTGAACCTTCCGATGCTTGGGTTCAGCGTCGTGGTCTTCGTGGCCATCGAGCTGAGTTCTCAGGCCGAGCGTGCGCTCAACGAATTCGAACGCGAGGTGGTGAAATGCCCCTCGGTCTCCTATTGCGGATTCGTATCCGGCGACACGGACTTTCTGATCATGCTGAACGTCGAGTCCTTCGAGGACTATGACCGGGTCTATCGCCGTGAGCTGTCCATGCTGCCCCACGTCTCGCGGATCCGCAGCAGCTTCGTGATCCGGGAGGTCACCAGCCGGTCCACCCCGCCGATCGTGTTCCAGGATCGGCCCGAGGGGCGGTGAGTAAAACCCAACTCAGAGGGCGCTTCGGGCCAGGACTCAAAAAAGAAGGGCCGGGGGTGCCGGCCCTTCTCGAATTGGGGCGTCTCGCGCCAAGGGGATCAACGCGAGACGCAGGTCTTGGGATGTTCATTTCGCCGGCGGATTGGGGTAGGCGATCCCAAGTTGTTCCAGATACGTGTCGTACTTGGAGGGGTCGTAATAGAACGGCTCCATCTTCGGACGCATCTGGGCCATGATGTTGGTGTTCAGATGGATGCCCGGCGTGTCCTCGGCCGTCAGGACCGGGTCGTACTTCTCATCCTTCAACTGGACATCTTGGAAATAGGCCTTGGCCTCGGTGACCAGGCTTGGGGTGGTCACCAGATCCAGCACCGTCATCGCCACGGCCTTGGCCCCGACCACCACGCCCTTGTGGGCGATGGGCGTCGCCATCCCGATGGCCGCGGTCACATGGTGGCCGATGGTGTTGGGGATGTTGGAGGGATAGCGCACGGTGATGGTCGGCACGGTCCACATGATGTCGCCGATATCGTCCGAGCCGCCGCCCATGGACGGCCCGCGGCCATCGGGCGTCGAGAGCGGTGACACTTCCGTGGCCAGGGGCTCCACCGTCAGATGGTTGGCCTCCTGTGTGGCCCGGGCGAAGGCCTGGTCAGCCGCGGTCCATTGGGGCATGCCGACGGCCTGGATATTGGCGTAGGCCGCCTCGGCCAGGGGCTTGTTGCCGTAGTTCGGCGCGGCGTAGCCCAGCAGGCGTCGCTCGACCGTGGTGTCGGTGGCCATGGCGGCGGCTTCGGAGATGCGGTTGCCGATTTCGTAGAGGCCGCGAATGGTCTCGAAGTTCTGCTCGCGGAAATAATACCAGACGCTGGCTTCCCCCGGCACGATGTTGGGCTGGCCGCCGCCATTGGTGATCACATAGTGGGAGCGCTGGGTCACGGGCAGGTGTTCGCGGCGCATGTTCCAGGCCGCGTTCATGAGTTCGACCGCGTCCAGCGCGCTACGGCCGGCCCAGGGTGCGCCGGCCGAGTGGGCGGTCTTGCCGTGGAAGGTGTATTCCACCGAGACCATGCCGTTGTTGCCGGCCGGCCCCCAGCCGGTGGAGAAGTCGCGGCTGACATGGCTGAAAATGCTGGCGTCCACGTCGTCGAACAGGCCGTCGCGGACATAGAAGGCCTTGGTGGCCAGCAGTTCCTCGGCGACGCCGGGCCAGATCATCAGCTGGCCGGGAAGGTTGTTGGCCTCCATGACCTCCTTGGCGGCCAGGGCGGCGACCACCATCATCGGCATGCCGGAATTGTGACCCTCGCCGTGGCCCGGCGCGCCGGGCACCTGAGGCTTGATCTCCGGCGAGCCGGGGACCTGCGACAGGCCCAGCAGGGCGTCGATGTCGCTGCCGAGCGCGATCTTGGGGCCGCCGGAGCCCCAGGTGGCGGTCCAGGCGGTGGGAATGCCGGCCACGCCGCGGGTGATCGTGAACCCGTTCTGTTCAAGAATGCCGGTGACGTATTCCGAGGTGCGGAACTCCTGGAAGCCGGGCTCGGCGAAGCTGTAGATCGAGTCGACCATCTCCTGGGCCAGCTTGGCGCGCTCCTCGACCCCGGCGACGGCCGCAGCCTTCATCTCGGGCGGGGCGGCGGCCTGGGCGGCCAGGCCCGGCAGGCACATGGCCGTGGCGAGCAGGATTGCGGTCAAGGATCGTGTGCGGCTGGCGGCCATGTGGTCATCCCCCAAGTGGTTTCACTGCTGACCGTTGGCGACCCTCGAGCCGCCCCCGGTCTATATCGTCCACCCTGAGGTCTTGCTTTCCACTGATCGACCCGCGGTTTGACGCGCAGGAAATCAAATCAAAAAGATCGAATAGGTTCGAAAACCATCAGGATAATGGAGCGCACCATAGAAATCCTGCGGTGTAAACGCCGCGGTGGAGAGGCTCAGGCGGAATCGCCTCGGCGCCCGCGGGTTGATGATTTTTTATGCGCGCTGCAGCCCAGCAGGGCGGTCGACGGCCCGGGAGCTGGGGCGCCACGACCCAGTGGGCGGTAGATTCATGACCAAGATTTCATGGCCGCGCTTGCATCTGTGAGGGACGGCCGCGGCCTCTTATGATCGAACGGGTCAAGAGCATCCGCTGCGCTTAACAGGAAAACTCTCATGGACGTCGCCATTGCTGGCATCATCTCCAGTGTCTTTACGACTGCGATCGTGTTCGGCGCGATCGTGGCCATCGTGGTTGTGCCGCGGTGGCTGAAGGCGCGAGAACGCGACCAGCTGCACAAGACCATTCAGACGGCCTACGACAAGGGCCAGCAATTGCCCCCGGAACTCATCCAGGCCCTGACCCAGGATGTTAAGGTGAAGCCCAAGCCCTCGCCGGCCCGGGATCTTCGCACCGGCATCATCTGGCTGGGGGTCGCCGTCGGCCTGGCCGCCTTCGGCTACGCCCTGGGCTTCGAAGAACCTGACGCCACCTACATCGTCTTGGGCATCGCCGCCTTCCCCGGCTTCATCGGTCTGGCCTTCGTGATCATGTCGTTCGTGGCCAGGGACAGGTCCTGATCGCGCGCATCGGGGAAAAGCCATGTCGCGCGCCGAACGACACCGACTCTCAAGTCTGCACGACGTCGAGCTGGCCAGCCTGTCGGCGGCCGGCGACCGGCAGGCTTTTGGCGAACTCGTCCGTCGGCACGGCTCGGCCGTTCGCGGCCTCCTGCGCAGGATGGGCGCCAGCGCAAGCGAGGCCGACGACCTGGCCCAGGACGCCTTCATCTCGGCTTTTGAATCGATCTCGGAGTTTCGCGGCGAGGGCGCCTTCGCCGCGTGGGTGAAGAAGATCGCCGCCCGGGCCTGCATGCGGCGGATGCAGCGGGCCAGGCGCCTGCGCGACCTGGCCACGGCCAGCGTCGCGGACGACGCCCCTGCGGCCCATCCCGATCCGGGCGGGCGGATGGACCTGGACGAGGCCCTGAAGGGCCTGAACGAGGGCGAACGCTTCTGTGTCAGCCTCTGCTATGGGGCTGGACTGTCTCATGCCGAGGCGGCTGAGGCCTTGAACCTGCCGCTGGGAACGGTCAAATCCCATGTCAAACGTGGTCTGGATAAACTCAGGGCGCGCCTGGCGCCGGAGGTTCAGTCAGTTGAGGGACGCCGCGACAATGGCTGAGGTCGAATTCGAGCGCGCCCTGGAGCGGATGTTCGCCCGCGCGCCGGAGGTCTCCGACGCCGAGAGCTTCGCCGACCGGGTGCAACGCCGACTGGACCGCGGCTGGGCGGCGCGGCGCCTCCTGATCGGCTCGGCCGGGGTCGTGGGCGGCGTCATCGGCGCCAGCCAGCTCATCATGTCCAACCTTTTCAGCCGCGCCGAGGCGGCGTCCAGCGAGTCGGCGCGGGTGCTGACCACTGGCGTCCGTCAGATAGCCCCTCAGGCCGATTGGCTGCTCAGCCGTCCGGCGGGGGTGGAGGCCGTCTGGGTGGCCGCCGGCCTGGCGGTTCTGGCCCTGGGCTTCGTGCTCACCCGCATCATCGAGGAGATCTGACCTGTCCGCCCAACGCCAGGAGACCGTGCGACGCCTTGCGGCGCCCGACATCGCCGAGCGGAAGGGAAAGACGCCCATCGTCTGTCTCACCGCCTATACCGCCCCCATGGCCGAACTCCTGGACGAGGCCTGCGACCTGCTGCTGGTCGGCGACTCGGTGGGCATGGTCATCCATGGACTGCCCAACACTGTGGGCGTCACCCTTGAGATGATGATCCTGCATGGCCAGGCGGTGATGCGGGGCTCGCGCCGGGCCATGGTGGTGATCGACATGCCCTTCGGCTCCTATGAGGGCTCGGCGCAGGAGGCCTATGCCAACGCCGCGCGGCTGATGAAGGAGACCGGCGCCCAGGCGGTGAAGGTCGAGTCCGGCCCCACTGTGGCCGACACCATCGATTACCTGGTCAAGCGCGGCGTGCCGGTGATGGGCCATGTGGGCCTGCGGCCCCAGGCGGTGCTGGTGGACGGCGGCTTCAAGGCCAAGGGCAAGGGCGCCGACGAACGGGCCCGGATCCTGGAGGAGGCCAAGGCCACGGCCGCCGCGGGGGCCTTCGCCCTGGTGGTCGAGGGCGTGGCCGAGGGCCTGGCGCGGGAGATCACTGAGGCGGTGTCGGTCCCGACCATCGGCATCGGCGCCTCGGCCGGCTGCGATGGCCAGATTCTGGTCACCGACGACATGCTGGGCCTCTTCGACTGGACGCCCAAATTCGTGCGGCGCTACGCCGACCTGCGCGGCGAAATCCTGCGGGCGGTGGAGGCCTACGCCCAGGATGTGCAGGCCCGGCGCTTCCCGGGACCTGCGGAAATCTACTTCGCCAAGGCCGTTTAGGCGGGCCTGACGGCTGGCTCGATCAAGGCCTTGGCCACGCCGTTGCGGCGGGACCTCTTGCACTATAGGTTCGCCGCCTCTGTTTCGTCGCCTGAGCGCGGAGTACCCCATACGTGACTGACGTTTTTGAAGAGGTCGAGGAGCAACTCCGCGCCGACCGCTACAAGACGCTCGCCCTGCGCGCGCTTCCCTGGGTGCTGGGCGCCCTTGTCCTGGCCCTGGTCATCGCACTTGCGATCTGGGGCTGGGGGGCCTGGCAGACCCGGACCGTCAATGAAGCCTCGGAAACCTATGCCGAAGGCGTCGAAGCCTTTGCGGCGGGCGACCTGGGCAAGGCCGAGCAGCGCTTCGCCGAGGTCGCTGAGGGGAGCGCCAAGGGCTATGCGGCCATGGCGCTGATGCAGCAGGCGGGCCTGCGCCTCAACGAAGGCAAGACTGCGGAGGCCGTCGCGCTGTTCGACAAGGCCGCCGAGGCTGCGCCGAACCCGATCCTGGGCGACGCCGCCCGCCTCAAATCCGCCTTCGCGCTCCTTGATACCGCGCCCCTGGAGGACATGGAGGCGCGCCTGCAGCCTCTCACCGAAGACGGCCGGCCCTACCGCGCTCAGGCGTTGGAGGCCCTGGCCTTCGCCAAGATGATGGGGGGCAAGATGGATGACGCGCGCGCAGATTTCGGGGTGATCACGCTCATGCCCGGCGCCTCGGACCAGGCGCGCCAGCGCGCCCAGGCGGCGCGGGCGATAATCGCCTCCGGTTCGGCGGCGTCCCTGGCCGGGGTGGTCAAGGCCGCCTCGGCGCTTCCCGACACCGATTCTGACGATGCGGCCTCCGATGGGGTTTCGCAGCAGCAAGGTTCCGCTTCGCAATGATCTCTTCCCGTCTCCCGATGGTCGCCGTGCTGCTGGCCGGCACGGTCGCGCTCAGCGGCTGCTCGACCATCAACCGTCTCAACCCCTTTGGTCAGGACGACGGGCCGCAGGAGGTTGCAGGCGAAGGCGAGCGCATCTCGGTTATCGCCTTCGACGACACCTTGACCGTGTCGGACACCCTGCGGGGGGCGGACTTCTTCCTGCCGACCCCCTACAGCCGCACGGCCTGGCCGCTTCCCGGCGGCAATCTGGAACAGGCGCCCGAGCATATCGAAGCGCCGGTCGCCTTCGACGTCGCCTGGCGCCGCGGCTTTGGCCAAGGCTCCGGCCGGGGTCACCACGTCACCGCCCCGCTGGTGGCCGCCGACGGCCGCATCTATGTGATGGACGGCGCAGCTACGGTGTCGGCGATCGATGCTCGGTCCGGTCAGGTGGTGTGGAACGCCAACCTCGAGCCCACCCGGCGCAGCGAGCGCGAAGGGTTCGGCGGCGGTCTCGCCCTGGCCGATGGCAAGCTCTATGTCGCGTCCGGCTACCGGTTCATGGCCCGGCTGGACGCCGCCACCGGCGCGTCCGAGTGGCGCACCCAGACCGAACAGCCGATTCATGCCGCACCGACTGTCACGGCCGGCCGCGTCATGGCGGTGGCGATCGACAACACCCTGCTGACCTATGACGCCGCCACCGGCGCGCCAAGCTGGACCTATCAGGCGTTGAGCGAGCCGGCCCGCATCCTGGGCGCCTCCAGTCCGGCCGTCTCCGGCGACACTGTGGTCGCCTCGTTCAGTTCGGGCGAACTGGTGGCGCTTCGCAGCGGCAACGGCAACGACCTGTGGAACGAGGGCCTTTCCCGGGCCAGCCGCACCAACGCCCTGTCGGAGATCCGCGACATCGTCGGACGGCCCGTCATCTATCGCGGCGACGTCTATGCGGTCAGCCATTCAGGCGCCTTCGCCGCCGTCGACCTGCGCACCGGCGCGCCCCGCTGGACCCTGCCGGTCACCGGTGTGACGACCCCCTGGCCCGCCGGTGATGTGGTGTTCGTCGTCTCCAAGGCCGGCGAGGTGATCTGCATCTCCCGCGAAAGCGGTCAGGTCTATTGGATCCGAGATCTCAACGAGGACGTCGAGCAGCGCAAGACCGGGGGCTTTTTCGGGATCGGCGGCACGATCGCGCCAAAGCCCCTGTGGACCAGCCCCTTGCTGGCCTCCAACAAGCTGGTGGTCGCCTCGTCGTCCGGCGAAATGGCCGTGCTTAACCCCAAGACGGGGGCAGTCGAGCGCCGGCTGAACCTCGGCGGCTCGGTGCTGCTCGATCCCATCGCCGTGGGTGGGATGATCTATGTGGCGACCGACAACGCCCAACTGATCGCCCTGCGTTAGGCCGGTCGCCCAAGGCGACGGTTGCGTCGCCGGGCCGCAGGCGTCACATCATTCCATTCTCCACCCGGTTCGACCCTTGGGTCGGGCCGGGTTCCAACGCGCCAGGGAGCGCCTATGCCGCTCAAGATCGCGATCGTTGGCCGCCCGAACGTGGGCAAGTCGACGCTCTTCAACCGTCTGGCCGGGCGCAAGCTCGCCATCGTCGACGACCTGCCGGGCGTCACTCGCGACCGCAAGTTCGCCACTGGACGCCTGGGCGACATCGACCTCGAACTCATCGATACCGCCGGGTTCGAGGACGTCACCGACGAGAGCCTGGAGGCGCGGATGCGCCGCCAGACCGAACTGGCCATCGAAGAGGCCGATCTCATTCTGTTCGTGATGGACTCCCGCGAAGGCGTCGCGCCGATGGACGTGGTGTTCGGCGAACTGCTGCGCAAATCCAGCAATCCGGTGATCCTGCTGGCCAACAAGGCCGAGGGCCGCCAGGGCGATGACGGAACGCTCGACGCCTTCCGCCTGGGCTTCGGCGAACCCATCCCCGTCTCAGCCGAGCATGGGGAGGGCATGGCCGATCTCTATGCCGCCGTGCTCGCCATGGCGCCCGAGGCGGGCGAGGATGAGGACGAAGGCGGCGAAAAGCCCGTCCAGCTGGCCATCGTCGGTCGGCCCAACGCCGGCAAGTCCACCCTGGTCAATCGTCTGATCGGTGAAGAACGCCTGCTGACCGGTCCCGAGGCCGGGATCACGCGGGACTCCATCCCCGTGGACTGGGTGTGGGACGATCGCGCCATCCGCCTGGTGGACACCGCGGGCCTGCGCCGCAAGGCCAAGGTCCAGCAGAAGCTTGAGAAGCTCTCCACCCACGACACGATCCGGGCGATCACCTTCGCCGAGGTGGTGCTGCTGGTGATGGACGCGACCCATCCCCTGGAGATCCAGGATCTGCAGATCGCCGACCTGGTGGAGCGCGAGGGTCGCGCCCTGGTCTTCGTCCTGGCCAAGTGGGACCTGGTGGAGGACCCGCAGGCGCGTCTGAAGGAGCTGCAGGAAGAGGTCTCGCGCAAGCTGCCACAGGTGCGCGGCGCGCCGATGATCGCCCTCTCGGCCGAGACCGGGCGCAATATCGACCGGTTGATGCCGGCGGTGTTCAAGGCCCACACCGACTGGTCCACCAAGGTCAAGACCCGGGACCTGAACGACTGGCTGGCCATGGCCGTCCAGCGCCATCCGCCCCCGGCCGTCAACGGCCGCCGGGTGCGCCCGAAGTACATCGCCCAGACCAAGGCCCGCCCGCCGACCTTCGTGCTGTTCGCCAGCCGGGCCAGCCAGTTGCCGGATTCCTATCGGCGCTACCTTATCCACTCGATCCGCGAGAGCTTCGACCTCCCCGGCGTGCCTGTGCGCCTGACGGTCAAGTCCGGCGCCAACCCCTATGCCGACGGCGAGGCGCGCTCGTCGGGGCCGTCCCGCACGGCGCCACGCAAGGTCAAGGCGGCGGGTAAGGGGGGCAATAAGAAGCCGACCGTGGGCAAGAAGCCTGTGGGCGCAAAGCCTGCCAAGCCAGCCCGGCCGAAGAGTTCCGGCTTCGGCGGCTCCAAGGCCAAGCCGAGCCGGCCCCGTCCGGTCAGTGGGCGGAAGACGCCTGCGCGGCCTTCCACGCGGAGAAGCTGACCGGGCTGTCGGGCGGACCCAGCTCAGCCTGGGCCAGTTCGACGATCAGCGGCCCGATCTCGGCGGCGTCCGGCAGGCTGAGGGGGTCTTCCCCCGGCATGGCCTCGGCCCGCATCTTGGTGCGCATGACGCCCGGATCGATCAGGGCGGCGCGGACCGGGCCGTGCTCCAGTTCGTCGGCCCAGGTGCGCACCAGGTGGTCGGTGGCCGCCTTGGTGGCCCCATAGACGCCCCAGAAGGCCTTGGGGCGGGCGACTCGGCCCGTGGTGAAGACCAGGGCCCGGCCGGCGGGCGCAGCCTTCAGCAGGCGCTCGGTGCTGCGCAGCAGGCGATAGGTGGCGGTCAGGTTGAGGGCCACGACCTGATCCCAGGTCTTGGGCTCAATGTGCGAAACCGGGCTCAAGCCCCCCAGCATGGCTGCGGCGTGGACCAGAACGTCCAGATGGCCGTGACGTTCATGGATAGCCAGGCCCAGCTGGTCGATCCCGCCGCCCTGGGCGAGGTCCATGGGCACGAGGGTGGCCGGCTGGCCCGTGGCGGCGCGGATCTCGTCATCCAGCTCTTCCAGCCCGCCCTGCGTGCGGGCGGTGGCGATCACGTGGGCGCCGGCCTTGGCGAGCGCCAGGGCTGAGGCGCGTCCGAGCCCGCGGCTGGCGCCGGTCACCAGGGCGATGCGGCCGGCCAGCGGCCCGGTGGAAGCGGCGGGGGTATCGGTCATGGGCGGCTGTCTAGCTGGTCTGTTCGGGGCTGTCCGCCCGTTTCGCATAGTGTCCGGCGATGGCGGCGCAGGCCATCAGCTGGAACTGGTGATAGAGCATGATGGGCAGCAGCACGAAGCCCACCGTGGCGGCGGGGAACAGCACCGCGGCCATGGGCGCGCCGGCCGCCAGGCTCTTGTTGGAGCCGCCGAACAGGATGGTGGCTTCGTCCTCGACCGGGAATTTCAGCCGGCGGCTGATCCAGATGGTCCAGCCCATGGAGGCCACCAGCAGCACGAGGCAGATGAGCGCCAGGCGCGCCAGGTCGCCCATGGAGACCTGACTCCAGATGCCCACGGCCACGGCGCCGGAAAAGGCGTTGTACACCACCAGCAGGATCGAGCCGCGATCCACCAGGCTGGCCTGCTTGGCATGGCGCTGGATGAAGCCGCCGATCCAGCGGCGCAGAAGCTGGCCGGCGATGAAGGGCACGAGCAATTGCAGCAGGATCGCCTCAAAGGCGCCCCAGGACAGGCCGCCGCCCTGCGCGCTGAGCAGTACGCCCACCAGCAGGGGCGTGATCACCACGCCCAGGATGTTCGAGGCCGAGGCCCCGCAGACGGCGGCGGCGACATTGCCCCTCGCCACCGCCGTGAAGCCGACGGCCGACTGGATGGTGGAGGGCAGGCAGCCCAGATAGATCAGGCCCGGCGCCAGGGCGGCCGGCACGATCCAGGCGGGCAGGGTCGAGAACAGCAGGCCCGCCACCGGGAACAGGGCGAAGGTGGTCAGCAGCACCACCAGGTGCAGCCGCCAGTGGCTGATCCCGGCCACCACCGCCTGGGGCGACAGCTTGGCGCCGTGCAGGAAGAAGACCAGGGCCACGCCGATCTTGGTCGCCACGCCGACCACCTCGGCGGCCTGGCCGCGGGCGGGCACGAGTGACGCGAAGATCACCGTGGCCAGGATGGCCAGGATGTAGGGGTCGATCTTGAAACGGGCGAGGACGCCGCGGATGGCGCCGATCACGCGTCCACCAGGAAGGTCAGCTGGCGTTCGTCGGCGGCGTTGCGCCCTTCGGCGATTTCGCGGTCCAGCAGACGGGTGGGATAGTCGCCGGTGAAATAGTGGTCGGTGAATTGCGGCGCGGCGGGGTTCCGCGGATCGGATTCCATGGCCCAGTAGAGGCCATCCACCGACAGGAAGCCGAGGCTGTCGACCTCGAGCATCTTGGCCATTTCCTCGATGGTGTTGTTGGCGGCCAGCAGTTGCTGCCGCTCGGGCATGTCGATGCCGTAGAAGTCGGGCCACATGATCGGCGGCGAGCCGGAGCGGAGATGCACCTCCTTGGCGCCGGCCTCGCGCACCATGCGCACGACCCGCAGGGAGTTGGTGCCGCGGACGATGGAGTCGTCGATCAGCATCACCCGCTTGCCGGCCAGGACGGCGCGGTTGGGCGACAGCTTCATGCGGACGCCAAGCTCGCGGGCGCCCTGCGTCGGCTGGATGAAGGTGCGGCCCACATAGTGGTTGCGCATGATGCCCATCTCATAGGGCACGCCGGTCTCCTGGGCGTAGCCCAGGGCTGCAGGCACGCCGGAATCGGGGACCGGCACCACCACGTCGCAGGGCGGCGCGCTCTCCTGGGCCAGACGGCGGCCCATGCGCTTACGCACCTCATAGACCGAGCGGCCGTTCACGACGGAGTCGGGTCTTGCGAAATAGACGTACTCGAAGATACAGGGCCGAGCCCGGGCGGCAGGGAAGGGGCGCAGGCTCTCGACGCCGCTCTCGTCGATGACCACCATCTCGCCATGCTCGATATCGCGGATGTAGCGGGCGCCGATCATGTCCAGGGCGCAGGTCTCCGAAGCCAGGACATGGGTGTTGTCCAGCTTGCCCAGCACCAGGGGGCGGATCCCCAGGGGGTCGCGCACCCCAATCAGCTTCTTGTTGGTCAGCGCCACCAGGGCGTAGCCGCCCTCGATCATCGACAGGGCGTCGATGAAGCGGTCGGTCATCCGCCCCTTCCGGGAGCGGGCCACCAGATGCAGGATCACCTCGGAGTCGGAGGTCGACTGGAATATGGCGCCCTCGGCCACCAGATGCTGGCGCAGGGTGAGGAAGTTGGTGAGGTTGCCGTTGTGGGCCAGCGCGATGCCGCCGCTTTCCAGATCGGCGAACATCGGCTGGACGTTGCGGATGAAGCTGCCGCCGGCGGTGGAGTAGCGGGTGTGGCCGATGGCGGCCCCGCCGGGCAGGCGCTGGGCGAGGTCGGCGTCGCCAAAGGCCTCGCCGACCCGGCCCATATGGCGTTCGGTATGGAACCGATGGCCGTCAAAACTGGCGATGCCGCAGGCCTCCTGGCCGCGGTGCTGCAGGGCATGAAGGCCGAGGGCGGTAAGCCCTGCGGCCTGGTCTGCGCCGAACACCCCGAACACCCCACACTCCAGTCGGAGACTGTCGTCATCCGGGTCGCGGACCGGGGAGGACCAGGCGTCGGAAACGGAGTTCATCGGGATTTCTCCACCAGATCGTCGATGTCGTCGCGGGCGCGGACGTCATAGCCTTCTTCCGAAGGCGGATCACCTGCGCCGTCACGAACCGCATCGGTGATGGCCGGCCGTAGCCGATCGGCAACATCGAGTCCCCTTGGCGCGAAGGCTTTCAGCACCTCCCCGGCGGCCTGGGTCAAGGGATAAAGCGCCGCACCGGCGATCCATTGCGGAATCCGTTCCGGGGGCGCCACAGCCGTCAAGGCGAGATGGAAGGCGCCCAGGACCACCAGAGAGCGGATCAGGCCAAAGCCCGCCCCAATCACGCGGTCCAAAAAGCCCAATACATTCGTGGCCTGCACCCGATTGGCGATGCGCCCCCCAATGAGGCGGAGGGCGATATAGATGACGACAAACACCAGGAGCACGGCCGCGACATTGGCCGCCCAGACCGGCTCGAGCATCCCGCGCAAGAGCGGCCCAGAGAACCGGAGTCCCCAAAGCGCCGCCGCCGCCGCCACCAGCAGCGCCAGGACCGTGGCCATCTCCCGCACCGCGCCGCGAAAGAAGCCGACGCCGCCGGACACCGCCAGGAGGGTCAGGGCCATGATGTCAAACAGGGTCAAACGCGACCTTTCCAGTCCCCGTCGCCGATGCGACGTATGGCGTCGGCCAAGCGGGCCACGCCGTTGATCTGCAATCCGCCGCCAGCGTCGGCCTCCGCCGGCGCCAGGGCCTGACCGAAGCCGAGCTTGGCGGCCTCCTTGATGCGGCCATCCATGCGGCTGACCTGACGGATATCGCCTGACAGGCTGATCTCGCCGAACCCCACGCAGTCCTGGGGCAGGGCGACCTCCAGCGCCGAGGACGCCAGGGCCGCCGCGGCGGCCAGGTCTGCGGCGGGCTCGGTGACGCGAAGGCCGCCAGCGACGTTCAGATAGACATCGCGGTCGCCAAATCCAAGGCCGCAGCGGGCCTCCAGCACCGCCAGCACCATGGCCAGGCGTCCGGAATCCCAGCCCACCACGGCGCGCCGCGGCGTGCCATAGGCGCTGGGCGCCACCAGGGCCTGGATCTCGACGAGGACGGGCCGAGACCCCTCGATGCCGGCGAAGACCGCCGCGCCGGCCGCCCGCTCGCCCGAGGTGTTGAGGAACAGGGCCGAGGGATTGACCACCTCGATCAGACCGGCGTCGGCCATTTCGAACACGCCGATCTCGTCCGTGGCGCCGAAGCGGTTCTTCACCCCCCGCAGGATGCGGAACGGATAGCCCCGCTCGCCCTCGAAGGTCAGCACGGCGTCGACCATGTGCTCGATCACCCGCGGCCCGGCGATGGCGCCTTCCTTGGTGACGTGACCCACCAGGATCACCGCGACGCCGCGCTTCTTGGCCATCCGCACCAGTTCGCCCGCCGCGGCGCGGACCTGGGTGACCGAGCCCGGCGCCGCCTCATGGGCGTCGCTCCACATGGTCTGGATGGAGTCGATCACCACCAGGTCGAAGGCGTCGCGCTTCAGACCATCGAGGATGACCCGCAGGGACGTTTCAGCAGCCAGCTGCACCGGGGCCTGGGCCAGGCCCATCCGGTGGGCGCGGGCGCGGACCTGTTCCACAGCCTCCTCGCCGGAGATGTAGGCGCAGCGGGCGCCGCGCAGGGCCGCCTGGCCCAGCACCTGCATCAGCAGGGTCGACTTGCCGACCCCGGGGTCGCCGCCCACCAGCAGGGCCGAGCCGGGCACGACGCCGCCGCCGCAGACCCGGTCGAACTCCGCCACCCCGGTGAGGATGCGCGGCGGGGCGGGCGTTTCGGCCGCCAGGGTTTCGAAGGCCAGGCCCCGCTGGCCCCGGCTGGACTTGGCCGGCGCCAGGCCGCCCGGAGGGCGCGACTGGCTTTCCTCGACCATGGTGTTCCAGGCGTTGCAGGCCGGGCACTGTCCGGCCCACTTGCCCTGGACCGAACCGCACGACTGGCAGACATAGACCGCGCCGTCTCTGGCCAAACAGAACTCCTGATTCGCAATTCGCCGCAGTCTAACCTGCGGGGCCGCTCAGCGCGCCGCCCAGACCGGTTCTGCGACCTTCTCGCCCACATAGAGTCGCTCGGCCCGGGGGCTGAGGCGCACCAGGCATTCGTGAGCGATGCTGCCCGCCGCGGCCGCCAGGTCGTCGAGCAGGGCGTTGGGGCCCAGCAGCTCGACCATCTCGCCCAGCTGCACATCGGCGTCGCCGAGATCGACCACCGTCAGATCCATGTCGACGATGTAGAGCCGGCGAAGGGCGCCGCCGACAAAGGCCTGGCCCTGCCGCCGGGCGGCGCGGATCACCCCGTCGGCATAGCCCGCCCCGACCACGGCCACCCGGGTGGCGCGGTCCACGGCGATGGTGTCCCCATAGCCGACCAGGTCGCCGGGATTGAGGTTGCGGATGTCGAGGACCGGCGCCTCCAGCCGCGCTACGGCCCGCAGGCGCGGGTCGAACCGCTCCCGGGGCCCGCCCCCATAGAGGCTGATGCCTGGCCGGACCAGGTCGAACCGATAGTCCGGCCCCAGGAAGGCGCCGGCCGAGGCGGCCAGGCTGGCCCGGGCCTCCGGGAACAGGGCGCGGACCTCATGGAAGGCGGCGAGCTGCTGGCGATTGCGGGGATGATCGGGCTCAGCGCCACAGCCCAGGTGGCTCATGACCAGGCCGATATCCAGGCCCCTCAGGCGGTCTGGAGACTGGGCGACCGCGGCGGCCTGCGCCACGGTGATCCCCTGGCGGTTCATGCCCGTGTCCACCTGCAGGGCGCAGGGCAGGGGCGCGCGGGCGCTGACGGCGAAGGCGCTGGCGGCGGACACCTGAGCCAGGCCGCTCAGCACCGGCGTCAGGCTGGCCGCCGCCAGCCGGGGTCCGGTTGCCGGGGTGAAGCCGTCCAGGACGAGGATGGTGGCGTGGCGGGCCCCCAGGGCGGCCCTCAGAGCCTCGCCCTCCGCCAGCCGGGCGACGAAGAAGGTGCGCGCCCCTTCGGCCCAGAGGCGTTGGGCCAGGGGGCCGGCGCCCAGACCATAGCCGTCGGCCTTGACCACGGGCGCGGTCTCCGCCCCGGCGGATTCGGCGGCGATCGTGTGGAAATTGTGGGCCAGGGCGTCGAGGTCGACGGTCAGCCGGGCGCGGGAGGACGGAGCCATTTCACCCCCATGAACCCGTGAGGCCCCGGGCGCAAGACCAGCGGCCTCAGTGGGGATCGTAGCGTCCGTCGCGGGCCAGATTGCCGAACTTGGTGAGGTCTTCGTTGAACGACAGTTTCACCGTGCCGATGGGGCCGTGGCGTTGTTTGCCGATGACGATCTCGGCCAGGCCTTTGACCGTATCCATCTGCTCCTGCCACTTGAAGTGCTCCTCGGTGCCTTCCCGAGGCTCGGTGCGGCTGAGGTAGTAGCTCTCCCGATAGATGAACATGACCATGTCGGCGTCCTGCTCGATGGAGCCGGATTCCCGAAGGTCCGAGAGCTGTGGCCGTTTGTCCTCGCGGTTCTCCACCTGGCGCGACAGCTGGGACAGGGCGATCACCGGCACTGACAGCTCCTTGGCCAGGGCCTTGAGGCCCTGGGTGATGGCGCTGACCTCCTGCACGCGGTTGTCACTGGAGCCTGCGCCCACCGTCACCAGCTGGAGGTAGTCGACCATGATCAGGTCCAGGCCCGAGGTGCGCTTCAGGCGCCGGGCGCGGGCGGTCAGCTTGGCCAGGCTAAGGCCGCCGGTGGCGTCGATATAGAGCGGCGCCTCCTGGATTTCGAGGGCCGCGTCACGGATGCGGCCGAACTCCATGGCGTCGATCTCGCCCTTCCGCAGCCGGTCGCCAGACACCCCCGAGGCCTCGGCCAGCAGGCGCATGGCCAGCTGCTCGGCCGACATTTCCAGGGAGAAGAAGGCCACGACGCCGCCGCTGACCGTCTTGCGGGTGCCGTCCGGTCGGGGCTCCCAGGCATAGTTTCGGGCCACGTCGAAGGCGATGTTACAGGCCAGCGAGGTCTTCCCCATGGAGGGACGGGCGGCCAGGATCACAAGGTCGGAGGGGTGCATGCCGCCGATCTTCTGATCGAGATCGATCAGGCCGGTGGAGAGGCCTGCGAGACCGCCGTCACGGGCGTGGGCCTCGGCGGCCATGGCCACGGCGCCATGCAGGGCGTCGGCGAAGGAGACGAAGCCTGAGCTGACCCCGCCGGTCTCGGCCAGGGCGTAGAGCTGTTGCTCGGCGGTTTCGATCTGGTCGCGGGCCGAGGTCTCGCCGTCGGCGGTTTGAGCGCCGGCGGCGATCTCCTGACCGATGCGGATCAGGTCCCGGCGCAGGGCCAGGTCATAGACGGCGCGGGCATAGTCCGGCGCATGGGTCGAGGGCGGCGCCCGGTCCACCAGGTCGGCCATATAGCGCAGGCCGCCGAGCTCCTCGAAGGCCGGGTCGCGGGCGAACTGCTCGGCGATCAGGATCGGCTCGGCCAGCTGCCCCTTGCGGATCGAGGTCTCGATGGCGGCGTACAGGCGGCCATGGAAGGGCTCGAAGAAGTGCCGCGCCTGCAGATGGTCGCCGAGCCGCTCGAAGACGGCGTTGTCATAGAGCAGCGCGCCCAGCAGGGCCTGTTCGGCCTCGATATTGGCCGGCGCGTGGGTGGGGGTGGGGGTGTCGTCCTGCGGCATGCGCAGGTCGAGAGCCGGAACGATCGCCATACCTTGCTGATAGCTTAAGGAGGGCCGGACGGCCCCCGACGAAACGTCGCGGTGCACAGGAAAACCGGTCCTGTGGACAAGCTGCGGGGGCGCCACGAAAAAGGGGGCGGACTTGCGCCCGCCCCCTCGTTTCGGACCGTCTGTTCAGACTACCAGCGCACGCTCATGCGGCCATAGACGAACCGGCCGTTGAAGCCGAACGGCGAGAAGGACGAGAACGGCGCAGCTCCCGTGGTGTTCAGGTTCGGCGGGATCTGGCGCGGATAGACGTCGAACAGATTGTCAGCCCCCAGCGCCAGGGTGACGCCCATGGG
Source organism: Phenylobacterium sp. (assembly GCF_030646615.1). Lineage (GTDB taxonomy): Bacteria > Pseudomonadota > Alphaproteobacteria > Caulobacterales > Caulobacteraceae > Phenylobacterium. Next base: position 87,250 of record NZ_JAUSLG010000023.1, on the reverse strand, counting down.
GAAGGTCCGGCGGGCCTCCAGATCGACGATGCCACGATTGCCGGTCTCGGTGTCGGCGCTGCCGTCGACCAGGGTGCCCGGCGACAGAACCGATCCGTAGAAGGTGGTGCGCACGGTCGCGCCCCAGTCGTTGAGGTTCCAGTCGCCCTGCAGGGTCAGCTTCTGCTTGGGCGTCCCTTCCTCGAACCGCAGCACGGCCTGGCGGCCGAACAGGCTGGTCGGGGTAGGCAGGATCGAGGTGCTGGTGGTCGGGGTCTTGGTGACCTCGAACTCGTTGATATTGCCAGCCGCCGTCAGGTCGAAGGTGCCGGCCTGCGGATCGACGATCCGGTAGCGGGCGACCACGTCGACGCCATTGGTTTCGGTATCGACCCCATTGATGAAGAAGCGCGCGGCCGTGGCGCCGAAGGGCGCCAGCAGGTCGGCGATGACCCGGGCGTTGGTGCCAGGCGCCGCCGTGGCCGAACCCTGGAAGGTCTCGCTGAGGACGATGCGGTCCTCGACCTCGATGCGATAGGCGTCGACGGTCAGTTCGAACGCGCCCTGACGATAGACCAGGCCCAGGGAGTAGTTGCGCGAGGTTTCCGGATCGAGGTCCTGGCCGCCCAGCGCCTGGCCGATCTGGCTCACCGACGGATAGGTGCCGGTCTCGAAGGGCACGCCGTTGATGTAGAGGATCGAGGTGGCCGTATAGAACTGCTGCTGCAGGCTGGGGGCGCGGAAGCCGGTCGAGGCCGCCCCGCGAAGGGCGAAGGCCGGCGTGAAGTCGTAGCGGGCCGACAGCTTGCCCGAGGTGTTGGAGCCGAAGTCCGAATAGTCCTCATAGCGCAGGGCGCCCGACGCCGAGAACTTCTCGGTCAGCTGGCCTTCCAGGTCGATATAGACGCCGACGGCGTCGCGATCGACATCCACCTCGTTGCTGGGGGTGAAGCCGGTGAAGCCGCGCGAGCCGAACGAGACAGTGGTGATCGGGCCACGGCTATAGGAGGCCGGCTCGCCCTGGTTGATCTCGAAGGTCTCGGTGCGGGCCTGCACGCCGAAGGCCACGTTCAGGGGCCCGGCCATGCCGACGTCCACGCCGCGGCTGAAGTCGGCCGAGACCACCGTCTGGCTGTATTCCAGGCCGCCGGCCTCGAACGAGGTCGGCGAGGCCGCCCCAAAGGACGGGTTGATGGTGTCGCGGACGCCGAAATTGATGTCGTTCTTGCCATAGGCGACGTTGAAGTCGGCGTTGAAGCCGGCGATCTCGCCGCGGACGCCCAGGGCCGCGCTCAGGTCGCTGGTGTCGGTGGCGAGCTTGGGCACATATCCGTTGGGATAGACCGACGGGACGTTCTGGTTGGCGTCGGTGGGCAGGCGATAGGTGGCGGCGCTGGAGGCGTCACGCTCCTGGACGCCGAACCAGCCATAGGCTTCCCAGACATCGTTCAGGGGCTTGCCGGCATTGGCGTAGAAGGAGATGTCCTCCACATCGGCGTCGCCGAAGCGCGAGGTGATGCGGTTGGGGCTCACCCGGGTGTCGATATCGCTGCGGTTGGTGTTCTCCCGGTCACGGTATTCCGCCGACAGGGTCAGGAAGCCGTCGGCGCCGAGGGGCAGGCCCTGCCAGCCGGACACCGTGGTGGTGGCGCCGTCGGAGATGTCGTCGTCGCGGCCGTAGAAGCCGTCGAACTGGGTCTTGTACTGGCCATAGGTCACCGACAGGCCGCCGCCGGAGGCGGCTTCACGCAGGCGCAGATTGATGACCCCGGCGATGGCGTCCGAACCGTACTGGGCCGCGGCGCCGTCGCGCAGGACTTCGATGCGCTCCAGGGCGGTGGAGGGGATGGCGTTCAGGTCCACGGCCGCCGAGCCGCGGCCGACAGAGCCGTTGGTGTTGAGCAGGGCGCTGACGTGGCGCCGCGTGCCGTTGACCAGCACCAGGGTCTGGTCAGGCCCCTGGCCGCGCAGGGTGGCCGGACGGACGGCGTCGGTGCCGTCGGTGTTGGACGGGCGCGGGAAGCTGATGGACGGCACGGTGCTGGCCAGGGCCGAGGCCAGCTCGGTGACGCCGCGCTGCTGCAGGCTCTGGCTGGTGACGACATCGACGGGCGCCAGGGTGTCCAGGCGGCTGCGGCCGGTGGTGCGGGTGCCGGTGACCACAAGCTCTTCAACCTGGGCGGCCGAGGCGGTGGGGGCGGTCTGGGCGATGGCGGCGGTTGAGGTCAGGCTGGCGGCCGAAACCGCGGCGAGAAGAAGTGTTCGATACTGCATGTGATCCCCGATGTTTTGGGGTGCGGTGACCGCCCCCAGGTCCTTGGTGGCCCTTGGGGACTTAGCTAGTGTGCTTGGCTCGCCAAAAGAATGACATATTTACAACAGATCGGCGCCATCTTGCGGGCAAAAGAAAAACGGCCCGGAGCGGGAAGCTCCGAGCCGTTGATCTCGCAGGCTTTTCAGGCCGATCAGGACTCGACGTAGTCGCCTTCGATCTGACCAGCGCCACCTTCCAGCAGATCGGCGGCGGCCTCTTCGGCGGCCGCGCGCTCTTCCTCGAACTGGGAGGTGATGATGTTCTCGCCGCGGGCCTGACGATCGGCCTCGTCCTGGCTGCGGGCGATGTTCATGGTCACCGTCACGACGACCTCGGCGTGCAGGCGGACCTTCACCTCGTGCATGCCGAGCGTCTTGATCGGCTTGTCGAGCACGACCATGGCGCGTTCGATCTTGCCGCCCTCGGCGTTGACGGCGTCAGCCACGTCACGGCCGGAGACCGAACCGTAGAGCTGACCGCTTTCGCCGGCCTGACGGATGAGCACATAGCTCTTGCCGTCCAGACCTTCGCCCGACTTGGCGGCGTCGGCGCGAGCCTCGGCGTTGCGGGCTTCGATCTGGGCGCGCTGGGCCTCGAACACCTTCATATTGGCGGTCGTGGCGCGCAGAGCCTTCTGGCGGGGCAGGAGGAAGTTACGGGCGTAACCGTCCTTGACGGTGACGACTTCGCCGAGGCCGCCACGGCCTTCGACGCGTTCAAGCAGAATGACCTTCATGATCCTGGTCCCTTACTTCACGACGTAGGGAAGAAGGGCGAGGAAGCGGGCGCGCTTGATGGCGCGGGCCAGTTCACGCTGCTTCTTGGCCGACACGGCGGTGATCCGCGACGGCACGATCTTGCCACGTTCGGACACGTAGCGCTGAAGCAGCTTCACATCCTTGTAGTCGATCTTCGGCGCGCCGGCTCCCGAGAACGGGCAAACCTTGCGGCGACGGAAGAAGGGGCGGCGGGGCGCGGCGGCGGCGGCCGGAGCGTCGGTATTGTTCGTATCAGTCATGATTCCAGATCCTCCCCTTAAGCGTCGTCGCGGCGCGGTTCGTCACGGCGGCCTTCGCCGTCGCGACGGGGGCCGTCTTCACGACGGGGCTCACGATCGCGGTCGCGACGGGCCAGAACCGGAGACAGCTCCAGGTCCAGTTCTTCGACGCGGACGGTCATGTAGCGCAGGACGTCTTCATTGAGGGAGAGCTGGCGCTCCATCTCCTTGACGGCCTCGGGCTTCGCATCGATGGCCAGCAGGGAATAGTGACCCTTGCGGTTCTTCTTGATGCGGTAGGTGAGGTTGCGGAGGCCCCAGTACTCGATCTTGGCCACGGCTCCGCCGGTTTCCTCGATCATCGCCTTGAGCTGGTCGTTCAGGGCTTCGGCCTGTTGCGGCGAAATATCCTGCCGCGAAATGACCACGTGTTCGTAAAGCGCCATTGTTCCTCTTCCGTTGGGAGGGCGGCGCGTCTGGGGCGGAAGTTCCGCAGACGCGATGGATCTCAGGCGCGGCGGTCGAGCTTATCCCGACCTGTTCGCGTTCCGGCTAGAGACCGCCATCCATGAAGAGGCGGGCTAGTACGCGAAATCCCCCCCAAGAGCAAGGGCTTGGGCGAAGCGCGGCCTCAGCGGGCGGCGCTCCTCCAGGCCTTCACCGCGCTCAGGGTCTCGGTGACGTGGTCGTTGGGCGACGACGCGCTGAAGGCGTGCAGCACCTTGCCGTCCGGAGCGATCACATAGGAGGTCCGGCTGGACCAGCCCGGACGCACCGCCAGGGTGGCGTCATACTGCTTGGCGATCTTGGCGCCGGGATCGCTGGCCACGGTGAATTTGCCGGCGCATTTCTCGGTGTCGGCGGAAAAGGCCTGAAGCCGGTCGAGATTGCCGGCGGTCACGCCGATGACGGTGGCGCCGTTCTTCCTGAACTCGTCCACGGCCTCGGCGAACAGCCGGGCTTCCAGGTTGCAGCCCGCGGTTTCGGCGGCGGGAAAGAAGTAGACGACGACAGGACCCTTGGCCCGGGCCTCGGCGAGCGAGAAGGCCGTGGGCTTGCCGGCCAGGAAGGCGGAGGCCTTGAAGTCGGGCGCGCGGGCGCCCGGGGCCAGGGCGGCCTGGGCTGGGGCCGCAAAGGCGGCGGCCAGGGCGACCGCGGGCAGGGTGGAGGCCAGAAGGCCTTGCAGGCGTGACATGGCGGGCTCCCGTGAACTTGCCCCCCGTTGTACGGCGGCGCCAAGCGCTTGTCTTCGCTGGGCGCGCCTCCGTGCGCCCTTAACCCCCCGGCAAATGAAAATTAATCAAGCCCATCTAAGTTGAGAGGGTCCGGACAGCTAAAATTCCGGCAGGGAGGAAGCGCATGTCTTCCGTAATGACGTCTTCGTACCGTCGGACCGTCTCCGACCATTTCGAACCGCAGGATGATAGCGATCCTGCCGCCCAGCGCCGGCTGCGTGGCCTGCTGGAACAGATCGACTACACCGCCTTCGCCTCCAATCGTGAGGTCGTGGCCCAGATGCTGGGGGGCGTCGATGTGGCCAAGTTCCAGCGCCTGGCGATCGCCGCAGCCCACGCCCGGGCCGCCTGGGTGGCCGAGGCGATGGCCTTGAGCCAGCGTTCCCACCTTCTGGGCCCTGCAGAAGTGGCGAGGCTCGCCCATCTGAGATCGGCCTTCGAGGAACTGACCGAAGCCTATGAGGCCATGCGGCGCATGGTCGAGCGTGGCTATCTCAACTGCGGGCCTGGGCCGACGACCTGACGTCGGTCAGTGCAGGGGGCGGCCGATCCAGTCGGCCAGGACGGGCAGCACCTGCTGGGCTGGCGCAAAACCACGGGTGACTGCGCCGTACTGTCCAGACTCGTCAGGGCCGCCCACCAGGGTCGGGAAGCCGGTGACGCCAGCCTTCTGTGAGATCGCATAGTCGGCCCAGGTCTCGTTGCGGGCGTTCTCGCTGCGCCAGTTGGCCTGGAAGGCGGCGATATCGGCGCCCGGAACGATCTCGGCCAGAATGTCGCTCAGCACCTGTTCCTGGGTCACATCGCGCCCCTCGCCATAGAAGGCGTGCTGGATGGCGCCCAGATAGTCCAGGGCCAGATCCGGCCGCTCACGGCGGATCACCACCACGGCCCGGGCGGCCGGGTCGGTGTCGTAGGTGAAGCCCGGCTGAGCCATGGCCTGATCGCTGAAACTCTGGCCGGAGGCTTCGGTCACATGGACCCAGTGGCTGCGGAGTTCGACCTTGGCCGCCTCGGTCATGGGCTCGGCGACCCCGGGACGCAGGCCGCCCATGACCAGGCGGATCGGCAGGGTCTCGCCGAAGGCCGCCCGGACCGCCGCGATCACCGGCCAGAACCCGTAGCACCACGAACACATGGGATCGGCGAAGTAGATCAGATGACGGTCGTCCACGGGCGGCTCCCGGCTGGCCTTTGGGGCGGAGAAGGTTGCGGAGTCTGACTCATCGGAGCGGCCGCGTCACCCCGGGGGCGAGGCCTCGCGCTTGCCGCCCTGGGACTAATCCCCTAACCCTCGCGGCTCGGAATCGACCAGAGCGCGCGCCGCCAGCCGGACGCCGCCTTGATAGGGAGCGCAAGTCTCATGAGCCTCGCCTTCATCTTCCCGGGCCAGGGCAGCCAGGCCATCGGCATGGGCGTCGACCTGGCCACCGCCTTCGCGCCGGCCCGCGAGGTTTTCCAGGAGGTCGACGACGCCCTGGGACAGAAGCTGTTCGCCCTGATGCGCGATGGCCCCGAAGGCGACCTGACCCTCACCGAGAACGCCCAGCCGGCCCTGATGGCGGTCAGCCTGGCGGTCACCCGGGTGCTCGAGCACGAGTTTGGCCTGGGCGTCGACAAGGCCGCCTTCGTGGCCGGCCATAGCCTCGGTGAATATTCCGCCCTGGCCGCCGCCGGCGCCATCAGCCTGGCCGACACCGCCCGCCTGCTGAAGCTGCGCGGCCAGGCCATGCAGCGGGCCGTGCCGGTGGGCGAGGGCGCCATGGCCTCCCTGATCGGGCCCAAGACCGATGTCGCCCTGGCCGAGGCCGCCGCCGCGGCCGGCGCCGAGGTGGGCGTCTGCGTCGTGGCCAACGACAATAACCAGGGCAATGTGGTGATCTCCGGCGCCAAGGCGGCCGTCGATCGCGCGGTCGAGAAGGCCAAGGAACTGGGCGCCCGCGCCATTCCGCTGAACGTGTCCGCGCCCTTCCATTGCCCCCTGATGCAGCCGGCCGCCGATGAGATGGCCGAGGCCCTGGCGGCCGCGACCATCGTCTCGCCCCGCGCCCCGCTGGTGGCCAATGTCACCGCCCGCCCGGTCCATGATCCGGAAGAGATCCGCCGCCTGCTGGTGGAGCAGGTGACCGGCCGGGTGCGCTGGCGCGAGAGCATCGCCTGGCTGGTGGAGACCGGCGGGGTGACCCGGTTCGCCGAGGCCGGCGCCGGCAAGGTGCTGTCAGGCATGGTCAAGCGCATCGCGCCGGACGCCGAGGCGACGCCGCTGAATGCGCCGGCCGACCTCGAAGCCTTCGCCAAGTCCCTCTGAGCCAAACCGCCGTGGAGGCGCCTTAGATGTTCGATCTTTCCGGAAAGACCGCCCTGGTGACCGGCGCCACGGGGGGTATCGGCGCCGCGCTCGCCCGCGCGCTGCACGCCCAGGGCGCTCATGTGACCCTGTCGGGGACCCGCGAGGCCGTGCTCGAAGAGTTGGCCGGCGACCTCAAGGAGCGGGTCAGCATCGCCTCGGCCAATCTGTCGGACGCAGCGTCCGTCGATGGGCTGGTGGCCAAGGCGGAGGCCGCCGCCGGCGCGCCCCTGGACATTCTGGTGGCCAATGCCGGCATCACCCGCGATGGGCTGCTGATGCGGATGAAGGATGAGGACTGGGACTCGGTGATCCGGGTGAACCTGGAGTCTTATTTCCGGCTCAGTCGCGCAGCTGTGAAGGGCATGATGAAGCGCCGCCATGGGCGAATCATCGGCATCACCTCGGTGGTCGGCGTGATGGGCAATCCCGGCCAGACCAACTATGCGGCCTCAAAAGCGGGGATGATCGGCTTTTCCAAGGCCCTCGCCCAGGAGGTCGCCAGCCGGGGAATCACCGTCAACTGCATCGCCCCGGGCTTCATCGAAAGCCCTATGACCGACGCCCTGAACGAGGCCCAGAAGGGCCAGATTCTCTCGACAATTCCGGCTGGCCGCCTGGGCACGGGCGACGAGATCGCCGCCTCCTGCGTCTATCTGGCCAGCGCCGAGGCCGCCTATGTCACCGGCCAGACCCTGCATGTGAATGGTGGCATGGCGATGATCTGAGGGTCGGTTTTCGGCGTCCGCTGCCCGCTGGCCTCGCTGGTGGGAACATGCTACGGCGCACGCCGATTGAGCCGGCCTGGACTGCCCGGGACCATATCAGAGGTCTCAAACCCAACACCGGCAACGGTTGACAAGCAGTCTCCCGTCGCGGATGCATCAGTTGAAATTAGAGGGACTAAAAGCGAATGTCCGACATTCTGGAACGCGTGCGCAAGATCGTCATCGAGCACCTCGACGCCGATCCCGAAAAGGTCACTGAGAAGGCCAGCTTCATCGACGACCTCGGCGCGGACAGCCTCGACAACGTCGAGCTGGTCATGGCCTTTGAAGAAGAATTCGATATCGAAATCCCGGACGACGCCGCCGAGCATATTCAGACGGTCGGCGACGCCGTGAAGTTCATTCAGGAACGTCTGGGCGCCTGACGCCTGGGCGTCTCGCCCTGAAGTACCGACAATGACCGCCGCGTCCCTTAGGCCCCTGCGCCAGAGAGGCGCGGCGGTTTTCGTTTAGGCGGCTGGGGAGTAGTAAACGCCATGTCGAACGCCAACACCCGCCGCGTCGTCGTGACCGGCCTTGGTCTTGTGACCCCGCTCGGTTCGGGCGTCGAGGTCACCTGGAAGGCGCTCCTGGCCGGCAAGTCCGGCGCCGGGAACATCACCACCTTCGACGCTAGCGACTATGCCTGCAACGTCGCCTGCGAAGTCCCCCGCGTCGATGGCCGCGGCGGCGGCGGCCCCGATGTGGAGGGCGCCTTCGATCCCGACGCCATCATGTCGTCCAAGGATCAGCGGCGGATCGACGACTTCATCCTCTACGCCATCGCTGCGGCTGACGAAGCCGTGCGCGACTCCGGATGGGCGCCGGAAGACGACGAGGGCCGCGAGCGGACCGGCGTCATCATCGGGTCGGGCATCGGCGGTCTGGCGACCATCGAAAAGACCAGCATCGAACTGCACGAGAAGGGTCCCCGCCGGGTCAGCCCGTTCTTCATTCCCTCCGCCCTGATCAACCTGGCCTCGGGCCAGGTCTCGATCCGCCATGGCTTCAAGGGGCCCAACCACTCGGTGGTGACGGCCTGCGCCACGGGCGCCCATGCGGTCGGCGACGCCGCGCGCCTGATCAAGTATGGCGACGCCGACGTGATGATCGCCGGCGGCGCCGAGGCGGCGATCTGCCCCGTGGGCATCGCCGGCTTCATCGCCTGCCGGGCCATGTCGACGGACTTCAACGACAACCCGACCAAGGCCAGCCGGCCCTACGACAAGGACCGCGACGGCTTCGTGATGGGCGAGGGCGCCGGCGTCCTGGTGCTGGAAGAGTATGAGCACGCCAAGGCCCGCGGCGCGAAGATCTATGCCGAGGTCGCCGGCTATGGCCTGGCCGGCGACGCCTATCACATCACCGCCCCGGCCGATGACGGCGACGGCGGTTTCCGCGCCATGCGGGCGGCCATCAAGGACGCCGGCATTTCCCCGGCCGACATCGACTATATCAACGCCCACGGCACCTCGACCCCGCTGGGGGACGAGATCGAGCTGGGGGCGGTGGAACGCATGCTGGGCAATGCGGCCTCACGGGTGACCATGTCGTCGACCAAGTCGGCGACAGGTCATCTTCTGGGGGCGGCCGGGGCTATCGAGGCGGCCTTCACCTGCCTGGCCATTCGCGACCAGATCGCGCCGCCGACCATCAACCTTGACAATCCCTCGGTGCAGACGCCCATCGACCTGGCCGCCAACAAGGCGCAGCCGCGGGAGATCAAGGTGGCCCTGTCCAACAGCTTCGGCTTCGGCGGCACCAACGCCTCCGTGGTGTTCAAGCAAGTCTGAGCTGATGGCCCGAAAGACCCGCGCCCGACCGGCCAAGACAGGCGCCGGGTCTTCGCCCCTGCGCCGCCTGATCGTGACGCTGACCAGCGCCGCCTTGACCCTGGTCCTGGTCCTGGCGCTGGCCGGCCTCTGGGCGCTGTGGATGTACCGCGGTCCCGGGCCCGAGGCGGCCGCGGAGACCACGACGGTGATGCTGCGCCGGGGGGCCGGCCTGCCGGAGATCGCCAGCACGCTCGAGACCTCCGGGGTCATCTCCTCGGCGCCGATCTTTCTCGCCGCCGCCCAGGCCACGGGCGCGGCGCGGGAGCTCAAGGCCGGTGAGTATGAGTTTCCCAACCGCGCCTCCATGGCCCGGGTCCTGGGCGATATCCGGGCCGGCAAGGTGGTTCGCCATTTCGTCACCGTGCCTGAGGGCATGACGTCTGAGATGGTCGTCGAGATTCTGGCCGAGAACCCCCTGCTGACCGGGGTGGCGCCGGCGCCGCCGGAGGGCGCGATCCTGCCCGAGACCTATCAGATCGAGCGGGGCGAGGACCGGGCCGCGGTCCTGCAACGGATGATGGACGCCCATGACGAGGTCCTGGCGCTCCTGTGGTCCAGGCGTCAGCCGGGCCTCCCGGTGCGGAGCCCTGAAGAGGCCGTGATCCTGGCGTCGGTGGTGGAAAAGGAGACGGGGGTGGCCAGCGAGCGGCCGCAGGTGGCCTCGGTGTTCGTCAACCGCCTGCGCCGCGGCATGCGCCTGGAGAGCGATCCGACCATCATCTATGGGCTGACCAAGGGCCGGCCGCTTGGGCGCGGCATCCGCATGTCGGAGCTGACCGGCGCCACGCCCTACAACACCTATATGATCGACGGCCTGCCCCCGACGCCGATCTGCAATCCCGGCCGGGCGGCCCTGGCCGCGGTGCTCGATCCGCCGCAGACCGATTATCTGTTCTTCGTCGCCGACGGCAGCGGCGGGCACGCCTTCGCCACGACCTATGAAGACCACCGCCGCAATGTCAGCCGCTGGCGGGAGCTGGAGCGCAATCGCGCGCCGGCGCCCCAGGTCGCGGCCGAGCCTTGAGGGCTCGATCCGACGACGCGACCGCTTCAAGGAAAGACAACGGATCATGCCGATTTCGGGGATGACGGGCTTTGGCCGGGCCGAGGGCGCCCAGGGCGACTGGAGCTGGGCGGTCGAGGCGCGCTCGGTCAACGGGCGCAATCTCGACGTCCGGTTCCGCGGGCCCCCCGGCTTCGATGGCCTGGAGCGGGCGGCGCGGGACGGGGCTCAGGCGCGGTTTCAGCGGGGCCAGGTGACCGTCGGCTTGCAGGGCAAGCGGGCCGAGGGCCAGGTCCAGGTGCGGATCAATCTCGACCAGGTGGAGCGCTATCTGGAGGCCACGGCCGCCCTGGTGGCCGCCGGTCGCGCGGCGCCGCCCAGCCTGGATGGCCTGTTGGCCCTGCGCGGCGTGATCGAGGCCGCCGAGCCCGACGCTGATCCCGAAGCCCAGGGGCGCCTGGAGCAGGCGATGGCCGCGTCGGTGGGGCAAGCCCTGGACGCCATGAAGGCCGCCCGGGACGCCGAGGGCCTGGCCCTCACCGGGGTGCTGATCGGCCTGACCGACAGGATCGCCCAGCTCACCGCCCAGGCCGGCGCCCTGGCCGGGGAGCAGCCGGCGGTGCTCAAGGCCCGGTTCGAGCGGCGGATGCGCGAGCTGATCGGCGATCCGGCCGGCCTTGAGGAACGCATCGTCCAGGAGGCCGCCGCCATGGCGGTGAAGGTCGATGTCCGCGAGGAGCTGGACCGCCTGGCCGGCCATGTGGACTCGGCCCGCGAGCTGCTGGCCGGCGATGGTCCGGTGGGGCGTCGGCTCGACTTCCTGACCCAGGAATTCATGCGAGAGGCCAATACGCTCTGCTCCAAGTCGGCCCTCGCCAACCTCACGGCGGTCGGCCTGGAGCTGAAGGCTGTGATCGAGCAGCTTCGCGAGCAGGTGCAGAATGTGGAATAGAGAGCGCGATCCCTCCGGCCGCGCACAGATCGAGTCCTGATGCCCTACAGCTCCATCCCCCGTCGCGGCCTCATGCTGCTGATTTCCAGCCCATCGGGGGCTGGCAAGACGTCCCTGTCGCGCCGTCTGGTCGCCGACCATCCGGACCTGAACCTGTCGATCTCAGCCACCACCCGCGATCCGCGGCCGGGCGAGGAGGATGGGCGCGAGTACCACTTCGTGGACCGGTCGGTCTTTGACGAGATGATCGCGCAGGACGCCTTCCTCGAATGGGCCAATGTCCATGAACATCGCTATGGGAGCCCTCGCGCACCGGTGATGGAGGCCCTGGGGATAGGCCAGGACGTGCTGTTCGACATTGACTGGCAAGGGGCGGCCCAGATCGCCGAGAAGGCCCCCGACGACGTGGTAAGGGTCTTCATCCTGCCTCCGAGCATGGCCGAGCTGTCGCGCCGGCTCCACGCCCGCGCCCAGGACCGGGAGGATGTCATCCAGCGCCGCCTGGGGCGGGCCTATGGGGAGATCGAGCGGGCGGTGGACTACGACTATGTCATCGTCAATGACGACTATGACCGGGCCTTCGCCGATCTGGCCCACATCTATCATGCCGAGCGCCAGAAGCGGGTGCGCAACCCAGGCCTGAAGACCTTCGTCCAGACCCTGCTGGACGAGCCCATCTAGGGCGCGGTCCCACAGGTGGGAACCCCGCTCTAGGATTCGAGCTGAGCCCTCATGCCCTCGGCCACGGCCCGCATGTCGCGGCCGGTCGGCGCCTGGAACAGCCGCAGGTCGAACTCCGGCAGGATGGCCAGGAAATGGTCGAACAGATCACTCTGGATCGCCTCATAGGCGTTCCAGTCCACCGTGTTGGCGAAGCAATAGACCTCGACCGGCAGGCCCTCAGGCGTGGGATCGAGTTGACGGACCATCAGGGTCTTCTCCTTGGCCACCCCAGGATGAACCTTCAGATAGGCGTCCATATAGGCCCGGAAGGTGCCGACATTGGTCAGGCGACGGGTGTTGACCGGATCGCGTCCCGACCGCACCAGAGACTCGTTCCAGGCCTCCAGCTCCTTGGCCTTGCCATCCAGATAGACGTCGAGAAGGGCGAAGCGGCGCAGGGCCTTGCGCTCGTCGGGCGTCAGGAAGCGGATGGCTGTCTGGTCCAGCAAGAGGGCGCGCTTGATCCGACGGCCGCCGGACTCCTGCATGCCACGCCAGTTGACGAAGGACTCGTTGATCAATCGCCAGGTGGGAATGGCGGTGATCGTCTTGTCGAAGTTCTGGACCTTCACCGTGTGCAGGGCCAGATCGATCACGTCGCCATTGGCGTTCAGCTGAGGCATCTCGATCCAGTCGCCGACCCGGATCATGTCGTTGCTGGTCAGCTGCACCGAGGCCACCAGCGACAGGATGGTGTCCTTGAACACCAGCAGCAGGACCGCGGCCATGGCGCCAAGGCCCGAGATCAGCAGCAGGGGCGAGCGATCGAGCAGGGTGGCCACCACCAGGATGGCGGCGGCGGCGTAGAGGATGATCTTGCCGACCTGGATATAGCCCTTGATGGGCCGTTGCCGGGCTTCGGGCCGCCGGGAATAGAGTTCGTTGGCCAGGTTGAGCGCCCCGGTGAGCGCCAGGATCACCGTCAGGATCATGAAGGCCGCCGCGACGTTCCGGACCACGGTCTCGGCTTCCGGCGGCAGGTTCGGAACCACCAGGACGCCCTGATAGATCACGATGGCCGGCGCCACATTGGCCAGACGGGCGATGACTTCGCGGAAGACGGTCTCGGACCTGTCTTTCAGCGACAGGCTGAGCGCGCGACGGACGATGCGCAGCAGAACATGTTGGGTCAGCCAGTTGACGATCACCGCCAGCAAGACCAGGACGCCGAGGCCCGCCAGGGTCTGGAGGTGCGGATAGTCGTTGAGGCTGTTCAGGGTCAGGTCGAGTTCGAACATGGCCCGGTCCTAGAGCATGATGCGATCAGACGGAACCGTCTGATCGTTGAATCATGCTCTAAACTCAAAGACTTGAGCGCGTTCCGACAACCGGTCGTAACGCGCTCTGGAGGACCCAGCCGGGCAGGGGCAAGGCTTGTGAGCTAGGGACGCTCAAGCAGCTTGCCCGCCAGGCCCAGAAACTCCTCCAGGGCCAGGGTTTCGGCGCGCCGTGAGGGATCGACGCCCGCGGCTTCGCAAAGCTCGGCGCCGCCCAGAACCTTGAGGCTGGAGCGCAGCATCTTGCGACGCTGACCGAAGGCCGCCTGGGTGATCTGTTCGAGGGCCGCCAGCAGGGACTCGGGCGGGCGGGTCTCATGGGGATCGAGGCGCACCACGGCGGAGTCCACCTTGGGCGGCGGGGTGAAGGCGCGGGCCGGCGCTTCCATCACGATCTTGGTCTTCGCCGTGGCCTGGGCGATGACGGCCAGGCGGCCATAGGCGTCGTCCCCGGGGCTGGCGACGATCCGTTCGGCGACCTCCTTCTGGAACATCAGGGTCATGGAGGCGGGCCGGTAGGCGCCTGTCAGCCATTTGATCAGCAGGGCGGTGCCCACATTGTAGGGCAGGTTGGCGACGATCGGCACGGATTGGTTGGCGGTGAGCTCCGCCTCATCAGCCTTGAGGGCGTCGGCCATGACGATCCGAAGTTTTCCTTCAGACACATCGGCGAGCTCATTGAGAAGTGGGAGGAATCTGGCGTCCTTCTCAATCACCGTCACCGCCGCGCCAGCCTCCAGCAGCGCCCGCGTCAGGCCCCCTGGACCTGGCCCAACCTCGATCACCTGAAGGCCTTCTAGCGGGCCGGCCAGGCGGGCGATCTTGCGGGTGATGTTGAGGTCGAGCAGGAAGTGCTGGCCCAGGCCCTTGTCGGCCATCAGGCCGTGGGCCTCGAGGCTCTGACGCAGGGGCGGCAGGTCTGTGAGCGCGCTCATAGCCGACGGTCAGCGATCTCTTTGGCCATCCGAATGGCGGCGATCATGCTGTCAGCGCGGGCCAGGCCGCGGCCGGCGATGTCGAAGGCGGTGCCGTGGTCGGGCGAGGTCCGAACGATGGGCAGGCCCAGGGTGATGTTCACCCCGCCCCAGAAGTCGAGCATCTTCACCGGGATCAGGGCCTGGTCGTGATAGAGGCAGAGCACCGCATCATACTTGGCCCGCGCCGCCTCGTGGAAGAGGCTGTCGGCGGGGCTGGGCCCCGTGGCCTCGACGCCCAGGTCGCGCAGGGCGCGCACCGCCGGTCCGACGATCTGGACCTCTTCGCGGCCAATCGTGCCATTCTCCCCGGCGTGGGGATTGAGTCCGGCCACCGCCAGGCGAGGGCGATCGATCCCGAAGTCGCGGCGCAGGGCCTGGGCCGTCACCAGGCCGGCATTGACGATCTTTTCCACGCTCAGCGCCGCCGGCACCTCGGCCAGGGGCTTGTGCACGGTGACGAGAGACACCCGCAGGCCTGGCGCCGCCAGCATCATGATCGGCCCCCGGGCCCCGTCATAGCGGTGGGCCAGGGTGAGTTCCCCAAGGAACTCGGTGTGGCCAGGGAAGGGAAAGCCGGCGCCGTAGAGACTTTCCTTGGCGATCGGCGCGGTCACCACCCCGCCGACCGCGCCCGACAGGGCCAGGCCCACGGCGGTCTCGATCCAGGAGATCACCGCCTTCGCCGCCCGTGGCGACGGGTTGCCGGCGACCACCGGCTCCAGCAGGGGAATGTCGATGACCGGAAGGGCCTGCCCGAAGACGCGGTTGGCGTCTTCCGCCGCGCTGACCTGGCGCACAAGGCCTGCTGTGCCCCCCGAGCCCGCAGCCACCTGACGAAGGTCTCCGACCACGACGAAGCTCGGCCCGGAATGCCGAAGGGCGCTCCAGGCCTTGAAGACAATCTCGGGGCCGATGCCGGCGGGGTCGCCGAGGCTTACGGCGAGAGGGCGGTTTTTCAACGGGTCTCGATGGTCGCGGAATTCCGAAGGTCGCGCATGTAACGCCGGGCGATCAGGCCCAGTTGCTGGAAGAACAGCCGGCGCTCCACAAGCTGGGCCGTGGGCTGGTCGGCGCCCGTGGCGCGCTTGCCACAGACCGCCACGATGTGCATGCCGGCCTCGGTGCGGATCGGCTCAGAGAGCTGGCCCACCTCAAGGGACTCAGCCGCAGCGCGGAAGGCCGGCGCCAGGTCACCGATCTCGGCCTCACCAAGGTCGCCTGCGACGACGCCCTCTTGGCCATTGGCCACGGTTTCCAGGTCACCGCAGCCGGATATCTGCGCGCGAAGCGCCATGAGACGCGCCCGCGTCGCCTCGACCACCGAGGGAGCGGAACCGGCCGGCAAGCCGATGGCGGCCTGCTTGAGGCTCACCAGCGTGGCGCCGGCGCCGGACCGCTTGTCCCGCAGATAGACGATGTAGACCCCATCGGTGACAGGAATCGGCTGGGAAAGTTGTCCCGGCCGCATCTGCTCCAGAGCCCGTTCGACCTCGGCCGGCATTTCGCCAGGGCCGATCCAGCCGGCGTCGCCGCCGGCTGCGGCGGTCGGGGCTGCGGAGAACTGCCGGGCCACGGCCTGGAAGGGCGCGCCCTGCTGCATCTGGCTGACCAGTTGTTCGCCGCCCCGAAGGGCGGTGTCCATGCCGCCGACCCGGGCGGCGTCGATGAAGACTTCGCTGACTTGGAACTGCGGACGCGACGCCTGGGCCGCCTGTTGGGCCAGCACGGCCTGCACCTGGTCGTCGCCAATCCGCAGGCGCGAGCCATAGCGGCCCTGGATCCAGCGCTGCCAGCTGGCCTGGGCGCGAAGCTGTTCGCGCAGGGAGGCCAGCACGCCCTGGCTCTGGAGCATGGAGGTGAACTGCGCGGGCGTCATTTCGTTGCCGGCGGCCATCTCGGCCAGTTCTTCGTCCACATCCTCGTTCGAGGCGATGATCGAGAACTTCTGCTCCCGCTCGACGCGCCGCAGTTCCTGGAACTGTAGGGCCTCGTCCACCAGGGAGATCAGGGCCTCCTGCTGGATCTGCGGCAGGGTCTGTTCGGTGGGTTGAACCCCTGTGGTGGCGATCAGCAGGCGCATCCGCTGCGCCAGGTCATAGGTCGAGATGATCTCGTCATTGACCACCGCAGCGGCGTACTCGGTCATGCCCTGAGGTTGAACCGGGGCGGCAGGCGCAGCCGTGGGGGCCTCGGCCTCGGAGGTTTGAGCCATCGCCACGCTGGAGGGAGCGGCGGCCACGAGAAGGGCCGCAAGGGCGACGCCGCAGGCCGCTCGGCCGCGGACTGAACGCGCAGAAAACATCGCTTGGGTCATTCCTTCGTGGCGGCTTGCAGCGCCGCTGGTCCTAGTTGGCATAGATAGGTTCGCCCAATGTGGCGAGGGTTAGGCGCACGGCGACCGACTCGCTGGGGCCCAGGCGACCGATGACGGTGTCCTCGCGACGATAGATGACTTCGATCCGCGTACATTCGTCCCGATAGACCACGCCGATGTCGCGCACCACCCAGGCGTCCTGCACCATGTCGCGGTTGCCATAGGCGGTAAGGCCCCAGTTCTTGGTCAGGAACACTTCGCCGCCCAGGTCGAGGTTCTCGCGCTTCACGCCATTGATGTCGAGGTCGTCCCACAGATAGCGGAAGAAGCCAGACCCCTGGGCCATGGCGAGATTGGCGCCGGTTTCGGCCCGGCGGACGTCCAGGCTCTCGCCGTCAAGGCGGGCGCGGCTGAAGACCGACAGGCCCCGGATCGGCTGGGCCTCGGCCGCGACAATCCAGTCGGACTCGGTGTCGCGAAGACCTGTGCGGCTGGAAAAGGCCTGCTCCTCGGAGTCCCGGAAGCTCCGGCCGATCAGCACGCTGGCGCGCCGGCCGTCGTCCCACAGCACGCTGGCGCGGCCCGCGACGCTGGCCCGCAGCCCGCCTTCCATCAGGTCGAAGCCCGGGAACTTGTCGGCCAGGAAAAGATTGGTCTCGTCGAACTCGAAGGCCAGGCTGTCTTCATCGAGATAGATCGGGTCGCCATTGGCGTCGACATCCACCTGGATCTGACTAGGCCGAGGGGATGCGGCGATCTGAACCAGAGGTTCAAGAACGACTGTTTTGTCATTGAATCGGCGATAGAATGGCCAGCTCAGATCGAGTCCGGCCGTCGCCATGCCGCGGGTTTCGGTCTTGCCGCCATAGTTTTCGGATGGGACGTCGCCCAGGCTGTAGGCGTCGGCCCGGAGGTTGATGAACGGCTGGACGCGCGCCCCCCCGGCCAGGGTGTAGCTGGCGCGCCAATCGGCCTGGCTAATCACCCGGCGGCTGTCCAGGCCCGGCAGGTTCACAAGGGTGGTGCTGGCCGGCGAGCGGTCGCGCTCCAGGGCGACGGCGTCCAGCTGGAGCTTCACCCGACCGCCGGCCAGCCGGAGATCTGGGGACCAACGGCCTTCAATCACCGGGGCAACGCTGGGGAAGGTGGCGTCATCGTCGCCGGGGCGCAGACCTTGGATATCCAGGGCGGCCGCGGACAAGTAGGAATTATCGTCCTGGCGGATCGCATAGAGCTGGGAGATCAGCCGGCGGTCATCGGCGATATAGGGGCCGCGGGACTGGAAGACGTCGCCGATCTCGTACTTGTCGAACAGCAGGTCCTCAGACGCCCGTTCGGCGGTGAAGCCCCACTCCCAGTTCTGGTCGATGGCGAAGGCGCCGCGGGCCAGGATGTAGCTGCGCGACGTCCGGTCGCCAAACCGGCCGCTGCTGTCGAAATCCTGGGCGTAGGTGTAGCCCCCGCGCACATCGATCTCGCCGGAATAGAAGCGCTTCCGATAGCGGGCGTTGAGGAAGGGCGCGACCTTGGTGTTGATCTGCGGGCTGACGGTCAGGTCGGACGAGGGCGACAGGACGAACAGATAGGGCTGCTCATAGGACAGGCCCCGCCGGTCGGAGGCGGAAATGTCCGGGGTCAGGAGCCCTGATTTGCGCTCGGCGGTCGGGTCAGGGTGCCAGAAGAGCGGCAGATAGAGCACCGGCGCGCCGAACAGGCGGAACACCGCGCCGCGATAATAGACCAGCTGGCGCTCGCGATCCTGGACCACCTTGTCGGCCTGGATCGACCAGGTCGGGGTCTTGTCTGTGTTGTCGGCGCAGATGTCGCAAGGCGTGTAGATCGCCCGGTTCAGCTCGTTGACATTCTCGTTGCGCCGGACCGCGCTGGCCGCCGCCAGCTTGACGTTCATGGGCAGCCGCGCGGAGAAGCCCCGGGCGACGCCGGCCTTCATCTCGTCGTCCAGCACGATCTCGCGGGCGAACTCCACACTGCCGTCGGGATTGAAGATCTCGACATTGGAGGCTTCCAGGACGCCCTGGGCCTCGTCATAGACCAGGGCGTCGGCGCGCAGATTGCGGCCGTCGTAGCGGGCTTCGACCTCGCCGGTCGCGGTCGTCCGCTCCCGGGAATCGTCGCGGACCATGGAGTCGGCCTCCATATAGATGGACCCCGGCAGCAGGCCGTCGGCGCCGCGCACAGGCGCCTCAGTGGCCGTCGCGTCGGCAAGGGGCTCGTCCGCCGTCTGGGCGGCTGCGGCGCCGGCGCACAGGCTGGCCACCGCCGCCCCGGCCAGGAGGCTGCGCTTGACCGAGGCGAGCGATACGCGCCGAGGTGACGTCTTCAAGCGTGAATCCCTTCTTGCCGCGCCCAGTGCGCAGGGAATAGCGGCGTGGCGGCGTGTTTCAACCGTCTTCGGTGTAGCAGAGCAGCGTGACCCCCGACAGGAGGGCGATCACCGGCGGCGCCCAGGCGGCCGCGGCGAGGGGAATGACGTCGGCATTGGCCAGGGCGCCGGCGAATTCGTTCAGGAAGAAGAACACGAATCCCAGGGCGACTCCCGCCCCCGCCAGACCGGCCAGTCCCCCTAGCCGGACAAGCCGCAGAGAGAAGGCGGCGGCCAGTATGGTCATGGCGGCGAACAGCACCGGCGTGGCCAGAAGCTGGTGGAACCGGAGCTGGTAGCGGCTGGCGCTGAAACCGGCCTGCTCGGTCGTGCGAATGGCCGCCGGCAGCCGCCAGAAGGCGATGGCCTCAGGGGAGGCGAACCGCTCCATGGCCGATTCGCTGTCGAGGCTGGAGCGGAGGGACAGGCTTTCGGAGCGCACGGAGCTTTCGCCGGCGGCGGCCTCGCGGACGTCGGTCAGGCGCCAGAAGCCGGGCAGAAGCCGGGCCTCGGCGGCCTCCAGCCGGCGAGTGAACTGCGGCGTACCGTCCTCGTCCTTCTGATAGACGAAGAGGGAGACGCCCCGCAGCACGACCGATCCCTCAATGATCTCCCGATCGCGGGCGTGGATCACGATCTGGCTGCGTTCGTCGCCCTGGCGCAGCCAGACGTCCTGCGGCGCATCGACGAGGTAGTTGTCCATGACCCGGGCGCGCTCGCTGGCGAACCTGGCGTTGGACGCCGCCGCCAGGGGATTGAGCAGGGTCACGGTGATCACGCCGACGACGGCGGCGGCCGCCGCCGTGGGCAGGATGAAGCGCCAGGCCGAGACGCCGGCGGCGCGCATGGCCACCAGTTCACTGCGGCGATTGAGGCTGACATAGGCCGACATGCAGCCGAACAGGAACACGAAGGGCAGAAGCACCAGGATCAGGGAGGGCATGCCCAGGGCGGTCAGGCCGAAGAGCTGGCTGACGCTCACCTCGGCCCGCACGCCCACGGAGCGGGAAAGCTCCACGAACTGCACGAGCAGGATGACCGCCGAGATGACGGCCAGGGCGACCCCGACGCTGAGCAGGTTGCGGCCCAGAACATAGGCTTCGATCCGACCAAATCGCATCAGGCGGCGCCTCCCCGGGCGATCCGGCTGGGCCGTGCGCCCATGTCGATAAAGCGCGACACCTTCTGGCGGAACACACTGCGCAGGGCCAGGCCCATGGCGGCCAGCGGGATGGCGTACTGAAGCAGGTTCAGCCAGGCGTGGGACTCGCTGGCGGCCTGGGCGATGAAGCCCAGGATGCGGGTGATCGCCGCTGCGGCTCCGGCCCAGGCGATCCGCCGGCCATAGCCCATCCGGTCGTAGCCGCCGCCCAGGATGGCGGCCAGGGCCATGGCCATGAAGGTGATATTGTAGAGCGGGCTGGCCAGCCGGGCGTGGCCCTCGGCCAGCATTTCCAGGCGGTTGCGCTGTTCCCAGTCCTGGGTGAGGTCAGGGAAGAACAGCTCATGGAGGTAGCGGTCGGAGGGCTTGTAGTGAACCAGCTCCGCGGACGCGATGAGGGGGCTGAGGTCGAAGATATATTCGTCGAAGGTCAGATAGTTCAGCACGCCGGTCTCGCTGAACTCCTGGGTCGAGCCCCGGGACATGACCAGCACGGGCACGCCGGCGCGGGTCGCCAGCCGACCCTCGTCGGCCGTGTAGGTCGTGGCCACCCCATCGCCCTCCGCCACGTGGATGAAGAGGTTGCCCATCCCGCCGCGGCTGTCGACGTTCTGGGCGTAGACGGTCAGGCCCGGCGCCGGTTCGGTGAACTCCCCCTCGCGCACCAGGGTGGCGGCCAGATCGGTGCGCACGTCGAATAGCGTATCGCGCAGTTCGCGGAACGCGGCGGGCTGGACGAAGAGGTTCAGCACCAGGGCCGCCAAGGCGATCATGGCGGCCAGTCGCATGGGCGGGGCGATGACCCGCCAGCGGCTCATGCCGCCTGCATAGCAGACGACCAGTTCCTGCTCGCTCTGCAGCCTGTTGAGCGCCACCAGGGCGGCCACGAACAAGGCGATGGGCATGACCATATTGATCAACTGCGGCATGGCCAGCAGGGTGATCTTCAGGAAAACACCCGCGCTCTGGCGCTGGTTGATGATCACATCAAGCGCTGAAAGGCTCTGGCTGAGCAGGGCCACCGAACTCAGGGCGAGCGCCGCCAGCAGGGTGGGACCCAGCAGTTGGCGCAGCAGATATCGATCGATCAGGCGCATGAAAAAAAGGCGTCGCCGGCGTGATTTGGCGCGCCCTTGGCGCGAAGCTGTTCTAAACCATGCGTTGCTGCGCCACACAACCGCCGCAGGAGACGCCAGTCTGGGCGCCCTGGCGGCGGAGCGCCTTCAGCTTTGCTTTTGTAGAGAATTCGCATGGACATCCAATTCGTCACGCCCGGTTCTGAGATCGCCGAAAAGACCGCGCTCGCCCTCATCGTCTTTGAAGGTTCTGTTCTTTCCGGGGCGGTCGCCGAGGCTGACCAGCAGGCCGCAGGTGTGGTGGGTCGCGCCCTGGCGCAAGGGCGCTTCACCGGCGCCAAGGGCCAGGTCCTGGACCTGACGGCGCCGGCCGGCCATGCGGCCGAGCGGATTGTGCTGGTGGGCGGCGGCAAGCGCGAGGCCTTCGACGACGTCGGCGCCGAGCATGCGGCGGCCAACGCCTATGGCGCGGTCAAGCTCTCGGGACTCACCGTGCTGCGCGTGGCCTTCGCCGATCCTGCCGCCGGCAAGCCGGAACGGGCTGCGCTGGGTCTGCGCCTGGCCGCCTATCGCTTCGACCGCTATCGGACCAAGGAGCCGGCCGACAAGAAGCCCTCGATCCTCAAGGCCGAGATCGTCAGCGCCGACACCTCGGCCGCCCAGGGCGCCTATGTGGAGCTGGCGGCCCTGGCCGACGCCATTTCGTTCGCCCGCGACCTGGTGTCCGAACCGCCGAATGTTCTCTATCCCGCCGAATTCGCCCGCCGGGTGAAGGGGCTCGAGAGCCTGGGCCTCGAGGTCGAGATCCTCGGCGAGGCCGAGATGGCGAAGCTCGGCATGGGCTCGCTGCTCGGCGTGGGGCAGGGCAGCCGCAAGGACAGCCAGCTGGCCATCATGCGCTGGAACGGGGGGTCTGATCCCGCGGCCCAGCCCATCGCCTTCGTCGGCAAGGGCGTCTGCTTCGACACTGGCGGCATCTCGATCAAGCCGGCCGACGGCATGGAAGACATGAAGTGGGACATGGGCGGCGCCGCCGCCGTGGCCGGCCTCATGCACGTGCTGGCCGGGCGCAAGGCCAAGGTCAACGCCGTGGGTATTCTGGGTCTCGTTGAGAACATGCCTGACGGCGACGCCCAGCGGCCCGGCGACGTGGTCACCAGCATGTCGGGCCAGACCATCGAGATCATCAACACCGACGCCGAGGGCCGCCTCGTCCTCGCCGACGCCCTCTGGTACTGCCAGGACCGCTTCAAGCCGAAGTTCATGGTCGACCTGGCCACCCTGACCGGGGCGATCATCATCAGCCTGGGCAACGACTATGCCGGGGTCTTCTCCAACAATGACGAACTGGCCGACAACCTGCTGGCCGCGTCCAAGACCGAGGCCGAACCCCTGTGGCGGATGCCGCTGCCGCCGGCCTATGACAAGCAGATCGACAGCATCATCGCCGACGTAAAGAACACGGGCGGCCGTCCCGGCGGCTCGATCACGGCGGCGCTCTTCCTCCAGCGCTTCGTCAACGGCCTGCCCTGGGCGCACATGGACATCGCCTCCACCGCCTGGAAGAAGCCCTCCAGCGTGCCGACCAGTCCCGAGGGCGCCACCGGCTACGGCGTTCGCCTGCTCAACCGCATGGTCGCCGACAAGTACGAGGGCTGATCGTCCGCGCGGCGGGATTTTAGGAGACCGCGGTGAGGCTCGTCCTGCTGCATAGCCCCCTGCTGGGTCCGCTGACCTGGCAGGGCGTGGCCGAGGAACTTTCCGGTCGCGGCCTGACCGCTGAGGCGCCCCCCTGGACGCCTCTGGGCGAGGTGGACGGCGACTTCTATGCGACCCTGGCCAAGGCCATGGCCCGGACCATCGAGGCGCGCGGCGACGATCCCGTGCTCCTCGTGGCCCACAGCGGGGCGGGCGCGCTCGTGCCGGCCGCCGCCCAGGCGCTCAGCATCCCCGTGGCCGGGACCATCCTCGTGGACGCCATCCTGCCGCATCCCGGGCTCAGCTGGCTGGACACCGCGCCGCCGGCGCTGCGGGAGGACCTGACCCTGGGCTCGCAGGGCGGAGAGCTTCCGTCCTGGGACGCCTGGTGGCCCCCCGGCGCCCTGGAACGGCTCGTGCCGGAGCCTGGCCTTCGCGCGGCGCTGCTCGCCGAACTCGGCCCGCTTCCGCTCGCCTATTTCGAAGAGCCAGCGCCCCCTGGGACCCTGGCGGGACCCGGCGGATACCTGCAGCTCAGCGGCGCCTATGAGGATCAGGCCGAGGCGGCGCGACGCATGGGCTGGCGCGCCCGGCGCCTGCAGCTCAACCATCTTTCACCGCTGACGGCGCCGCGGGACGTCGCCGGCATGGTCCAGGCCCTGGGACGCGAGATCGCGCTGGACGCCCATGGCTGAGGCCCCCTGCGAAGTCTGGTTCTATCATCTGGAGCGTTCGGGCCTCGATCAGGTGCTGCCCGATCTCCTGGAAAAGACCCTGGCGCGCAACTGGAAGGCGCTGGTCCGCTCGCGCCTGGCCGATCGTCTGGAGCACCTGGACAGCTGGCTCTGGAGCTATCGCGACGACAGCTTCCTCCCGCACGGGGGCGCCGACGAGCCGCACGCCGCGGCCCAGCCGGTGCTGTTGACCACGGAAATGGACAATCTCAACAGCGCCGACGTGGTTTTCCTGCTCGACGGCGCTGATGCGGGCGTGCTTGACGGGTTTGTCCGGTGCATCGTGCTGTTTGACGGCCGCGATGAGGCCGCGCTCGCCACAGCACGGGCGCAATGGGGCGCTATCAAGAAGCAGGGTCTGCCGGTGAGCTATTGGCGGCAGATGACCCGCGGTTGGGAGAAACAGGCATGACACGCAATCTCGTCCTGGCGATGGCCGCTGGACTTCTCCTCTCGGCCTGCGCCAGCGAGCCAGCGCCCACGCCGCCGCCTGAGCAACCGGCTGCTCCGCGCCCGACCCAACCGAGCCAGCCCACCGACCAGTGCGGCGCGGCGCAGGCTCAGCGCCTGGTCGGCCGTCATCGCAGCGAGATACCGGTGCCGGTGAATCCGGGACTGCAGCGGGTGGCCTGCACGACCTGCCCGGTGACCATGGACTTCCATCCCCGGCGCCTGAACTTCTTCTATGACGCCGAGACCGGGCTCATCAAAGAAGTGCGCTGCGGCTAGAGCCTTATCGGCGATTCATCCAGCGTCGGATGATCGCTATGCCCGCTGGCGCCAGCAGCACCAGGACCAGCAGCAGATATATCAGGCGCATCCAGTCCGGCATGGCTAGGCCTCGCTGTCAGGGCTTAGAACGGCGTCCAAGGCGCCCAGCAGGCGCTCCAACTCGATAGGCTTAGGTGTCAGGGCGTCCATGCCCGCATCCAGATATTCCTTTTCATGATGCGACATGGCGTTGGCCGTAAGGGCGATGATCGGCGTCCGCCGCCTACCCTCGGCCTCTTCCCGGGCGCGGATGGCGCGGGCTGCAGTCGGACCATCCATCCGCGGCATCTGCACGTCCATCAGGATGACGTCCCACGGGCTGTCGGCCCAGGCCTCGACCGCCCGCTCGCCGTCATCGACGATGTGCAGGTCGATCATCATGGGTGACAGCAGGGTCTTCAGGACCAGCTGGTTCATGGGGTTGTCCTCGGCCGCCAGGACGCGGATGAGCCGTCCTTCCGGCGCCGTCAGGCCGAGGGGACCAGATTGAGCGGGCGCAGGCTCCGGGGCCTCGGCCGGGGGCAGGGGGAGGCGGACGGTGAAGCTCGAGCCCTGCTCCAGGACGCTCTGCACAGTGATCGTCCCGCCCATGAGGCCGCAGAGCTCCCGGCAGATCGCCAGGCCCAGCCCCGAGCCGCCGAACTTGCGGGTCGTCGAGGCGTCGGCCTGGACGAACTTGTCAAACAGCGACCCGAGCCGGTCCGGGGAGATCCCTGGACCCGTATCTGTCACATTGAGGACGAGGTGGGCGCCCTTGCGGGCGACATTGACCTGCACAGAGCCCCGGGCCGTGAACTTCACGGCGTTGGACACGAGATTGTAGAGCACCTGTCGCACCCGGGTGGGGTCGCCGCGCCAGTAGCCGCGGGCTGAGGCTTCGATCTCAAGATAAAAATAGAGATCCTTCTCGGCCGCCAGGGTGGTGAAGGTCGCCTGGGTGCCTTCGGCGATCCGCACGATATCCACCAGCCCGTCTTCCAACTCCAGCCGCCCAGCCTCGATCCGCGACAGGTCCAGCAGGTCGTTCAGCAGGACCAGGAGGGTTTCTCCCGCTTGACGGATCACCGCCAGGCGCTCCCGCTGGGCTTCCGGCAGTTCGTCCCGCGCCATGGCCTGGGCCATGCCCAGCACGCCGTTCAGAGGCGTGCGGATTTCGTGGCTCATGGTGGCGAGAAAGGCGCTCTTGGCCACATTGGCCGCATCGGCCTGGTCGCGGGCGCGCTTGAGGTTGGCGTTCAGTGTTCGCAGGCGGCGTTCCGAGCGCTTGAGGTCGGCCACCGACTGGGTGAACAGCACCGCCCGGACCGGACCCTCGCCCCTGAACCGCGACGCGCTGAGGCGAAACCACTCGCCGTCCCGCGCCTCATAGGCGCGGATGAATGTCTCGCTCTCCCCCGCCAGAACAGCCCGAACGCCCCGCTCCAGGGCGCGCCCATGGCCATCGGGCAGTCCCCTGAAGATCTCGAACATGCTCCGGTCCATCGGGTACTCGCCCTGATCCCGAATGGCCGCGCCCGTCTCGCGGAATGTGCGATTGGCTTCCACCAGGTGACCGTCGGCGTCGATGACGGCGACCATGGCGGCGATACCGTCGATGACCCCGCGGGCGAATCCCTCGGACGAGCGCAGATCAGCCAGGGCGTTGCGGGTGGTGGTGATATCCTGGCTGGCGCCGCGGATGGCGACGCAGACGCCGTCGACGATCTCCGCCACGCCCATGACCCGAAGCCAGATGCGCGCGCCCGCCGCCGTGGTGGCCTCGGCTTCGACGTCCATGCGCGTGCCGTTCTGAGCCGTCTCCACCAGGGCGGCCAGCACGGATTCCCGGTGTTCGGGCAGGTAGACGTCCATAGCCGACTGGAAAGAGTCAGCCCCGACGGCATGCCCCATCATCGCGCAGAGCTCTTCCGTGTAGCGAACCTCACCCTTGAGGAAATCGATCTCCCATCCGCCCAGCCCGGCCAGCCGGGCGGCGTCGCGCAGGGCGCTGGAGGCGGCGGCGGAGCGGCGCTGGTCTTCCCGATTGGCCGTGACGTCCACCAGGGTGAGAACAAACCCATCGGCCGAGCCGTCCTCGGCGGGCACGGCGCGAAGATCGGCATCGGCCCAGAAGGTCTCGCCGGATTTTCGGCGGCCGGCCACCTCCGCGCGGCGGCCCGGCTGGGCTTGGTCAAGTCCGAACCGCGCGTCGGCATGGCGGTCATCGAACAGCAACTGGCCGACACGCTTTCCCAGGGCGTCGGCCGCGGTGTAGCCGGTGATCTCCGTAAAGCCATCGTTGACCCAGGACAGCTGGCCGTCCGGATCGATGAGCGCCACCCCATGGGCGGCGGCGGCCAGCGCGCGCGACAGCCGTTCCGCAACGGCGCCCGCCGCGGGTTCGGGGCTGGGTGAGCTGTTTAAACCGTCCATGCGCATGGTGAGCCTGAACCTAGGCCTTGGGGAGTGAACAAAGCTGAAAAGGCCTC
This sequence comes from Phenylobacterium sp., assembly GCF_030646615.1. GTDB lineage: Bacteria > Pseudomonadota > Alphaproteobacteria > Caulobacterales > Caulobacteraceae > Phenylobacterium. The sequence goes on along the minus strand of NZ_JAUSLG010000023.1, from coordinate 60,238 downwards.
GGGTGAATCGCCCACCCAACAACCTGGGGTCACCCTAGCCCACGCCGGCCTTCAAGGCCTCATAGGCCTCGACGGCGGCCATCCATTCGGCTTCGGCCGCCTCCAACTTGGCCTGGGCGGCGTCACGCTCCCGGCCCAGGGCGACAGCCTTGTCCGGATTCTGGGCGAAGACGTCGGGGTCGCTCAGCCGCCTGTCGATCTGGGCGACGGCCTCTGTGGCCCTCGCCAGGGCGGCTTCGGCCGCCTCGGCGCGGCGGCGCGCATTGCCGGTCGGCGCCTTGCGGGCCGGCGGCGGGGGCGGCGGGGCAGGGGCGGGCGCTTCATCGCGCACCTGGGTCGGCGCCCGGACGCGGGCCTTGGCCCGTTCGATCACATAGCGGGAATAGTCCTCCAGATCGCCTTCGAAGGGCGCGATGGTGCCGTCAGCCGCCAGCCACAGACGGTCGGCGACCATCTCCATCAGCGAGCGGTCGTGGGTGATCAGGATCACGGCGCCGGCGAAGTCGTTCAACGCCTCCAGCAGGGCGCGGCGCGAATCGATGTCCAGGTGGTTGGTCGGCTCATCGAGGATCAGCAGGTGCGGCGCTTCGGCCGCGACCATGTTCAGCAACAGCCGCGCCCGCTCGCCGCCGGACAGGTCGGCGACCGTGGTCTCCACCTTGTCGCGGTTGAAGCCGTATTGGGCGAGCTTTGAGCGCCGGGAGGCCTCCGACGCCTCGGGCATGGCGCGGCGGATGATGTCCAGCGGCGTATCGGTCGGGTCCATCGCCTCGATCTGGTGCTGGTGGAACCACCCCACCCGCATGCGACGGTCCCGGTGCAGGTGGCCATGCTCGATGGCCAGGGCCTCGGCCACCATCTTGGCGAAGGTGGACTTGCCCGCGCCGTTGACGCCCAGCAGGCCGATGCGGTCATCGACATCCAACCGCAGGTTCAGGTCGCGCAGGATGGGCGGACCGCCATAGCCGACGCTGACCCCTTCCATCCGCACCAGGGGCGGGGCCAGGGGGCGTTCCGGCGAGGGCAGGGTGAAGGGGGCGACGCTCTCGCTGTCGATGGAATCGATCACCGGCAGCTTGGCCAGGGCCTTCAGGCGCGACTGGGCCTGCGTCGCCTTACTGGCCGTGGCCCGGAAGCGGTCGACGAAGGACTGCATGTGCGCCCGCTTGGCCTCGATCTTCGAGCGCATGGCCTCCTGCAGCCGCGCCTTCTCGGCCCGCTGGGTCTCGAAGGCGTCGTAGCCGCCGGCATAGAGGGTCAGCTTGCCGTCGGCGAGATGCAGGGTGTGGTCGATGGAGTTGTTCAGCAACTCGCGGTCGTGGCTGATGATCAGGGCGTTGTAGGGATAGACCCGCAGCCGCGCCTCCAGCCAGAGCGCGCCTTCCAGATCGAGATAGTTGGTCGGCTCATCCAGCAGCAGCATATCGGGTTCGGAGAACAGGGCCGCCGCCAGGGCCACCCGCATCCGCCAGCCGCCGGAAAACTCCGACATCGGCCGCTCCAGATCCTCGGTGGAAAAGCCGAGGCCGGCGAGGATTTCGGCCGCCCGCGAGGGCGCGCGGTCGGCGTCGATCTCGATCAGGCGGGCATAGATTTCGCCCATCTGCTCGGGTTCAGCGGTTTCGAGGTCAGCCAGCAGGCCGTGGCGGATCTCATCGGCGGCCAGGACGGTGTCGATCAGTGACACCGGCGTCGCCGGATGCTCCTGGTCCACCGAACCCAGGCGCGCGCCCTTGGGCAGGCTGATCTCGCCGGAGCCCAGGACGAGCTCCCCCTTGATCAGCTTGAACAGGGTCGACTTGCCCACGCCGTTGCGGCCCACCAGGCCGACCTTGGCGTTGCGGGGCAGGCTGACCGTGGCGCCGTCGAAGAAGCGGCGGCCCCAGGCGTCGAAGACCAGTTCGTGAATTTGCAGCATGGGCGTCAGGGCACAACAATAAGAGGCAGGCGAGATTGCGCGCGGCCGCTCGCACGCAGGCGGGCTCGCCGTCACAGGGGGGAGGGGCCGGGAGTTTCGAGATCTTGCGCCGCCGCCATCCCGACCGTGGCGCGCTCATAGCAGACCTGGTCTTCCCCGTCAGGGGGTATCGCCCCTCTGCGGCTTGGCGCGGCTTGGCGCGCGCCGGACGGGGCGCTATACACGCGCGCCTCTGGGCGAAGTCCCGCCCCAAGACCCCATTCCTGAAGAAAAATCTCATGACCGAACGCACCTTCTCGATCCTCAAGCCGGACGCGACCGAGCGGAACCTGACCGGCAAGATCAATGCGGTGATCGAAGACGCCGGCCTGCGCATCGTCGCCCAACGCCGCATTCGCATGACCGAAGAGCAGGCCAAGACCTTCTATGAGGTCCACAAGGAACGCCCGTTCTATGGCGAGCTGGTCGGTCAGATGACCTCGGCCCCCGTGGTGGTCCAGGTGCTGGAAGGCGAAAACGCCGTGGCCAAGTATCGCGAGATCATGGGCGCGACGAACCCTGAACAGGCCGCCGAGGGCACCATCCGCAAGCTGTTCGCCAAGAATGTCGGCGAAAACTCGGTCCATGGCTCCGACAGCCAGGACAACGCCAAGCTGGAAATCGCCCAGTTCTTCACCGAAGACCAGATCGTCGGCTGATCGGCCTGACATCGGATAACAGAAAGGGCCGCAGCTTGACCGCTGCGGCCCTTTTTCGTGGGCGGACGTTGACCGCGTGGCTCAGGCCGCGGTCAGTTCCCCGCAGATGAAGGCGTCCTCGCCCGCCGCCAGCAGGGCTTCGAGCACCGCTGGGGCGTCCTCGGCGCCGACGATCAGCATCATGCCCATTCCGCAGTTGAAGGTGCGGCGCATCTCGGACTCGGCGACGCCGCCCATCTCCTGCAGCCAGGCGAAGACCGGCGGCGGGGCCCAGGCGCTCCAGTCGAAGCGGGGCGCCAGGCCCCCGGCGATGGCGCGGGGCGGGTTCTCGGTCAGGCCGCCGCCGGTGATGTGGGCCAGACCCTTGATCTGGCCGGCCTTGATCAGCGGCGTCAGGCTGCGGGCATAGATGCGGGTCGGCGTCATCAGCGCCTGGGCCAGGGTCTGGCCCTCGGCGAACGGCGCGGGTGCGTCCCAGGCCAGGCCCGAACGCTCGACGATCTTGCGGATCAGGGAATAGCCGTTGGAGTGCGGCCCCGAGGAGGCCAGGCCGATCAGCAGGTCGCCGGCGGCCTGGTCGTCCATCCGCGGCAGCACCCGGTTGCGGTCCACCGCGCCGACCGAGAAGCCGGCCAGGTCGTAGTCGTCGCCCGCATACATGCCCGGCATCTCGGCGGTCTCGCCGCCGACCAGGGCCGCGCCGGCCAGCTTGCAACCCTCGGCGATGCCGGCGACGACCCGGGTGGCGACCGCCACGTCCAGCCTGCTGGTGGCCAGATAGTCCAGGAACATCAGCGGCTCGGCGCCCTGGGCCAGCAGATCGTTGACGCACATGGCCACCAGGTCGATCCCCACCGTATCGTGCAGGCCCGTCTCGATGGCGATCTTCAGCTTGGTGCCGACGCCGTCCGTGGTCGTGACCAGCAGCGGGTCGTCGTATCCGGCCGCCTTGAGGTCGAACAGGGCGCCAAATCCCCCGAGGGACGCCTCGGCGCCGGGTCGGCGCGTGGCCTTGGCCAGCGGCTTGATGGCGTCCACAAGGGCGGCGCCGGCGTCGATGTCGACACCCGCCTGAGCGTAGGTCAGGCCGTTTGGCCGATCGGTCATTTCGTATGCCCTGGCCCCTTCGGGGGCGGAAAGAAATTGATGCGCCCATGCATCGGGCGCTTGCAGACTCGGTCGCGCGCGAGGCTATAGCTACGGGATGACGCCGATTACAACCACCGCCGAACTCGCGGCGTTCTGCGACAGACTGAAAGGCCAGCCCTTCGTCGCCGTAGACACCGAGTTCATGCGCGAGACCACCTACTGGCCCAAGCTCTGCCTGATCCAGGCCGCGACCCCCAGCGATGAGGCGGTCATCGACCCGATGGCCGAGGGTATGGACCTCGAGCCGTTCCTGGAAATCATGCGGGACGAGACCATTCTCAAGGTCTTTCACGCCGCCCGACAGGACGTGGAGATTTTCAACAACCTGAAGGCCATGCCCAGGCCCCTGTTCGACACCCAGGTGGCCGGGATGGCCGCCGGGTTCGGCGAACAGATCGCCTATGACGCCCTGGTACGCCAGATGCTGAAGATCGAGCTCGACAAGTCGAGCCGCTTCACCGACTGGGCAAGGCGCCCCCTGGCGGAGTCGCAGCTGACCTATGCTCTGGCCGACGTGACCCACCTGGCCAAGCTCTATCCGATGCTGCGCGCGCGGCTGGAGAAGGAGGGACGGCTGGTCTGGGTGACCGACGAGATGCAGGCCCTGACCGACCCGGCCAATTACGACGTCGAGCCGGAAAACGCCTGGAAGCGGCTGAAACCGCGCCGACACACCTCCAAGTACCTGTCGGTCTACAAGGCCGTGGCCGCCTGGCGCGAGCGCACGGCCCAGAGCCGCGACCAGCCCCGGGGCCGCATCCTGAAGGACGACGCCATCGACGAGGTGGCGACCCAGGCCCCGACCGACGCGGCGGGCCTCGATCGACTCCGTTCTGTGCCCAAGGGCTTCTCCGGCTCCAAGTTTGGGCCTGACCTTCTGGAAGCCATCCGGGAGGGGCTGAAGAACCCCGAGGCGAACGCGCCCCAGGTCGAGCGCGCCCGCAGCGCGAATTCGCCGGCCGCCGGCGCCGTGGTCGAACTGCTCAAGGTGCTGCTCAAGGCCCGGGCCGAGGATGCTGGGGTGGCCTCAAAGCTGATCGCCACGGTCTCCGACCTGGAGCAGATCGCCAATGACGACGAGGCCGAGACGCCGGCTCTGCAGGGCTGGCGACGGGAGGCCTTTGGCGAAGACGCCCTGCGGGTGAAGCGCGGCGAGCTGGCCCTGGTGCTCGACGGCGCCCGCGTGCGGGTCGTCGAGGTCCGCCGGGCGCCCCGCGCCTCCAGCTAGAGCGCGTCCAGTTCGAGCTTGAGTTTCAGGGCGGCGGCCAGGGTCGCCGCCCTTTTTCGTGTCTGCTCCCCCAGCAGGAGGTCGGACCAGCCGGGAGTCGCCGTCAGGCGCAGGACCGGCCCGTCGATCTCCAGCGCCGCCTCGGACAGGAGCTGGCCGTTGCGGCCCGAGAGGTCGGCGCCCAGCCGCAGGGCGGCCCCCAAGGCCCGGGCCCTGGCGCGCCGCTCGGCGCTCAGAACCCGCATGATGGTGGCGGACTCCGGGATGTTGCTGGAGGCGGAATGGCGGGCGAAGGTCGCCAAGGCCAGGAAGCATCGCTCGGCATGACTCATTCCGGCGATGGGCGCCCTCAGGACCTGGGCGAAGGCCAGCTCCGCCCGATGGTCGGGGTGCAGGCGGCCGCCGAGATCGGCCAGCCGGCAGGCCGCGGCGATCAGGAGCGGATCTCGATCCCCGAAGACCGGCGGCAGGGCGCGCAGGGCCGGCGTCAACCAGGCGTGCAGGGCGCTGGTGAGATCGCCCGCCGACAGACCACGCATGGCGCTCATGGCCACGCATCCCTCCAGCAGTGGGTCTCGCCGGCGGATCGATTCTTCCATGCCGTGCCAGAGCAGGCCCTCACGCAGGCCAAAGGCGGAAATCACGATCCGCTCCAAGCCCAGGCGCTCGATCAGGGACTCCAGCACCAGGGCGGCATAGGGCAGGGTTTCGTAGCGCTTCTTCGACAGTCCCTCGATCCGCTCCAGCGAGGTGCGCGATTGTCGGACCACGAAGCGGCTCAGATCGAGGGCCTCCGAGCGGGACATCTCATACTGATGGGCCACCCGCAGGGGATAGTCCGTCATGATCATGTGCAGCAGGCCCAGGTTGCGCCAGGCGCCGCCGACCGCATGGAACTCCGCGCAGTTGAGGCCGTCGGCCAGGGGGTCGAGGCTGGCGTCAATCAATCGCCGGGCGTCATCCACCGCCAATGGCCGCGGCGCCCCCAGGGCGAAGGGTCCTAGCGGCAGGGTCACCCCCGGCTCAGGCCCATCCTGGCCCAGTCGCACCAGCTCCAGGCTGGAGCCGCCAAGGTCGCCCGCCAGGCCGCGGGCGCCGGGATGGCCCGCCAGCACGCCGGCGGCGGCGAAATAGGCTTCTTCCTCCCCCGAAAGCACCCGCAGCGGCAGGCCGAGTTCGCCGCGCAGGCGCTCGGCGAAGGCGGGACCGTCCTCAGCCTCGCGGACCGCGGCTGTGGCCACCGCAACGATCTCGTGCGGCTCCCAGCCCTGGAGGATGGCGCGGAACCTGCGCAGGGCGCTCAGGGCGATCTCGACCCCGTCGGGGGCCAGCCGACCGGTCTCGGCCAACTCGCGGCCGAGCCCCGCCAGGGCTTTTTCGTTGTAGACGGTCCAGATCGCGCGGCCTTCCAACCGGTAGATCACCAGACGGACGGAGTTGGAGCCGACGTCGATGACCGCCGCCTGGCGGCTCTCAGGCCTAGCTTCGTGCGGCGACATGGTCGATCGCGCGCGGCATATCCTTCACACGTTGTCCCCGGCCCGACAGGCTTGGATTGGTCATGAAGTACTCGTGCGCGGAAAAGGCGCTGGGATGGTCCCAGTTCGGATCGCGGGTGTAGCGCCCCGAAGCGTCCAGCGTCCAGCTCTGGGCTTCATCCTTCAGGTTGGCGACCATGATCTGCTGCAGCACCTGCTGGTGAACCGTCGGGTTCTCCACCGGCACCAGGCTCTCGACCCGGCGGTCGAGGTTGCGCGGCATCCAGTCGGCCGACGAGATGAAGACCCGCGCCTTGCTCGACGGCATGGTCTGGCCATTGGCGAAGGCCACGATCCGGGAGTGCTCCAGGAAGCGGCCGACGATGCTCTTGACCCGGATATTCTCCGACAGGCCTGGCACGCCTGGGCGCAGGCAGCAGATGCCGCGGATGACGAGATCGATGGAGACGCCGTTCTGGCTGGCGGCATAGAGGGCGTCGATGACCTCGGGATCCACCAGGGCGTTCATCTTGGCCCAGATGGCCGCCGGCTTTCCCGCCTTGGCGTTGGCCGCTTCCTGTTCGATCAGGGCGATCAGGTCGTGCTTCATGGTCACAGGCGAGAAGGACAGCTTCTCCAGCTGGGTCGGCCGGGCGTAGCCGGTGATGAAGTTGAACACCCGCGAGGAATCCCGCGCCAGGGCCGGGTCGGTGGTGAACAGGGAGAGGTCCGTATAGATCCGCGCCGTCACCGGGTGATAATTGCCCGTGCCGTAGTGGCAGTAGGTGCGCACCTGGTCCCCCTCGCGACGGACCACCACTGAGAGCTTGGCGTGGGTCTTGTACTCCACGAAACCGAAGACCACGTGGACGCCGGCCCTTTCCAGATCCCGGGCCCATTTCAGATTGGCCTCCTCGTCAAACCGCGCCTTGATCTCGATGACGGCGGTGACGTTCTTGCCGTTTTCGGCCGCCTCGATCAGGGCTGCGACGATCGGGCTGTCCGATGAGGTCCGGTAAAGGGTCTGCTTGATGGCCAGCACGTGCGGGTCCCGCGCCGCCTGACGGACGAACTGCACCACCACGTCGAAGCTCTCGAAGGGGTGGTGGACCAGGATGTCCTTTTCGCGGATCGCCGAAAAGCAGTCGCCGCCGTGGTCGAGGATGCGCTCGGGAAAGCGGGCGGTGAACGGCTTGAACTTCAGGTCCGGACGATCGGGCGGAATCAGTTGCGACAGCTCGTCCAGACCCAGCAGGCCATCGATCAGCAGGACATCGTCGGGCTGGGCGCTGAGGTTTTCGCAGATGAAGCCGCGCAGGCTCTCGGGCATGGCCTGCTCGATCTCGACCCGGACGACCGAGCCTAGGCGCCGCTGCTTCAGGCGGGCCTCGAACTCGCGGACCAGGTCCTCGGCCTCTTCCTCGATCTCCACGTCGGAGTCGCGGATCAACCGGAACACCCCGCTGGCCTCGACATCGCAGCCGGGAAACAGGTGATCGACAAAGAGCGCGACCATCCCCTCGAGCGAGATCGAGCGCCGTTGCGGCTTGGCCGGCTTGCGCCCGCCCCGGGGCGCTTCAAGCTGCCAGAACCGCGCCACCTGGGCAGGAATCGGCACCAGGGCGTTGAACTTGCGCCCATCGGAATCCCGACGAAGGGTCAGGGCCAGGGAGAAGGCGAGGTTGGGAATGAACGGGAAGGGGTGGGCCGGGTCGATGGCCAGCGGAGTCAGGATCGGGAAGACCAGGCTGAGGAAGGCCTGCTCCAGGCTGGCGCGCTCGGCCGGGGTGACCTCGTCGGCCTCCACCAGGCGCAGGCCTTCGGCGGCCAGCTCCCGGCGCAGATCCCGCCAGCGGTTCTGCTGGTCGGTCATCAGCATGGCGGCCTCGGCGTTGACCTTTTCCAGCTGTTCGGCGGCGGTCAGGCCATCCTGGCTGATGGAGCGCACCCGTTCGCGCACCTGGGCCTTCAGGCCCGCCACCCGCACCATGTAGAATTCGTCGAGATTGTTGGCCGAGATCGACAGGAACCGCAGCCGCTCCAGGAGGGGATGGCGGGGATTCTTGCTCTCTGAGAGCACGCGCTCATTGAAGGCCAGCCAGGAAATCTCCCGGTTGAAGAACCGGTCGCGCGAGGCGGCCATGTCGGCGTCCCAGGCCAGGTCCTTCCCCGTCTGGGGTTCGCCTTCGGGCGGTTGGGACGCGACATAGGACATGGGGGCCTCTCGACGATCGGGGAACCGCGCAAGCCTCGCTGATCCCGGCTTGAGGGTCACTCGAAAAGGTCAAGATTTTCGGTGTCGGTTTCAAGAACCTGCCGCGCCAGGACCCGCGACACTGGCCTGTGGCTTTCGCCGGAGGCGGCGTCCAGGCGGCGGACCACGTCCCAGGCCGCCGGCGCCGAGCGCTCGATCCGGCGCAGGATGAAGGGGATGACGTCGTCGTGGGGCGTGATGTTGCACCGGGCGAACTGTCGCCGAAGGATCGCCTCGAGCACCTCGTCATCCGGAGCTTCGATCTCGGCCACCTGAATGGCGTTGAGGCGGGAGCGGAGGTCGGGAAGCTCGGTCGGCCAGCCGGCCGGAGCCGTACGGGCCGTCAGCAGCAGGCCTGCGCCGGCGCGGCTGGCCATGTTGATCCTGTGAAACAGGAACTCGGCGTCGAACCCCTGGTCGACATCCTCAATCAGGACGGGCGCGCCTTCCGACAGATCGCCGCCGAGGGGGTCGAGCCGGATCGCGCCGACATCCTCGGCCCACAGACTGGCCAGATGGGTCTTGCCGACCCCTTCGGCCCCCACCAGCACCAGGGCGCTCCCATGCCAGCGGGGCCAGGCGGCCAGGGCGGCGCGCGCGGCGGCGTTGGAGGGGCCGGTGGCGAAGGCGTCCCGGTCATAGGACGGCGGGCGTCGAAGCTTCAGCCGAAGCTGCCGGGCCATGGTCCATGTCCTAAGGAGCTCATTTCACGAACGAATCTATCAGGCTTGACCCAACCCGTCGACGCGGCGGCACTAGTAGCCTGGGGATCAATACCACCGGCCTGTGCAGAGGAAATGCACTTGAAGAACCCAATCGGTAGGAGAGATGTCAGGGTCCGCTATCTGGTTTCCCAGACCGCCCTAACGGTCGGCCGCGAAGCTGGCGGAAGGCAGAGACGACTTACTTGGTCCGCGCTGACATCATCTAGTGTGATATTTGGCGGTTCGATAGCGACGTGCCTATTCGGCCAAATACGTCGGATACCAGCGAAGGCGGCGAGCCTGTCACTGTCCACCTGAAGTGGGCCCCTGGTGCTGAAGGTGAACAAAAAGAGGGAGCCGAGACAAAAGGCGGTGGACTGTGCCGTGTGAAGGGGGGCCAAAGCGGTGGCGCTTGGAGGGGGCTCTAGAGAAGATGTCTGCCAAGCTAGGCCGCCTAAACCAAAATGGTTAAACGAGCCCCGCCAACGCGTCCCTTTGAATCTCCCCGCCCAGACAACCCAATCGTCTGGGGGGCGTCCGGTTTGCATCAGCGCTCGGCGCTGCTCCGGCGTAGTCGCCATGGTGTCGATATGGGCAAACTCTAAGACCATCGTGAATAGGCATGCCCAGGCCGATATAGGCTCGATGCTCTCGGGTGAGAGACTGGGCCATTCCCACCGAGTGTATGGCACTAGGTGAGCCTTCGCTTGCTCTTGAATGACACTCATCCAGCCATTGTTGCAGGTCCGGCACACGATCCGAAGTCGCTGGGCGTGAGGATCGCCGGGTCTATCCAGCTTGCCTCGAACCACCTGCTCCAGAGATACCGTTCGCCCGTCTTCGTGCACGACCACCATTCTGATGGTGCCCATGTGCTCCGTTCGGACGAATGTACGTGGAACGTAGTCCCGTAGCCAATCGCCCCATAGATGTTCGCGGCTGATGTTCTTGTTTGTTAAGGTTACGCCGCAGAAGGCGCAGAGCTTTAAGATACCGCTATCCATTGATGCCGATCATTGAAACGCGGTCGAAAAAGTCTGCCGCCGTGATTGGAGGGTCAAGCTTATGCTCCCCTCCCTGCCGTAACCAAGGGGGCCAAGGCTAGAGGAGCGTGGCTGAGAACGGCTTGCGGCGCACCTTCACCCGGCACTTGAATGGGCCTAGACGGGAGATGCCACCCCCTTTGTCGCTGTAGCGATATCAACTCCTTACGACCAGCGCAGCGCTGGAAAGCGCGTTATTGGCGGCGGCCTCATAGTGAAGAATAGTCACCTTCAGCCATCGGCTTTCTCTAGTCCAGCGTGAGAAAACACCTGAAATCAGTCGCATATGCAAAATATGCGGCTCGACCGGAATGGTGGAACGGGGAGGGGCCGCGGGCGCTTAGAGGTCCTGCGCCATCGGGGCGCCTATGAGGGAGTTCACTATGTCGGAGCACGTCTACAGGGTCGTCGAGCTGGTCGGGTCGTCCAAGGACAGCATCGATGATGCGATCCGCAACGCCATCTCCGAGGCCAGCAAGTCCCTGCGCGACATGCGCTGGTACGAGGTCACGGCCACCCGTGGCGAAATCGTCGACGGCCAGGTGGGCCACTTCCAGGTCTATCTGAAGGTCGGCTTCACCATGGAAGGCTCCCGCGACTAGGGTCGGGGGATCAGCCGCGGGGGCCCAGCGCCTCGCGGCTGCTCATCCGCACCCAGCCCTCGGGGCGCAGGAGTTCGATGGGCGAGAAGCGCGCCTTGTAGTCCATCTTGTCGCTGCCCCGCACCCAATAGCCGAGATAGACACAAGGGACGCCGATCAGGCCCGCCTGCACCACATGGTCGAGGATCATGAACGAGCCCAGGCTGCGGCGGGTCTCGGCCGGGTCATAGAAGCTGTAGACCATGGACAGCCCATCGGACATCAGATCGATGAGGGCGCAGGCGATCAGGTCGCCGGGGCCGCCGTCGTCGGATTGGATGCGATATTCCACTAGATGGGTGCGGACGGCGGTGTCCTCGACCATGGCCACATAGTCGGGCCAGCTCATCTCGGCCATGCCGCCCTCGGCGTGGCGGGTCGTCAGATAGCGCCGCAGCAGATCGAACTGCTCCATGGTCGCCTCGGCCTCGACGACCGAGCGAACGATGTCGTGGTTGCGCGCGAGGATGCGCCGCTCCGATCGCGAGAACACATAGTCTTCGACCGGCAGGCGGGCCGAAACACAGGCGACGCAGGCCTCGCAGGCCGGCCGATAGGCGATGTTCTGGGAGCGTCGGAAGCCGATCTGGGTGAGCGAGTCGTTGACGCCGGGCCCGTCGGCCATGGGCAGGTGCGCGAACACCTTTCGTTCGAAACGACCCGGCAGGTAGGGGCAAGGCGACGGCGCGGTCAGGAAGAACCTAAGCTGTCGCGTCGGGAAATGCTGCGTCACGGACCTGCGTTCGCCCTCGAACCCCTGCGGAGGAACCGATTAGGAGCCATGTCTGGCTCTCAGGCAAGCCGACACATTTCGGTGAGCTATTCGGTCGCGATTCGAAACCTGGCTCAGGGCCGAACATCCGGGGGAAGCACAGGCGCCTCCCGCAGCAGGACAATGGCGATCCGGCGATTGCCCGGCAGGGTCGGGTCGTCCGGATAGAGCGGCTCGGAATTGGCCTTGCCGGAGACTTGGTAGATTCGGTCCGATGCGACGCCGGCGGCCTGCAGCACCCGGCGCGAGGAGTCGGCGCGGGTCGCCGACAACGCCCAGTCGCCCTCGGCGCGGGCGCCGTCGGCGTTGACGCTGGTGTGGCCATAGACGCTGACCCGGTTGGGCAACTGGTTGATGACCTTCGAGACCGCCCGCAGCAGCAGGCGCGCCCGGTCATTAGGCTGGCCGGAGCCTTCGGCGAACATGGAGCGGCCTTCCTGGTCGACCAGCTGGATGCGCAGACCCTCGGGCGTCTGGTCGATGATGATGTGCTTCGACAGCTCGGCCAGTTCGGGCATGTCCTGCAGCGCCTGGCGCAGGGACTGGGCGGCGGACTGGAAGGCGGCCTCTTCGCGCTTTTGCAGGGCCTCGCGCAGGGCCTCGGTGCTGGCTTCCTGCAGCTGGCTTTTGGCCGACGGATCCTGGGTTTCGCCGTCCTCTTCCGGATTGGGTGATTCGGGGGACATCTGTTCGATGATCGACATCGAGCCCGATGACTTGGCCCCGTCGGCGCCCAGGGCTGTGCCGCCGAGAATCCCCCCCGAGCCCGAGGTGGTCGACGAGATGCTGGCCGGCGCAAAATAGTCGGCGATGCCGCGCTTCTGCTCCGGGCTGGTGGTGTTGATCAGCCACATCAGCAGGAAGAAGGCCATCATCGCGGTGACGAAGTCGGCATAGGCCACCTTCCAGGCGCCGCCATGGTGCCCATGGCCGCCGCCCTTCTTGACCTTCTTGATAACGATCGGCCGCTCGCCCGACGCCATCGCCCCACCCCGGTTAACGCTAATTGAGCCGCAAGGAGACGCGGGGCTCGTTAAGATGGCGTTGCCAGTCGATGAGTCTGAAGAGGGTCGAAACTTATGAAACTGGCGTTTGCGGGCCTGGGCGTGATGGGATTTCCCATGGCCGGCCATCTGGCCAAGGCCGGGCACGAGGTCGCGGTGTTTAACCGTAGCCCGGAAAAGGCGGCCCGCTGGGTGGAGACTCATGGCGGGCGGGCCGGCGCGACGGCGGCCGAAGCCGCGCAGGGCGCCGAGATGCTCATCCTGTGCGTCGGCAATGACGATGATGTCCGCGCGGTCGTGACGCAGGCCCTGCCGGCCCTGGCGCCCCAAGCGGTGATCATCGATCACACCACCACCTCGGCCAGGCTGGCGCGGGACATGGCGCAGCTCTGCGCCGGAGCGGACGCGCGCTTCATCGATGCGCCGGTGTCTGGCGGCCAGGCGGGGGCGGAGGCGGGCCAGCTGACCATCATGTGCGGCGGCGAACCTGACGCCTTCGCCCGCGCCGAGCCTGTGGTCGGCGCCTATGCCAAGGCGGTGAAGCTGATGGGACCGGCGGGCGCTGGCCAGCTCACCAAGATGGTCAACCAGATCTGCATTGCCGGAGTCGTCCAGGGCCTGGCCGAGGGCCTGCATTTCGCCACCCGCGCCGGGCTCGACCCGGCTGACGTCCTGGCCGCGATCTCCAAGGGGGCGGCCCAGTCCTGGCAGATGGACAACCGCTGGCCGACCATGGCCGAGGGGCGGTTCGACTTCGGCTTTGCCGTCGACTGGATGCGCAAGGACCTGGGCCTGGTGCTGGATGAGGCCGCCGACAATGGCGCACGCCTCGACGTGACCCGCCTGGTGGACAGCTTCTATGCCGAGGTCCAGGCCATGGGCGGCGCCCGCTGGGACACCTCCAGCCTGGTGGCCCGCCTGGAGCGGCCTGCCGTCACCTGAAGATCAGGCCCCCAGCAGGCGCGCCGCGTGGGGGGCGAAATAGGTGATGGTTCCGGCCGCGCCGGCGCGCTTGAAGGCGCCCAGGCTTTCCAGGATGGCGCGATCCTCGTCGATCCAGCCATTGGCGCCGGCGGCCTTAATCATGGCGTACTCGCCAGACACCTGGAAGGCGAAGGTCGGCAGGCGGTAGGCCTCCACCAGACGCCGAAGGATGTCGAGATAGGGCAGGCCCGGCTTGACCATGACCATGTCGGCGCCCTCGGCGATGTCGAGGGCGACCTCGCGCAGGGCCTCCTCGGTATTGGCCGGGTCCATCTGGTAGGTCTTCTTGTCCCCAGGATTATCCACAGCGCCCGTGCCCAGTTTCCCCGAGCCGATGGCGTCGCGATAGGGGCCATAGAAGGCCGAGGCGTACTTGGCCGCATAGGACATGATCATCACGTCCTGCAGGCCCTCGGCCTCGAGCGCCGTGCGCAGAGCGCCGACCCGGCCGTCCATCATGTCCGAGGGGGCCAGGATGTCACAGCCGGCCCTGGCCTGGACCAGGGCCTGTTCGACCAGGCGTTCAATGGTGGCGTCGTTGAGGATGCGGCCGTTCTCGATCAGGCCGTCATGGCCGTGGTCGGTGAAGGGGTCGAGCGCCACGTCGCACATGATTCCGACCTCGGGCGCCGCGTCCTTCATGGCCTTGACCGCCCGGCAGATCAGCCCGTCCGGATCGGCCGCCAGGGAGCCTGAGGCGTCTTTCCGGGCCATGTCGATGTGCGGGAAGATGGCGATGGCCGGGATGCCCAGCTGGCGAGCCTCGACCGCGGCCTTGGCGGCCTCGGCCACCGAAAGTCGGGCGACCCCGGGCATGGAGGCCACCGGAACCTGGCCCTCGCCCTCGTGGACCACCATCGACCAGATCAGGTCGGACGGCGTGAGGACGGTTTCGCGAACGAGGCTGCGGATCCAGTCGGCCTGGCGCAGACGGCGCAGGCGCAGGGCGGGGTAGGCGGCGAGGGGAGGCAGGGTCATGGGACCCGGCTCTTACCCATCGGTTTGTCCGACGCAAGCCTGATAGCGCCGACGATGGAGGCGCCGATCAGCCAGAGCCCCGACAGAAAGCCGAGCGCGATGGCGCCGACAATGAGGAACAGCAGGGTCGCGTCGATGGCCACCTGGCCGATCACCACCTCCATCTGATCGATGCCGCCCCACCCGGCCGTGTTGGCGAGACCATAGAGCGAGGCGAGGATGTGGATGACCGCGGCAAGGCCGCAGATCCCGGCCAGCAAGGCGAGGAAGAAGGCGACCCAGAAGCTGCGAATCTGGAATCCCAGATGACTGCGCGCCGGTTCGGCGGCCGAATCGCGCTGGGTATAGGCGATGATCACCGCCGCCAGCGCAGGCACCCCGGCGAAGAACACCGCCGCGAACATCAGGGCGTAGTTGAGGAGAGCAAGATTGCGGGACGACTCGACGGAGCTGGCCCCGCTGCTGTTGAAGGTCATTCTGATCTCCCCCTGTCGTTGACAGGGTGCGCCGCCCGCGCAACTTCCTCAAGCCCAGGGAGGGCCACGGCCATGGATTTCGAGCTCTCAGAGGACCAGCGCGCCCTTCAGGCCGCCGCCCAGGCCTTCGCGGCCGCCGAACTGGCGCCCTTTTCGGCGCAATGGGACCGCGAGGGCCATTTTCCCGTGGAGACCCTCCGCCAGGCGGCCGGGCTCGGATTTGCCGGCGTCTATCTCTCGGAGGATGTCGGCGGATCTGGCCTGTCGCGCCTCGACGCCTCGCTGATCTTCGAGGCCCTGGCCTATGGGGACGTGGCGACCACGGCCTATCTGACGATCCACAACATGGCCGCCTGGATGGTCGACCGGTTCGGCGACGCTGAGCTTCGCGCCCGCTATCTGCCGCGGCTCACCACCATGGAGCTGGTGGCCTCCTACTGCCTCACCGAGCCGGGGGCCGGCTCTGACGCCGCGGCCCTGGCCACGACCGCGGTCCGCGACGGCGAGGCCTATGTGCTGAACGGCGCCAAGGCCTTCATCTCCGGCGGCGGAACCTCCGACATCTATGTGGTGATGGCTCGCACGGGCGGGGCCGGGGCCGCCGGCGTCTCGGCCTTTGTGGTGGAGGCCGGCGCGCCGGGGCTCTCTTTCGGGGCGCGGGAGCGGAAGATGGGCTGGAACGCCCAGCCCACGGCCCAGGTGAACTTCGACGGCGTGCGCGTGCCGGCCGGCAACCGGATCGGCGGCGAGGGGGAGGGTTTTCGCTTCGCCATGATGGGCCTGGACGGCGGGCGGCTGAACATCGCCTCCTGCTCCCTGGGCGGCGCGGGGCTCGCCCTCGACACCGCCCAGGCCTATTTGGCCGAGCGCCGGCAGTTTGGCCGACCGCTCCGCGACTTCCAGGCCCTGCAGTTCAAACTGGCCGACATGGCCACCGAACTGGAGGCCGCGCGGCTGATGGTCAGGCGGGCCGCTGCGGCCCTGGACGCCGGACGGCCCGACGCCACCAAGCTCTGCGCCATGGCCAAGCGCTTCGCCACCGACGCCGGCTTCCACGTGGCCAATGAGGCGCTGCAGCTGCACGGCGGCTATGGCTACCTGGCCGACTACCCGCTGGAGCGGATCGTCCGCGACCTGCGCGTCCACCAGATCCTGGAGGGGACGAACGAGATCATGCGGGTGATTATCGCCCGGGAGCTGTTTCGATGACCGACGAGCCCGACGTCCTGACGCGCATCGAGGGCTCGGTTGGGCGGATCACGCTGAACCGTCCCAAGGCCTTGCACGCCCTGACCACCGACATGTGTCGCGTCATGATCGACGCCCTGGTGGACTGGTTGGGTGACCCGGCCGTGGACTTCGTCCTGATCGATCATGCCGGTGAGCGGGGCTTTTGCGCCGGCGGCGACATTCGCATGCTGGCGCAGAGCGGCGCCCGCGACGGCTTCGCCGCCCGGGAGTTCTTCTTCACCGAGTACCGGTTGAACCATCTGATCTTCGAGTACCCCAAGCCCGTGATGACCATCATGGACGGGGTGACCATGGGCGGCGGCGTGGGCCTCGCCCTGCCGGCCCGCTACCGGGTGGCCACCGAGCGGACGAGCTTCGCCATGCCCGAGACCGGCATCGGCCTGTTCCCCGACGTGGGCGGCGGCTGGCACCTGCCGCGACTGCCGGGGAAGTCTGGCCTGTGGCTCGCCCTGACCGGCGCCCGCCTCAAGGCGGCAGATTGCGAACTGCTGGGCCTGGCCACGGACTATGTGGAGTCCGCCAGTATCGAGCGCCTGAAGGCGCAGGTGATCGCCGACCCGGCTGCGGTCGAGACGCATCTGACCTTGCTGGAGGCCGATCCCGGCCGGCCGCCGCTGGGGCTGCATCGCGACGAGATGGACCACCTGTTTGGCGGCGACAGCGTCGAGGCGATCTTCGCCGCCCTGGACGCCGATGGCGGCGCCTGGGCCGCCGCCCAGCTTGAAGTGCTGAAAACCAAGTCGCCCCAGACCCTGAAGGTCGCCTTCCGCCAGCTGGCCCTGGGCGCCCAGGCCAAGACCTTCGCCGAGAACATGGAGATGGAGTACCGCATCGGCGCCCGGGTAGTCGGTCTCTACGACTTCATCGAGGGCGTGCGGGCGGTGATCATCGACAAGGACAACGCGCCGCGGTGGAACCCCGCCAGCCTCGAAGGGGTCAGCGAGGCCATGCTCGATGAGATATTCGCCCCCCTGCCTTCCGCCCAGACCTGGCGACCGCTACCCTTGGAGTAAGGCGGCGCGCGTCCGCCACCAAGGGAGAACCGCCATGGAAACCGCCAGTCTCGCGAGGGGCGCATGACCCGCTACGCCTTCATCGGCCTGGGCAATATGGGCGGCGGCATGGCCGCGGTCCTGGCTGCGGCCGGCCACGAGGTGCAGGCCTTCGATCTGTCCGCCAAGGCCCTTCAGCGCGCCGTAAGCGCGGGCGCGCAGGCGTCGGACACGGCGGCGGCGGCGGTCGAAGACGCCGAGGTGGTCATCACCATGCTGCCGGCGGGGGCGCACGTGCGGGACGTCTATGACCAGGCGATCCTGCCGACCGCCGCCAGGCACGCGCGGGTGATCGACTGCTCCACCGTCGATGTCGACACCGCCCGGGCCGTGGCCGGCCAGGCGAAGACGGCCGGCCTGCGACCGGCCGATGCGCCGGTGTCCGGCGGCGTCGCCGCGGCGGCTGCGGGCGCGCTCACCTTCATGGTCGGGTGTGGCGACGACGATTTCGCCGCGGTGGAGACGGCGCTGGCGCCGATGGCCAAGACCGTCGTGCGGGCCGGCGAGGCTGGGGCGGGGCAGGCGGCCAAGATCTGCAACAACATGCTGCTGGGCGTCTCGATGATCGGGGTCTGCGAGGCCCTGTCCCTGGCCGAGGGGCTGGGGCTCGACCCTGAGCGTTTCTTCGAGATCGCCTCGGCCTCCTCGGGGCAATGCTGGTCGCTGAGCGCCTATTGTCCCTGGCCTGGGCCGGTGGAGGCCGCGCCGTCCAACCGCGGCTATGAGGGGGGATTCGCCGCCGCCATGATGCTGAAGGACCTGAAGCTGGCCCAGGGGGCCGCGGCCGCGGTGGGGGCCGCAACGCCCCTGGGGGCGCAGGCCGAGGCGCTTTATGCGCTGTTTGACCGTCTCGGCTATGGCGAAAAGGACTTTTCGGGCCTAATTCAGATGCTTCGCGGGCGACTGGACCTGCTGACCTGACGGTCGGCGAAGAACAGGCGTTCGTTGACGCAGATCAAGCCGGCGCGACACAGCGCCTTATAGACATGCTCCGAACCCGGTGCGAAAAGCCGGGCGGAATCTTTAGGGGACCGGCTGCGGCGTGAGATCGTCGAGCGTGCAGCCGGATTTCGTGTCGATGGATTACAGGACCGCTTTCCACAACGCCCTCGAGCGTGTGCACGCCGAAGGCCGCTATCGGGTTTTCGCCGACCTGAAGCGTCATCGCGGGAACTTCCCCCGCGCCACCTGGACGCGGCCCGACGGCGAGGCCCAGGACATCGTGGTCTGGTGCTCCAACGACTATCTCGGCCAGGGGCAGAACCCGGTCGTGATCGAGGCCATGAAGCAGGCGATCGACGAGGCCGGCGCCGGCTCCGGCGGCACCCGCAACATCTCCGGCACCACCCACTATCATGTGGAGCTGGAGCACGAGCTGGCCGACCTGCACGGCAAGGAAGCCGCCCTGCTGTTCACCTCGGGCTATGTGTCCAACGAGGCCTCGCTCTCGACGCTCTATAAGATCCTGCCCGGGCTCATCATGTTTTCCGATGAGCTGAACCATAATTCGATGATCTCCGGCATCCGCGCCGGCGCCCGTGAGCAGCGCCGCGTGTTCCGTCACAATGATCTGGCGCACCTGGAAGAGCTGCTGGCCGCTGCGCCCGCCGATGCGCCCAAGCTGATCGCCTTCGAGAGCGTCTATTCCATGGACGGCGACATCGCCGACATGCCCGCCATGGTCGCCCTGGCCAAGAAGTACGGGGCCATGACCTATCTCGACGAGGTCCATGCGGTGGGCATGTATGGCCCCCGCGGCGCCGGCGTCGCCGAGCGCGATGGGGTGATGGATCAGATCAACATCATCGAAGGCACGCTGGGCAAGGCGTTCGGCGTCATGGGCGGCTACATCGCCGCCGACGCCGTGATCATCGATGCGATCCGCTCCTATGCCGACGGCTTCATCTTCACCACCTCGATCCCGCCGGCCCTGGCCGCCGGCGCCGTGGCGTCGATCCGCTATCTGAAGGAACACAATGAGGTCCGCGTCGCCCACCAGGGTCGCGCCCAGGCTCTCAAGGAACGCCTGGTCAAGGCCGGGCTGCCGGTCATGCCGTCGGAAAGCCATATCGTGCCAGTGCTGGTGGGCGATCCCGTCCACTGCAAGATGATCTCCGACATCCTGCTCAGCGACTACGGCGTCTATGTCCAGCCGATCAACTATCCCACCGTGCCGCGGGGGACCGAGCGCCTGCGCTTCACCCCGTCGCCGGCCCATAGCGACGAGATGATCGATCACCTGGCCAAGGCGCTGGAAGCCCTCTGGGTCCACTGCAACGTGCAGCGGGTGGGCGGCGTCGCTGCGTAGGCGGCGGGCCGGCGCTAGCTGCGCCGGCGCACCCCGCGGCCCAGGCCGATCTGCTTGGCGAAGTCCGAGCGCCGCGCGGCATAGGTCGGCGCCACCATCGGATAGTCCGGCGGCAGGCCCCAGCGGCGGCGGTAGTCCTCGGGGCTCATATCGTAGCGGGAGCGCAGATAGCGCTTGAGCATCTTCAGCCGCTTTCCGTCCTCAAGACAGACGATGTAGTCGTCCTGGACCGACTTGCTGATCGGCACGGCCGGCTTGGGGCGCTCTTCCGGCGGGGCGGGCTCGGGCTCGCCAAGGTTCGCCAGGGTGTCGTGGACCGCACGGATCAGGTCGGGCACGGCGTCTGTGCTGACAGGATTGCGGCTCACATAGGCCGATACGATATCGACGCCCAGGCGCAGCATGTCGCTCGAACGCTCTGTGAGGCCGCGGTCAACACTCATATTGTTCCCCTCTGGATACTGAACCGGCGACAGGCCGGACGACGCTTGAGCGTGCGAGAAACGCCGGCGATCAGACTTCGTTCCCACAGATTGCGCGAGCGGTTGGAACCCGAGCGGGAATGGGAGTAAAAGGCGCCTCCGCCCCCAGCAGATTCCGATGCGAGCCCCGCCCTTGACCGCACAAGCCCAGACCGCCTCCGCCGCCGACGCCTTCTTCACCCAAGGCCTGGCCGAGAGTGACCGCGAGATCGCCGAGGTCCTCGGCCGCGAACTCAAACGCCAGCAGGACCAGATCGAACTGATCGCCTCCGAGAACATCGTGTCCCGTGCGGTGCTGGAGGCCCAGGGCTCGGTCCTGACCAACAAATATGCCGAGGGGTATCCGGGCAAGCGCTACTACGGCGGCTGCGAAGAGGTGGACGTGGCCGAGACCCTGGCCATCGAGCGGGCCAAGCGCCTGTTCGGCGCCGAGTTCGCCAATGTGCAGCCCCACTCCGGCAGCCAGGCCAATCAGGCGGTCTTCATGGCCACCATGAGCCCAGGCGACACCTTCATGGGCATGGACCTGGCGGCGGGCGGCCACCTGACCCACGGCAAGAACGTCAACCAGTCGGGCAAATGGTTTCACCCGGTGTCCTATGCGGTCCGCCAGCAGGACCAGCTGATCGACTATGACGAGGCCGCCGAGGTCGCGCTGGCGGCCAAGCCCAAGGTGATCATCGCCGGCGGTTCGGCCTATAGCCGTGAGATCGACTTCGCCCGGTTCCGCGAGATCGCCGACAGCGTCGGCGCCATCCTGATGGTGGACATCGCCCACTATGCCGGCCTGGTGGCCGGCGGCGCCTATCCCAATCCCATGCCGCACGCCCATGTGGTCACCACCACCACCCACAAGACCCTGCGCGGCCCCCGGGGCGGCATGATCCTGACCAACGACAAGAAGCTGGCCAAGAAGATCGACTCGGCCGTCTTCCCCGGTCTGCAGGGCGGGCCCCTGATGCACGTGATCGCCGCCAAGGCTGTGGCTTTCGGCGAAGCGCTGCGGCCCGAGTTCAAGCTCTATGCCCGCCAGGTGGTGGAGAACGCCCGGGCCATGGCCGACGCCCTGGCGGCCCGCGGCCTGAAGATCGTGTCCGGCGGCACCGACAGCCATCTGATGCTGGTGGACCTGACGCCCAAGAACGTCACCGGGGCCGACGCCGAGGCGGCGTTGGAACGCGCGAACATCACCTGCAACAAGAACGGCATCCCGTTCGACCCGCTGCCCTTCACCCAGACCTCGGGCCTGCGCCTGGGCTCGCCGGCCGGCACCTCGCGGGGCTTTGGCCCGGCCGAGTTCCGCCGCATTGGCCAGATGATCGCCGAGGTGGTCGATGGCCTGGCCGCCGGGGGTGACAATTCGGCGGTCGAGGCCAAGATCCGCGACGAGGTGCTGGCCTTGACCCGCCGGTTCCCGATCTACAACTAGGCCTCATCAAGAGGACGCGGCCGGGGAGGGGCTGACCTGATGCGATGCCCATTCTGCGGCCACAGCGAGAGCCAGGTGAAGGATAGCCGTCCGTCGGAAGACGGGGCGGCTATCCGTCGCCGCCGACTCTGCCCGGCCTGTGGCGGCCGCTTCACCACCTTCGAGCGCGTCCAGCTCCGCGAACTGACCGTGATCAAGCGGTCGGGGCGGCGGACCCCGTTCGAGCGGGAGAAGCTGCTGCGCTCCATCGACATCGCCACCCGCAAGCGGGCCATCGATCCCGAGCAGGTGGATCGGATGGTCAACGGCATCACCCGCCAGCTCGAGAGCATGGGCGAGACCGAGATCGGCTCTGAGGTGATCGGCGAACTGGTGATGAAGGCCCTGAAGGCCCTCGATGACGTGGCCTATGTTCGCTACGCCTCGGTCTACCGGGACTTCCGCGAAACCCGCGACTTCGCCGACTTCCTGGGGCGCGAGGGCCTGTCCGAGGCGCCGGAGGAGGAGCGCTAGAGGGCGCGCTCGCCCATGGCCTCGTCCCTGATCACCCTGAAGCTCGCCACCTCGCTGGATGGGCGCATCGCCACCGCCAGCGGGGAGAGCCGATGGATCACCGGGCCTGAGGCCCGCGCCCAGGTGCACCGGCTGCGCAGTGAGCACGACGCCGTCGTCATCGGCGCGGAGACCGCCCTGGCCGACGATCCTGAACTCACCGTCCGCCTGCCGGCGTATGCGGGCCGCCAGCCGGCGCGGGTGGTGCTCGACAGCCGGCAACGCCTGCCGAAGTCCTCGCGACTGGTCCGGTCGGCCGGCGATGTCCCGGTCTATGTGGTGGCTGCCGGCGCGCCGTCGCAGGACCTGGTCGAGGCCGGCGTCCAGATCGTGTCGGCACCCGCGGCTGAAGGGGAGCGCTCGGACCTGCACGGCGTTGTCGCCGCTCTGGCTGAGCGCGGGCTGCGGCGCCTCTTCGTCGAAGGCGGCGGACAGGTGGCGGCCAGCTTCCTCCACCATGGTCTCGTGGACCGGCTGGAGTGGTTTCGCGGGCCGCAGATCATCGGCGGCGATGGCCGACCGGCCGTGGGCGCCCTGGGTCTTGCGGCGCTGGATCAGGCGCCTCGGATGCGCCGCATCGAGGTCGTCATGCTCGGCGACGACCTTTGGGAACGCTACGAAAGGATCTGAATGTTCACCGGAATCGTCACCGATGTGGGCCGGGTGCGCGCCGTGCGCGACACCGACCGCGACCGCAGGTTCGAGATCGAGACCGCCTTTGATCTCGCGACCGTCGATATCGGCGCCTCCATCGCCCATGCCGGCTGCTGCCTGACCGTGGTGGAGAAGGGGCCGACCTGGTTCGCCGTCGAGGTCTCCGGCGAAACCCTGGAGCGCACCACCCTGGGCGAATGGCGCGAGGGCCGCGCCGTCAACCTGGAGCGCTCGGCGCGGGTCGGCGACGAACTGGGCGGTCATATCGTCTCGGGCCATGTGGACGGGGTGGGTGAGCTCATCTCCATCGTCTCCGAGGGCGGGTCACACCGGGTGAAGGTGCGCGTCCCCCGGCCGCTGCACCGCTACATCGCCCCCAAGGGCTCGATTGCGATCGAGGGCGTCTCCCTGACCGTGAACGAGGTCGAGGACGACATTTTTGGCGTCAATCTGATCCCCCACACCTGGGAGGTGACCACGCTCGGGCGGCTTTCGGTGGGCTCGAAGGTCAATCTGGAGATCGACATGCTGGCGCGCTATCTCGCGCGATGGCGCGAAACCGCCTAAAGGCTGTCCCCTTAGGATCGCCTCCCGCGATTGCTGGATTTTGTGATGCAAGACGAGAAGCTGCGCGTCCTCGTGGTCGAGGCGCGGTTCCATGGGCAGATCGCCGACGCCCTGCTGGCCGGCGCCACCGACGTGCTGTCGGCCCACGCGGTCGAGTTCGACGTGGTGAGCGTGCCCGGCGAGCTGGAAATCCCGGCCGCTATCGCCTTCTCCGACGCTGCGGGCAGCGGCGGGGGCGTGGCGTATGACGGCTATGTGGCCCTGGGCTGCGTGATCCGCGGCGAGACCTACCATTTCGAGGTGATAGCCAACGAATCGGCCCGGGGGCTGATGGACCTGGCGCTCAGCCGACGCCTCTGCATCGGCAACGGCGTCCTGACCGTCGATGAAGAGGCCCAGGCCTGGGAGCGGGCGCGAGCCAGCCAGGGGGACCGCGGCGGCGTAGCAGCGCGCGCCTGCCTGGAGATGATCAGCCTGAAGGCGCGGCTGTCGGGACACGATCAATGAGCCAGGACATCCCCGTGCCCACCGGTCCCATCCCGCGCCAGTCCCGTTCGGTGGCGCGCCTGGCCGTCGTCCAGGCCCTCTATCAGATGGAGGTCTCGGGCGCCGGCGTGGAGGCGGTGATCCGTGAGTTCTCCGACCATCGCTTTGACCGCGACGTGGAGGGCTTCGCCCTGAGCGGCGCCGATGAGGCCTTTTTCGCCGAGCTCCTGCGCGGCGTGATCGCCCGCCAGGCCGATGTGGACAAAGCCGTGGTTAAGCGACTGGCCCAGGGCTGGCGGCTGGAGCGCCTGGACGCCACCGCCCGCGCGATCCTGCGGGCCGGCGCCTACGAGCTGGTCGAACGGTCCGACATCCCCACCGAGGTGGTGATCGATGAGTATGTCGAGCTGGCCAAGTCCTTCTTCGAGGGGCCGGAGCCCGGCTTCGTCAACGGCGCCCTCGATGGCGTGGCCCAGGATGTCCGGGCCTGAAGACAGCCCAGCCCAGCCGGACGAGTTCGAGCAGATCGCCCGGCTCTACCGGCCCCTGACCCGCGGGGCGCCTGAGGCCCTGGGCCTGCTGGACGACGCCGCGGTGATCCCCCAGCGCCCGGGTTTTGACCTGGTGGTTACCAAGGACGCTCTGGTGGAGGGGGTGCATTTCCCCGTCGGCGAGGCGCTCGACCTCGTGGCGCGCAAGCTGCTGCGGACCAACCTTTCGGACCTGGCGGCCATGGGCGCTGCGCCCTACGGCTATTTTCTCGCCGTGGCCTGGCCCTCGGGGACGAACCTGGCGGCGCGCGAGCTGTTCGCCGAAGGCCTGCGCTTCGACGGTGAGGCCTTCGATCTGAGCCTGCTGGGGGGCGACACCGTATCGACCTCAGGCCCGATGGTCGCCAGCCTGACCCTTCTGGGCTGGGTCCCGCAGGGGCGCGCCGTGCGTCGCTCCGGCGCGCGGCCGGGGGATCTGGTGATGGTCAGCGGGCCAATCGGCGACGGCTGGCTGGGCCTCAAGGCCGTCATGGGCGAGCTTGGCGATCCGGACGGCTATCTGGCCGAGCGCTACCGCCTGCCACGACCGCGCCTGGACCTTATCGAACCCCTGCGAGACCAGGCCAGCGCCTGCGCCGACATCTCCGATGGCCTGGTCGCCGACGCCGGCCATATCGCCCGGGCCAGCGGCGTGGTCCTTCGCCTGGATCTGGATCGCATGCCCCTTTCGCCGGCTGGCGCAGCCTGGCTGGCTCGTCAGCCTGACCGCCGCCAGGCCCTCATCACGCTGGCCACATCCGGCGATGATTACGAGCTCGTCCTGACTGCGCCGCCTGGGGCCAGCGACCGGCTGGGACTGTCGGTGATCGGCATGGTCGAAGCCGGCGAGGGGGTCCAGGCCCTGATCGACGGAAGGCCCGCGCCGACGGGGCCGGGGGGCTGGACCCACACCTGAGGCTGGCATGGGGCGTCGTAAAGACGGCGGCAACCCTGTCAGGGCTAAGCTTGCGCCATGCTGCGCCGCGCCTTCATCTCCGCCCTGCCTGTGACCCTTCTGGCCGGTCCCAGCCTTGCGGCCGGGGCGCCCCCGAAGGAGAAGGCGGCCGGCGGCCAGTATGTGGACATCTCGCCGGTCGCCCTGCCGGTCGTGGCCCGCGACCTGGTGGTCAACTACATCTTCGTCGCCGTGCGCCTGAACCTGTCGCAGGTGGCCAATATCCAGAAGCTCAGGGAACGCGAGCCCTTCTTCCGCGACGCCCTGGTGCGGGCGGGCCATCGCACGCCGTTCACCAGCAAAGAGGACTATCTGAGCCTCGACGTCGCCCGCCTGAAGGCGGTGATGCTCAAGGAGGCCGTTCGCCTGGGCGGCAAGGATATCCAGTCCGTCTCGGTCATGTCCCAGACGGCCAAGCGGCGCACGGGCGTGCCTAAGCCCCCCAGCGCCTGATCGCGCGCGCCTCAGGGCGAGCGACCCGTCCACCACAACCGTTGCGCCCCCTTGGCAACCTTGGCACAGTCCCAGGGCTAAAGAACAAGGGTCGGCGCATGTACGCCGGCCCAACCAAGAGGAAACGTAGCGACCGGGGGCGGTCTCCATTCGGGGGCGAGCCTGAGCCGGTTCGCGCCATTCAAAGGGGCGCCTAAACGATGAGTCTCGTGCTTACGCTGGTGATTGTCGCCGGCTTGCTGGCGGTGCTTTACGGCATCGTCCAGTCCGCATTCCTGATGCGGGCTTCACCCGGCAACGAACGGATGCAGGAGATCGCTGCGGCGATCCAGGAAGGCGCCCAGGCCTATCTGCGCCGCCAGTACACCACCATCGCCATGGTCGGCGTCGTGATCCTGATCGCGGTCTGGCTGCTGCTTGGTCCGGAGCCGGCCATCGGCTTCGTGGTCGGCGCCGTCCTGTCGGGCGGCGCAGGCTTCGCCGGTATGCTGATCTCGGTTCGGGCCAATGTGCGAACCGCTCAGGCGGCCTCCGAGAGCCTGGAAAAGGGCCTTTCGCTGGCGTTCCGTTCGGGCGCGGTCACCGGCATGCTGGTGGCGGGATTCGCCCTGGTGGGCGTGGCGGGCTATTTCTTCGTCCTCACCGGTCCCCTCGACCATGACCTGACCAGCCGCACCGTGGTGGACTCCCTGGTGGCCCTGGGCTTCGGCGCCTCGCTGATCTCGATCTTCGCCCGCCTGGGCGGAGGCATCTTCACCAAGGGCGCCGACGTGGGCGGCGACATGGTGGGCAAGGTGGAGGCCGGCATCCCCGAGGATGACCCGCGCAACGCCGCCACCATCGCCGACAATGTGGGCGACAATGTCGGCGACTGCGCCGGCATGGCCGCCGACCTGTTCGAGACCTATGCGGTGACCACGGTGGCCACCATGGTGCTGGCGGCGATCTTCTTCCGCGGAACCGCCGCGGTCGAAACCATGATGCTGCTGCCCCTGGCCATCTGCGGGGTCTGCATCATCACCTCGATCATCGGCACCTTCTTTGTCCGGCTGGGCAAGTCGCGCAACATCATGGGCGCCCTCTATCAAGGGCTGATCGTCACCGGTCTGTTGTCGGTCGGCGCCATCTGGTGGGTCACCACCACCATGGTTCCTGGCGTGGTCAGTGTGGGCGCGCGCAGCTTCGACGGCATGTCGCTGTTCTATTGCGGCCTGGTCGGCCTGGCCGTGACCGCGGCCATCGTCGTGATCACCGAATATTATACAAGCACCGCCTTCCGGCCGGTGAAGTCGGTGGCCAAGTCCAGCGTCTCGGGCCATGGCACCAATGTCATCCAGGGCCTGGCCGTGAGCCTTGAGTCCACGGCCCTTCCGGCCCTGGTGATCATCGCCGGCATCATCGTCGCCAATGGCCTGGCCGGGCTGTTCGGCATCGCCATCGCCACCACGGCCATGCTGTCCCTGGCGGGCTTCATCGTCGCCCTGGACGCCTTTGGCCCGGTCACCGACAACGCCGGCGGCATCGCGGAAATGGCGGGCCTGCCCGCTGAGGTCCGCGTCTCCACCGACGCCCTCGACGCGGTCGGCAACACCACCAAGGCGGTGACCAAGGGCTACGCCATCGGCTCGGCCGGCCTCGGCGCCCTGGTGCTGTTCGCCGCCTATACCGAGGACCTGCGCTACTTCATCGCCACGGCCGAACCCGGCTCGTTCTTCGAGGGCATGACCCAGGTCGCCTTCGACCTGTCGAACCCCTACGTCGTGGTCGGCCTGCTGTTCGGCGGCCTCTTGCCCTTCCTGTTCGGGGGTATGTCCATGACTGCCGTGGGCCGGGCGGCCGAGGCCGTCGTCGTCGAGGTTCGCCGCCAGTTCAAGGAGAACCCCGGCATCATGACCGGCGAGGTCAAGCCGGAGTACGGTCGGGCCGTCGACATCCTGACCAAGGCCGCCATCCGCGAGATGATCGTGCCCAGCCTGCTGCCGGTCGTCTCGCCGGTGGTGCTGTTCTTTGTGATCATGGCCATCGCAGGCAAGGGCGACGCCTTCTCCGCCCTTGGCGCCATGCTGATGGGGGTGATCGTCACGGGCCTGTTCGTGGCCATCTCGATGACCTCCGGCGGCGGCGCCTGGGACAACGCCAAGAAGCTGATCGAAGAGGGCCACCACGGCGGCAAGGGGTCGGAGGCCCACAAGGCCGCCGTCACCGGCGACACCGTCGGCGACCCCTATAAGGACACCGCCGGTCCGGCGGTGAACCCGATGATCAAGATCACCAACATCGTGGCCCTGCTGCTGCTGGCCGTCCTCGCCCACGGCGTCGGATAGCCTGAGGCTTCAAGGCCCCAAACGAAGAACGCCCCGGAGAGCGATCTCCGGGGCGTTTCTCATAGTGGATGGGGGAGGGCGTTCTAACGGTCGCCGGGGCGGGTGCCGGGCACCCCTTCGTCGTCCCGGGGCAGCATGCCGCCACGGCCCACATTGCCCAGCAGCTGCTCCAGCACCGTCAGCTCACGGCCGCGGGTCGGGGTTTCGCGGTCGTTATAGGCGATGACCTTGCCGTCCTCGAGGGTGTAGTGGTCCACCGTCTCGACCACTTCCGTTTCGGGATTGAAGGTGATGGACACCACTTCGCGGTTGACCACCTGGGCTCGCCGGAAGGCCACGCGCTCCTTCACCTGGGCGATATAGAACCAGACGTCGTCCTCGAAGGTCGAGGTGGCCGAGGGCGATCCGAGGCTGCCGCGGACGGTCGACTTGGTGTCCTCGCCGACCTTGATGTCCTTGGGATTGGCGTCGATCGCCTGGAATCCGGAATAGGTGGTCATCGGCGCGCAGGCGCTGGTGGTCAGCAGTCCGACCGTAAGGGCGGCGAAGGCGACACGGCGAAACATGTGGGAACCGGACCTGTTCAAGATTTCAAGACTTTGACCTATCGCCCGCGGGGCCTTAGTTCAATGCCGCCGTTAACGCCCTGTGGCGGCGAAATCGAGGCCAAGATGATCCTGGAGCGTCTCTTTCGTCCAAAACCCGCAAAGGTCGCGGGGCAGAAGCTCTATGCCGAGGTCGTGTTTCAGGCCCGCCAGCCCGAATTCTACAGCCGCCTGGGGGCGCCCGACACGGTCGAGGGCCGGTTCGAACTCTATTCCCTGCATGTGGTCCTGCTGCTGGATCGTCTGAAGCGCCAGGGCGAGGCCGCCGCCGACACCGCTCAGGCCCTGTTCGACGCCTATGTCTCGGCCCTGGACGACGCCCTGCGCGAGATGGGCGTCGGCGACCTGTCGGTCGGCAAGAAGATGCGCAAGCTGGGCGAGGCCTTCTACGGCCGGGTGAAGTCGTATGAGACCGCCCTGGCGGCCCTGCCGGACGACGAGCCTCTGGCGGCCCTGCTTGGGCGCACGGTCTATGCCGAGGCTGCAGAGGCCCCCACGGCCTCGATGGTGGCCTATGTGCTGCGCCAGCGTCAGGGCCTGGCCGACCAGCCCCTGGAGGCCTTCCTCGCCGGCGACGTCGCCTGGGTGGCGCCGTGACCGAGGCCTGGACCCACCCGTTCAAGATGGGCGCCCTGGCCCGGGGGCCGGTCACTCTGCGGCTGGAGCCGGACGCGGCGATCCTCAAGGCGCTTGCGCCGCAGCTCGGCGTGCGCGCGATCAAGAGCCTCAGCGCAGATCTGCGCCTGCGCACCTGGCTGGACGGCGTGGAGATCGGCGGCCGGTTCCAGGCCGTGGTCGAACAGGAATCGGGTCTTTCCCTTGAGGTCTTCGACCAGACGGTCGAGGGGCCGATCGAGGTTCGTCTCGTGCCTGCGGGCAGCCCCAATGCGCCCGACCCGGAAGTCGAGATCGAACTTGATCCCGAATCGCCCGATCCGCCTGAAATTCTCGAAGGCGACACCGTCGACCTGGCCGCCTATGTGGTCGAACACCTGGCCGTCGAGATCGACCCCTTCCCCCGACTGCCGGGGGAAACCTTCGATTACGCGCCGCCGCAGGATGACGACTCGCCCTTCGCCGTGCTTAAGCGGCTGAAGGACGACAATGGGTGATCCTCGGCCATGCGCCGGGCACAACGCCGCGGACCTGCGGCGAACAGGGGCTGAATTCACGTCGTGAGCCAATCGGTCACCATATCCATCGACGCCATGGGCGGCGACCACGGCCCGGCCGTCACCATTCCGGCCCTGGCCCATGCCGCGGCCAAGATGGGGGAGGGGCTTTCCTTCCTCGCCCATGGGGACGCCGCCCTCATTGAGCCAGAACTGGCCTGCCTGCCGAAGCTGGCCGGCAAGGTCGAGGTGCGCCACACCGACAAGGTGGTGGCCAGCGATGAAAAGCCCGCCACGGCCCTGCGCCGGGGCAAGGGCTCGAGCATGTGGAACGCCGTCGAATCGGTGAAGATCGGCGAGGCCCAGGGGGCCGTCTCGGCCGGCAATACCGGCGCCTTGATGGCGATCTCCAAGCTCGTGCTGCGGATGAGCGCCGATCTGGAGCGCCCCTGTCTGACCGCCAGCTGGCCCACCGTCTCGGGCTTCACCACGGTGCTGGACGTCGGCGCCAATGTGGACTGCGACGCCGCGCGGCTGGTGGAGTTCGCCATCCTCGGCGAGGCCTTCCACCGCGCCGCCCATGGGGTGGAGCGCCCCAGCATCGGCCTGTTGAACGTCGGCTCTGAGGACATCAAGGGCCATGAGGAGGTCCGCGAGGCCCACCGCATGCTGCGCGAAGGCGGGTTCGGCCTGAACTATTACGGCTTCATCGAGGGGGACGACCTGACGCGCGGCGTGGTTGACGTGGTCGTCACCGACGGCTTCACCGGCAATGTGGCCCTGAAGACGGCCGAGGGTGTGGCCAAGTTCATCACCAGCGAGCTGCGCACGGCCCTGATGTCGAGCCTGCCGTCCAAGCTCGGGGCGATGATGGCGCGCAAGGCGCTGCTGGCCTTCCGCGAAAAGCTCAGCCCGCCGGCCGCAGCGCCCCTGCTTGGCCTCAATGGTGTGGTGGTCAAGAGCCATGGCGGAGCCGAGATTCGCGACTTCGCCGACGCAATTCAGGTGGCCGCGGATCTGGCGCGCAACGATTTTGTGGCCGAGATCACGCGAAGCATGACCCGTCTCGGCTTCGGCGCCAGTCCGCCGCCGCCCGCGGGCCAGGGAGGCGAGTGAGTGAGTTCCGTGCTTCGCAGCGCTGTGACCGGTGTGGGCGGCTATCTGCCCGACGACGTCGTCACCAATGACGATCTGTCCCGCTTTGTCGACACCAGCGACGAATGGATCCGCGAACGGACGGGGATCCGGCAGCGCCATCGCGCCGCGCCCGACCAGGCCGTTTCAGACCTGGCCGTGGAAGCCGCGCGCAAGGCCCTGGCGGCGGCCGGCCGCACGCCGGACGATATCGACCTGATCATCGTCGCCACCACGACCCCGGACCTGACCTTCCCGGCGACCGCGGCCATCGTCCAGCGCAAGCTGGGCTGCCCGGTGGGCATAGCTTTTGACATCCAGGCGGTCTGCTCGGGCTTCGTCTACGCCCTGTCGGTGGCTGATGGCTTCGTGGCCCATGGGCGGTCCAGGTGCGCCCTGGTGATCGGGGCCGAGACCATGACCCGGCTGATGGACTGGACCGACCGCGGCACCTGCGTGCTGTTCGGCGACGGGGCCGGCGCCGTCGTCCTGGAACCGGTGGCCGGGGCGGGGACCACTGAGGATCGCGGCCTGCTGGGCTTTGCGCTCCGCGCCGACGGGACCAAGCAGGACCTGCTCTATGTGGACGGCGGCCCCTCGACCAACGGCGAGGTGGGCAAGCTGCGGATGCAGGGCAACCAGGTGTTCCGCCACGCCGTGGTCAACATCTCCGAAGCGGTCACGGCCGCCGCGGCCGACGCCGGGATCGAGGTCGCCACGGTGGACTGGTTCGTCCCCCACCAGGCCAATATGCGGATCCTGGAAGGGGTGGCGCGGCGCCTGGGCATTCCGGAGTCCAAGGTGGTCACGACGGTGGCTGATCACGCCAACACCTCGGCGGCCTCCATCCCACTCGCCATGGCCGTCGCCGTGGCCGATGGCCGCATCAAACCCGGCGACCTTCTGTTGCTGGAGGCCATGGGCGGTGGCCTGACCTGGGGCGCCTGCGTGCTGCGCTTCTGAGTCTGGGCGCAGAACTGGACCGGAACCCTTTGACCTTGCCCGACAATCACGGCATGACGGGACCAGTTGATTTGTCCGGGGGCGGGGTACGCATGAAGGGCTCGACTCTGACGCGAGCTGATCTTTGCGAGGCGGTGCACGACGAGGTCGGACTGTCTCGGCAGGACTGCGCTACGCTCGTCGAACGCACGCTGGAGCTGATGATCCAGGCCCTCGAGGCCGGTGAACAGGTCAAGCTATCCGGCTTCGGCGTCTTCCAGGTCCGCGCCAAGCGCGCGCGCATGGGCCGCAACCCCAAGACCGGCGAGCCGGCGGCCATCGAGCCGCGCCGGGTGATCGGCTTCCGCGCATCCCAGGTGATGAAGGCGAGGGTCGACAAGGCGCTCGCAGAGGAAGACTAGGCCGTGGCCAAGGGCCCCGAGGCCTTCCGGACCATTTCGGAAGCGGCTGAGGAGCTGGACGTGCCCCAGCACGTGCTGCGGTTCTGGGAGACCAAGTTCTCGTTCATCCGCCCCATGAAGCGGGCTGGCGGGCGCCGGTTCTACCGGCCCCAGGACATTGCCGTCCTGCAGGGCGTGCGGCGGCTGCTGCACGATGAAGGCTACACGATCAAAGGCGTCCAGAAGCTCCACAAGGACCAGGGCCTGCGTCGGCTGCTGGCCGAATCGGGGGCCGATCTCGGCGGAGAGGCGCCCGATGAGACCCTCGCGGACTCTGAAATCCGCGACCGTCTGGCGCTCGTTCTGCAAGACCTCGAAGCGGCCAAGGCGCGGCTGGATCGACTGCTTGGGGACGGCGACCAACAGGCCTGACTTTGCGGGTTGCCGGGCCGCAGGCGCCCGCCTATAAGACGCGACCTCGCCGCTGGCGACGGAGCGTAGCGCAGCCTGGTAGCGCACTTGACTGGGGGTCAAGGGGTCGTGGGTTCGAATCCCGCCGCTCCGACCATCGCCTGATACGGCGGGGTCGAAACAAGCATCACTTGAGATTTTTCGCCGCCTGCGGCGCGGCCTCGCCTCAGCGGCCGCGGTTCA
Organism: Phenylobacterium sp.; assembly: GCF_030646615.1. Lineage (GTDB taxonomy): Bacteria > Pseudomonadota > Alphaproteobacteria > Caulobacterales > Caulobacteraceae > Phenylobacterium. The sequence continues at coordinate 27,020 of NZ_JAUSLG010000023.1, read as the reverse complement.
TCCACGAGATGAGCGGCAGGATCGGCACGCCCCAGGCCAGTCCGACGACTCCGTAGAACAGGGCCTGGATGGCGATGTGGTCGGGCAGGCGCTCGCCTATGGCGACGGCGGCCACGGCATAGGCGGCCACGAAGGCGAGGATGGCGAACATGCCGATCAGCTTGCGTTGGCGCGCGCCCATGGAAAGCCCCCTCGAACCTCGCGCCGATCCGGCGCGCCCCTCCCTATAGGGCGCGCGCCGGGGGCGTGTCACTTCCGGCGGATGAGGCCCAGAATAGCCAGAAGCAGGACGGCGCCGATGGTCGAGACGATCAGGCTGCCGATAAAGCCATCGAAGGGGAAGTCGATCAGGTTGGCGATGAAGCCGCCGATCAGGGCGCCGACCAGACCCACCAGCAGGTTGGTGAAGAGCCCGTGGTCTCGCTTCATGATCTTTTCGGCGATCCAGCCGGCGAAGATGCCGATGATGATCGCGGTAAGAATTCCGACGCCGCTCATGGTTGATTGCCTCCCAGAATGCGGCCGAAATCGCCGCCCCCGATGAATGCGGTTAAGCTTGGGGAGTTCCCAATCGGCAGGCAAGCGCGGCAAGGCATGGACGGAAATGATCCCGTGCTTTAGCCCATGGCCCAACTTAAACCCAAAAGAGGCGCGATCTCGCCGTAATGACCTCGTTCCTGCGCTCGGACCGGTCGACGCCGGTCGCCCTCTGGCTCTCCATCGTGGCCGCCCTCGTCCTTGCGATGGTGGTGGTTGGCGGGGCGACTCGCCTGACCGACTCCGGCCTCTCCATCACCGAATGGAAGCCCGTCACCGGCGCCCTGCCGCCGATGTCCGACGCGCACTGGAACGCCGAATTCGCCAAATACCAGGAGATTCCCCAGTACCAGCTGGTGAACCGGGGCATGACCCTGGCTGAGTTCAAGACCATCTATTGGTGGGAGTGGGCGCACCGGTTCCTCGGGCGGCTGGTGGGCCTCGTCTACGCCCTGCCGTTCGTCTACTTCCTGGTCCGGCGGGAGATTCCCAAGCGCCTAATCCTGCGATGCGTCGGCCTTCTGGCGCTGGGCGGCCTGCAGGGCGCGATCGGGTGGTGGATGGTGGCCAGCGGACTGGCCGATCGGGTCTCGGTGGCGCCCGAGCGCCTGATGGTCCATCTGGGCCTGGCCTTCATCCTGTTCGCCGCCCTCATATGGACAGCCCTGGACGCCTGGCGTGGGGAGGCGCGGCAGCCCTTGCCCAGCCCCTGGAGCGCGCTCGCCCTGGGCCTGATGGGCCTGATCTTCCTGCAGATCCTGCTGGGGGCCCTGGTGGCCGGAAACGACGCCGGCCTTGTCTATAACGATTGGCCGCTGATGAACGGCACGCTCTTCCCCCGGGACTATGCGGGTGACGGGCTATGGGGCACCCTGGCCCACAGCCAGGGCGCGGTGCAGTTGCACCACCGGCTTGGCGGCTATGCCCTGACCCTCGCCGTCATCTGGATGGCGATCAGCGCCCGGCGGACCAACTATGTGCCGCCGCCGGCCAAGCGGCTGATGATGGCCACCACCCACGCCACCCTGCTGCAGGCCGTCCTGGGGATCGCCACCCTGATCCTGGCCGTGCCCCTGTGGCTCGGCATGTTGCATCAGCTGATGGCCGCCGTGGTCCTGGGGCTGGCGACGGCCTTCGCCTGGCGGATCCGCCGGGTCTAGACCCGGAAGCTGTTCCAGGGGCCGGTGATCGCCAGGGTCAGGCCCGGCCAGTAGATGTTGACGAAGCAGGTCGACCCGTCGGGCGAGAAGCAGGCGCCGGCCAGTTCGGCGTTCCCCTCGAAGACGTTGCGGGCGATCGTATAGACCCGGCCATCGGGGGTGATGCCCTTCAGGTGGTTGCGCAGGGTCTCCGAATAGCGGTCCTCGCAGGCGAACATGTGCCCCCAGGGCGAGATGGCCAGGTTGTCGGCGAAGTCCATGACCCGGGAATCGGTCGGCTCGACGAACAGCTCCAGCCGTCCGGGCGCGTCGGCCTCGCCGGCCTGGCCTTCGTGGGGGCTGGGGATGTAGCGCAGCACCTGACCATGGCCGGCCGGGCCGCTGGACGTGCAGGTGAAATAGACCCCCTCCGGGCTCCAGAAGATGCCTTCGCCGCGGCCGATGAAGGCCGCCCCGGCCGCCTGCATGCGCAGGCGCAGATCCTCGTGCGGATTGTCCGAGCCCTCGACATCGATCCAGACGCAGTCGCGGCTCTCGCCGACCCGCCAGGTGGGCTCCGAGCCCTTCATGTTGCGGGCGTCGCCGCCTTCGGGGGCGTTGCGGAAGCCCAGGGCCTGCAGCCGCCCGCCCTTGGCCGGGTTGCGCCGGTCATGGGGCAGGAAGCGGTAGAACAGGCCCTTGGAGTCGAAGGAGTCCTCGGTCTCGTAGATCACCCCGGTCCCGGGATCGACGGCGGCGGCCTCATGCTGGAAACGGCCCATGGCCGTGAGCGGGACGGGATCGACCAGTCCCTTGGCCGTGGCCGGGACCTCGAAGACCCAGCCGTGCGACTTGCCGAGGCCCGCCTGGGCCGAGAGGGTGGTTTCTTCGCAGGACAGCCACGAGCCCCAGGGCGTCGCCCCGCCCGCGCAGTTGATCAGGGTTCCGGTCAGGCTGAGATGCTGGCTCTCCAGCCGCTGGCTCTTCAGGTCGTAGATCAGGGTGGTGACGCCGCCGGGCAGGGGGTAGCCGTCGGGGCCGACATCGTAGGCCTGCTCGGGCTTCAGCTTGTCGATCAGCTTACGGCCCGGCCCCGTGGGGCCATAGTTCAGGTCCCGGGCATTGAGCTCATGATTGCGCAGCAGGGCGATCTTCGAGCCGCCGACTGGAATGGCGGCCATGCCGTCGGCCTTGTAGGGGACGAAAAACCCGTCATCCATCGTCTGGCCGGCGTGGGAGATCACCCGGTAGGAAAAGCCCTCGGGCAGATCGAGGATCTTGTAGGGATCGGGGATCAGCGGGCCATAGCCATGGACCTCGTTGAGATAGGTTTCGCCGGCAGCCTGGGCGGCCGCGGTCTGAGCCTTGGCGCGCATCGCGTAGCCCGAAAAGGCGGCGCCGGCCGCAGCGGCGCCTAGCAGGGCGCGACGGTGAAGGGGCATGGGGAATCCGTGATCAGGCATCTGTGTCGCCGCATCATACGACAAAGCCATGGCGAGGCGATGACGAACGCTGGGGTCTTGGATGAAGACGAAGTGACAGTTATCATGCCAAAATAACGAAGGCCGCGACGGCTTTGCGGCCAAAAGGGATGCCTATGACCCTGACCTACGACCTCTACTGGTCCTTCCGCTCGCCCTATTCCTACATGATCACACCGCGGCTGATGGCCCTGGAGGCGGCCTTCGACGTGAAGGGGAACATCCGCCCGGTCTATCCCCTGGCCGTTCGCACACCGGAATTCTTCGAGACCCGGGACCCCCTCTGGTTCAGCTATTTCCTCGCGGACATTCACCGGGAGGCGGCCTTCCTGGGCCTGCCGTTCGCCTGGCCGCGCCCGGACCCGGTCTTGATGGACATGGCCACGCGCACCTATCCCAAGGAACAGCCGCACATCCATCGCCTGACCCAGATGGGCGTCGCCGCGGCCGAGCGGGGGCGGGGCCTGGCCTATCTGACCGAGGTCAGCCGGTTGATCTGGAGCGGCGAGGTGGAGAACTGGCACCAGGGCGACCACCTGGCCCGGGCCGCCGAACGCGCCGGCCTCGATCCCGAAGAGCTGGCCAGCGCCGTCGACGCTGAATCGGCCCGCCTCGACGCCGTCGTCGAGGCCAATCAGGCGGCGCAGCGCCAGGCCGGCCACTACGGGGTGCCAATGATCGCCTTCAACGGCGAGCCCTTCTTTGGTCAGGACCGCTTCGACCAGTTCAAATGGCGGCTGGAGCAGCAGGGCTTGCAGGCGCGATAGCCGCCGTCAGTCTTTCGCGGTAATATGATACCAGCAGCCCGCAGGCCGTGTTTTATAAGGCTTTCCGGGCCATTCGTGTTGACAAGGTGGCGTGCGACCCGTACATGCCGCGCCTCACGTCGCCGGCGCCTTGCCGCCGTCGCAACTTACGGATCGTCCCCATGATGAAGACCACGGCTTCTTTGAAGCCCGCCGAGGTCGAGAAGAAGTGGATCGTGATCGATGCTGAGAACGCCGTGGTCGGCCGCCTCGCCTCGTTCATCGCCATGCGTCTTCGCGGCAAGCATCGGCCCGACTACACCCCGCACGTCGATTGCGGCGACTTCGTCGTCATCGTCAACGCCGACAAGGTGAAGTTCACCGGCAAGAAGCTGACCGACAAGGTCTATTACTGGCACACCGGCCACCCGGGCGGCATCAAGGAACGGACCGCGGACAAGATCCTCGGCGGCAAGTTCCCCGAGCGCATCCTGGAAAAGGCCGTGGAGCGCATGCTCCCCAAGGAAAGCCCCCTGGCCCGCAAGCAGATGACTCACCTGCGCATCTATACGAGCGCTGAGCATCCGCACGCCGCCCAGAACCCCGAGACCATCGCGTTCGCCGAGATGAACGCCAAGAACGTGCGGAGCGCCTGAGGCCCATGTCCGAGACCCAAGGTTTCGAGGCCCTGCAAAGCCTCTCTTCCAACCCCGAATCCGCGCCGCGCGAACCGGTCATCGACCAGTACGGCCGCGCCTACGCCACCGGCAAGCGCAAGAACGCCGTGGCCCGCGTGTGGATCAAGCCCGGCATGGGCGTGATCTCCATCAACGGCCGCACCGAGGAAGTCTAGTTTGCGGGACCCGTGCTGCGCATGTTGTTCGCCCAGCCGCTGGAGATCGCCGACCGCCTGGGCCAGTTCGACGTCATCGTGACCGTGAAGGGCTCTGGCCTTTCGGGTCAGGCCGGCGCGGTTCGCCACGGCATCGCCAAGGCGCTGACCTATTATGAGCCGGGCCTGCGTCCGGTGCTGAAGCCGCACGGCTTCCTGACCCGCGACTCCCGCGTTGTTGAGCGTAAGAAGTACGGCAAGGCCAAGGCCCGCCGTAGCTTCCAGTTCTCGAAGCGCTAATCGCGCGCGAACACCGCGTATGCGAAAGGGGGCGCTTCGGGAGACCGGAGCGCCCTTTTTCTTGTCCATCGTCCCAGTTCTTCTTCATCGCCCCCAGTTCTTGTTTATCGTTTATGGGAGACGACCATGGCCCACAGGATCTTCATCGACGGCGAGGCCGGCACCACGGGCCTGCAGATCCGCCAGCGTCTCGCCGACCGGCGCGACCTGGAGGTGGTGTCGATCGATCCGGCGCGGCGCAAGGACCCCACAGCCCGGGCCGAGTTGCTCAACAGCGTTGACGTGGCGATTCTCTGCCTGCCCGACGAGGGGGCGCGGGAGGCCGTGGCGATGATCGAAAACCCCGATGTTCGGGTGATCGACCCCTCTACGGCGCACCGGACGGCGCCGGGCTGGGTGTTCGGCTTTCCGGAACTGGCGCCGAGCCATCGCGGCGCCATCGCCGCCTCCAAGCGGGTGACCAATCCCGGCTGCTGGTCCACCGGTTTCATCGCCCTGGTGGCGCCCCTGGTGCGGGCGGGCCTGATCCCGGCCGAGGCCGCGCTCAGCGTCCATGGGGTTTCGGGCTATTCCGGCGGCGGCAAGGGGCTGATCGAAGAGTTCGAGCAGGGGCCGCCCCCGTCATCGGCCGACGCCTTCCGGCCCTATGGTCTGACCATGGCGCACAAGCATCTGCCGGAGATGGTCGCCTATACGGGTCTTGCTCATCCGCCGATCTTTTCGCCGGCGGTGGGCCGCTACGCCCAGGGGATGATCGTCGAGGTCCCCGTGGCCCTGTGGGCGCTGGCCGGGCGTCCGGCGGCGGCGGATCTGCGCGCCGCCCTATCGGAAGCCTATGCCGGCGAGGCCTTCGTCGAGGTGGCGACCGACCTGGAGACGGCCCAGCTCAGCCAGGCGCGGGCGGGCGCCGGCGGCTATGTGGAGGCCCTGGACCCAGAGGCGCTGAACGGCACGAACGGCCTGCGGCTCTACGTGTTCGGCGACGAGGCCAAGGGCCAGGCCCGCCTGCTGGCGGTGCTGGACAATCTGGGGAAGGGCGCCTCCGGCGCCGCTGTGCAGAACCTGAACCTGATGCTTGGCCTGGATGAGGGGGAAGGATTGAGTCGCCCCTAGGGATATGCAGAATTCGGCGCGACTGATGTCGATTCTGTCCCTCCCGCCGCCGCTTCTCCCCGCGCCCGCAATCAGAGCTTAACTTCGCCCGCCTAAATCTGCCGGGGTCGTCGTTCGACGCTTATAAGGATCTCTCGCCCATGACCCATGCGTCATTCGTCGATCCGCAGGGCGACGCGCCGGCCCGGGGCCGGGATGGGTGGGATCTCGATATGGGGACCTTCTTCGAGGTGTCCCTCGACCTGCTGGTGATCCGCGACCTCGACGGGCGTGTGCTCAAGGCCAGCCGCTCCTGGCAGACCACCCTTGGTCACGACCCCGAGGATATGGAAGGCCTGCCTCTGCTGCGCCTGGTCCATCCTGACGACCTTCCCGGCACCCACAACAGCGTCACCGAGGTGGAGCTGCGCCGGCCCGGCGATCCCGTCCTGGGGTTCATCAACCGCTATCGGCACCGCAATGGCGGGTATCGCACCCTGGAATGGCGCGCCCAGCGGTTCGGCGATCGCATCTATGGCGTCGCCCGGGACGTGACCGAGCGGGTCGCCGCCGAGCGCGAACTGCGCGAGGCCAAGGCGGCGGCTGAGGCGGCCAGCCGGGCCAAGACCGATTTCCTCGCCAATATGAGCCACGAGGTGCGGACGCCCCTCAATGGTGTGATCGGCATTATCGACGCCCTGGCGCGGACCCCCCTGAGCCCCGAGCAGGCCGAAATGGTCGGCCTCGTCCGGGATTCCGGGGTGATCCTTGAGCGGCTGGTGTCGGACTTCCTGATCGTCTCCAAGATCGAGGCGGGCCAGCTCGAGTTGGAGCCCCAGCCTTTCGACCTGGACGAGGCCCTGCGCCCCTATATCGAGGTCACCCGCCACCGGGTGGATGACAAGGGCCTTACTCTGAAGGTCGAACACGACGCGGTCGCCAAGGGACGTTTTCTCGGCGACGCGACGCGCATCGGCCAGATCGTCAACAATCTACTGTCCAATGCGGTGAAGTTCACGGAGCAAGGCCAGGTCACCCTGCGGATCGGGCGGATCGAGACGCCGAATGGCGATTGCGTGACCTTCGAGGTCGAGGACACCGGGGTCGGCTTCGACGCCGACCAGGCGGCGCGGCTCTTTGACCGCTTCAGCCAGGCCGACGCCACGATCAGCCGTCGGTTTGGCGGCACGGGCCTGGGTCTTTCGATCTGCCGCGCCCTCACCGACCTGATGGGCGGAGAGATCTCGGCGATGTCGCAACCGGGGCAGGGAAGCCGCTTCATGGTCTCCCTTCCCCTGCCGCGGGCCGAGGCTCTGCCGGAAGGCGAGGGCGCGCGCCCGAGGCCGGCGGATTCGGGGCCAACCTGTGCGCGGCCGCTGCGGGTGCTGCTGGCCGAGGATCACCCCACCAACCAGCGGGTGGTCCAGTTGATCCTGGCCAGCCAGGCCGTGGAGCTGTTGACCGTCGAGGATGGTCTTCAGGCGGTGTCGGCCTTCGCCTCGGGCGCCTTCGATGTCGTCCTGATGGACATGCAGATGCCGCACATGGACGGCCTGGCCGCGACCCGCGCCATCCGGGCCCTGGAGGTCGAGCGGGGGTCGGCGCCGACGCCTATCGTCATGCTGAGCGCCAACGCCATGGTGGAGCACCAGAACGAGGCTTTGGCGGCTGGCGCGGACATCCATGTGGCCAAGCCGATCACGGCGGCCACCCTGTTGAGCGGGATCCAGGCGGTCGTCTCCGCCTAATCATCGCGGCCTCATCCAGGGCCCGATTTCCCACGTATGATGAGGCATGAACCTCATGCACGCCTTTCATCGTCGGGGCTTCCTGCTGGGCGCCAGCGCGCTGGCCGCCTGCAGCGGCGGATCGCAGGCCCAGGCCGCCGACGCCCATGCCAATTCCTCCTGGCGCAAGCTGACCGACGCCCAGTGGAAGAGCCGCCTGTCGCCGGCCGCCTATCAGGTCCTGCGTCGCGAAGGCACAGAGCGGGCCGGCTCCAGCCCTCTGGACCGCGAAAAGCGCAAGGGGACCTTCGTCTGCGCCGGGTGCGAACTGCCGTTGTTCAAGTCGGACTGGAAGTATGACAGCGGCACCGGCTGGCCGAGCTTCCACACCTATATCGACGGCGCCCTGGGCGAGAAGACCGACTTCAAGATCGGCATGCCTCGCACCGAGTACCACTGCGCTCGCTGCCTCGGCCACCAGGGCCATGTGTTCAAGGACGGCCCGCGCCCTACCGGCCTACGCTATTGCAACAATGGGGTGGCGCTGAAGTTCGTGCCCGCCTGACGCGAGACGCGCGCCACATCTGGTCCGCAGTACGGCGGCGCCCTAAGAGTGCTCCCAACAAGAAAAGCATCTTAGGGAGGCACTATGCGACTTCATCCTGCGCGCCGGCTGGCCGCGGCGGCTTCGGCCCTGACCCTGGCGGTCCTCATCACCGGCCCGGTCCTCGCCGCCGACGTCCCCATGGCCGCCCCCGCGGAGGCCGGCTTCACGGCCTCGGGCGTCGAGGCGCTGAAGCGCGAAATGCAGGCCCTGGTCGACCAGAAGAAGCTGGCCGGCGCCGTCACCCTGCTGGCCCGCCAGGGCAAGGTTGTCCACTTCGAAGCCTATGGCGTCCAGGACGTGGCCACGGGTCAGGCGACCGACCGCGACACCATCTATCGCATCGCGTCAATGACCAAGCCGATCACCGGCGTGGCCATGATGATCCTCTGGGAAGAGGGCCGGTGGAGCCTGGACGATCCGGTCGCCAGGCACATCCCGGAATTCGCGGACCTGCAGGTGGCCACGGCGGACGGCGGAACCGAGCCCCAGGCCCATCCCATGACCATGCGCGAGTTGATGAGCCACACGGCCGGCTTCGATGTCAGCGCCGGCTATGACGACGACGGCCTGCAGGACGGCGACCTCCAGGCGATGATCGACAAGCTGGCCGCCCTGCCGCTGGCCGTTCAGCCGGGAACCGACTGGCGCTATGGGCCGAGCGTCAACATCCAGGGCTATATCGTCGAAAAGCTGTCAGGCCAGAGCCTGGACGCCTTCTTCAAGAGCCGGATCTTCGATCCCCTGAAGATGGATGACACCGGCTTCCATGTGGACAGCGCCAAGCTGTCGCGGGTGTCGGCGGTGCACACCTATGGGGAGGATGGCCTGATCGCCCCGGCCGGCGAGGTGAGGGCCGCGCCCACCAGCCGACCCGCCTTCCTGTCGGGCAGCGGCGGCCTGTTCTCCACCGCCGAGGACTACTGGCGCTTCGCCCAGATGCTGGCCAACGAGGGTGAGCTGGACGGCGCGCGCATCCTGAAGGCCGACACGGTCGAGCTCATGCGCACCAATGTGCTGGCCGAAGGCGTGACGGTCGATCTCTATGGTCCTAGCCAGGCCGGGACCGGCTTTGGCCTGGACTTCGCGGTCATCAATGATCCCCAGGCCGCCGGCACGCCCCAGGGGCTGAACTCCTTCTATTGGGGCGGCGCCTTCGGGACCTGGTTCTGGATCGACCCCACCAATGACCTGGTCTTTGTCGGCATGATTCAGAACCTGCGGGGCAGCATCCCCGGCGCCGGCACGCCGGCCATGCGGGATATCTCGCCGCGCCTGGTCTACGAGGCCCTGACGACCGACTGATAGGGTCGGGCCGCCACCGACGTTCGGTGGCGGCCCGTTCCTAGGACTTCACCTGAACATAGCCGCCCGGCGCATCCTCGATCGGCTTGAGCGGACCCTTGGCCGGGTCGCGGGCCGGGACCATGCCGCCGGAATGCGACTTCAGCCACACGATCCAGTGGGGCCACCAGGAGCCGGGGGTCTCGACGGCGTTGGCCTGCCAGTCGACCAGGCTTTCGGGGAGCTGGTCGTAGGTCCAGTGCTGGTACTTCTTGGCGGCCGGCGGATTGACCCCGCCGGCGATGTGGCCGGACCCCGACAGGGTGAAGGTGGTGGGGCCGCCGAACAGACGCGCGCCGCGATAGACAGAACCCGCCGGGGCGATGTGGTCCTCCCGGGAGGACTGCACATAGACCGGCGTCTTCACCGCCCCCAGGTCCAGGCGCACCCCGTCCAGTTCCAGCTGGCCCTTGGCCAGGGCGTTCTGGCCGTAGAACTGGCGCAGATAGAACATGTGCAGCGCCTTGGGCATGCGGGTCTGGTCGGAATTCCAGAACAGCAGGTCGAAGGGTCGCGGCTCCTTGCCCATCAGATAGTTGTTCACGAAGAACGACCAGATCAGGTCGTTGGAGCGCAGGACATTGAAGGTGTCGGCCATGGCCTGGCCCGACAGCACGCCGCCCTCGGCGTCCATCTTCTGTTCCAGGTCCTTCAGCCAGGACTCGTCGGTGAACAGCAGCAGGTCGCCGGCCTCGCTGAAATCCTGCTGGGCGGCGAAGAAGGTGGCCGAGGCGATCCGCTCGTCCCCCTTGGCGGCCATATGGCCCAGGGCCGCCGACAACAGCGTGCCGCCGATGCAGTAGCCGACCGCGTTCAGGCGATCGACGCCCGCCTGCTTCATGGCCGCGTCGGTGGCCTCATAGATGCCCTGGCGCAGATAGTCCTCGAAGGTCTTGCCGGCCAGGCTCTTGTCGGGGTTCACCCACGAGGCGACAAAGACCGTGATCCCCTGGTCGGCCAGCCAGCGGATCATCGAATTGTCCGGGCGAAGATCCAGGATGTAGAACTTGTTGATCCACGGCGGGAAGATGATGAGCGGAAGCTCATGCACCTCCGGCGTCGAGGGGGAGAACTGCAGGAGCTGAAGCAGCTCGTTCTGGAACACGACCTTGCCCGGCGCAGTGGCGACATTCTCGCCAATCTTGAACTGCTCGTAGTCGGTCTGGCTGATCGCCAACTGGCCGCCCCCGCGGGCGAGGTCGGCGGCGAAGTTCTCCATGCCGCGGACCAGGCTCTCGCCGCCGGTGGCCATGATTTCGCGCATGGCCGTGGGGTTGGAGGCCAGGAAGTTGGTGGGCGAAAAGGCGTCGGTCAGCAGCTTCATGAAGAACTCGACGCGACGCCGCGAGATGGGCTCGACGCCTTCGACCCCGCCCACCAGGCCCTGCAGCCAGTCGGCCGTGACCAGGTAGGACTGCTTCATCACGTCGAAGACCGGATTGTCCGACCAGTCCGGGTCGAGGAAACGCTTGTCGCCCTTGAGCGGCTGGGCGACCGGATCTGGCGTTTCGCCCGCCATTCGTCGGGCGGTGGCCTGCCAGAGATCCATGTAGCGGGTCAGGAGATCGGCCTGGGCCCTGACCAGGCGATCTGGCTGACTGGCCAGTTTGCCCATGACCTCGGTCAGGGACGGGCCGATATGGAAGGGATCTGGCGACAGGGCGGCGGGGCGATCGGCCTGCCGCAGGGCCGCCTCGGCGATCGCGCCCTGGGCGGTCATGGCGGCGCGGGCGAGGTTGGCGGACAGGTTCTCCAGCAGGCGCCGCTGCTCGGCCGTGAGGTCCGGGAAGGCGGCGGCGGGCGCCTCCTGCGGCGCGGCGGGGGGCGCGTTTGGCGGCGGCGCCTGGGCGATCTCAGGCTGTGGGCGCCGCGGGGGCTGCGGTTTGGATTTGCGGGCGGGTTTTGGGGCGGGTTTTGGCGCGGCCTTCGGCGCCGGCGAAGCCTTGGCTTCAACCGGCGAAGCGGCCGCCTTTGCGGGAGCCTTGTCGGCGGCCTTGTCGGCGGCCTTGGTCTTGGGCGGGAGCGACTTGGACTTGGTGCGGCTCTTGGAGCCAGAACCCTTGGTCTGCGAGCCTTTTTCGCTCATGGAACGCCATCCTCCCGGCAGGTGGGCCGATTGCAGCCCTTTCACTGGGTCGCATCATGTCATAAGAGCGAGACCGATATGAACGTCTTGGCTCGCCTTTTTCCAAACGCACCAGATGCCCGGTCGTGGCGTGGCGCAGGCGCGTGCCTGGGTCTCTCGATCCTGGGCGGCTGCGCCGGCGTGAGCCCGTTCGCCACCGCCCCTGTCGATCCCGAGTCGCCGGCCGCTCAGGCGGTGATCGCCGGGGCCCGGGCCGACACCGCCTATCCGAAGTTCAGCGACATTCCCCCGACGCCGGCCAATCCTCGCCCGGCCCGCGATTGGGCGCAGGCGGTGGCCGGGGCCGAGTCCGCCGGCGCGCAACTGGCGGCCCAGACGGCGCCGGAGACCTGGACCCTGGACGGCACGTCGGCCTTCGCCGCCCGCGCCCAGGCCGATGTCACGCCGCCGCCGGCGATCACCATGAGCGACACCGAGGCCTTCGCGCGCGACGCCAGGGCGCGAGCTACACCGCCTCCGTCGCCCCGTTGAGGGGGCCTGCGGAGGCGAAAAGTTCCCCGAGCCTGCTTGGCGGACTCCAGCCCGGAGTCTATCCATGCGCGACTTTCAGCTCCCCAACGCCGCAGCAGCGGCAGAGCTTGCAATGACCCCCGAATTCCACCGCATCCGACGCCTCCCGCCCTATGTCCTCGAGGAGGTGAACCGCATCAAGGCGCGGCTCCGCGCCGAGGGCACCGACATCATCGACTTCGGCATGGGCAATCCCGACATGCCGACGCCCAAGCACATCGTCGAAAAGATGATCGAGACCGCCCGCGATCCCAAGGCGGGCCGCTATTCGGCCTCCAAGGGCATCATCGGCCTGCGTCGCGCCATGGCCGGCTACTACAAGCGCCGCTTCGGCGTGACGCTGAACCCCGACACCGAGGTGATCGCCACCCTGGGCTCCAAGGAAGGCTTCGCCAACCTGGCCCAGGCCCTGACCGCGCCGGGCGACGTCATCATCTGCCCCAACCCGGCCTATCCGATCCACGCCTACGGCTTCATCATGGCCGGCGGCGTGATCCGCCACGTGCCGGCCCATTCGCCGGAAGAGTACCTGGCCGGGGTCAGCCGGGCGGTGAAGCACTCCGCGCCGCCCCCCAGCGTGCTGATCCTGTCCTATCCGTCCAACCCGACCGCCCAGTGCGTGGACCTGGACTTCTACAAGGACGCCATCGCGCTGGCCCGGAAGCACGACCTGCTGGTGATTTCCGACATCGCCTATTCGGAGATCTATTTCGACGACAACCCGCCGCCGTCGGTCCTGCAGGTCGAGGGCGCCAAGGACATCGCCGTCGAGGTCAATTCCCTGTCCAAGACCTACGCCATGGCCGGCTGGCGGGTCGGCATGGTGGTGGGCAATGAGCGGATCTGTAATGCGCTCGCCCGGGTGAAGTCCTATCTGGACTATGGCGCCTATACGCCGATCCAGGTGGCCGCCGCCGCCGCGCTCAACGGTCCTCAGGACTGCGTCGCCGAGATCCGAGCCATCTACAAGTCCCGCCGCGACGTGCTGGTGGAATCCATGAAGCGCGCCGGCTGGGATATTCCATCGCCCCAGGCGTCGATGTTCGCCTGGGCGCCCGTGCCCGAGAAATTCAAGGAGGCCGGGGCTCTGATGTTCTCCAAGCTGCTGATCGAAGAGGCCGGCGTGGCCGTCGCGCCGGGCGTGGGCTTTGGCGAATACGGCGAAGGCTATGTGCGCGTCGGTCTGGTGGAGAACGAGCACCGCATCCGCCAGGCGGCCCGCAACGTGAAGAAATTCCTCGGCGCCGCCGATGAGATCCTCGAGCGGGCGCACAACACCATGGCCGCCCAATGAGCCCGCGGGACTGGCGGATCGGCGTCGCCGGCCTGGGCACCGTCGGTACGGGCCTGCTGACCTTTCTTGACGAGCGTCCCGGCTTCGCGCCGGCCGGCGGTCAGGCCCGCGTCACCGGCGTCTCGGCCCGGTCGCGGACGAGGCCCCGGGTGTTCGACATCTCGAATCTTCCCTGGTTCGACGATCCCGTGGCCCTGGCCCAGTCGGACGAGATCGACATCTTCGTCGAGCTGATTGGCGGTTCGGACGGCCCGGCCAAGGCGGCGGTGGAAGCCGCGCTGAAGGCCGGCAAGCCCGTGGTCACCGCCAACAAGGCCCTGATCGCCGAGCACGGCGCGGCGCTTGCGGCCCTGGCCGAGGCCGCCGGCGTTCCCCTGCTGTTCGAGGCCGCCGTGATGGGCGGCACGCCGGCGGTGAAGATGGTCCGCGAGGCCATGGTCGGCGACGACGTCCGCAGCCTGTCGGGCATTCTGAACGGCACCTGCAACTTCATCCTGACCGAGATGGAGCAGGGGGGCCGCGCCTTCGAGGACGTCCTCGCCGAGGCCCAGCGCCTGGGCTATGCCGAGGCCGATCCGACCATGGACGTGGGCGGCTTCGATGCGGCCCACAAGATCACCATCCTGGCGGCGCTGGCCTTCAACTGCGCCCCGGACTTCGCCGCCTGCGAAGTGGAGGGGATCAATCAGGTCGAGCTGCTCGACATCCGCATGGCCAAGGACCTGGGCTATCGCATCAAGCTGATCGCCTCGGCCGACCGCAGCGACGAGGGGGTCTCGGTGCGGGTCCATCCCTCGCTGGTGCCTCTGGCCCATCCCCTGGCCCAGGCCGGCGGCGCGCTCAACGCCCTGTTCATCGAAGGCGAGCGGCTGGGCCGCATCTTCATCCAGGGCGCCGGCGCCGGCGCTGGCCCGACGGCGGCGGCCGTGGCCGCCGACATCGCCGACGTGATGACCCAGGCCGTTCGCCCGGTCTTCCAGCGGCCCGCCACCGAACTGGCGGCCTTCACCCCGGTGGACCGCAGCCGCAGCCTTGTGCGCGCCTATCTGCGCCTGCTGGTCAAGGACGAGCCCGGCGTGATCGCGGCGGTCTCCGAGACCCTGGCCGAGGCCGGCGTCTCCATCGAGAGCTTCCTGCAGAAGCCCGTCGAGGATGCGCAAGGGGTGCCGATCGTGCTGACCACCCATTCGGTGTCCGAGGCGGTGCTGGCCGAGGCGGTGGCGCGCATCGGCGGGCATCCGGCGGTGATCGAAGCGCCCCGGCTGATGCGAATCGCACGGATCTGAGAATCCGGCGAAACTGCCGGCGACGACCCGAGACCAAGGAGACGCCTATGACCGCTGAGACTTTGGATCGCGGACTGGTGCTGGACTCGGTGCGGGTGACAGAGATCGCCGCCATCGCCGCCTGGAACCTCGTGGGCCGCGGCGACGAGAAGGCCGCCGACCAGGCCGCCGTCGACGCCATGCGCACCGGGCTCAACGACCTGGATATCGATGGCGAGATCGTCATCGGCGAGGGCGAGCGCGACGAGGCGCCGATGCTCTACATCGGCGAGAAGGTCGGCCGCGGCGGGCCGGCGGTGGATATCGCCCTTGACCCGCTGGAAGGCACGACCCTCACGGCCAAGGCCATGTCCAATGCGCTGACCGTCATGGCCTGGGCGCCCAAGGGCACGCTGCTCAACGCCCCGGACACCTATATGGACAAGATCGCCTGCGGCCCGGGCTTCCCTGCAGGCCTGATCGATCTCGACGCTTCGCCGGCCGAGAACGTGCGCGCACTGGCCCGCGCCAAGGGTGTGGATGAGAATCAGATCACCGTCTGCATCCTTGATCGCCCCCGCCACGGCGAGATCATCGCCAAGGTCCGCGAGGCCGGCGCCCGGGTGCACCTGATCACCGACGGGGACATCGCCGGGGTGATCAACACCGCTGATTCCGATACCGGGGTGGACCTCTATCTCGGCCTGGGCGGCGCGCCGGAGGGGGTGCTGGCCTGCGCGGCCCTGAAATGCGTGGGCGGCCAGTTCCAGGGCCGGCTGGTGTTCCGCAACAGCGACGAGCGGATGCGCGCCGAGCGTTGCGGCATCACCGAGTTCGACAAGAAGTACGACCTTCACGAGATGGTCCGGGCCGAGGCCATCTTCGCGGCCACCGGGGTGACCAAGGGCGCGCTGCTGGACGGCGTGCGCCTGCGCAATGGCATGGTCCACACCCACTCCCTGGTGATGAACTCGTCCACCCGCACGGTTCGCGAAGTGCGGATGAAGCGACCGGTCTGATCCATGGCCGATGGCGGAGCCTCCCTCGGCTATCTCGATGTGGACCGCTCGCTCAGCGGGCGGCGGTGGCGTGCGCGTCCCGCCGACGCCGAACTGACCCGCCGTCACCAGATGATGCTCGGCCTCGACGAGCCCATGGCCCGCGCCCTGGCGGCCAGGGGGATCACGGCGGAGGCGGCCGACAGCTATCTGGCGCCGACCCTCAAGGCCCTGTTTCCCGACCCCTCCAGCTTCGCCGACATGGACAAGGCCGCGACCGTCCTGGTGGACGCCCTGGTGGCCGACCGGCCCGTGGTGGTCTTCGCCGACTATGATGTGGACGGCGCCTCCAGCGCGGCCCTGCTGGTCCGCTGGTTCGCCGCCATGGGCAAGCGGCTGTCGATCTATGTGCCCGACCGGGTGACCGAGGGTTATGGCCCGTCACCGGCCGCCTTCCGCCGCCTGCGGGAGGAGGGGGCCGAGCTGGTGGTCACCGTGGACTGCGGCGCCGCGGCCGTCGACGCCATCGCCTGCGCCAGCGAGATCGGTCTCGACGTGGTGGTGATCGATCACCACCTGATGCGTGACGAGATCCCGGTCTGCGCCGCCCTGGTCAATCCCAACCGGCCCGACTGCGGCTCGGGGCAGGGGGTGCTGGCCGCCGCCGGGGTCACCTTCGTCCTGCTGGCGGCCCTCAACCGTGAGGCCCGCGGGCGCGGCCTGTTCGCTGAGCGGCCGGAGCCCGACCTGCGCCAGTGGCTGGACCTGGCCGCCATGGGGGCGGTCTGCGACGTCACCCAGCTGGTGGGCTTCAATCGGGCCCTGACCGCCCAGGGCCTCAAGACCATGTCGGCCTGGCGAAACCCGGGGCTCAAGGCGCTGCTCGAGGCGGCGGGGTCCAAGGGGCCGGCCACCACCTTCCACGCCGGCTTCGTCCTGGGGCCGCGAATCAATGCGGGCGGGCGAATCGGCCGCTCGGACCTGGGCGCTCGTCTGCTCTCCACCGACGACCCCGATGAGGCCCGGCGCCTGGCCCTGGAGCTCGACGCCCTGAACGCCTCGCGCCGGGAGGTCGAGGCCGAGGTGCTGGAGGCCGCCGTGCGTATCGTCGAGCGGGAAAGCAATTTCGCCGACCTGCCGCTGCTGCTGGTCGCCGCCGACGACTGGCATCCCGGCGTCATCGGGATCGTGGCCGGGCGCCTGCGTGAGCGATTCCGCAAGCCGACCCTGGTGGTGGGCGTCGACCGCGCCGCCGATGTGGGCAAGGGCTCGGGCCGCTCGCAGCCGGGGGTCAATCTGGGCCGGGCTGTCCAGGCGGCCTTCGATGAGGGCCTGCTGCTGGCCGGCGGCGGTCACGCCATGGCGGCCGGGCTATCGGTGCGCCCCCACCTGTTGCCCGAACTGCGCGCCTTCCTGTGCGAACGTGTCGCCGTGGAAGCTGTGGCGGCGGCCGAGGCCGACAGCCTGGAGATCGACGCCCTGATCACCACGGCCGGCGCCGACCGCGCCCTGCTGGAGTCTTTCCAACGCCTGGCGCCCTTTGGCCCCGGAAATCCCGAGCCGGTCTTCGCCGCCGCAGAGGTGCGCGTGGAGCGTCCGATGATGCTGAGGGGCGGTCATGTCCGGTGCACCCTCACGGACCGCTCTGGGGGACGTCTGAAGGCCGTGGCGTGGCGGGCGGAAGCGACCGAGATGGGAAGGCGCCTGATGTCGGAGGGCGGGGCCATCCATGTGGTGGGTCGTCTGAAGGCGGATGACTGGAATGGCCGGCAGGGCGTCGAGCTCGAGATCGACGACGTCGCCGATCCCCGTCGCAAAAACGTCTAGAGCGTGGTTGCAAGCCACAGGGAAGGCGGATATAGAGCCGCCCTCCGCGTCGAGTGGTCCCTTCGTCTATCGGTTAGGACGCCAGGTTTTCAACCTGGAGAGAGGGGTTCGACTCCCCTAGGGACTGCCACGCGGTGCTTCTCTTCACCTCGAAAATCTAGACGTCGCGTCGCCCTCCTGGCGCAACGAAACGGCGACGCTTTGCGTTGGTCTCCGGCAATTGACGGAGAGAGCCCTGATGAAGACCCTGACCTTCCTGGCCGCCGGCGCGGCCGCCCTGGCCCTTGGCGCCTGCACCGACACCAACCCCGAAGCGACCGACACGGCCGCGGCCATGCCCGACACCAGCGCCAGCACGTCGCCGGCGCCCAGCGCCGGACAAACCGGGGTGGCCGGCGAGGCCGCCAGCCCGATGGCCCCGACAGCGCCGGCCACCGACGGCTCGGCTGAGACCGACGAGAACCTGCCCCCGGTGAACCTGCCTGAGGTGAGCCGCTGAGCCCACCAACTACCCCCCGCCTGCCCATCTAGGCTCGAACATGCTCGCAAAGGCCTCGAATCGGCCTTTGCGAGCCCGTTTGCGTGGGTGGCCCTTGACGCCTCTCGACTTACGAGAACAGTGTTATAGTTGGCCCGCCCTTAAGGAGCAGGGGTGAAGCGGGGCCAGAGGGGCGCATGTCTGGTTACGATTTTGAAGATGCCGGCGCAGACGAGTCTGTCCGCATCAGTGGTCGCGTAAAGTGGTTTGACGCCGGCAAGGGTTATGGCTTCGTCGTCCCGGACGATCCCAGCCAGACCGGCCTCAAGGACGTGTTGCTGCACGTCACCTCCCTGCGCAATTCGGGTCATGAGAGCGCCTTGGAAGGCGCCGTCATCATCTGTGACGCCATCCGCAGGCCCAAGGGCTGGCAGGTGGCCGAGGTGCTGGAGCTGGACGAGAGCGCCGCCCCGCCCCCCGAGGTTCGTCGCCCGCGGGAGCCGGAGTTCGCCCGCCGCGACCGTCCCTATGACCGCTCCCACGATCGCGGCGACATGGGCGGCTTCAACGCCCGGCCCAAGCGCCCGCCCCTGGCGGCCGGACCGCTGGAGCGGGCCAAGGTCAAGTGGTTCAATCGCGCCAAGGGCTATGGCTTCGTGGTCCGCGAAACCCATTCCGGCGACATCTTCATCCACATCGAAACCCTGCGTCGCGCCGGTCTGGAAGACCTACAGCCGGGCGATGACGTGATGGTGAGGTTTGCCGAAGGTCCGAAAGGGCTTGTCGTCGCTGAGATCGAGCCGATAGGTCTGGCCTGAGCGACGGTCCCGCCGTCGCCAACGCCGGAGGACAAAGCCCGTGTCGACTTCCACCCTGCCGCGGCGCGCCTTCCTGGCGGGCCTCGCCACCCTGGCGACGCCGGGCCTGGCGACCGCCAAGACATCCGTCGCCCTTGAGCCCCTGGCGATCCTGACAAGCCGTGGGCCGGTCAGCTTCCAGGTCGAGGTGGCCGCCGACGACGCCGCCCGCGCCCGGGGGCTGATGTATCGCAAGTCCCTGGCGCCTGACCGCGGCATGCTGTTCGACTTCCACACCCCGCGTCCGGTCTCGTTCTGGATGCGCAACACCTATATCTCGCTGGACATGATCTTCATCCGGGCCGACGGGCGCATCCTGTCCATCGCCCGCAACACCACGCCGCTGTCCGAAGAGGGCGTGCCCTCCGGCGGATCGGTGCGCGCCGTCCTGGAACTGATCGGCGGCCGGGCGGCCGAGATCGGCGCCCTGCCCGGCGACCGGGTGCGGCATCGGATCTTCCCGAATGGGTGAGCCAGAGGACGCCGGCAAACCGGCCCCGCCGCCGCCTGAGGGGTTTGTCCTGTCCGAAGGCCGCGGCGCCTTCTCCGGCCATAACGGCCCCTATTACCATCGCGCCCAGCAGGGTGAGAGCACCGAGCAGGCCTTCTTCGGCCTGCCGCGGCACGCCAACGGCCTGGGCCTGGTCCATGGAGGCATGCTGACCAGCTTCCTCGACGGGCTGATGGGGGCTGCGGTGTTCCGCGCCGCCCGCCGTCCAGGGGTGACCATCCACCTCTCGGTGGACTTTCTGCACATGGCGCGGGTGGGGGAGTGGGTGATGGGCGAAGCCAAAGTGACCCGCCTGACCCGCGACGTCGCTTTCGTCGAGGGCCGCGCCTATGTGGGCGCCCGCGACGTGGTCCGGGGCTCCGGCGTCTTCAAACTGATGCACAAGCGCGCCTGATCGCAGGCCTCACATTGCGGCGCGGCGCCTTGCGTGGCATGAGACGCCCAATGTTGGCGTCCGTCTCGGGGCGTAGCGCAGCCTGGTAGCGCATCTGGTTTGGGACCAGAGGGTCGCGTGTTCGAATCACGCCGCCCCGACCAGACGCCGACGTGGAGCCTTAGCCGGCTCCGGGATCGCTAATGGGACAGCCACATGCTCGCGCGCATCTTCCGCCCCGCCAAGAACGCCATGCAGTCCGGACGCGCCAAGTCCCGCGAATGGGTCCTGGAATTCGAGCCGGCCAGCGCGCGCAGACCCGACGCCCTGATGGGCTGGACCCAGACGGACGACACCCGCACCCAGCTGCGCCTGTCCTTCGACACCAAGGACGAGGCCGTGGCCTATGCCGAACAGCACGGCGTGGCCTTCGAGGTCTTCGATCCCAAACCGGCCAAGCGCATCATCAAGGCCTATGCCGACAACTTCGCCTTCGGCCGCAAGGTCCCCTGGACCCACTAAGGTCGGCCCTCACTCACGCGCCCTTAGCTCAACCGGATAGAGCATCCGCCTTCTAAGCGCATGCCCCACACTGAAAGGGCCTTCTATTACAATATCTTAGGGCCGTCGTTGGACTTTCGCCAGACGCGCCCGTTAGACTTTTTGGACGCCACGTGTTCCGGGCCCGTAGCTCAACTGGATAGAGCATCGACCTTCTAAGTCGGCGGTTGCAGGTTCGATTCCTGCCGGGCTCGCCAATCACCGGAGAACCGAGATCGTGAGTGACGTCCCTCCAACTTGCGCTGACGCCGTGGATTGGGATCGCTTGTCTCACCTCGTCACCACCGGGCTTGGGGAGTTCCCCGACCAAATCCAGTGGTCGCTACCTTTGGTAGCGCAGGGTTTTCAAGTACTCGCGGGCATTCAGGACGTACTTGAACGGGGGCAGCCGGGGGGCAACATCGGCATTGCGGTTGGCCCTGGCTGGAGCGGAGACGCCGGGCTTCCCCTAGCGTTAACCTGTCTGCGCAAGGCGCGCTTGCTGGGAACGGGTCCCGCTGTGACGTGGCTGCGCGATCTGTTGACCCGTCGAACCTTCGAAGTTCGCGGATATGCGCGTGTTCTGGGCGTGTCCCCCGGCGACGCTGGTGTCAGCCTTGCTCCCAACCTGGAAATCCGACCCCTTGCGCAATCGGGCAGCGTTCGGGTCGGACGCTCTGACATGCTGGCCAAGCGAGAGGCAGAAGCGGTCCAGAGATCAATCGGCACGCCCACTGTACTCGTGGCGTCACTCCAACAATCGCCTGCCATCACAGAGGGGGCGGCGCAACCACAGCCGGTTCACTACGATTTCTGGCCGATTGTGAACATTCTAGGGGGCTTAGCGGCCTCTCCAGCGACCCTTGCGTACGTGTGGTGGGAGGCCGCGGACCCGGATCTCGAAGCGTGCATGATGGATGCAGGTGTCGGTTGGCCAATGCTGGATGTTGATCTGGCCCATCGGTACCAGCCCGCTCCCATGTCAGCCTATGCCGCCCAGGTCGTATCTTGTGTGGTTGGCTCCAACGGCCAATTTCGACGGCGGCTTGAGCTGGCATTCGAGCGCATAAATCAGGCCCTAAAACGCCAGCGCCCCGGCGACCGTGCCTTAGAGGCGGCCATTGCCCTCGAGGCGCTCCTTAACGACGAGAAGACGGAGCTCCGGTATAGGTACAGTCTCCGTGCGGCGAGGCTGCTAGGCTCGGACTTTAGTGATCGCCGCGCCGTGCGCAAGGCGGTCCGCGACCTCTACGACCTTCGCAGCAAAGTCGTTCACGGGGGTGATATTGCATCCAGCGCGAAGAACGATGCGATCGCCGCGGAAGGGATAAGGGTGGCCTCGGAGGTCGCGCGCCATCTGGCGCTCGCCGGAGGCATTCCTGATTGGGATGCGGTAGAGCTCAGATGAGCCCCCGCTTCTGCCGAGCATTCCAGGCGACTTCGTTGTCGCGGGGCAGGTAGACATCGAGGACCTTGCTCACCGATGCATGACTGTGGCCGGTGATCACGGCGATCTCCGGGATCGTGCAGCGCGCCCGCGCTAGCTGAACGACGCACGAATGTCGAAGCCAGCGCAGGAGAAGTGGGCGAGCTCCGTTCTTCACGGCCGCAGTTCGAACCCAGGCGAAGGTCTTTGACAGGCGCTCGCCGGTTTAGGCCTTGCCGCTCTTCTCGTTTGTGAAGAGGAACAGCTTCCCCTCCGCCGCTTTTGTCAGGAGCTTCTGAAGCCGCTCGCTGATTGGGATCGTGACGCAACTGCCGGTCTTCGATTGGTAGAACATGAAGACGCCGGCGGTCGAATCGTACTCGGACCCGGCGCGGAAACTGCGAACGTCGGTCAGGCGCCGGCCGATCTCCTACTCAAGCAGCACGATAAGCGCGATGCCACCGTGGACTCTATCCACCCGGCAAGACACAATCTTCACGAGGCGGGGAAATGGCGGGTAACAACTTCAATGCGGCCGGTCTTGCTGGGATTCAGATCCAGCATGGACGCCCGATCACGGCACATCTTCCGACGGTATATAGGCGACTGCCAGTTCAATTCGTCGATACGTTTTTCAGCAGCGGCGAGCTCAGGCTGTCGTGCTTCGCCCAATTCAAGCGCCACACGAACGAGCTCCAGGGAGACCGCCGCGAGGGCGAGACGCTGCTTGGCATCAATGATGTAAAGGCGGACCGATCCTTCTTCGTGTTCACTGAGACGGGCAAAAATGCTTTCATTCTGAGCACGACTGTCCGGACGACAGCACTAATGGATAGCGTGTTCGGCGATGCTAGTATTGAGATTTTTGATCCTCTTATCTTTGCGATAGAAGTCGCGAACGAGATACCGGGCTGCATCGGGACGCGCATGGGCTGGTGCATCTACGTCGACAACAAAATTCTAGTGTCGGACCAGCGAGGTCCAGAAAGAGAGGAGCTTGAAATTGGCAATGGCTCCGAGCAGACCGACCATCAAAAAATTGCGGGTCTCACCCGGAAAATATCTGGCCCCAGAGAACTTTTTCTGAAGCCGATCAAGCATGAAGCTGAGGCAGAGTTTCGGTTCATCTGGGAAACAAATCGCCAGGTGGACGAACCATTGATCGTCACGCTGCAGAATCTAGAACGGTTCTGCAGGCGTGGGGGGGATCTGGGATAAAGCCAACTTGCTGAGCCTCTATCCATCGAACCGGTTTTCCGGGCAAACTCGGATAGAC
Organism: Phenylobacterium sp.; assembly: GCF_030646615.1. Taxonomy (GTDB): domain Bacteria; phylum Pseudomonadota; class Alphaproteobacteria; order Caulobacterales; family Caulobacteraceae; genus Phenylobacterium. The sequence goes on along the minus strand of NZ_JAUSLG010000023.1, from coordinate 3,717 downwards.
AATCAGCTGACGAGCTGAATTCGAAGTCGACTCGAGAGGCTTCCAAGAATCTCGCCTATTTCGACCATTTCCGTGCTTACGGCGTGCCCCCTCAATTCAGAGTCAGTCGCGATCGGCCTACAGGCACAGGCGCATAGCGCGCCAAGGCGGGTGCCGAGCGCAGACGCCCCGATGGAGGACGCTATTAGGCTTGGATGCCGAGGGCAGGCAGGGCAGGGCAGGGCCTGAACGGACCGAGAACGGTCGGTCCACATCGTGAAAACGTTAACTCCGCCTTCTAAGCGGACGGTTGCAGGTTCGAGTCCTGCAGGGCGCGCCAGGGCTCTAGAGCGCGTTCCGATAAGTGGGAACCGGTTCTCGGAACAAGACGCGCTCAAGTCTTTGAGTTTAGAGCATGATTCAACGATCAGACTGTTCCGTCTGACCGCATCATGCTCTAGCGCCGGCGTCGCAGCCGCCATCCGGCGACCACGCCCGTCAGAAGGATCAGGCCGCTGCCAGCCAGCATCCAGACGATCATCGCCTTCGCCTGCATGAGGAACATCACGGCGTCGATATTGCCCGTCTTCCAGTAGACCCATTCGCTGGCGAGGCGGCTCGCCGTCAGGTCGCCGCCGGTCTCCAGCACGACGATCCCGTCGCCCGTGGCGGGATCCAGACGCACGGCCGTGTTGATGGCCGGCTCGTTGTTGCCGTCGTGGCCGATGATGAAGTCGCCGCGCCCATTGGGGGCGTAGAGCATCACACCCAACCCCCAGATATCGACCCCCAACTGCGAAGCCTGCGGCGTCCGCATGGCGGCGCGTGTTTGAGCCGACAGAACGGCGTCCGGCTCAGGAGAGGCGGGCGCCTGGGCTGCAACGAAGCGCGCCATGTCGCCAGCGCTCGTAAACAGCGAAGCCGCGCCCAGCGCCGTATAACGCCGCAGGGGCTCGGTCGCGCCGGACAGGGTGAAGCTCTGCGCCAGGTCGCGCCGGGACGCCTCATCGAAGTCGAAGGTGGTGTCGTTCATGCCGAGCGGCTGGAAGACCTCCGCCTGCATGTAGTCGGCGAAGGCCTGGCCGCTGACCTCTTCCACGATGAGCTGCAGGAGGGTGTAGCCGCCCCCCGAATAGTTCCAGCCGCTCCCCGGTTCGGCCACGACGCGCGTTGCCCCGTCCGCGCCTGGCGAGGCGTCACGGGCTTGGGTCAGCGACTCTTCCAGGGACTGCACCTCATCGGGGGAGGTGAAGCCCCCATAGCCGAGGCCGTCGCCCAGGCCGGCCGTGTGGCTGAGAAGACGGCGCACCGTGACGCCGTCTTCGTCGAACGGGCTATCCGGCAGTCGCCAGCGGGTGAGATAGGTGGCCACCGGCGCATCCAGGTCGATCCTGCCGTCCTCGACGAGGTTCATGACGCCCCACGCGGTCAGCCATTTGCTGAGCGAGGCCACCTGAAACAGGGTCTGAGGCCCCACAGGGGCGTCAGCCGACACGTAGTCATCGCCGACGACGGCGCCATCTTCGATGAGCGCCATGGCCAGATTGCCAACGCCCTCATCTGCGATCTGCGAGCGTGCGGCGCTGATGAAGGCCTCAGGCTCGGGCGAGGCGGCTATCGGCTTGCGCCCCCAGCCCTCGCTGAAACCCAGAAAGACCAGACCGCACCAGACTACCGCTGCGATTAGGGTCGCCCCGGCGATCAAGACTAAGCGTTTCATATCATCTCCGCCCGTTGGTCTTCGGGTGAGCGACGTGCCTCGATCGCTCCAAGGATAGAAGCTTTACCTTAGCATGGGCGCGGCCCTGGTTCGACCCGCCTGCGGACGGCAGGGGTGCGGCGGGGCGGCGGCGGCGCGGATCAAGTTTGCGCGATCTGTCGGCTTCACCACAGACGAACTCGTCCATAGGTGGTCATAATCGTAGCTAAAATGGCCCCCGGCGGTGGGCGCAACTTGGACGGGAGTGGCGCATGGCTTGGTTGGAGAAGGCCGGAGCTGCGTTGGACAATGTGGTGACGGTGACGCCAGTGGAGGGCGGATGGTCCGTGACCTCGTCCCTGGCCGATCATCCTCTGATGTTCTTTTCCGGCGCGCACGCCGAGGCCAAGGCTCGCAGCCTGGCGCAGCTGATCGCCTCGGCCGGGGGCGACGCCCAGGTCATCGTGCATGACCGGCGCAACGCCCTGATCGGCACGGTGCGGTACTTTGCGGCCGAGGACGAGGTCAGGTGTTCGGCGACGGTCGAACCGCCCAGCGCGGCGGCGTCATAGTCCGCTCCGCCGTCATGGGAATCACCGCGTCGGCATAGGCCGGCATGGTCTCAAGGATGTGGGTGGTGAGCCGCTCATAGAGCTGGATAAAGGCCAGAACCTGATCGTCGCTCATGCTGCGGGCCGGATCGGCGCCTTGCGCCGCCAGCCTCATCCGCAGCTTGCGCTCCTGCTCCTGCCGCCAGGCGGCGACCACCTCGAATCCCGGCGCCTGCAGCAGGATCAGAAGGTCGATCCGGCCAAACAGAGTCTGATACGGCCCCGCCAGGCTGTCATTGACGTAGCGCCGCCAGAGGCCGGCCAGGTCGCGCCGCGCCTCCAGGTCATTGACCGGCGCCGCCAGGTCCGGCCCCGCCTGCGGCCTCGCCCCCACGCACCAGCCTTCGAACAGGACGACATCGACCCTGGCCGGCGCCGTCGGCCAGGCGCTGGTCGGGGCCAGATCATCGCGGGCCTTGTCGAAGCGGGGCAGGGTGGCGGGGCGTCCCTCGGCCAGCTCGTCCAAGAGCCGCAGGCCGAGCGCCACATCGTGGGTTCCCGGCGGCCCGCGGGTGGCGAGCAGGGGGTGGACCTCGGCGCCCAGTCGCTGGCGCGCCGCATGGGAGAGATAGAGGTCGTCGATGGAGAGGACGGCCACAGCCAGGTCCTGGGCCTGCAGCAAACCCGCCAAGGCGGCGGCCAGGGTGGACTTGCCTGACGCCTGGGGGCCGCAGAGGCCGACGACAAGCGGCGTCCGGCGGCTCGTGGCCTTGGCGGTGATCCGTGCGGCGAGCGGGCTGGCGACCTCGTCCAGGATGCGGCCATAGGCCGGCGGCAGGCCATGCTCGGCCAGGAAGGCGCGCGCCCAGGCCGGACCCACGGTCAGGCGAAGCTCCGCCAGGCGTCAAGGGCGCCGGTGAGGTCGGCGATCAGGTCCGCGGGATCTTCCAGCCCGATATGCAGGCGGATCAGGGCGCCGTCCTCGCGGTGATCATCCGCGCGGCAGCGGAGTTGGGGATCGCAGTCGATCGCCAGGCTCTCGAAGCCGCCCCAGGAGAAGCCGAGGCCAAACACCTTGAGCGCATCGAGGAAGGCCGCCGTGGCCGCCGCAGGCGCTGGCTGCAGGGTGAAGGCGAACAGGCCGCAGGCGCCGCTATAGTCCCGGCGCCAGATGTCGTGGCCAGGGCTGCCGGGCAGGGCGGGATGGCGCATCTCCGCCACCTCCGGCCGATCCGCCAGCCAGCGGGCGATGTGGCGGGCCGACTGGTCGTGACGGGCCATCCGGGTGGCGAGCGTCCGCAGGCCCCGCAGCATCTGATAGGCGTCGTCCGGCGACACCGCCCAGCCGATGTGCAGCACACCCTCATCCATCGCCTTGACCAGCGCCCCGTCGCGGACGGCGACAGAGCCCATGAAGACGTCGGAATGGCCGCCCACATACTTGGTCAGGGCCTGGACGCTGATATCGACCCCATGGTCGAGCGGCTT
>NZ_JAUSLG010000092.1 GCF_030646615.1 Phenylobacterium sp. | reverse complement strand
TGGTGCTTCTCGGCGAATTCGATCAGCGCCTCGCGGCTGCGGTATTCCCACTCGCGCCAGGGGGCGATGACGTGGATGTCGGGCTCCAGGGCGTAGTAGCCGAGCTCGAAGCGGACCTGGTCGTTGCCCTTGCCGGTGGCCCCGTGACAGACGGCGTCGGCCCCGACCTGGCGGGCGATCTCGATCTGCTTCTTGGCGATCAGCGGGCGGGCGATGGAGGTGCCGAGCAGGTACTGGCCCTCATAGACGGTGTTGGCCCGGAACATCGGGAAGACGAAGTCCCGGACGAACTCTTCGCGCACATCCTCGATGAAGATGTTCTCGGGCTTCACGCCGGCGGCCAGGGCCTTGGCCCGCGCCGGCTCGATCTCTTCCCCCTGGCCGAGGTCGGCGGTGAAGGTGACCACCTCGGCGCCGTATTCGGTCTGCAGCCACTTCAGGATGATCGAGGTGTCGAGGCCGCCGGAATAGGCGAGGACGACTTTCTTGATCGGCTTGTCGGCGGCCATGGGGCGAGGTCTTTCGAGGATCGGAGGATGGAGGCAACAGGCGCGGCTTTAAGGGCGAATGGGCCGCCCGTTCAAGACCTAAGCGCGCCTTCCTGGTCCAGCTGGGCCAGGGCGGCGCTCAGCCAGCGCAGATGATAGAGGGCGAAGACCCCGGCCAGGGTGGCGCGGACGCCGAACAGCACCAGGGCGTCGGGCGTGCCCGGCGCGGTCTGCCGGTTCTGCCACAGCAGCATCACGCTGAGCAGGAAGGCGATCCCCGGGATCAGCAGCAGGGCGATGTGACGCGGGACCCGCATGACGGCCCGGCCGTCCCGGGCGAACTGCAGCGGCATGCGGGTTTCCGGCGGCACCCGCGCCCACGCCTTGTGCGAGGCGCTGGCCATGATCGACAGGGAGACGATCCAAAGGGCGTCGCCGACAATACCCAGCCAGTTCATTGATCTCTCCCGCAGCCTTGGTGGCCCGACCCATGGCCCAGATGGGGCCGCGGAGTCCAGGCCAGCGGTTCTAGACCGTGACCTGGGTGCCCAGCTCCACCACGCGGCCGGGCGGGATCTTGAAGAAGTCCGTCGGGTTTGCGGCGTTGCGCATCAGATAGATGAACAAACGGTCCTGCCAGAGCGGCATGCCCGACTGGGCCGAAGGCACCACCGAGCGGCGTCCGAGGAAGAAGCTGGTGGCCATGATGTCGAACTTCAGGCCGAGCTTGCGGCATAGGCCCAGCGCCTTGGGCAGGTTGGGGCTTTCCATGAAGCCGTAGGCCACCGTGACCTTCTTGAAGTCCTCGTTGACCGGCTCGATCTTGATCCGGTCCTCGTCCTTGACCCGCGGGGTCTCGGTGGTGCGCACGGTCAGGATGACATTCTTCTCGTGCAGCACCTTGTTGTGCTTGAGATTATGCATCAGGGCCACCGGCGCGACGTCCGGGTCCGAGGTCAGGAAGATGGCCGTGCCCGGCGCCCGGTGCGGGGCGCGGGCCTTGAGGATCTCGGTCAGCTCGGTCAGCTGGATACTGTCACGACGGGTCTTGTCGGTGAGGATCTGCGCGCCCCGGGTCCAGGTCCACATGACCAGCACCAGGACGCCCCCCATGACCAGGGGGAACCAGGCGCCCTGGGGAATCTTCAGCAGGTTCGACGAGACGAAGACCAGATCGATGAGGCCGAAGGCGCCGGCGGCCAGGGCCGCCTGCCACCAGGGCCGCTTCCACAGGGCGCCGATGATCACGAAGAACAGCATGCTGTCGACCAGCATGGAGCCGGTGACCGCGATCCCATAGGCCGCCGCCAGGTTGGATGAGGTCTGGAACATGGCCAGCAGGGCCAGCACGCCGACCAGCAGCAGCATGTTGACCTGTGGCACATAGATCTGGCCGGCCAGGGTCTCGCTGGTCCGTCGGATGTCGATCCGCGGCAGCAGGCCCAGCTGCACCGCCTGCTGCGTCACCGAGAAGGCGCCGGTGATCACCGCCTGACTGGCGATGACCGTGGCCGCCGTGGCCAGGATCAGGATCGGCCAGAAGGCGAATTCAGGGATCATCTCGAAGAAAGGATTCAGGCGGGCCTCGGGATTGTCGAGCACCAGGGCGCCCTGGCCGAGATAGTTCAGCAACAGGGCCGGCAGGACCAGGATCACCCAGGCCGCGCGGATCGGCCCCTTCCCGAAATGGCCCATGTCGGCATAGAGCGCCTCGGCGCCGGTGACGGCCAGGAAGACGCTGCCCAGGATGACGAAACCCAGGAAGCCATTGTCGAGCAGAAACAGGATTCCGTAGTGGGGCGACAGGCCCATCAGGATCCGCGGCGCGTCGAAGATGTGCAGAATTCCCAGACCCGCCAGGGTCACGAACCAGAGGGCGGTAATCGGTCCGAAGAAGCGCGCCACACTGGCCGTGCCGCGGGACTGCACCATGAACAGTGCGATCAGGATGCCGGCCGAGATCGGCAGGACGAAGGGGGCCAGCGCCGTGCCCAGGCCAGGCGCCACCTTCAGGCCCTCCACGGCGCTGAGCACCGACAGGGCCGGCGTGATGATGCCGTCGGAATAGAACAGGGCCGCGCCCACCATACCCAGGAAGAAAACCGCGCCGGAGCGACGACCCAGGGCGCGACGGGCCAGGGCCATGAGGGCGAGCGTGCCCCCCTCGCCCTTGTTGTCGGCCTGCAGCAGGAAGACCACATACTTCAGGGTGACGATCAGGATCAGCGCCCAGGTGACCAGGGAGACCACCCCGAACACCGCCAGCTCGTCGGTCCCACCGCTTCGGGAGTGGGCCAGGGCCTCGCGCATGGCGTAGAGCGGGCTGGTGCCGATATCGCCGAACACGACGCCGACGGAGCCGAGGGCGAGCGCCCAGAAGCCGTCCGCCTTGGGGTGAGACGCATCAGCATGCGCCTCGGTAGCCGATGGGGTCGGCTCACTCATCCAGACTCTCCGGAGACCGTGGGGACGGTGTCTCGTAATCCCAGACAGGACGTCTGCGCCCCGACGATGCGGCGGGCGCGATACACCCATTCCGCGCGGGGTTCAATCGCGGGCGACTCATGCGCCAAGTCAGGCGGCTTGCCGCCGAGGCCGTCCTTGTCCACCTTCGGCGCGGACCAGCTTCGGCCGCGAAGCGGCCTTCCATCATCGCAGGAGCGCAAATGGACCGTCGTCTGGCCCTGGTGACCGGGGCGTCCGCCGGCATCGGCGCCGCCTTCGCCCGAGCCCTGGCCGCCCGGGGCCACGACCTCGTCCTCACCGCCCGCCGCGCCGAGCGCCTGGAGGCCCTGGCGGTCGAGCTGCGCCATCGTCATGGAGTCGAGGTGCTGATCCTCGCCGCCGACCTGGCCGATCCGGAGACGCCGGCGGCCCTGGAAACCGCCCTGGCCGCCCAGGGTCGGTCGGTGGATATCCAGGTGAACAATGCCGGCTATGGCCTGCCCGGAGGCTTTGGCGACAATGCCTGGAATGATCAGGCGGCGATGCTGCAGGTGATGCTGACCGCGCCGTGCGATCTGGCCCATCGGTTCCTGCCCGGCATGCGCGCCCGCGGCTATGGCCGCATCATCAATGTCGCCTCGGTCGCGGGGCTGACGCCGGGCGGCGTCGGCCTCTATGGGGCGGTGAAGAGCTTTCTGATCGGCTTCTCCCAGAGCCTTCACCAGGAATGCGCCGACAGCGGCGTCCATGTGAGCGCCCTGTGTCCCGGCCTGACCTGGTCGGAGTTTCACGACGTCAACGGCATGCGCGAGCCCTTGAACAAGGCCACGCCGGCCTGGCTCTGGATGGACGCCGAGACCGTGGTCGCCGCGGGCCTGGCGGCGGCCGACGCCCATCGGCCGGTCTGTGTGCCTGGCGCGGTGAACAAGGCCCTGGCGGGCCTGGCCTGGCTGCTGCCTGACCCTTGGGTGATGGCCATCACCGCCGCCCAGGGCTGGCGGTTCCGCAAGCCCTGAGACGACGGCGTCTGTCACTGGGGGACATAGGGGTTGGCGGCTTCGTTGAGGATCACCCCGCTGGTGGCGTCGGCGATCCCCACCAGAACGAACTGCACCGCCATGGCGCAGAGGATCAGCCCCAGAACCCGCACGACGATGGTCATGCCGATCCGGCCGAGAATCTTGCTGATCACCGGCGCAGCCCAGAAGCAGAGCATGACCACCAGGGCGATGGCGCCGATCACGCCCACGCCAATGGCCGCGCCCGCCAGGCCGAAGGCCTTGGCCTCGCTGGCATAGATGACCACCGAAGAGATGGCGCCGGGCCCGATCAGCAGGGGCATGGCGAAGGGCACGATCAGCCGCTCGAACTTGCGGCCCGCCCGCCCCTTCGGGTTTTCGTCGCCCTCGGCCATGGCCGCGAAGGTGGCGGTGAAGTCGTCCCGGGCCATCTCCAGGCCCAGCAGGAACAGGATGATGCCGCCGGCGATCCGGAAGGCCGGCAGGGAGATGCCGAAGAAGGCCAGCAGGGCCAGGCCCGAAAAGTAGAAGAAGGTCAGGAAGCCCAGGATGAACAGGGCGATATAGACGGCCACCAGCCGCGCATCGCGCCCCTTGCTGCCCTGGGTCGCGGCGCCGAACAGGGGGACATTCCCGATCGGATCGATCAGGGCGAACAACGCCACGAAGAAGTTGACCGCGAACTCAGCCTGGCTCATGCCTCGCTCCCCGAGCAAGATCCGATTGACCGGATCGGATCTTGCTCAACACTCCTTGAAGTATGAGCATTTTCTTCGCTGAACTGGTGTCCACTTCAGCTGAAAATGCTCTAGCCCAAAATCGAAGCGGCGCCGATCTCCCTTATGGGGCGGGACCGGCGCAAACCTGCCCGGAGCCTGCGCCATGACCGCCGCCGCCCGCCTGGAGACCGCCCCCGCCGCCGATCCGCGCCTGATCGTGCCCCTGGACCTGCCCGACGTCGACCAGGCCCGGGCGATGGTCGAGGCGCTCGGCGAGGCCGTCAGCTTCTATAAGGTCGGGCTGGAGCTGTTCGCGTCGGGCGGCATGACCCTGGCCCGCGACCTCAAGACGCAGGGCAAGCAGGTCTTCCTGGACTGGAAGCTGCACGACATCGGCACGACGGTGCAGCGCTCCGCCGCCGTGCTGGCCGACTCCGGCTGCGACTTCCTCACCGTGCATGGGGAGCCCCAGGTCATGGCCGCCGCCGTGCGCGGCCGGGGGCGGTCGGGACTGAAGGTGCTGGCCGTCACCGTCCTGACCAGCCTGTCGGACGAGGATCTTCTGGAGATGGGCTTTACGGAAGGCGCGCGCGCGCTGGTGGAGCGCCGCATTCATCATGCGGTGGCCGCCGGCTGCGACGGGGTGATCGCCAGCCCGCATGAGGCGCAGCTGGCCCGCGCCATTGGCGGCCCGGACTTCCTGGTGGTGACGCCTGGCGTGCGCCCCGACTGGTCAGCCAAGAACGATCAGGCCCGCGCCGCGACGCCGGCCCAGGCCTTAGGCGCCGGGGCCTCGCACATCGTCTGTGGTCGCCCGATCACCGGCGCCAACGACCCCCAGGCTGCGGCCCTGCGGATCGTTGCGGAGATGGCCGGGATCTAGGCGAGCAACCGCCTAGTGGCCCTTGCCGCCGCCGTGACCGCCCTTGCCGCCATGGCCGCCCTTATGGCCGCCATAGCCGCCGTGGCCATAGGCGTAGCCGCCGCGCACCGAGACGTTGGCTGAGGCCCGGGCGGACGCCGAGGAGGAGGCGTAGGATGAGCTGTGGCTCGAGCCGCCGCCGTTGATGATCATATAGCCGCCCCCGCCATAGCCGCCGGAGGGGATCGGGCCGACGCCGCCTGCGTCCGCGAAGAAGCTCATGGGCAGGACATGGCCGTGGGGCGAACCGCAGGCCGAGGCGCAAGGGGCGCAGCACGGGCCGTAGCCGGGCGCCTGGGCCGGCGGATAGTATTGGCTGGGCGGATAATAGGCGTTGGGCGGGCCGTAGTCCGGCGTCGGATAGGGCGCCGGGCCATGTTGCGGCGGTCCGTACTGCGGCGGCGGGTAGCCATGGGACGGGCCTTGCGGATAGCCATATTCCTGGCGGTAGGGGCCGTATTCCTGGGCGTAGCCCCGCGTGCCGTAGGCGTCGCTCACATAGGCCTGCTCATAGCCGTAGCTTTCGCTGTAGCCGGAACTGCGCTGATAGGCCTGGTAGCTCTGGTCGGCGCCATAGGCCCCATAATAGCCGCCGCCGACATAGCCGCCCGCATAGGGGACGGCGCAGGGATTTTGGGAGGGGCAGGCGGCGGCCGCGCCGCCCACCGCCAAGGTGAGGGCGAACCCCGCAAACAGGCGGAAAGACCAGGACATCATACGCTCCGGATACAAAACTTAACGGAACGCTAACGCGCCAGGCGGGTCGGCACGAGTCCTTGCAAGCCCTGCGCGAGCTCGGCCGTGGACGGCGCGATGGCCGGAGCTAGAAGTCGACGGCGATGCCCTTGCGCTCCCAGTCCCCGAACCGGGTGGGCTCCAGCCCCTTGGGGCCACCCTGCTCGGCGGCCAGGGCGGCCTGCTCGGCCTCGGCCTGACGGCGGGCCTCGGCCTCTTCCAGGGCGCGGCGGGCCGCAGGGCTCAAGGGCTTGTCGGGGGCCGCATGGGGCGGGAGAGCGTCGGTCATGGCCCTGATTTAGGACGCCAAGCGCCCCAGCGCCAGTCGTCGGGACGGCGCGCTCAAATCGCCGCGGGCGCGATCTTTCCTTGCCTGCGGCCTGCGGAGCGGGCACGTCGCAGCCGGTGAACGAAGACAATGATCTTGGCCTCCCCGCCCGGGGCGCCGCCCTCGACATCCTGACCGCCGCCCTGGCGCGCCGCACCGGCCTGGAGGAGGCGATCTCCACGCCGGCCTTCAGCGCGTTGTCGCCCCGGGACCGGGCCTTCGCCCGCGCCCTGGCCATGGCCACCCTGCGCCGGCTCGGCCCCATCGACCGGGCCCTGGACGCCAAGCTGGCCAAGTCGCCGCCGGATGGGGTGCGCCAGATCCTGCGGATCGGCGTGACCCAGGCCTTCCTGCTGGAGACCCCGCCCTTTGCCGCGGTAGCCACCAGCGTCGATCTGGCCGCCTCGCGGCGGGACACTGCGCCCTTCAAGGGCCTGGTCAACGCCGTGCTGCGGGGGCTGCTGCGCGAACCGCCGGCCCTGGATGATCCCGAGGCCCTGCCGCCGCCCTGGCTGATGGCCCGCTGGAGCGCGGCCTACGGCCCCGAGGCCGCGCTGAAGATCGCCGCGGTGATCGCCGACGAGCCGGCCACCGACCTTTCGATCCGCGATCCGGCGACGGCGCAGGACCTGGCCGCCGAACTGGAGGCCGAGATCCTGCCCGGCGGCAGCCTGCGCACCGCCCGCCGCGGCGACCTGGCCGCCTGGCCGGGCTTCGAGGCCGGCGCCTGGTGGGTGCAGGACGCCTCGGCCGCCATCCCCGCCCGCCTGCTGGAGGCCGGGCCTGACCAGCAGGTGCTCGATCTCTGCGCCGCCCCGGGGGGCAAGACCCTGCAGCTGGCGGCCACCGGCGCCTCCGTCACCGCGCTCGACCGCTCCGCCGGACGGCTCAAGCGCCTGGCGGCCAATCTGGAGCGGATGGGGCTGAAGGCCGCCACCGTGACGGCCAACGCCACGGAGTGGAAGGCGCCCGACCTGTTCGACGCCGTCCTGCTGGACGCCCCCTGCTCGGCCACCGGCACCTTCCGCCGCCACCCCGATGTCCTTTGGGCGGCGCGGCCGGCGGACATCGCCAGCCTGGCCGAGACCCAGGCCCGCCTGCTGGACGCCACCGCCCCGCGGGTCGCCGCCCACGGCCGGCTGATCTATTGCGTCTGCAGCCTGGAGCCCGAGGAGGGCGAGGGCCAGACCGCAGGCTTCCTGGCCCGTCACCCCGAGTTCGTCCTGGAGCCCATGGCCCCTGGCGAAGGCGGCGCGCCGGTCGATAGCCTGCGCCCGGACGGGACCCTGCGCATCCTGCCCTTCCACAGCCCAGGCGGTACGGACGGCTTCTATATCGCCCGCTTCCTGCGCCAGGGCTGAGCCTTCAGGGCCAGCCGGCCCCGGGGTCCTTGTGGCCCGCGGGCGGCTTGGGTTAAGTCCAGACGATGAGCCGCAAGACCATCATCGCCCCGTCCCTGCTGGCCGCCGACTTCGCCCGCCTGGGCGAGGAGGCCCGCGCCGTGGCCGCCGCCGGCGCCGACTGGCTGCACCTGGATGTCATGGACGGCCACTTCGTGCCCAATCTGACCATCGGCCCCGACGTCATCGCGGCCCTGCGGCCGCACACCGACATCCCCTTCGACGTCCACCTGATGATCGCCCCGGCCGATCCGTTCCTGGAGGCCTTCCGCAAGGCCGGCGCCGACATCATCAGCGTCCACCCCGAGGCTGGCCCGCACCTGTCGCGCACCCTGCAGCGCATCGGCGAACTGGGCGCCAAGGCCGGGGTCGTCTTCAATCCCTCGACCCCGCCCGAGGCGGTCGAATCGGTCCTCGACCAGGTGGACCTGATGCTGGTCATGTCGGTGAACCCCGGCTTTGGCGGCCAGAGCTTCATGACCTCGCAGCTCAAGAAGATCGAGCGGCTGGCGCGGATGATCGAGACCACGGGCCGCGACATCATCCTGGAGGTGGACGGCGGCGTAACCCGCGACACCGCCCGGCTCTGCCGCGACGCCGGCGCCACCGCACTGGTGGCCGGCACGGCGGTCTTCAGGGGCGGACCTGACGTCTACGCCGACAACATCACCGCCCTCCGGGGCGGGTGAGCGGGGCGCCCGTGGCCGGACAGCCCCCACCGGCGCCGGCGTCCAGGCGCCTGCCGGGTCAGGTGGCCGCCCTGGCCCTGATGGTCGGGCTGCGCCGACAGCTGCGCCGGGAATGGGGCGGCTCGCCGCCCCATCGCTGGCTGCTGGCGAGGCCCAGGCCCGAAGGCCTGACCGCGGCGCCCGCCGATCCCAGGCCGGGCCGGGCGGAGAATGGCCGCCGTATCCTGCTGGGGGACTTCACCTTCGCCGGCGCCACCCTGCACGCCGGTCCCAAGGGCGATCCCTGGGACCGCCCCAATCCCAGCCGCCGGTTCGCCATCGCCCTGCACCGGTTCGACTGGCTGCGCGACCTGCTGGCGGTGGGCGAGGGCGGGGCGGCCGAGGGCCTGCGTCTGGCCCTGCTGTGGCGGCGCATCTTCGGGCGCTGGAACGCCTTTTCCTGGGATCCCGAGGTGCTGGAGCGGCGGGTGTTCAACCTGGCCTGCGCTGCCCCCACCCTGTGCGCCGGCGCCTCGGACGCCGAGACGGCCCTGATCAGCCTCGACCTCGCCCGCCAGGGCCGCCACCTGCTCTCCACCATCGACGGGCCGGTGAAGGCCGCCGAGCGCGCCTGCGCCGCGGCCCTGGCCGGCGCCGTCCTGACCGGCGAGGCCGGCGATCGGCTGACCACCCAGGCCCTGGAGCGCCTGACCAAGGCCCTGCCCCTCACCGTCCTGGCCGACGGAGGCCACGCCTCGCGCTCCCCCCAGGCGGCGCTCAGCCTGCTGCTCGACCTGCAGACCCTGGACGCCGCCCTGGTCCAGCGCGGCCTGGCGCCGCCCGACGAGATGATGCGGGCCATCGACCGGCTGATCGGCGCCGTCCGCTTCTTCACCCTGGCCGATGGCGCCCTGCCGGTCTTCCAGGGGGGCGAGGCCCAGCGGCCGAACCTGGTGGCCGCCGCCCGGGCCAGCGAGAGCGACGGCGCCCGCACCCTGCCGGCGACGCGCAACGGCTATCACCGCATCGAAAGCCGCAGCCTGCAGGTGGTGGCCGACACCGCCCCGCCGGCCGAGGGCGCCTGGAGCGTCACGGCCTGCGCCCAGCCGCTGGCCCTCGAAATCCTGATCAGCGGCCGCCGGGCGATCACCAATTGCGGCTGGTCCCCTGACGCCGTCGGACCCGAGGCCCTGCGCCTGGGGGACGCGGCCTCCACCGCCTCGCTTGGCGATCTGTCCTGCGGCGCGCCGGTGCGCGGCCTGAGCGCCCGGGCCCTGGGCCCCCGGCTGATCGGCGCCGATGCGGCGGTGAGCGCCAGACGGCAACAGGCCGACGGCGCCCTGTGGCTGGAAATGTCCCATGACGGCTGGGTCCGCCGGTTTGGCCTGCGGCATGAGCGCCGGCTCTATCTGGATCTCGCCGCCGACGAGCTGCGGGGCGAGGACCGCTTCACCCCCGTCACCGACGCCGCCGCCGGCGAAGATCCCCGGCGCTTCATCCCCTTCGTGGTCCGCTTCCACATCCATCCCGACGCGCGGGCCTCCCTGGCCCGGGACGGCAAGAGCGTGCTGATCAAGAGCGAGGGCGAAGACACCGGCTGGTGGCTGCGCAACGACGCCATGGAGGTCTCCATCGAGTCCTCGGTCTTCTTCCAGGACGGCCAGGCGCGGCGCACCAGCCAGGTGGTGCTGCGGGGTCAGGTGCGGCAGGAGGTGGGCGCCCGCCTGCGCTGGAAGCTCACCGCGGCCGAGCCCTGGCCGCCGCCGCGCTGAGGCCGGGCCGAGGCCGGGCGGGGGCTGCATTGACTCCCTCGACCGGCCGGCGTTAGGACACCCCCGTCCTGTGTGACTGGCGAGATCGAGGTGGTTGACCACCGGGGAGCCAGGACCTCATACGCCGCTCGCCTGGGCACGCCTTGTCACCTTCCCGCCAGGAGACCGCCGTGCCCGCAGCCCCGAATTTCCCCCCCGCCCCCGACGCCGTCAAACCCGTCCGCGCCCTGTTGTCGGTCTCCGACAAGACCGGCCTGGTCGAGGCCGCCAAGGCCCTGTCCGACATGGGGGTGGAGCTGGTCTCCACCGGCGGCACCAAGGCCGCCATCGCTGCGGCCGGCCTGGCCGTGAAGGACGTCGCCGACCTCACCGGCTTCCCCGAGATGATGGACGGCCGGGTCAAGACCCTGCACCCGGTGGTGCATGGGGGCCTGCTGGGGGTGCGGGACGCCGCCGACCACGCCCAGGCCATGGCCGCGCACGGCATCGGCCCCATCGATATCGTCTATGTGACCCTCTATCCGTTCGAACAGACGGTGGCCGGCGGCGGCGACTTCGCCGCCTGCGTCGAGAATATCGACATCGGCGGGCCGGCCATGATCCGCTCGGGCGCCAAGAACCACGGCTATGTGGCCGTCTGCACTGAGCGCGCCGACCTGGACGAGGTGATCGCGGCCCTCAAGACCAGCGGCGCCACCTCGCTGTCCCTGCGCAAGACCCTGGCCGCCCGGGCCTATGCCCGCACCGCAGCCTATGACGCGGCTATTTCCCAGTGGTTCGCCAAGGAGCTGGCCGAAGAGGCGCCGCGCCGCCGGGCCTTCGCCGGCGAGCTGGTCCAGACCATGCGCTATGGGGAGAATCCGCATCAGGCTGCGGCCTTCTATTCCGACGGCTCGAACCGCCCCGGCGTCGCCACCGCCACCCAGCTGCAGGGCAAGGCGCTGTCCTACAACAACATCGCCGACACCGACGCGGCCATCGAGCTGGTCGCCGAGTTCGACCCCGCCGCCAGCGCCGCGGTGACCATCATCAAGCACGCCAACCCCTGCGGCGTGGCCCTGGGCTCAGACCTGACCGAGGCGTATCAGCGCGCGCTGCAGTGCGATCCGGTCTCGGCCTTCGGCGGCATCGTGGCGGTCAACCGCCGGCTAGATGCAGCTGCGGCCCGGGAGATCGTCAAGGTCTTCACCGAAGTGGTGGTGGCGCCCGAGGCCGACGAGGAGGCCATCGCGGTCTTCAAGAAGAAGAAGGACCTGCGCCTGCTGCTCACCGGCGGCCTGCCCGACCCCAGGGCGGCCGGCGTCACCTGGCGTCAGGTGGCCGGCGGCTTCCTGGTCCAGGGCCGCGACACCGCCCACATCACCGCCGCCGACCTGAAGATCGTCACCCAGCGCCAGCCGACCGAGGCCGAGCTGCGCGACATGCTGTTCGCCTTCACCGTGGCCAAGCATGTGAAGTCCAACGCCATCGTCTATGCCAAGGGCGGCCAGACCGCCGGCATCGGCGCGGGCCAGATGAACCGCAAGGATTCGGCCCGTATCGCCGCCATTCGCGCGGCCGAAGCCGCGGAGGCCGCCGGCCTGCCCGAGTCGCTCGCCAAGGGTTCGGCCTGCGCCTCGGACGCCTTCTTCCCCTTCGCCGACGGCCTGATCCAGGCGGCGGAGGCCGGCGCCACGGCGGTGATCCAGCCCGGCGGCTCGATCCGCGACGAGGAGGTCATCGCCGCCGCCGATGCGGCCGGGCTGACCATGGCCTTCACCGGGGTGCGGGTCTTCCGCCACTAGGCCACTCTAAGTCGAGAGCGCGTTTCGTCCGATAACCGGCTCCCACTTATCGGAACGCGCTCTAGCCGCTCAGCCCTCGGCCTGGACCGCCAGTTCGCGCAAGGCCCCGTGGGCGATGGTGAGCTTGGCGAAGGTCCAGCCGCCAGGCGCGGACTCGATCTCGGCCATGGTCCGGCGGGCCTGGGCCACGGCGTCTTGCGCCGAGGCTGACCAGTTGGCGATGGCGGCCTCGGCCGCCTCGCCGTCGGCGCCGGCGCTGGCCTTGCGCGCCTTGGCCATCACCGCCCGGGCCACGGTCGTCTGCTCGGCCAGCAGGTCTTCCACCAGCCGCCGGACGGCGGTCCGTTCGAAGATGTCGCCGGCCGAGTGACTGCCGGCGGCGGCCCGCAGGCGGTCGAAGCCGAAGACCTCGCCCACCTTGTGGTGCAGACGCGCCACATTCTCCACCGGCCAGCTGGACGCCTCGGCCAGATCGGCGAGATCAGCGGCGACGGTCAGGGGCTGGAGGGCGACGACGGCCTTGGCCATGTCCTCCGGCGCGCCGGCGGTGATCAGCTTTTCAGCCAGGGCGTCCAGGTCGGCGCGCTCCACCGGGGTGAGCACCTCCGGCGCCAGGGCCTTCAGGGCCTGGGCGGGCCTGGCGTAGCGGTCGATCAGGGCGGTGACGCCCTCGCCCTGGCGGTAGGCCCGGCGGGCGAACCAGAAGGTCAGACCGCGGAGCTGCCGGGCCAGCTGGCGCAGCAGCAGCAGCTGGGCCCGCGCCGGGATCTGGTTGTCCAGGGCCTCGACGGATTCCCACAGACTGGCCAGGTCCAGCACGGCGCGGGCGGCCTCATAACCGACGAAGAAGGCCCGCGCGTCGCAGCCCGCCGCGGCCATCAGGCGGCCGGGGAAGCTGGGGCCGCAGCGATTGACCACGTCATTGGCCACCACCGTGGCGATAATCTCGCGGCGCAGCCGGTGGCGGCGCATCTCAGGCGCGTAGCGCATCAGGGGCGCGGGGAAGTAGCCCTCCAGCACCTGCTCGAACCAGGGATCGTCGGGGACCTCGGTCTCGACCATCTCGCGGAACAGCTGGATCTTGCCATAGGCCATCAGCACGGCGAGTTCGGGCCGCGTCAGGCCCTGGCCGGCCTCGGCCCGCTCGACGATGGCCACGGCGTCGGGCAGCCCCTCCACCGCACGGTCCAGTCGGCCCATGGACTCCAGCCGAGCCATGAAGCGCGCATGGGGCTCAAGCTCGCCCACGGCGTCCAGCTCCAGCAGGGACAGGGCCTGGTTCTGGTCGTAATTGTGCTCCAGCACATGGTCGGCCACGTCGTCGATCATCGAGCGCAGCAGCTTGTCCCGGTCGGGCCGCTTCAGGTCCCCCGCCCGCTCGACCATGCCGGTGAGGATCTTGATATTGACCTCGTGGTCGGAGGAATCGACCCCGGCCGAATTGTCGATGGCGTCGCTGTTCACCCGGCCGCCGGCCTTCGCAAAGGCGATCCGGGCGGCCTGGGTCAGACCGAGATTGGCCCCCTCGCCCACCACGCGGACGCGAAGGGCCTCGGCGTTGATGCGCAGGGCGTCATTGGTCTTGTCGCCCACATCGGCGTGGCTCTCGGCGGCGGCTTTCACGTAGGTGCCGATGCCGCCCATATAGAGCAGCTCGGCCTTGGCCTTCAGGATGGCGCTGATCAGCTCGGTGGGCGTCAGGGCCTCGGCCTCGATCCCCAGAAGACCGCGGATCTCGGGGGTCAGGGGAATCGACTTCTGGGTGCGGGCGAAGACCCCCCCGCCGGTCGATATCTTCGCCCGGTCATAGTCGTCCCAGGACGAACGCGGCAGGGCGAACAAACGCTCGCGTTCGACGAAGCTCGTCTCGGGATCCGGCTCTGGATCGATGAAGATGTGGCGATGGTCGAAGGCGGCCTGGAGGCGAATCTGCCGCGACAGCAGCATGCCGTTGCCGAACACGTCGCCGGACATGTCGCCGACGCCCACCACGGTGAAGGGCTCGGCCTGGATGTCCTTGCCGAGCTCCCGGAAGTGGCGCTTCACCGCCTCCCAGGCGCCGCGGGCGGTGATGCCCATCTCCTTGTGGTCATAGCCCGCCGACCCGCCCGAGGCGAAGGCGTCGCCCAGCCAGAAGCCGTAGGACTCAGCCAGTTCGTTGGCGATGTCGGAGAAGGTGGCCGTGCCCTTGTCGGCGGCGACCACCAGATAGGGATCTTCGCCGTCATAGGCGATCACGCCCTGGGGCGGGATGACCTTGCCCTCGGGCGTCAGGGTGTCGGTGATGTCCAGCAAGCCGCGGAGGAAGGTCTTGTAGGCCTCGACGGCCGCGGCGCGCACCACGTCAGGGGCGCCGCCGGCCGGCAGGGCCTTGGGATAGAAGCCGCCCTTGGCGCCCACCGGCACGATGACGGCGTTCTTCACCTGCTGGGCCTTGGCCAGGCCCAGGACCTCGGTGCGGAAATCGTCGCGGCGATCGGACCAGCGCAGGCCGCCGCGGGCCACCGGGCCAAAGCGCAGATGCACCCCCTCCACGGTGGTCGACCAGACATAGATCTCGCGATAGGGCTTGGGCGCCGGCAGGTCGGCCAGGCTTTCGCTGGCCACCTTGAAGCTGATGAAGGGGGCCGGCTGGCCCGCCTCATCCGTCTGATAATAGCTGGTGCGCAGGATCGCCTGCACCAGCAGCGCCACGCGCCGCAGCACCCGGTCGTCATCCAGGCTCTGGACGGCCTGCAGGGCCTCGGTGATCTCGGCCATCACCGCCTCGCCCTGGGCCTTGCGGCCAGCGAGGTCGGCCTTCACGGCCGGATCGAACCGGGTCCGGAACAGGTCGAGGATCAGGCGGGTGACCCCCGGATGGCGGCTCAGCGCCTCTTCCTGCAGCCGCTGGGAGGGATCGAGGCCGCTCTGCTGGCGATAGCGGGCGAGCGCCCGAACCAGGGCGGCCTCGCGCCAGCCGATGGACAGCTCCAGGACCAGGCGGTTGAAGCCGTCATTCTCGGTCTGGCCGGTCCAGACGGCGACGAAGGCGGCCTCGAAACAGCCCTTCACCTCTTCGAACACCAGGTGTTCGCCCCGCGGATCGTCCAGCTCGAACTCGTGGACCCAGACGGGATCGGCCTTGCCCGGGCGCACGGCGTAGCCCTGCTCGACCATGGCCTTCAGGCCCATGCTCTCCAGGATCGGCAACACCTCTGCCAGCGGCGCCGGCTCCAGGGGGCGATAGAGCTTGAATCGGAAGTGGCGGGCGGTGTCGCCCTTGCGGCGGAAGGCGCGAACGCGGATGGCCTCGCCGGATTTCAGGTCGTCGATCACCGCAATATCGGCCAGGGCCTCGGCGGCGTCGTAGCGATCGCGATAGCCCGGCGAGAAGGCCCCGGCATAGCGGGCGAGAAGGTCAGCGGTCGCGGCGGCCGGCCGGTCGAGATCGCGCACGGCGGCCTCAAAACGATCTCCCCAGGTGCGGGTGGCGTCAGCGATCTGCGCCTCGACCATCCCCAGGTCGGGCTCGCGGGCGCGTCCCGGGGTGAAGCCGATGATGAAATGGACCCTGGCCAGGGGCGATTCCGAGAAGCTCGGATAATAGGCCGACACCCGGCCCCCATAGGCCTCGGCCAGGAACTGTCCCGCGCGTCGGCGGAGGTCGGAGTCGTAGCGGTCCCGCGGCACGAACATGAGCACCGAGGCGAACCGGTCGAAGGGATCGCGGCGCTCGAAGAGCCGCACCCGGGGGCGGTCAAACAGATGGAGGATGCCCAGCGCATTGGACAGCAGCTCGTCCTCGGTCATCTGGAAGAGTTCATCGCGGGGATAGTTCTCGACGATGTTCTTCAGACGCTTTTCGTTGTGGCTGCCGGGCGCCTTGGCCGCCCGCGCCAGCGCCCCGGCCGCCTTGGCCCGCACCAGCGGGACGGCGCTGACCGGCTGGTCATAGGCCTCAGCCGTGAACAGGCCGACAAACCGCACCTCGCCCGAGGGGCGCCCGTCGGGGCCGTACCGGCGCACGCCGACATAATCCATGTAGCCGCGACGATGGACGCGGGAGCGCATATTGGCCTTGGCCACCGTGACGGCCGCGTCCTCCTCCAGGCGCCGCGCCAGCTGGGCGGTGAGCACGGCGGGCTCATTGGTCCGGCGCAGCACCCGCTGCTCGGGATCGCGCAGCACGCCCAGGCCATCCTGCGGCTGGAACAGCGGTTCCTCAGGCGCGTAGTCGCCGCCCTCGACCCGGGGATATTCGTAGATCCGCGCCCCGAGGAACACGAAATGCTCGGTGTGCAGCCAGCGCAGGAAGGCCAGCTCCTCGTCCCGGCGCGGGGTGTCGGGGCTGAGCGCCTCCAGTTCGGCCACCGTGCGGGACATCAGGTCCAGCATGGCCGGGAAGTCGGCGACGGCGGCCCGGGCGTCGGCCAGGGCCGTGCGCAGGCCGGCCAGGAGCTGATCCTCCCGGTCGGGGCCGATGCGGTCGACCACCACCTGGATCATGGATTCCCGGCGAAGCTCGCCCTTGGGATGGCGCAGGCCCTTGTCGTCCCGGCGAACCTCGACCACCGGGTGGAACATGGCGCGGACCTGGAAGCCCTGGTCGGCGATCTCGCCCATGACGCTGTCCACCAGGAAGGGCGCGTCCTCCTGGACGATCTCCACCAGGTCGAACTCGGCGGGCTCCGGCGCCGCGCCGGCCCGGGTGGCGCGGGCGATCCGGAGGATGGGCGAAAGCCCGCGGCGCTTGTCTGCAAAGCGCCAGAAACCGGCAAGGTTGGTCGCCAGGTCGTCCAGGTCGAACTGCGGCAGTTCGGCGGGAACCACATCCTCGGCCGCCTGGGCGGCGAAAGCCTCCAGGGCTGGATCCTCCTCGGCGTGGAGAAGGCTCAGAAGCCTGCGGGAAAGGTCCTGGCCGACTTTGGCGGCCTCTTCGGTCACGGACGCGCTCATGCGGCCCTCCTGAAAACGAGAACGCCGCCGGAGGAGAGGGTCCGGCGGCGCCTGGCTCCGCCGAGGGGGGTCAGCGAAGCGCGGGGGGCTCGTGGCGCCGACGTCCCTTGCGGGGCGGCGCGTTGAGGCCGGGGGTGGGGACGCCCCGGCAAGTCTTCAGATAGGTGTGGACGGGGCAATTAAAAGACCTGCTCTCGATGCCGGAGGCTGATTCGCGAATCCTGGCGGTGAACAGGGCCAAGGCGGACCTGAAACGCCGCTCTGGTCAAGGGGCCGGCCCTGTCATTTCGTGCGGCGTGTCATGCGTCTGGCGGCGCGGGAGTCGGCCGGCTAGCTTGAGCCTCCACGGGGGAGGAGACCGATCATGGCGACGGCGGCGAACGGGGCTGGAAACGGGGACGTGCTGGTGGGGCTGGGCGAGGGCGCCGGCCAGCTCTTCCTGCGGCTGGACCGCGCCAACCGCCATGGGCTGGTGGCCGGGGCCACCGGTACGGGCAAGACCGTAACCCTGCAGATTCTGGCCCAGGGCCTGTCGGACGCCGGCGTGCCGGTCTTCGCCGCCGATGTGAAGGGCGATCTGTCGGGGGTGGCCGTGGCCGGCGCCCCGAACGAAAAGCTGCTGGCCCGGGCTGCGAAAATGAACCTCGACCTTACGGCCATGGCGGCGCCCACGGTCTTCTGGGACCTGTTCGGCGATCAGGGCCATCCGATCCGCGCCACGGTGTCGGAGATGGGTCCCCTGCTGCTCTCGCGGATGCTGGAGCTGAACGATGTCCAGGAGGGCGTGCTCACCGTCGCCTTCCGGGTCGCCGACGAAGAGGGGCTGCTGCTGCTCGACCTCAAGGACCTGCAGGCGGTGCTGGGCTTTGTCGGCGAGAACGCCGCCGAGATCAGTCAGAGGTACGGCGCCGTGGCCAAGCCGAGCCTGGCGGCCATCCGACGCAAGTTGCTGGTGCTGGAGGACCAGGGCGCCGGGAGCTTCTTCGGCGAACCGGCCCTGGCCCTGAGCGACCTGATGCGGGTGGACGGCGCGGGCCGGGGCCATGTGAACATCCTGGCGGCCGACCGGCTGATCAACTCCCCGCGGCTCTACGCCACCTTCCTGCTGTGGCTGCTGTCGGAACTGTTCGAGGAACTGCCCGAGGTTGGCGATCCCGAAAAGCCGCGCCTGGCCTTCTTCTTCGACGAGGCCCACCTCCTGTTCCGCGACGCCCCGCGCGGGCTCCTGGAAAAGGTCGAGCAGGTGGTGCGCCTGATCCGCTCCAAGGGGGTGGGGGTCTATTTCGTCACCCAGAACCCGGCCGACATCCCCGACAGCGTGCTGGGCCAGCTGGGCAACCGCATCCAGCACGCCCTGCGCGCCTATACGCCGGCCGACCAGCGGGGCCTGAAGGCTGCGGCCCAGTCCTTCCGGATCAATCCCGCCTTCGACACCGCCGAGGCGATCCAGGGCCTGGGGGTGGGCGAGGCGCTGGTCTCCCTGCTGGACGAAAAGGGCGCGCCCTGCGTGGTCGAGAAGACCCTGATCCGCCCGCCGGCCTCCCGGCTCGGCCCCGCGACGACGGCCGAACGATCGGCCCTGATCGCCCAGAGCCCCGTGCGGGGTCTCTATGACGAGGTCCGCGACCGGGAGTCGGCCCATGAGCGGCTGCAAGCCCGGGCGCAGGCGCAGGCTGCGCCGGCCCCGCCCGCGAAGACCGCGCCCGAGCCGCGCCCGCCCGCCCGGCGCAGCGGCGGCGGCGGGAGCCGCCAGGGTCTGGGGGAGGCCTTCACCAAGTCGGTCCTGCGCACCGTCGGCAGCCAGATCGGCCGCGAAATCGTGCGCGGCATGCTGGGCGGCCTGCGGCGGCGCCGCTAGACTTTTGAGTTTAGAGCCTAGGCGGCGCCGGCCGCCTGGCGGACCACGGCGCTGAGCTGTTCGGCCCGGAAGGGCTTGCGCAGGATCGGCCAGGCTTCGGCCTCCTGCGCGTCGTCGAGCTTCTCGCCGCTATAGCCCGTCGTGAGCACCACCGGCAGGTCCGGATGGGCGTCCCGCAACCGCCGGGCGAGATCGACCCCGCTGACCCCGCCGGGCATGACGATGTCCGACAGCACCAGGTCGAAGTCGGCCCCAAGTCCGACCCGGCGCAGGGCCTCGACCCCGTTGATCGCGGTCTCCACCCGGCAGCCGAGCTCGCTCAGCAGGCTCTCGGTCACGGCCCGCACCGCGTCGTCATCCTCCACCAGCAGGATTCGCAGGCCGGCCATCATGGTCTCGATCCCGACCTCGGCCTCGGGCGCCAGGGGATCGGCGTGGGTGGAGGCCGGCAGGTAGAGGCTGACGGTCGAGCCTTCCCCCGGCGCGCTGCGGACATCCACCGCCCCGCCGCATTGGCGGATAAATCCGTAGACCTGGGCCAGGCCCAGTCCGGTCCCCTTGCCGGTCTCCTTGGTGGTGAAGAAGGGCTCGAACACGTGGTCGAGGACATCGGGCGCCATGCCGGCGCCGGTGTCGGTGACGGAAATGCGGACATAGTCGCCGGGGGCGGCCTCGCGCACCTCGCCCTCGGCCAGGGTGATCCGGGCGGCCTCGATGCGGATTTCGCCGCCGGTCGGGGTGGCGTCGGCGGCGTTGACCACGAGGTTCAGCAGGGCGGCCTCGAACTGGGCGGCGTCCAGCCGCGCCGCGCCGACGTCGGGGGCGCAGTCGATGACCAGATGGATCGCCTCGCCCACGGCCCGGCGGACCAGGGGCTCGATCTGCTCCACCAGGGGGGCCACATCCAGATTGTCCAGGCGCAGTTCCTGGCGCCGCGAAAAGGCCAGCAGCTGCCGGGTCAGGCGCTCCCCGCGGCGGCCGGCCGACAGGGCGGCCTCGGCCAGCCGGGTCACCCGCGCCTGATCGGCGGGGTTCTTCAGGATCATGTCGAGACCGCCGATGACGACGGTCAGCAGGTTGTTGAAGTCATGGGCCACCCCACCGGTCAGCCGCCCCACCGTCTCCAGGCGCTGGGCCTGGGCCAGGGCGGCCTCCGTGCGGGCCTTGGCCTCGAGGCTGGCCTGCAGGTCGCGGGTGCGCTCGGCCACCCGGATCTCGAGGTCCTGACGGGCCTCGATCACCTCGGTGATGTCCGAGGCCGAACCAAACCAGCGACGGACCTCGCCATCCTCGTCCCGCAGGGGCGAGGCGCGGCCATGGAACCACCGCCACACCCCATCGGCCCGACGCAGGCGGAACTGGGGAGTGAAGGGCAGCGCCCCCTGAACTGCCTGGCGCCAGGCTTCGGCCACGGCGTCGCAATCCTCGGGATGGACCGAGCCGAGCCAGCCGTCCCCCAGGGGGTCCCCCGCCTCCCCGCCGGTGAAGGCGAGCCATTGCGGGCTGCTGAAGGTCCAGGCGCCCTGTGGGTCGCTGACCCACATGAGCTGGGGCAGGGATTCGATGAAGGCGCGCACCCGGGCCTCGCCCTGGCGCAGGGCCTGGTTCGTGGTCCGCTGCTCGGTGATGTCGCGGAAGATGACGGCGACGCCGTCCCCGGCCCGCACGGCGCTGGAGCGCACCCAGTGCTCCTTGCCGTCGATCACCCGAGAGACTTCAAGATCGTCGGCCTCCTCCTGCCCCAGGGCGCGGCTCAGCCGTTCGACCATGGCGCGGCCTGTGTCGTCGGGGAACACCTCCAGCACCCGGCGGCCGACCAGGCTTTCGATCCCCGCCGGCGCCATGCGATCGGCGGCGGGATTGGCGTAGATCCAGGTGAAATCAATGATGGCGCCGTGCTCGCGCACGGGATCGAAGATGACGAAGCTGTCCTTCGCTCCCTGCTGGGCGATGCGAAAACGCTCCTGCACCGTGGCGCCCCGGCGGATCGCCACCCGCAGCGGCTTGGCCAGGGCGACCGTCAGCCCACCGGTGAGGATGAAGAGCCCCGCCGCCACGGGCAGGCTCGCGCCGGCCCGGGCCTCGGCCGGCCAGAGCAGGGTCGCGACCAGGGTGCTCAAGGCCACCGCAGTCAGGCCGCCCCGCGCCCCGGCGGCCACCGTGGCGAAGATGATGGCCGGATAATAGATCATGAAGGCGGGCGGCGAGGTCAGGGCGAGCTCAAGCAAGCCCTGAAGACTCGTGGCGACAGCCACGGACCCAATGACGATCCCGTAGGCGATCGCGGGCCGCTCGGCGGCGGTGGCGAAACGCTGGGCCCAGGTGGCCATCATGGCTGGACGCACCCCCAGTGAGGGCTTTTTGCTACTCAAGCCCCCACTGTGGCGCAATGTCGCAACGGGGAAAACCCATGGCGACCGGCAAATTACCGCGGCGGCATCCGGATGGCGCCGTCGAGGCGGACGTGTTCGCCGTTGAAATAGCCGTTACGGCACATTTCCAGGGCCAGGGAGGCGTATTCCTCGGCGTTTCCCAGGCGCTTGGGGAAGGGCACCGAGGCGGCCAGGGCGGCCTTCACATTCTCCGGCGCGGCGTTCATCAACGGGGTGTTGAAGATGCCCGGCAGGATGGTGTTGACCCGCACGCCGTCGTTCATCAGGTCCCGGGCGATGGGCAGGGTCATGCCGACCACGCCACCCTTGGAGGCCGAATAGGCGGCCTGACCGACCTGGCCAGCGACGGCGGCCACCGAGGCGGTGTTGACGATGACGCCGCGCTCGCCATCCTCCAGCGGCTCCAGCGAGAGCATCCCCTGGGCGGACTTGGCCACGCAGCGGAAGGTGCCGATCAGATTGATCTGGACGATCTTCTCGAAGATGGCGATGGGGTGGGACTTGGCCTCGCCGGTGGTCTTGTCCCGGCTGGCGGTCTTGGCCGCAAAGCCGGTGCCGGCGCAGTTGATCAGGATACGCTCCTGCCCATGGGCGGCCCGGGCCTTTTCGAAGCCGGCCTCAACCGTGGCGTCGTCGGTGACGTCGACCTTGCAGAAGACGCCGCCGATTTCCTTGGCGACCGCCTCGCCCTTGTCAGTGTTCATATCGAAGATGGCGACCTTGACGCCATGGGCGGCCAGGGCGCGGACGGTGGCCTCGCCGAGGCCCGATGCGCCGCCGGTGACGACGGCGGCGACGGTGGAATCAAGTTTCATGGACGCTTCGCCTCCTGATGCGTTTATGTGGTCTCACTCTGAAGCTGGCTTAAAC
The DNA here is from genome assembly GCF_030646615.1 of Phenylobacterium sp. Classification (GTDB taxonomy): domain Bacteria; phylum Pseudomonadota; class Alphaproteobacteria; order Caulobacterales; family Caulobacteraceae; genus Phenylobacterium. The sequence goes on along the minus strand of NZ_JAUSLG010000092.1, from coordinate 39,692 downwards.
CGATGATCGCCAAGACCAAAGCATCACCCCACGTCAAGGATCGCGGTTTTGATCCGGCCAGGGCGCTGGACCCTCGCAGGGCCCTTGTTCCCGCTGTGGTCAAGGTGAATGAGACCCGCGTCCGCAAGGGATTCTGGCCCAAGATCGTCAGCACGGCGGCGAAGATTCCCTTCGCCTCGGACGCCGTGGCGGTCTGGTACTGCGCCAAGGACCCGGCGACGCCGAGTTCGGCCAAGGGCCTGATGCTGGCGGCCCTGGCCTATTTCGTCATGCCGGCCGACGCCATCCCCGACGTGCTGGCGGTGGTCGGCTTCACCGACGACGCCGCGGTGTTCGCCGCCCTGCTGGCCGTGGTCGGACGCCACCTGAAGCCGCAGCACCGGGCCGAGGCCAAGGCCTTCCTGGAACGCCAGCGCCAGGCGAGCGACGAGGGCTAGGCGTGTGCGCCCGTCTCTGATGGCGCATCATCGGTCTCGCCGCTGATCAACTATTCGGGGACGTAGACCATCTTGCCGTCGGGCAGGCGGTAGGTGATCCCGGCCTTCACGCCCTGACCTTCGCCGATCGCGCCGGAGGATTCGTAGCGGGTCAGTTCCTCGCCCTCCTTGATGATCATGGTCATGTCAGCCTCGCCGGGGTTCTGCACCACGACGACGTTCTCGGTGTTGAACGGGTTGAGCGGGTTTTGGACGATGACGATCATCAGGATGGCGATCACCACCACAAAGACGTCGATCAGATTGACCACCGAAAGGATCGGGTCGTCGGCCTCGTCGTCCTCCAAAAAGCGCATCAGGCCAGACCCCGCTCATAGCTGCGGAGTTCCTCCAGAAGCCAGCGCCGCCGGATCGTGAGGATCACATGGGTGATGCTGGCGGCGATCAGGGCCAGGACCACCCCCGAAAACGCCACGACGAGATTCTCGCCGATGGACCGCCCATCGCCTTCGCCGAGGGCCAGCAGCGCCGGACCCATGGGGATCATGGTCGCCACCAGGCCGAGCATCGGCGCGCTGCGCGAGGTGATGCGCAGCCACTCCAGCCGCTTCATGATCCATAGCTCCAGGTCTTCGCTGGAGGCGCCCGTGGCCGCCTGATGGGCGATCAGGCGCGAGCTGTAGGCGCCCGACCGCCGCTGCGTCCACTCCATCAGGAAGGCGCCCAGGGCGATGAAGGCATAGGCCAGGGCGATGACGATCAGGGCCAGGGCCGGCAGCAGAAACAGTCGGGCGAGGTCGAACAGACCCGCCTCAAGGCCGTGCATGGGACAACTCCAGGAAGGAACGGGAACGGGGCCTGGCCTGGCTGGCCGCCCCGATCAGGGAAAGGACCAGCAGGGCGGCGAGCCCCAGCAACGCCCGCCAGGGAGAGACCGGCGCGGCAGGGGTGGGCGGCTGCACCTTCTCCAGCACCTGCCCCCGGACGGTGGGCGAAGGGGGCGCCGGTTCAGGCTCAGCCGCTGGCGGCGGCGTCATCTGTGATGACGCCGGGGCGCTTGCGGCCGGTCCAGAGGCGGGGGCGGGCGCCTGGGCCGACAGGCCAAAGCCGCTGCGCAGCAGCGCCGTGGTGGTCGCCTCGCCCGCCATGGCGCCGGCCTCCGTCAGCTCGGACCAACGCTCGGCCAGCTCCGCCAGCGTCTCGGCGTCCGGGGTCCAGTAGCCCTTGCGGATGGTCTCGGTCAGGCGCTCGATCAGCTGGGCCTGGGCCGTGGGATTGTGGGCCTCGAACCAGGCGTTCAGCCCAAGCTCGCGCCGGTCCATGACGAAGGTCTCATGCATGGCCTGCCACTGATCTGGACGAACCATGGCCGGGTCGGTGACCTGCCAGCCGAACAGGTTGTTGGTGACGTCGAGGATTTCCAGCGTGCCGGCATAGCCCTCCCCCTGCATGGCGGAGATCCACTGGGGGTTCAGATAGCGGCTGCGCAGTTCATCGGAGAGGACCGAGGCGGCTGTCCGCACCCGCGGCGTGCCGCCCCGCGCATCGGTGATGAACAGGTCCGGGCTCGCCCCATCCAGCTTGCGGATCGCCATGGACAGGCCGCCCAGATACTCGAAGGGATGGTCGGTGGAGAGCACCCCGTGCAGGTTGGACGACCGGGACAGGACCGCGGCCTGGACGCCGCTGAGCTGGGCGGCGAACAGGTTGGCGCCCTCGACGCTCTCCCCCCAGGCGTCGGCGCCATAGGCATACTGCAGGCGCGAGAGGAAGCGGTCGGCCACCTCGCCGTCGGACTCCCAGGCCGTAGAGTCCAGCACGGCCGCCGGGACCCCGCTGCCATAGTCGCCAGGGGCGTTGCTGAAGAGGCGGATGGCCGACAGGCGCCTGGCCTGGTCGGCGGGCTGGCCCGCGGCGATCAGCTGGGCCTCCACCTTGGTGCTGTTGGCTGCGACCTCGTTGCCGGGCTCATCAAGCGCCGCCAGCCGGGCGAGCGCGCCGCCGAGCAGGCGCATGAAGCCGTCGAACTGGTCGCGATAGACGCTGGTGATCTGGAAGACCACGTCCACCCGGGGCCGCCCCAGCTCCGCGGCGGGAATGATCTCCAGGTCCACCACCCGTCCGCCCTGGTCCCAGACCGGGCGCAGACCAAGCGCATGCAGGGCCTGGCTCTCCACCACCCCCAGCGTCCTCACGGCCTCTCCGGACCAGAGGGTGAAGGCGAGCTTGCGCAGCGGCTCCCCATGCGTGTCGAGATAGGCGGCCTGCAGGCTCTCGAACGCCTCGCCGCCGGCGACATAGGCCGCCAAGGTGGGCAGCTTGTCAGGCTCGAAGCTGAACAGGTTGCGGCCGCTGGGCACGTCGGGATTCCGGACGGGATCTCCGCCGGGGCCTGCGGCGATGAACCGCCCTGAAAGACCCGCGAGGAGGGCCTCCATCTCCCCGGTCTCGGCCAGGTGACGGTCGAGTTCGGCGGCCCGGGTCAGGTAGGCGCGCAGAGCTTCACCGGCCAGGGCCTCGGGGGGCTCGGCCGCCCGCAGGTGTCTGTAGAGCAGGAGATAGGGCTCACTCTGACGAATCTGCTCGGCGTCTTCGGCGAACACCTCATCGGCGTCGAGTCCAAGCTGCAGGTAATAGGGCCGGCCGAGCTGCTGCATCACGGTCATCAGGCGCTGCTCCGGAGCGGCGGGCTCGCCGAAGGTGTGCAGGCCAAGGGGCGTCACCGAGGCGGCCAGGGCGTGCAGATGGTCGTGTAGGTCGATCATGTACGCCGGGAAGGCCGCCGCCACGGCGGCCTCGTCCCAACCGATGTCCTGGGCGATGCCCTCCTTGAGCGTCAGGTCGGCGATCTGGTCAGCGGTGCGATCGCGCACCGGCCCGTCCTCCAGCTGTCCGTATTCGTGCACCAGGGCGTGGATGTCGCGCAGTTCGTCATAGAGGCCGGCCGGCGCGAAGGGCGGCGTCTGGTGGCTGATGGTGACCGCCCGGCCGCGCCTGCGGGCCTGGATGGCCTCGCCCACATTGTCTTGAATGTAGGGATAGAAGACCGGCACATCGCCGACCGTCAGGAACGGATAATCCTCCACCGACAGGCCGCGATCCTTGCCCGGCGTCCACTCCTGGGTCCCGTGGGTGCCGAAGTGGATCAGGGCGTCGCTGGCCAAAGGCTCGCGCATCAGAAGATAGGCGGCCAGATAGAGGTGGCCGGGCGGGACCTTGGTGTCGTGATAGGACTCCCCGGGCCGATCAGCCCTGGGGGGTTGCGGCATCAGGGTCAGATGGCCGAGGCTGAGGCGCGGGATGACGAACTGGCGCTGCCCGGCCACGTTGCGGACCGCCCAGTGGTCCTCGGGCGCCCCCCACCTTTCGCGAACGGCGGCGCCGATCTGGGCCGGCTGTCGGTCGAGCCAGGCGCGATAGTCGTCCACCGGCAGGGTGGCGGCCAGGCCTCTGGCCAGGAGGTTGTCCAGGGTTTCAGGGCGATAATAGCCGGCGAGGAGGGCCTGAGCCTGGGCGATCAGGGCCGCCTCATCGCTGGGTGGAACCTGGTAGCCCTCCGCCGCCAGCCGCTCGGTGAGGGCGGCCAGACTGCGGGGCACATTGAGGTTTGACGCGCCCAGGTTCTTCTCGCCCCCGGGATGGTTCCAGAACATCAGGGTCAGGCGCTTGTCGGCGTTGGGCTTGGCGCGCAGGGCGCCGAGGCGGGCGGCCTTGGCCGTCAGAGCGTCCACCTGGGCGGGGATGGGGCGGGTCTCGCCCTGATCGACCGTGGCCAGGACGATGGGGTCGCTGACGCCCCAGGCCTCCGGCGTGGCCAGCAGGACCGCCGTCGTCTGGGCGGCCAGCCCCGTGGGCGAGGCGCGCCAGGCGGCCAGGTCCCCCTCCCGATAGACAAAGCCGGACAGGACCGGCAGGCCCAGCGCCTCGAACTCGGCCTTACGGGCAGCCCCGTTCTGCAGGTGCTGGAGATTGACCAGAACATCGAGGCCCGCCGGCCTGGCGATGGCTTCGATGGCGTCCGGCCTGGCGGCGTCAAACCAGAAGACCACCGGCGCGACCCCCCTGGCCTCGGCGCTGCGGACCAGAGCGTCCAGCAGGGCCGTCTCGCCGCTGGAGATGGCCCCCGCATAGGTGATCACCCCGAGCCGGGGGGCGTCAGCCGCCCATCGGGGCTCGGCCCAGGCGAGGTAGTCCGCCACCTCGGCGAAGGGCCGCGGGGCGTCGGGATGATAGACGCCAGACGCCGGCAGCACGTCCGGATCCGGGAACCCGGCCAGCTCGGACCCCGACACGACCGCCGCGGCAAAGGCGAACAGCGCCCGGTGATTGGCCGCTCCGCCATTGGCGTAATAGGCCGACAGCCGCGCCGCCGCCCTGGGCTCCAGGCCGCCGCCAAAGGCCGGCGGGCCGCCGCCGACCCGCACCCAGGGAACCTCGGCGGTCTCCAGCCGGCCCTCCAGCCCGCCCATCACCTTGGCCAGGTCATTGCCCCGGGGGGTGTCCAGAATGATCAGATCGGCGCCGGCCAGCCAGTCCTCCGCCGGACGGGGATCGGTCTCCACCCACAGGCCGTCGAGGCGCAGTCCCTCCGCCTCCGCCAGGGCCCGCAGTCGGGCCAGCTTGCCCGGCAGCACGAAGTCGGTGGTGATCACCCGCACGGTCGGCGCCGTCGCGACGGGGTCCTCAGCCTGGGCTGCGGACGTCCCTGCCAGCGCCGCCCAGAGCCCCAGGGCTGCGAGCCAGAGGCGGAGCGCTCGCCCCATCCTAGAAGCTCAGATTGAGGCCGAGGTGATAGAGACGGCCGGGCTCGGCATAGGTGAAGGAGCCAGACTTCTCGGCCAGCCGCTCATCGGTGAGGTTCTCAATTCCCACCCGCAGGGTGAGAATGTCGGTGAGCCGCTGGCTCGCCTCCATGGACCACAGGCTGTAGTCGGGCAGGCCGCCGGTGCTGACGGTCTGCTCGCCCACATATTCTCCGCGTAGCTGAGCGCTCAGGCTGTCGGTGGGACGCCAGCGCAGGGTGGCGTTGGCCCGGGATTCGGGACGCTCCAGCAGGGCCTGGCCAGTCTGGCGGTTTTCCGTCTCCATCCAGGTGTAGTTGGCCGAGAGGTTCAGATGGGCCGGCAGATCCACATCCCCGCCGAGCTCCAGGCCCCGGATGCGCGCCTCGGCGACGTTGCCGTAGATCCGCACCTCCCGGCCGCGGATTCCGCAGAGACTGACGCACTGGGTCTCCACCAGGTCCTTGAGGTCGTTCTGGAACACCCCCAGCCGGGCCGTCCAGCCCTCGCCGGCGTAGTCGGCGCTGGCCTCATAGGTCGTGCCGATCTCGGGCTTCAGGTCCGGATTTCCGAACACCGTGAAACGGCCGCCGGCGGCCAACACCTGATAGTCAGGGGATAGCTGGGTGAGGCTGGGCGCCTTGAACCCACGTCCGATCCCACCCTTCAGGGTCAGGCGGTCATTGAGGTGAAAGACCGTGTAGATGCGGGGGCTGGTCTGCCAGTCATAGGCGTCGTGATGGTCGAACCGCGCCCCGCCCACCACGGACCATTGCTCGGTGATGCTCCAGGCGTCCTGGATAAACAGGCCATACTGGTCGGCCTCGCTGCGGCCCTGAGCATTGACGGCAGGATTCTCCAGTTCCTGGCGCCGGGCCTCGCCGCCCGCGCTCAGCATGTGCGCCCCCCACGGCAGGGTCACATGACCGTCGGCCACGGTCTCGACGATCCGCACCGTGCCGCTTGGCGCCTGGTTCTGCGTGCGGGTGTTCACCCGCTCGACCTCGCTGCGATAGACCCGTGCGAGCGTCTGGCCGAAGCCATAGTCGCCCCGGTGGCTGGCGGAGATCTGCTGCCGCGTGATGTCGTCATTGAAGCGGTAATAGACCGGCGCCGCGCCGGTCGTGACGGTGTCGCGGTAGCGGAAGTCGGTCCCGGCCCCGTAGGTGAGATCGATCCGCTGGGACTCGTCAGGCGTCCAGCTGAGGGTGGCCGACGCGTTCAGGGCCCGGCGCCCTTCCAGCTCGGCCTGACGGGGATCGGCCGCCTGATAGGTGGGATCGCGCCCGGAGGCGTCGGCATAGAGGCTCAGCCCCAGCACCCCCTCCACCAGGGGGCCGCCGGCATAGGCGCCCATCTGATAGGCCCGGCCGGCGCCCCGCTCGGGAATCGTGCCGTTCAGGGTGGCGCTGCGCAGCCAGGTGTCGGTGGCGCTGCGGGTGATGATGTTCACCACCCCGCCCAGGGCGTCGGCGCCGTAGAGGGAGGACATGGGCCCGCGGACCACCTCAATCCGCTCGATCGCCTCGGTTGGCGTCCAGGCCAGGTCGTAGTCCGCATGGGCCACCAGGCCGCCCACCGCGCTGATCCGCCGTCCGTCCACCAGCACAAGGGTGTGCTCCACCGGCATGCCGCGCAGGCTGATCCCCCGCCGGGTCATGCCGATCCCGGTGATGGTCACGCCAGGCTCGTTGCGCAGGGCGTCGGACAGGTCGGCGATGGGGCGGGCGTCCAGGTCCGCCCGGCTGACCACAGAAATGGTGGCCGGCGCGTCCCGCAGCGCCTGCGGAGCCGCCATGGGCGTCACCACCACCTGGGTCAGGTCCGTGGCGTCGTTCGCAAGGGCCGCCCCCGCCGGAACGAGAAAGACCGCGCTGGCGAGACAGGCGGCGCGACGGCTTGAACGCGACAGAAGGAACGACGACACAGATAGCGACACAGATAGCGACACAGAAGGCCTCCCCTAAGAGCGGAGGACCTGTAACGTTATAACATATCTATGAGTCAAGCCTCATCTGACCACATGGCGCGCAGTTTGATCCGTGCGCCTAATCCATACGGTCATTCAGGAATGGCTGAGCATTTTCCGATAGGTGCGAACCGGCTATCGGGTCGAACAATGCCCTAGGGTTCGCTGGCCAGGGTCTTGGCCGAGGCCGCCCGCGCCTGTTTGGAAATCTGCTGTTCGCGCCAGGTGATGAACAGGGTCGAGACCACCACCACCGCCGCGCCCATGAGCGTCCAGATGGTCGGCACCTCGTTGAACAGGGCGAAGCCCGCCGCGGCCGTGAACACCAGGCGGATATAGTCGATCGGCGCCATGGCGCCTGCGTCGCCGATGGACATGCCCTTGATGTAGAAGCCCTGGGTCAGGGTGCCGACCACCCCCATGACGCAGAGCAGGAAGAGGTCGAACGGTTCGGGCCAGCGCCAGACGAACAGGGCGCCGGGCAGGGCGAAGAAGAGGCCGAGCGTCGCCGACCAGACCAGCAGCACCATGGGGCTGTGGTCGCGGGTCATCACCTTCATGCCGGTGATGGTGAGCGCAAACAGGAAGGACGAGGCCAGCATGGCCGCGGCCGGCCAGCCGATGGCGAACTCGCCGCCGGCGCCGGGCCGGATCATGATCAGCACGCCGGCGAATCCCACCAGGGCCGCGCCGATCCGCAACGGTCCCACCGGCTCGCGCACCACGAAGAAGGCCAGCGGCACCAGCCACAGGGTGCGGGTGAAGGAGAGCGCATTGGCGTCGGCCAGCGGCATCTTCTGGAAGGCGTAGAAGGACAGGATCATCCCCAGCGTGCCCGCCGCCGAGCGGAACAGCAGGATGCCCGGCCGCGTGGTGGCGAAGGCCGCCTTCCGCCGGCTGAGGATGAAGGGGATCAGGATCACGAACCCCGCCACCTGCCGGTAGAAGGTCTGCAGGGCGGCCGGATAGTCGTCGCCGAGGAACTTGATCAGCGTCGTCATCACGGTGAAGCCGAGCGCCGAGGCGACCATCCACAGGGCGCCGTGAACATTGGGGGCCAGGGCCGGCCGGGACGCCTTGTCCTCGCTCAACCGCCCCGCCTCAGGACGCGGCCGGCGCGGGGGGCGGCGCGAAGGGCGAATCCTCGCCGAACATCTGCACGAAGGGCGAGGGCGAGGCCGTGTCCCAGCTGTGGCGGCCGCCGACGGTGATGCCGCCGTCCACCACCAGATGGGTTCCCGACACGAAGGCCGAGGCGTCCGAGGCCAGGTAAAGGGCGGCCTGCGCGATATCGGCGGGCAAGCCGGCCTTGGGCACCGGCTGGACGCTGGCGGCGCTCTGCTCCACCCGGGCGGCCATCTGGTCGGCCACCTCACGGGGGAGGCCCAGGGACGCGCCAAAGATCGAGGTGGCGATCAGGCCGGGGCAGATGGCGTTGACCCGCACCTTCTGGCGCGACAGCTGGGCGGCGGCCACCCGGCTCATATGGATGACGCCGGCCTTGGCCGTCGAATAGGCGATGGGGCCAAAGCCCGCCTGCAGGCCGGCGACCGAGGCGGTGTTGATGATCGAGCCGCCGCCGCGGGCGATCATCATCGGGGCGGCGTGCTTCATGCCCAGAGCCGGCCCGCGGACCAGGACGGCGAAGATCCAGTCCCAGCCTTCGGCGGTGACCTCGGTGATCGCCCCCATGCGGTCGGAGATGCCGGCGTTGTTGAACAGGATGTCGAGGCCGCCGAAAGCGCTTTCGGCAAGCTTCAGGGCGGCGACGATGTCGGCCTCGGCGGTGACGTCGCAATGGGCGTAGCGGACCTGGTCGCCAAAGCGGGCCTCCAGCATGGCGCCCTTTTCGTCCTGGATGTCGGCGGCGACGACCCGAGCCCCCTCGGCGATGAACAGCTCCACCGCACCCAGGCCGATGCCGGAACATCCGCCGGTGATCACCGCAACCTTGCCCTCAAGACGTCCGGCCATGACGCATCTCCCCTTTGGGCGCACGCACAGGGGTCGGCGCCTCGTCTATGTGATCGACGATCACTAGAGTGCGACGGACGGGAGGGGAAGATGCTTCCGCCCCGCCCGCCCATCATTGACGCGCCCGGTGGTCAGTCGACGGTGACAACCACCTTGCCCATGGCCTTGCGGCTGGCGAGGTGGGCGATGGCGTCGGCGCCCTTGTCCAGGGGGAAGCGCTCGGAGACATGCGGCTTGATCTTGCCCGCCGCATAGAGGTCGAGCAGCTCCTTGACGCTCTGGGCGAAGGCCTCGGGATCCTTGGCCGCCCAGGTGCCCCAGAACACGCCGACGATCTCGCAGCCCTTCAGCAGGGTCAGGTTCAGGGGAATCTTGGGGATTTCGCCGGCCGCGAAGCCGATGACGAGATAGCGGCCCTCCCAGGCGATGGTGCGCAGGGCGGGCTCGGCATAGTCGCCACCGACCGCGTCATAGATGACATCGAAGCCCCCCTCGCCGGCCTTGGACTTGAACAGTTCCGACAGCTTCTTCTGGGCGTCGCGATCGAAGGGGCCGCGGCCATAGACCACGCCCTCGTCGGCGCCGTGCTTGATGGCGAGATCGACCTTTTCCTGGCTGGAGCAGGCGGCCACCACGCGCAGGCCCATGGCCTTGCCCAGTTCCACCGCCGCCAGGCCGACGCCGCCGGCGGCGCCCAGGACCAGCAGGCTCTCGCCGGCCTTCACCCGGCCGCGATCCTTGAGCGCGTGATAGGAGGTGCCATAGGTCAGGATGAAGGCCGCGGCCTCGTCATGGGGCATGCTGTCGGGGATGTGCCACAGGCGGTTGGCCGGCAGGGCCACCTCCTCGGCCATGCCGCCCCAGCCCGTATTGGCCAGAACCCGGTCGCCGACCTTCACATGGGTGACGCCCTCGCCGACGGCCTTGATGACGCCCGAAAGCTCGCCGCCCGGCGAGAAGGGGCGCGGCGGCCGCGACTGGTACTTGTCCTCGATCATCAGCACGTCGGGGAAGTTGACGCCGACCGCCTTGACCGAGATCACCGCCTGGCCGGGCCCAGCCTCCGGGGCGGGGATGTCCTCCACCACCAGGGTCTCAGGACCGCCGGTCACCTTGCTCAGCACAGCCTTCATGTCGTTCTCCCAGGTCGGATTTTCCAGTTGGCGCGGACGCTAACCCAGCCCCGGCGACGGCGGAAGGTCGCAGACGAACATTTGTTTGAGACGGATCGGAGGCCGGCCTTTCCCCAGCGTCATCTCGCCCGAGTTGGAAGCGCGCGCGGCCTCGCCTATATTGGTGGACCTTCCAGACAGCGAGTTTAAGACCCTTGGGCGTCACCCTCGATCTTTCGCGCGCGGCGCCCGCCGCCGCGCCGACCCGGCCGAACCTGTCGGGCCTGACCCGGCCGCAGCTGGCCGCCGCCCTGATCGAGGCCGGTGTGGTCCGGCCCGATAAGGCCAAGATGCGGGCCACCCAGCTGTGGCGCTGGATCCATCACTATGGCCTGACCGACTTCGCGGCCATGACCGACGTGGCCAAGGAGACCCGCGCGGCCCTGGAGGACGCCTTCACCCTCTCCCGCCCCGAGGTGGTCGAGCGCCAGGTCAGCCGCGACGGCACCCGCAAGTGGCTGATCCGCATGGCCCCGGGTATTGAGGTCGAGACGGTCTACATCCCCGATGTGGGCCGCTCGGGCGCCCTGTGCGTCTCCAGCCAGGTGGGCTGCACGCTCAACTGCACCTTCTGCCACACCGGCACCCAGGCCCTGGTGCGCAACCTGACGGCGGCCGAGATCGTCGCCCAGGTGCAGGTGGCCCGGGACGACCTGGAGGAATGGCCGAGTCCCAAGGAAGACCGCCGACTGTCCAACATCGTCTTCATGGGCATGGGCGAGCCGCTCTACAATCTGCCCCATGTGGCCGCGGCCATCGACATCATCGCCGACAATGAGGGCATCGCCATCTCGCGGCGGCGGATCACGGTGTCCACCTCCGGCGTGGTTCCGGAGCTGATCCCGCTCGGCGACCAGACCCAGGCCATGCTGGCCATCTCGCTGCACGCCACCAACGATGAACTGCGCGACGAACTGGTGCCGCTCAATCGGAAATACCCGCTGGACCAGCTGATGGCCGGCATCCGCGCCTATCCGGGCCTGTCCAACGCCAGGCGGGTGACCTTCGAATACGTCATGCTCAAGGGGGTGAACGACAGCCCCGCCGAGGCCAAGGCCCTGCTGAACCTGATCAAGGGCATCCCCGCCAAGATCAACCTGATCCCGTTCAATCCGTGGCCGGGCTCGCCCTATGCCTGCTCGGACTGGAAGACCATCGAGGCCTTCGCCGCGGTGCTGAACCGGGCCGGCTACGCCTCGCCCATCCGCACGCCCCGGGGCCGGGACATCCTGGCCGCCTGCGGCCAGCTGAAGTCGGAGAGCGAGAAGATGCGCGCCAGCGAGCGGCGGCGTCTGGACCAGGAGGCGCTCGCCCAGCAGGCGAAGGACGCCCCTGTCGCCTGAACGGCTTGCTTGCCGGCCGGGCGCTCGTGCTAACCATGCCGCTCCCGCCACTGCCGAGGTGAGCCCGCATGCCCCCTGACCTTCAGTCTCCGGAAATCCAGGCCTTCGCCATCGGCTTTCCCACCACCCTGCTGCATGCCGCCGTGGCGGTGCTGATCCTGTTTCTCGCCGCGGCCCTCTACGTCCTGCTGACGCCCCACAAGGAGGTGGCCCTGATCCGCGACGGCAACGCCGCGGCCGCCGTCTCCCTGGGCGGGGTCCTGGTGGGCCTGGCCGCGCCGCTGGCCCTGTCCCTGAACTCCTCCACCTCGCTGATCGAGATCATCATCTGGGGCATCTCGACGGTGATGGTGCAGCTGCTGGTCTTCCGGCTGGTGGACCTGTTGCTCCGCGGCCTGCCCCAGCGGATCCAGGAGGGCGAGGTCGCCGCCGCCGCCCTGCTGGTGGGCGCCAAGCTCGCCACCTCCCTGATCCTCGCCGCGGCCGTGGCGACCTGACCGCCTGATGCACTTTCCCCGCCTTCCGGACTGGCTCGTCTATGCCGCGGTCGTCCTGGCCCTGCTGATCTCAGCGGTCGGAAGACAGGAGAACGCCGCCGCCCCGCCGCCACCGCCGCCGGTGCCCGGCGAAGAAGGCCTGCCGCTGGGGCCGGCCTCGCCCTTCGATCCGGCCGTGGTGGTCGAGGTGCCGCAGACCACCGAGCCCGGGGCCGGCACCGCCTTCGCGGTCTCCGACGACGGCGTCTGGATGACCGCCCGCCATGTGGTCGAAGGCTGCCGCCAGGCCGCGATCATGGTGGCCGACGGCCGTGGCGTGGACGCCCAGGTGTTCATCGACCCCCGGGGCGAAGCCGCCATCCTGATCACCGAGGGCGGGGCGCCGGCCCTGCCGCTCGGCCTCGACCGCACCCTGCGCCGGGGAGACCGCGCCTTCCACCCCGGCTATCCCCAGGGCCGGGCCGGCGAGGCCACCTCGCGCCTGTTGGGCCGTGAGAACCTGGTGGTCCGGGGCCGCGGCGCGCGCACCGAATCCGTGCTGGTCTGGGCCGAGACCGGGCGCACCGACGGCCTCTCCGGCACCCTGGCGGGCCTGTCCGGGGCCCCGGCCCTGGACAGCGCGGGCCGGGTCATCGGCGTGACCGTCGCCGAAGCCCCCCGTCGGGGGCGGATCTACACCACCTCGCCGGAAACCGTGCTCACCGCCCTCACCGCCTCTGGCCATCGGGCGGCCAGCTACGCGGTCGGCGAGCCGGTCACGCCGGAGAACTATGGCCGGGTGGCCGACAACCTGCGCCGGGACCTGCGGGTGGCGCAGGTGATCTGCCTGGAAACCGATCAGGCGGGCGCAGCCCCGGCGCCCGAACCATCCCCCGTCGGCATGCCACAGCCCCAGGCGGCGCCGGCGAACGAGGCTGAACCGGCCAGCGAAGCTCAGCCGGCCGCCGTCTCTCCCGTTGACTGAGTCTCGGGCTCCGCGCTTTCCGGCGGGCGGGGCTGACGGGCCGCGACCATGAAGGCCAGGACAATCCCCACCACCCCGATCAGGGCGGAATAGACGAAGAAGAGCACGTAGCCGGCGCCCAGGGCCGCGGCGCTCACCCCGGACTTCTCCACCGCCGCGGCATAGGCGTCGGCCGGCAGGTTGACGAACAGACCCTTGAGCGGACCAAGCACGCCGCCGGCCTCGGCCGCCGCCGCCGAGCTCTCGACGATGCGTCCCGACTGCGAGGCCAGCAGCTTGCCCGGCAGGGAATAGAAGGACGAGAAGACGGCATACTGGGTGGCGGTGAAGCCATAGCCGGTGAGGCTCGACATGTAGGCGATCAGGCAGGTCCCGGCGAAGCCGCCGGCCACATTGTCCACCCCGATGGCGACGAACAGGGCCGGCAGCCAGGCGCCCTCGACGGCCAGCCAGGCGAAGACGAGATTGCTCAAGGGGCCTGCGAAGGCGCCGATCAGCATGGCCCGGATCAGCCCCAGCCGCGCCACGGCCAGGCCGCCCAGGAAGACCCCCAGCATGGACATGGCCACCCCGAACACCTTCCGCACCTCGGCGATCTCGGTGAGGGTGAAGCCCAGGTCCAGATAGAAGGGCGTCATGATGTTGAGGACGAAGTCGGCCAGCCGATAGAGGCAGATCAGCGCCAGGATCAGGGCCGCGCTGCCCCGGTAGCGGTCGAAGAAGTCGATGAACGGGTCAAACAGGGCGGCCGACAGATAGACGCCGGGCCTTGTCCGCAGGCCCGGCAGGGGAAAGGCCGCCAGAACGATCAGCCCGCCGCCGACCAGCACCGCGCCTACCTGCAGGAAGGCGTTCCAGGGCCTCGTGGTCCAGGCGGTGGAGAGCGACTCCGCGGCCTGGGCCTGGCCGAGGCTGGTCAGGGCGCCGGCCAGGAGGTCGGCCGAGCCGGCCAGCCCTGAGCCGAGGATGATGGCGCCGACCACCACCAGGCTGAGCCGCGCCAGCCATTCCGGAAGCTCCAGCCCCGGCCGCGCCGGCACGCCTTCGAGATTGATGGGCCGGATGATGTGCTGGGCCTCCCGCGGGGCGCCGAGCACGCCCGCCACGCCCACCAGCATCAGGGCGGCCATCACCAGATAGGAGACGTTCCAGCTGTACTGCTGGGCCAGGATCAGGGGCACGGCGCCGGCCACGATGATGGCGATCCGGTAACCCCACTGATAGGCCGCCGCCAGGGCGCCCTGGCGGTTCTCGCCGGCCGCCTCGATGCGCCAGGCGTCGATGACGATGTCCTGGGTGGCGCCGGAAAAGGCCACCAGCACCGCCAGCAGGGCCATCATGCCGAGATTGCGGACGGGATCGCCGCCCGCCACCAGCCATAGGCCGATCATGATCGCCACCTGCGAGACCAGCATCCAGGATCGGCGATGGCCCAGCCGGTCGGTCAGCCAGGGGATCTTGGTGCGATCCACCAGGGGCGCCCAGAGCAGCTTCATGGAATAGGCCAGGGTGGCCAGGGAGAAGATGCTGATCACCTGCAGCGACAGGCCCGATTCCCGCAGCCAGGCCGAGAGGGTGTCGAAGATCAACAGGTTGGGCAGGCCCGAGGCGAAGCCCAGGGCCAGCATGATCAGGGCGCGACGCTCCCCATAGACCGTCAGGGCCGACCACAGGCTGGGCCTGGCGGCGGCCTCGGCCACCGGCTGGGGCGCGCGCTTCGGCTCGGCGTCTGGCTGGCTCATGGCGTCTCCCCCGGACGGCGGGACGCCCCGCCGAGTCAGCCGAACTTGGCGCGCCCGGAAGGTTCCGTCCAGACCGCGCCGTCGGCGGCCTTGCGCGCCCAGCGGGACAGGGCCTGTCGCAGGGCGTCGGCGGCCAGGGGCTTGACCAGGAAATCGTTCATGCCCGCCGCCATGCAGGCCTCCCGGTCTTCCTGGAAGGCGTTGGCGGTCAGGGCCACCACAGGGGTTTCGATACCGGCCGCCCGCAGGCGGCGGGTGGTCTCTTCGCCCGGAATGTCGGGCAGGCGCATGTCCATCAGCACCAGGTCATAGGCGCCGACCTTCAGGGCGGCCAGGGCCTCATGGCCGGTCATGGCGTGGTCGACGCTGCAGCCCTCCCGGGTCAGCAGGGTGCGGGCGAGCAGCGCATTGACGGGATTGTCCTCCACCAGCAGCACCCGGGCGCCTGGGGTTGCGGCCGGCGCCACCCGGTCGTCCTCCGGACCGTGGGTCTGGTCGGGGGCGGCCTGCAGGGCGGCCAGGACCCGCTCGGCCAGGGAGGCCCGGCGCAGGGGCTTGATCAGATAGCCGCCGAACCCGGACGCGCGATAGCGGGCGATCCGGTCGCGTTCCTCCGGCGCCAGCAGGATGATGGCCGGCCGGTCGAAGGGGCGGCGGACCTTTCGCCCGCCCCGCGCCAGGGCGTGGTCGAGCAGAAGGACATCGTGCGGGCCGGTGAGCGGCAGCAGGGCCTCCACATCGGCGGCGGTGACAGCGGTCGCCCCGCAGGCCTCGATCTGGCGGGCGGCGGCCTGGCGGATGATCGGATTGGGCGAGGCGACCCCCACCTGCAGGCCCGCCAGGGGGGCTGGCCCGCGGGCGCGGGGCGCCTGGGTCGCCAGGGGCGCCTCGAACCAGAAGACCGCGCCGCCGTCGGCGCCGGCCTCCACCCCCACATCTCCCCCCATGGCCAGGGCCAGACGTCGGGCGATGGCCAGGCCGAGGCCCGACCCGGTGAGCTGGTGGCTGGCCTCGGACTGGGCGAAGGCCTCGAAGATCAGGTCCCTGGCGGCGTCGCTCACCCCCGGTCCGGTGTCGGCGACGGTAAAGCGCCAGCGGCCTTCGGCGACCGGCGCGGCGTCCAGCAAGACGCCGCCGTCGGCGGTGAATTTCACGGCGTTGCCGGCGAAGTTCAGCAGAATCTGACGCAGGCGGCTCTCGTCGGCCATCACCACGGCGCCGGCGGCGGGCGAGGCCCAGGCGATCTCCAGGCCCTTTTCGTGGGCCCGCGGGCTGAGCAGTTCGCAGACCGCCCGCAGCAGGGCGTCGATCTCCACGGGGGTCTCGCGCAGCTCGATCTTGCCGGCCCCCAGGCGGGCGAAGTCGAGGAGTTCGTTGACCAGGCCCAGCAGGTGCTCGCCAGAGTCGCGCATGGCGCTGACATAGGCCCGCTGCTCAGCGCTGAGCCGCGTCCCCTCCAGAAGGCGCGCCATCCCCAGGACGCCGCTGAGCGGCGTGCGGAACTCGTGGCTCAGCGCGGCCAGTTGCTCGGTGCTGATCTGCTCGCCGGCAGGATCGACGGCTATGGGGTCGGTGACTGGGCTTGGCATGATCCCCACCCTAGGTCCGGAGCCTTTAACGGCCTGTCAAAGGGCGGGCCTAGCCGTCTTCCGCCTCGTCCCGGCCCATCTCGCGGGCGAGCGCCAGCAGGGCCTGCCGCGCCCGGGGCCGGGGGATGGCGCGATAGGCTTCCAGCAGTTCCATGGCGCCTGGGGTCATGAGGGCTGAAAACGCCTCATCGGGGGGACTGTCGCCACCGGCCTCCTCGCCCACCAGCCAGCTCACCGTGGTCTGCAGGGCGCGGGCCGCGGCCACCAGGGTCGAGCCGGAGATACGATTGGCGCCGCGCTCGTATTTCTGGACCTGCTGGAAGGACACCCCGAGGTGATCGGCGAGACCGGACTGGCTGAGCGCCAGGAAGCGGCGGCGCGCCCGCACCCGGGCGCCGATGGCCCGGTCGGCGGTATCCACGAAATCGACCTCACGCAAACCCATATTCGGCTCCATACTGGCGCTCAACCTCTGAGCGATTGTCTCCTGTCGCTGTACGGACACGAAAGCACGGTGGACGCAGACCAAACCTTGGCGTGTAGTATTTCCGATCTATGGGAATGGACGGCATGACGGGACAGGTGGAACTTTTGACGGGTCGGGAGCGGGAGTGCCTGCGCCTCGTGGACCGGCATTTCAGCTCCAAGCAGATCGCCCGAGAGCTCGGCATGTCCAAGACCTCGGTGGACACCTATTGCGACCGCGCCCGCGCCAAGCTGGGGGTAGGCGACCGCTATCATGCCGCCCGCCTGCTGGCCGACCATGAGCGGGCCTCGCAGATGGGGCGCGATCCTGTCCTGACCGCGTCAGGACAGGACACAGTCAGGACAGACGCCGCGGCCGGCCCATGGTCGGATCTGGCCTCAACCGGAGGCGAGACCCATGAAACACTGGAACGGCCAGTACGGACGACCGGAGGACGAGCAGACCGCAGCGAACCGCGCGGCGGTGAGCCGGGCCATCCATCTGAGACGCGAAATCGAAGCGTTCGAGACAAGGTGGCCGACACCCTCGCCGCGGGGGGCGTCAATGCCGAGCTTCTGCTGGACCCAGCTCGAGCGCCAGCTGACCGATCTGGCGGCCTCGCCGACCCAGGCCGACATGGTCACGCACCTGATCTCAGCCACCCGCAAGCTGGCGGCCTTCAAGCCCCCCGAGATGGTCATGAGGGAAATCCTCTGCATCACCTGGGTGCTGCTGGACGAGAACTTCCACCCTGGCGAAGCGGACGCACAGATGGCCTAGGATCGGCAGCGCGGATCGGCCTGATCCTCGCCATCGCCATCGGTTCGGCCCTCGCCTTCGGGGGCGTCCTGGCGGGGCTTCAGGCCCTCAGCGCTCTGGTCTGAGGCCGCGCCGCCATCCCCGGCGGCGGACCACCTCGACCCTCAAGACCTTCAAGACCCCCATCGAGCCCACATGACCCGCGGCGTCTGCGCGCGGGAAGGAGATCCCCCATGCTCAAGCAACGTCGCCAATACGCCGATCAGGTCGCCGCCAGCCTGTTCGAGGCCGAGACCGCCATTGATCTCGCCCTGGCCAAGACCGCCGCCCTGGCCGGCGTCATGCCGGGCCTGCGCGCCCAGGCCGGCCTCTCGGCCCTGATCGGCCAGGAAGCCGTGGAGTGGACCAGCCGCTCTATCACCGCCCTGGCCGAGGCCCGCCGGGCCGTGATCGAAGCCCACAAGGAGCTCAGCCTCGCCCAGAAGCAGATCGGCCTCGGGGCGGTGATGTATGGCGACGGCGCGCCCAAGCCCGCTGAGCCTGCCCGCGCCCCGAGCCTGCGGGCGGTTGGTGACGTCAACGCCGCCTGATCGGCCGCGCGCCAGACAGCGACAAGAGGCCGGCGCCTTTCCCGAGCCGCCGGCCTCTGCCACCCTGGCGCGACCGCCGTCGCCCGGGGACCTTTGATTGTACTTCGCCGTCCTGCCTCAACAGATCTGGTTCGCGGCCATGGTCCTGGTGTCGGGCGCGGCCCTGTGGCGCGGGGGCGCGCCGGAGAAGCAGGCCGCGGTGGCCAATCTGGCCGCCTGGTTCCTGACCCCCCTGACCTATGACGCCGACGCGCCGGGCCTCCAGTGGGGGGTGCTCGGGGTGGACGCCCTCTTCCTCGGCTATCTGCTGTGGCTGGCCCTGACCACCAACCGGCTGTGGCTGCTGTTCGCCACCGCCTTCCAGCTGCTGGGCATCCTCACCCACCTGGCCATGGCGGCCGACAGCAACGTGCCCGCCCTGCCCTATCGCTGGGGCCTGGTGATCTGGAGCTATCTGGTCCTGGCCGCCCTCGGCGTGGGGACCCTCATCCACCGACGTCACCCGCTCAGGGCCGAAGCCGTCTCCAGCCCTACGCGACGATAGATCAGCGCCTCGGCCAGGTGGACCCGGCGGACGTCGGCGGCGCCTTCCAGGTCGGCGATGGTGCGGGCCAGGCGCAGGGTGCGGGTCCAGCCGCGGGCGGTGAGGCCGGCGGCCTCGGCGGCCTTGGACAACAGGGCCCGGGCCGGGGCGTCGAGATTGGCGATGGCGTCGAGCCGGTCGCCGGAGGCCTGGGCGTTCAGGGGCGCGGCGGTTTCGCCGGCCTCGCCGGCGCGGACCAGCTGCACCTGCCGGGCCTGGGCCACCCGGGCGGCGGCCTCGGGCGTGCCTTGCGCCGGGGGCGGCAGGGCCATGTCGGCGGCAGTGACCGGGGGAACCTCCACCACCAGATCCATGCGGTCCATCATGGGGCCGGAGATCTTGCGCTGATAGTCGCTCTGGCAGCGGGGCGCGCGGCCACAGGCGCCGCGGCCGGGTCCCCCGACCCCGCAGCGGCAGGGATTCATCGCCGCCACCAGCTGGAAGCGGGCGGGATAGCGGACATGGGCGTTGGCGCGGGCCACCACCACCTCGCCGGTCTCCAGCGGCTGACGCAGGCTGTCCAGGGCCTGGGCCGAGAACTCCGGCAGCTCATCGAGGAACAGCACGCCATTGTGCGCCAGGGAGACCTCGCCCGGCTTGGCCTTCAGGCCGCCGCCGGTCAGGGCGGCCATGCTGGCCGAGTGGTGCGGGGTGCGGAACGGGCGCTGGCGGGTCAGCTCGCCCTTGGCGATCAGACCCGCCACCGAATGGATCATCGAGGTCTCAAGGAGCTCGGCCGGGGACAGGGGCGGCAGCAGGCCCGGCAGACGGGCGGCCATCATCGACTTGCCCGATCCGGGCGGCCCCATGAACAGCAGGTTGTGGCCCCCGGCCGCGGCGATCTCCAGGGCGCGCTTGGCGTTCTCCTGCCCCTTCACGTCACGGAGGTCCGGCGCGCGCTCGCCCTCCACCACCGGGCCGGCGCTGGGCGGGGCCAGCATCTGGGTCCCGCGGAAGTGGTTGACCAGGGCGATCAGCGAGGGCGCAGCCAGGATGCGGGTCTCGCCGGACCAGGCGGCCTCGGCCCCGCAGGCCTCCGGACAGATCAGGCCCAGGTCCAAGCCCCCGGCGGCGACGGCGGCGGGCAGGGCGCCCGCCACCTGGACGATACGGCCGTCCAGGGACAGCTCCCCCACCGCGGCCCAGCCGTTCAGGGCGTCGGGCGGGATGATCCCCATGGCCGACATGACCGCCAGCGCGATGGGCAGGTCATAGTGGCTGCCCTCCTTGGGCAGGTCGGCCGGCGCCAGATTGACGATGATGCGGCGGGCGGGAAGGGCAAGGCCCAGGCCGGCGAAGGCGGCGCGGACCCGCTCGCGGCTTTCGGCGACGGCCTTGTCGCCCAGGCCCACCACCACGAAGGCCACCGCCCCGCCGGTAAGCTGGACCTCGACATCCACCCGCCGGGCCTCAACCCCCTCGAAGGCGACTGTGACAACCCCCGCCACGGCGCATCTCCCGTCCCCATCCCCTGCGCCAAAGGGCGTCGTCAGGGGCGAATTTATCCACAGAGCGCCGCAGGGTGCGGCTCAAACAAGGAACGAAGATAGAACCTAAGGAGAATGAAGCGCAATCCCTAAACTCAAGGTTACGCTTTCGCGGCTATACTATGCCTGCGCGCGGATCTCCTCCACCCGCGCCCACATCCGTTCGGTGGCGTCGACGCCGGTGAACTTCTGCAGCTGGCGGGCGCCGGTGGGCGAGGTCACATTGATCTCGGTAAGATAATCGCCGATCACATCGATGCCGACGAACAGCAGGCCGCGGGCCTTCAGCTCCGGGCCGATGATGTCGCACAGCTCGCGATCCCGGGCGGTCAGCTCGACCGCCTCGGCGCGGCCGCCGACCCGCAGGTTCGAGCGGATCTGGCCAGCGCCGGGCACCCGGTTGATCGCCCCCACCGGCTCGCCGTCCACCAGCAGGATGCGCTTGTCGCCCTTGGAGACGGCGGGGATGAACTTCTGGGCGATGACCTGCTCGCGGCCGATCAGGGCGTGCAGTTCGAGCAGGGCGTCGAGGTTGGGATCGTCGGCCAGCAGGCGGGCCACGCCGGAGCCGCCGCCGCCATAGAGCGGCTTGAGCACGATGTCGCCGTGCTGGGCGCGGAAGTCGTAGATGGCCTCGATGTCCGAGGTGATCAGGGTCGGCGGCTGGACGCCGGGGAAGCTGGTGACGAACAGCTTTTCCGGGGCGTTGCGGACCTCGGTGGGATTGTTGACCACCAGGGTCTTCGGGTGGATGGCGTCGAGGATGTGGGTGGCGGTGATATAGGCCATGTCGAAGGGCGGGTCCTGGCGCAGCAGGACCACGTCCATCTCGGCCAGGTCCCGACGCTCCCATTCCCCGAACGTCGCGTGGTCGCCCTGCACGTCCTGGACCTTGACCGAACGCCCCCGGGCCATGGCCTTGCCGCTGTCCAGCGACAGACGGTCGGGCGTGTAGACCCAGAGGCTGTGCCCCCTCGCCTGGGCCGTGAGCATCATCAGGAAGGTCGTGTCCCCCGCGATGTTGATCGATTCGAGCGGGTCCATCTGGACGGCGACCTTCAAGGCCATGGCGAGCTCCGGTTCAAGAATTCTGGCCTTGGGCGACCTGACCACGGACATAGGCGGGCCAGGCGGCGAACGCCAGACGCCGATGCGCGATCAACCGGCCTCAGTTGATCTTCAGGCGCACGCGCTCCCGCTGGGTCCGCGCCGCCAGGGCCGCCCCGTGATCCAGTTCGCTGGCCCGGGCGAGCGCCTCCATCGCGCCGGCCAGGGCGCCCTGGCCCTCCCGCGCCGTCGCCACATCCAGCCAGGGGCGATGATCCTTGGGGTCCAGAAGCGCCCGCCGCAGGGCCGAGCGTTCGGCGCGGGGGAAGTCCCCGGCGGCGGCGGCGGCGGCGAAGATGTTGTTCTGCAGCCGGATCAGGACCTGCCGGTCGTCCGCCGGCGCCATCAGCAGGTCCAGTCGGTCGGCGACATTGGGGGTCAGTCCCGCATGCAGGGCCCGGCGGGTCAGTTCGGAGGGCAGGACCACGCGCCCCTCGCTGAAGGGGTCCAGGGCCAGGGGTCCCTCGCGGGTCTCGATCCGCAGCAGGAAGTGTCCGGGGAAATCGACGCCCTTGACGTTCAGCCCCCCCTGCTTGGCCACATGCAGATAGAAGATGCCCAGGGCCACGGGCATACCCTTGCGCCGCTGCGCCAGGGCGATGACGTCGGTATTGTCCGGATGCTCATAGGTGAACAGGTCGCCGGACAGGCGAAGGTCGCCGGACATGGCCTCGGCCAGGGCCTCTTCCGGGCTCTCCCAGCGCAGGCGCGCCTTGAGGCGCTGGACGCCGGCCTGCGCCAGATCGCGGACGGCCTGGGGGTCGCGGGTGGGGTCCTCGTGCAGGGCGCAGGCTATGGCCGCCTCCAGCAGGGGGAAGGCGTTCTCGTCCTCCGTGGCCCCGGCCTGGAGCAGAACCGCCTCGGCCTCGGCCCGCGTCATCGTCGGAGGTCCATCAGGCGCCGTTCCAGGCGTCGGGCCGGTGGCGCGGCAGGCGGCCCGGCGCCAGCGCGATCAGGTCCAGCCGGACGGCCAGGTCCTTGAGCCGTGGTCGCGCGCCGGCCGCCGCCTGTCCAGCCCGGCGCAGGCGGTCGCGCTGCTCCGGCGTAACGGCGGCCAGGGCCGCCTCCAGGGTCGTTCGGCTCTTGACCTCGACCACCGCCAGGACGCGCCCCTTCTGGGCCAGCAGGTCGATCTCGCCCAAACGGGTGCGCAGGCGAAAGCCCAGGATGCGATAGCCCCTGGCCATCAGCCACAGGGCGGCCCAGGCCTCGGCCCTGCGCCCTGAACGTCGGGCCAGGGCGCCGCGGACCTGCCGCGCGGCCGTGCGGGTCGACGGCGCCGGCCTCGTCACTCCGCCTGCTCCGACTTCAGTTCCAGGGCGCGGCGATAGAGGTCCCGGCGCGACAGGCCCAGGGCCCGGGCGACCTCCCCGGCCGCTTCCGCCGGCTTCAGCCGCGAGAGGGCTTCGGTGAGCGCCCGGTCGGCGTCATCGGCGGTGGCCTCTTCCTCCCGGCCAGGGCCCACGAGGATCACGATCTCGCCCTTGGGCGCGGCCAGCGAGGGATCGGCGGCCAGCACGTCCAGGGGACCGCGCACCACCGTCTCATAGAGCTTGGTCAGTTCGCGGCACACCACCGCCTCCCGCGGGCCGAACACCTGGGCCATGTCGGCCAGGCTGTCCCCCAGGCGCGAGGCGCCTTCGAAAAAGACCAGGGTCGCGCGGATGCCCGCCACCTCCTGCAGGAAGGCCCGGCGTCCGGCGCTTTTCGGCGGCGGAAAGCCGGCGAACAGCACCCGATCCGAGGGCAGGCCCGCCACCGACAGCCCCGCCAGCAGGGCCGAGGCGCCGGGAATCGGATGGATGGGAAAGCCGGCTGCGGCGACCTCTCGCACCAGCCGGTAGCCAGGATCGGAGATCAGCGGGGTGCCGGCGTCGGACACCAGGGCCACCCGCCCCCCCTGTTCGAGCACCGCCAGGGCCTTGGGCCGCGCCCGTTCGGCGGCGTGCTCGTCATGTCGCTCCATGCGACCGGAAATCTTGAAAGCGGCCAGCAGCTTGCCCGTCACCCGGGTGTCCTCGGCCAGGATCAGGTCGGCGGCCGACAGCACATCCAGGGCGCGCAGGGTGATGTCGCGAAGGTTCCCGATCGGCGTGGCGACGATGTAGAGCCCCGGCGACAGGGGTTGGTCGGACAGGGGCGGCAGGGCGACAGGGTAAGCCATGGGGGGCAGGGTTCGCCGGTCGGGAGGAGCAAGGCAAGCGTGGCCATCAGACCAGCAGCCGCCGCGTCACGTGGTCAAGCACAAGTCGTCCCGCTGGGGTGACCGACAACTTAAAGTTGTCAGCCCGCAACAGCCCGTCCGCCACAAGGCTTTTGACCCGGATATGGTCCGGCGAGAGGCCCAGGGCGACCAGCTCAGAATAGGCGACTCCGGCTTCGATCCGCAGACCGCTCAACACCCGCTCCTCGGCCGCCGCCTCCGGCGAGAGCGTCTCGAATTCTGGAAATCCACGACCTGATTCGGCCACGTGTCGGATATAGGCGCCCGGTCGCGTCTGGCCCTCGGTGGCATGGCGGCGGCCCGCGACCGTGATGCGCCCATGCGCGCCCGGGCCGACCCCGACATAGTCCCAGCCCCGCCAGTAGACGAGATTGTGCCGCGACCGCGCCGCCGCCCCCCGGGCGTGGTTGGAGACCTCATAGGCCTCGAAGCCGGCGGCGGTGAGCACCGACTGGGTGGTCTCAAACAGCACGGCGGCCGCCTCATCGTCCGGCGGGATGAGCTGGCCGCGGCGCACCGCCCGGTCGAAGGCGGTGCCGGCCTCGATGGTCAGCTGATAGGGCGACACATGTTCGACGCCGTAGCCGAGGGCGTCTTCCAGCTCGGCCGCCCAGGCCTGCGGCGTCTGGCCGGGGCGGGCATAGATCAGATCGAGGGACACCCGGCCAAACGTCTGCGAGGCCACCTCCAGGGCCCGGCGGGCCGTCGCCGCATCATGATCACGGCCGAGGAACTGCAGCGCGCTGTCGTCCAGGGCCTGGACGCCGAGGGACAGGCGGTCGACGCCGGCCAGGGCCAGGGCCGAAAAGCGCTGGGTTTCGGCGTCCGTAGGATTGGCCTCCAGGCTGACCTCCAGGTCCGCCGCCGGCGTCCACAGGCGTCGGGCGGTCTCCAGGATCAGGGCCACGGCGTCCGGATCCATCAGCGACGGCGTCCCGCCGCCGAAGAAGACCGAAACCAGGGTGCGCGGCCCCGTCAGCGCCGCCTGGGCGGTCAGGTCCTGGACGATGGCCTCGACCAGGGCGGCCTGTTCAGGCGCACGCCCGCGATCGCGATAGACGTTAAAGTCGCAATAGGGGCAGATCCGCGCGCAATAGGGCCAGTGGACATAGACCCCCAGGGGCGGTGACCCTGGCTTGGTCAAAGCAGGGCGGCCTTGAGCTTCTCGAAGGCCCGCGCCCGGTGGCTCATGGCGTCCTTGGCCGCGGGCTCCATCTCGCCAAAGGTCAGGGCGCCGCCGTCTGGCGTAAAGATCGGGTCATAGCCGAACCCCCGCCGGCCCCGCCCGGGGAAGGTGAGCTGGCCGTCCACCCGCCCCTCGACCACCAGGGCCGGCCCTTCGTGGGGCCAGGCCACGGCCAGGGCGCAGGTGAACCAGGCGGCGCAATCCTCCAGGCCGGTGGCCTGCAGGCGTTCCTCGACCTTGGCCATGGCCAGGCCGAAGTCCTTGTCCGGACCCGCCCAGCGGGCGGAATAGACGCCGGGCGCGCCGTCCAGGGCGGCGACGCTCAGGCCGGAATCATCGGCCAGCGCGATCAGGCCCGAGGCCTGGGCGGCGGCCCGGGCCTTCAACAGGGCGTTGCCGACAAAGGTGGTCTCGGTCTCCTCGGGCTCGGGCAGGCCCAGTTCGCCGGCGGTGACCAGATCGAAGCGGTTTTCCAGGATCGCCGCCAGCTCCCGCGCCTTGCCGGGATTGTGGGTGGCGACCACCAGCCGGGCGCCGGGTTCGAGCTTCAGGGCCATGGCCGTCCTTTCGAATGAGGCCGCGGAGCATAGGCGCCCGCCTGCGCGCCGGCAAACCCCGGCGACGGCCGCCTCAAGGCTCACCTCCAGATGAACGATCCGTCACATCGTTACGCCGATTTAATATCGTTTTTCGATAATGTCCTTGATCGAAAAACGGCATGCCCATATCGAATACCGACATGGAGCCAAGGCGCTCCGCCGCACTTTCCCGCCGCAAGGCGACCTACAGAACCTGGCAGAAACCTGGAGATTCCCCATGAACACCTTCCGCGCCTCCAACGCCTTCGACCGTCTCGCCCTGGCCTGCGCCCTCTGCCTCGCCGCCCTGCCGATCCTGACCGTGGTGGCCGGCGCCTCAATCCTCTAGTCTGACGCCATCGGGCCAATCCAAGGGGGCGTAGCCATGCGGGCGCTGGGGCCAGGCTCGGTTTCGAGCTTTCTGAAAATCATCCTCGACGTGGTCTTCGTGGGCCTGTGGATCGGGGTCAGCGTCGCCGGCGTCCTGATGCTGGCGGCCCTGCTCTTTTCGTTCAATCCCGACCTGCTGGCCGACATCTCGGTCACCGCCGGGGGGCCAGGAGGTGGTCAACCGCGGCCCGGTGGTGGCTGTGGGCCTGCTGGCGGCGGGGCTCTATATGGGCGGGGTGCTGGTGATCGTCGCCCAGCTGCGGCGCATCTTCGCCACCCTCACCGCCGGCGATCCATTCCACCCGGACAATGTCCGGCGGCTGCGGGTGGTGGGCCTGATCCTCGCGGGCCTGGAGTTGGGCCGCTACGCCTTCTGGGCGCTGTCGAGCTGGATCCTGCCGGCTTCGGAGGCCGTCGAGCCAACGCTGAGCCTGACGGCCTGGTTCTCGGTGCTGGTGGTCTTCGTCCTGGCCGAGGTGTTTCGCGAAGGCGCCCGCCTGCGCCGCGAAGCCGAACTGACCATCTGAGGAGCCGACCGTGCCGATCCGAGTGCTTCTCGACCGCGTGCTGCTGGAGCGACGCATGTCGCTCACCGAACTGGCCGACCGGGTGGGGGTGACCATCGCCAACCTGTCGATCCTCAAGACCGGCAAGGCCCGGGCGGTGCGTTTCTCCACCCTGGCGGCCCTTTGCCGGGAGCTGGATTGCCAGCCTGGCGACATCCTGCACTACGAGCCCGGCCCCGCCGATACGGGGTTCGAGGACGATGAAGAGACCTGAGCCCCGGCTCGTGTTGCATTGCCACAACACATTCCCGTGACATTGCGTCACGGCTGTCAGAAATTTGCGATCCGCCGTTGCCGGGCTAGGGCTCTGGCCCTATATGCGATGCAACATTGTTGCACTGCACACTGAAAGGGGCAGAACATGTTCGCTAAGATTCAACGCCTGATCGCCCGCTTCATGGCTCCGCTGGCCCACGAGCTGGCCCGCATCCCGGCCACCGCCCAGCGGAACCTGCTGATCGGCTTCTAAGCCTGAGCGCGCTCCAGCGCCCACGGACGACCCGAGACAGAAGAACGGCCGGATGCGCACCCCGCATCCGGCCGTTCTGCATTTCGGGGGGCTGAGGCGCATAGCTCCCTACCCCCGTCATGGTCGGGCTTGACCCGACCATCCATGAACACCGAGCCGGACGCCGTGCGCATGGCCCCTCGGATCAAGTCCGAGGGTGACGGGGGTAGGGTCGCGAGGACGGGAGTCCCCGCCGACCTGCCCCTCAGCGGGCGACGGCGGCCAGCTGCATCTCGAACAGTTCGCCCATGCCCTTGCGGGCCAGGCCGAACAGGGCGTCGAACTCCCCCTGGGTGAAGCCGCGCTTCTCGCCGGTGGCCTGGATCTCGACGATGTCGCCG
This sequence comes from Phenylobacterium sp., assembly GCF_030646615.1. Classification (GTDB taxonomy): domain Bacteria; phylum Pseudomonadota; class Alphaproteobacteria; order Caulobacterales; family Caulobacteraceae; genus Phenylobacterium. The sequence goes on along the minus strand of NZ_JAUSLG010000092.1, from coordinate 12,439 downwards.
GCCCCGGTCAGTACGAAGTTGGCGTCGGCCTCGGCGTCGGAATCCTCTTCATAGTCCAGGTCGAGCACTGGCAGGTCCTGGTGGACGCCGCAGCTGACGGCCGCCACCTGGTCGAGGATGGGGTCGGCGGTGATCACGCCCTCGTCCATCAGATAGCGGGTGGCCAGGCGCAGGGCGACCCAGGCGCCGGTGATGGAGGCGGTGCGGGTGCCCCCATCGGCCTGGATCACATCGCAGTCGATGGAGATCTGCCGCTCGCCCAGCGCCTTCATGTCGGTGATGGCCCGCAGGGAGCGGCCGATCAGGCGCTGGATTTCCTGGGTGCGGCCCGACTGCTTGCCCTGGGCGGCCTCGCGGCGGCCCCGGGTGTGGGTGGCCCGCGGCAGCATGCCGTACTCGGCCGTCACCCAGCCCTGGCCGCGGCCGCGCAGGAAGGGGGGCACGCCCTCCTCCAGGCTGGCGGTGACCAGCACCTTGGTGTGGCCGAAGCTGACCAGGCAGGAGCCCTCGGCATAGCGGTTCACCCCGGTCTCCAGGGTGACGGCGCGCAGCATGTCGGGGGCGCGTTGCGAAGGACGCATGGCGAGAACCTTTCCTGAGGTCGTATCGGACGTGGTATCGAGGCCGCACAGGCGCGGCGCGACTTGCACGGACGTGGCGCGCGCTTATCCTAAAAACCAACCGGCCCGTCCATGGGCCGCCCGCAACTCGCTCACATCACACAAGGCCCTGGCCGCCGATCGTGAACACACCACTGCTCTCCCGCGGGCCTTCGCTCGCCGAACTGGACGAGCGGGCGCGCGACATCTTCCGCCGCATCGTCGAGAGCTATCTGGAGACCGGTGAACCGGTGGGCTCGCGCACCCTGTCCCGGGGCGGCGTCTCCCTGTCGCCCGCCTCCATCCGCAACACCATGCAGGACCTGACACAGCTCGGCCTGTTGGGTGCGCCGCACATCAGCGCCGGGCGGTTGCCGACCCATGCGGGCCTGCGCCTGTTCGTCGACGGCCTGCTCGAGGTCGGCGATGTGGGGGAGGATGAGCGGCGGCTGATCGAGACGCGCCTGCGGGTGCAGGGCCGCAGCTTCGAGGAGGCCCTGAACGAGGCCTCGTCCCTGCTGTCGGGCCTGGCCGGCGGGGCCGGCGTGGTGGTGACGCCGGTGCGCGACGCCGAGGTCAAGCATGTGGAGTTCGTGGCGCTGGGCGGCGACCAGGCCCTGGCGGTCATGGTCTTCGAGGACGGGGTGGTGGAGAACCGCCTGATGGCGCTCGGCGCCGGGGTGACGCCCTCCTCCCTGCAGGAGGCCTCCAACTTCCTCAACACCAAGCTGCGCGGCAAGACCCTGGACGACGCCCGCAGCGAGGTCAGCCTGGACCTGGACCGCTCCCGCCGGGAGCTGGACGCCAAGACCGCCCGGCTGGTCGAAGACGGCCTGGCCGCCTGGGGCGGGGGCGAGGGCTCCGACCGCGCCCTGATCGTGCGGGGCCGGGCCAATCTGCTGGGCGACCGCGAGGCGCTTGAGGATCTGGAGCGGGTCCGGATGCTGTTCGATGATCTGGAGCAGAAGGAACAGCTGATCGGCCTGCTGGACGGGGTGCGCGAGGCCCAGGGCGTGCGCATTTTCATCGGCGCCGAAACACGACTCTTCTCGCTTTCGGGTTCCTCCGTCATCGCCGCACCCTATATGACGGGCCGACAGAAGGTTCTGGGCGCGATCGGGGTGATCGGCCCGACCCGCCTGAACTACGCCCGGATCATTCCGTTGGTGGACTACACCGCCAAGGTTCTGGGCCAGGTGATGAACGCGTAAGGAAAGAAGCATGTCCGACGATCACACGCCGGCCGAAACTGAAGCCGTCGCCGACGCCGCCATCGAGATGATGGAGGCCCTGAAGACCGAGAACGCCGCCCTCAAGGAGCAGGTGCTCCGCTTCGCCGCCGAGGCCGAGAACACCAAGCGCCGGGCCGAGCGCGAGGCCAACGATGCGCGGGCCTACGCCATCCAGAAGTTCGCCCGCGATCTGCTGAGCGCCGCCGACAGCCTGTCGCGCGCCACCGCCGCGGCGCCGGCCGATCTTGACGATCCTGCGGTGAAGAACTTCGTGCTCGGGGTCGAGATGACCGAGAAGGCCCTGCAGACCGCCTTCGAAGGCAATGGCCTGAAAAAGATCGACCCGCCCCGCGGCGAGAAGTTCGACCCCCACAAGCACCAGGCGATGATGGAGCAGTCCGCCGAGGACATCGGCGCCGGCGGCGTCCTGCAGGTGCTGCAGACCGGCTATGAGCTGTTTGGCCGCATCGTGCGCCCGGCCATGGTGGTGGTGGCGGCCAAGGGCTCCGGCCCCGAGGCTGGCGCCCCGCAGGGTGATGGCGCCGGCGGCAATCCCTATGCGGCGAGCGACAGCGGCGAGGCTGGCGGTTCCGTCGACACCAAGGCCTGACCGGATAAGCTCCTGGTCCAAGCGCCAGGGGCTTTCGCCTGCCCAGCAAATGAGTAAAGTCCCAAGTCCCTTCCATCGGGGGGCGCCGGGGAATCGCCCTTCCGGCGCATGGAGGTTCGGACCGCAACATGAAGCTTACCATCGAACGGGCGGCGCTCCTGAAGGCGCTGGGTCACGTGCAGAGCGCCGTCGAGCGCCGCAACACTATCCCGATCCTGTCCAATGTGCTGCTCTCGGCCGAGGGCGAGCGGCTGAGCTTCTCGGCCACGGACCTGGACCTGGAGATCATCGACGAGGCCCTGGCCCAGGTCGATCAGCCCGGTCAGATCACCGCGCCGGCCCACACCCTCTATGAGATCGTCCGCAAGCTGCCCGAGGGGGCCGACGTCTCCCTGAGCTTCACCGGCGAGGATCCCCGCCTGACGGTCCAGGCCGGACGCTCGCGCTTCAACCTGCCGGTGCTGCCGGCCGGCGACTTCCCGGTCATGTCGGCCGAAGGCCTGTCGGCCCGTATCGGCGTCGATGTGAACGAGCTGATCCGCCTGATCGACAAGACCCGCTTCGCCATCTCCACCGAGGAGACCCGCTACTATCTCAACGGCCTCTATCTGCACGTGGTCAATGACGGCGGCATCCAGAAGCTGCGCGCCGTGGCCACCGACGGCCACCGACTGGCCCTGGCCGAAATGCCCGCCCCGGAAGGCTCGGTGGGCGCGCCGGGCGTGATCGTGCCGCGCAAGACCATTGGCGAGGCCCGTCGCCTGCTGGACGACGCCGGCGAGCAGATCGACCTGCAGCTCTCGCCCCAGAAGGTGCGGTTCGAGCTGGGCGCCACGGCGCTGACCTCCAAGGTCATCGACGGCTCCTTCCCCGACTATGGGCGGGTGATCCCCAAGGACAACGACCGCATCCTGCGGGTGGACAACAAGCTGTTCGCCAAGGCCGTCGACCGGGTGGCCACCATCTCGGCCGAAAAGAGCCGCTCGGTGCGCATGGCCATCGAGCCCGGCCGCATCATCCTGACCGTCCGCAACATGGAGGCCGGCCAGGCGGTGGAGGAGATCGAGGCCGACTATTCCGGCGAATCCTTCGAGCTGTCCTTCAACGCCCGCTACATCCTGGACGTCACCGACCAGATCACCGCGCCGGAGGCCGAGTTCCGCTTCGGCGGCCCCAACGATCCAGCCCTGGTGCTCGATCCGAGCGACGGCGACGTCCAGTATGTGCTGATGCCCCTGCGGGTCTAGAGCTCTAGGCTTCGGCCTCGGCCCGAAGACGCCGGGCCGCCTCGACCATGGCGGCCACGGCGGGCTTCACCTCGGCCCAGCCGCGGGTCTTCAGGCCACAGTCGGGATTGACCCACAGCTGCTCGGCCGACAGGCGCTGGCCAGCCAGGCGCAGCAGATCGGCCATCTCCCCTGCCGACGGCACGCGGGGCGAGTGGATATCATAGAGGCCAGGCCCGATCTGGGCCGGGTAGCGGTAATCCGCAAAAGCCTCCAGCAGCTCCATCTGTGAGCGCGCCGTCTCGATGGAGATGACGTCGGCGTCCATCTGGCCGATGGCGTCGATGATCTCGTTGAACTCTGAATAGCACATGTGGGTGTGGACCTGGGTCGCAGGGCCCGCCACCGCGGCGCTGAGGCGGAAGCAGGCCACCGTCCAGTCCAGATGCGCAGCCTGCGCCGCCCGGCGAAGCGGCAGGCCCTCGCGCAGGGCCGCCTCGTCGATCTGGATGATCGCCGCGCCGGCCGCCTCCAGGTCGGCCACCTCGTCGCGGATGGCCAGCGCGATCTGGCGGCAGGTCTCCTGGCGCGGAATGTCGTCGCGGACGAAGGACCACTGCAGGATGGTCACCGGCCCGGTCAGCATCCCCTTCATCGGCCGCGTGGTCAGGGACTGGGCGTAGCGCCACCAGTCGACGGTCATCGGACGGGGCCTGGCCACATCCCCATAGATGATCGGCGGGCGTACGCAGCGTGAGCCATAGGACTGCACCCACGCATGTTCGGTAAAGGCGAAGCCCGACAGCTGCTCGCCGAAATACTGCACCATGTCGTTGCGCTCGAACTCCCCATGCACCAGCACGTCGAGGCCGACGCTCTCCTGCCAGCGGATCGCCATGCGGGTCTCATCCTCCAGGAAGGCCTGGTAGGCGCCGGGCTCCAGGCGTCCCTTGGCCTCATCGGCCCGGGCCTTGCGCACCGCCTGGGTCTGGGGGAAGGAGCCGATGGTGGTGGTAGGATAGGGCGGCAGCTTCAGGGCCTTGGCCTGCAGGGCCAGGCGCTCGGCCACCGGCGCGGCCCGGTCGGCCATCTGTGGCGTCACCGCCGCCATCCGCGCCTGGACCGCCCCATCGCGCACCCTGGGCGAGGTCCGGCGGGCGGCCTGGGCGGCGTCCGACGCGGCCAGGGCGTCGGCGACCACCGCCCGGCCCTCGTTCAGGGCGCGGGCGAGGAGGGCCAGCTCCTCCAGCTTCTGCACGCCAAAGGCCAGCCAGCTGGCCACCTCGGGATCGAGCCTGGTCTCGGCGCCCAGGTCGATGGGGGCGTGCAGCAGGGCGCAGGACGGCGCCAGCAGGATCGGCCGGCCGCTGGCCACGACCGGCTCCAGCTGGTCCAGCAGGGCGGAGAGGTCGGCGCGCCAGACGTTGCGCCCGTCCACCACCCCCAGCGACAGGACGAGATCGGGACGGGCCTTGGCCAACGCCTGATCCAGATCGCCCGGCCCCCGCACCAGGTCGAGATGCAGCCCCGCCACGGGCAGGGACAGGGCCAGGTCGAGATTGTCGTCCAGGGCGGCGAAGTAGGGGGTGAGCATCAGCTTCAGCCCCGGGGCGGCCTCATCCAGCGCCGCATAGGCGCGGGCGAAGGCGGCCCGGTCGATCTCGTCGAGGTCCAGCGCCAGGGCCGGCTCGTCCATCTGCACCCAGTCGGCGCCGGCCGCCGCCAGCCGCCGCAGGATCTCCCCATAGACCGGCGTCACGGCGTCCAGCAGGTCGCGGGGGTCCGAGCCGTCCCGGGCCTTGGCCAGCTTCAGCCAGGTCACCGGGCCGATCAGCACCGGCCGGGTGTGATGGCCCTGGACGCGGGCCTCGAGGAAGTCATCCACCGGCTTGGTGGAGGCCAGGGCGAAGGTCTGGCCGGCGGCCACCTCGGGGGCGAGATAGTGATAATTGGTGTCGAACCACTTGGTCATCTCGCAGGCCACAGCGTCCTGGCCGCAGCAGCCGGTCTCCTGCTCGCCCGACCTCGCCCCCCGGGCCATGGCGAAATAAAGCTCCAGCCCCTGGGCGCCGGCGAAGCGCGGCGGGACGGCGCCGACCATCAGGGTGGCGTCGAGCACCTGGTCGTAGAGGGAGAAGTCGTTGCTGGGCAGGATATCGACCCCCAGTTCAGCCTGCCGGGCCCAGCCTTCGCGGCGGAGGTCGGCGGCGGTCTGCAAAAGGCCGGCCGGGTCCAGGCGGCCGGACCAGAAGCGTTCGAGGGCGGTCTTGAGCTGGCGGCGGGGACCGATGCGGGGAAAGCCGAGATTGGCGACCAGGACGGGTTGAGCAGCAGGCATGGGATCTCCTTCGCCGGCGCAGCGCGCGCAGGCGGGATTTTGAAGTTTGGGATCTGGAGGGAGGTCTGGACGCGGCGGGCCGACGGCTTAAGGACGCCGACGGCCCCATCGCATTCGACGTGGGGTCGGGATCAGCTTCGGCTCTGGCGAAGGCGCCACGGCGGCCTCCCGTTCAGGTCAAGGACAGGACGGAGGCTTTTGCGGCAGGTGCGGACGAGCGCAGGATCGCCGCAAGACGAGAGTCCGGGCGTGCGCACGATGCGACCCGCCGGGACCCCCCGCCCGAGGACGTTATCTGACGCGGCAGGTCTCCTGGCTCACGGGTCGAAGCGGCTGTCTGGCCTTCCCGACGGGGTTTCCGTCAGTGACACGATCGACAGCCGCTCGCCGCTTACAGTTGCGGGGACAGCTCCGGAGTCGGGGCATGGCAAGACCCTCACCGGATTCCCTCTTAGCTCCGGGCCCGAAGACCCGCAGAACCGCGACCCTGTCACCTAAGCCGAGAACGGAACCCGTGTCAAGGGTCGCATAAAGATATCCTTATGTGATTATGCGCCGTGACCGACCGGAGACTTCGCTCCGGATGCGGAAACCGGCTATGAGCCTTGCGTGATCTCCGCCGCCCTCACCCGCCTGACCCTGACCGACTTCCGTTCGTACATCCGCGCCGAGCTGGAGATGGATGGGCGCCCGGTCGTGCTGGCCGGACCCAACGGGGCGGGCAAGACCAACCTGTTGGAGGCGGTCTCCCTGCTCACCGCAGGCCGCGGCCTGCGCGGCGCGCCCATGGCCGAGATCGGCCGACGCCTGCCCGGCGAACCCCGCGGACGCGCCTGGGCGGTGGCCGCCGAAATCCGGCTGGGCGAGGAGACCCTGAGGGTCGGCACCGGAACGGACGTCGCCGGCGCGGCCCGACGCACCGTGCGGCTGGAGGGCGAGACCGTGACCCCCGGACGGCTGTCGGACCTGCAGCGCCAGGTCTGGCTGACCCCGGCCCAGGATCGCCTGTTCCTGGAGGGCGCCGCCGAACGCCGCCGGTTCTTCGACCGCCTGGTCTATGCCGCCCGGCCAGGACACGCCGCCCAGGCCAGCAGCTATGAGAAGGCGCAGCGCGAGCGCATGCGCCTGCTGACCGACGGCCCCAACGATCCCGCCTGGCTCGCCGCCCTGGAGGCCCGGATGGGCCTGGCCGGCGCGCAGATGGCCAGCGCCCGGGCCGCCACGCTGGCCGACCTGCAGGCCGAGATCGACAGCCGCGGCGCGCGCCCCTTCCCCCAGGCGCGGCTGAGCCTCACCGGCGAGTGGGAGCAGATGGCGAGGGACGGGGTCGAGACCGGCGAGATCGAGGCGCGCCTGGTCGCCGCCCTGGCTGCGGCGCGGGACCGGGACGCCGGCGCCGGCCGCGCCCTGACCGGCCCGCACCGGGGGGATCTGGCGGTCATCCACCTGGAGAAGGACCGCCCGGCGGCCGAATGCTCGACCGGTGAGCAGAAGGCCCTGATCCTGAACCTGGTCCTGGCCCAGGCGGCGAGACTTTCGCGTGCAGAATCAGCCCCAAACCCTATATTGTTATTGGATGAAGTCGCAGCACACCTGGACCGCCGACGGCGGGGGGCCCTGTTCGACGAAATCGAGGCGCTCGGCCTGCAGGCCTTCCTGACCGGAACCGACGAGCACCTGTTCGAAGACCTTCGTGGCCGAGCCCAGGGCGTCCGGGTGGACGCTTCGGGCCTGGCCCAACTGGACGCGTAAGAAGAACCTCATGAGCGACGAGACCCAAGGCGCCGGCGACGCGCCGCAGAGCAACGGCCAGGCCGAATATGGCGCCGAATCCATCAAGGTGCTGAAGGGCCTCGACGCCGTGCGCAAACGGCCGGGCATGTATATCGGCGACACCGACGACGGGTCTGGCCTGCACCACATGGTCTATGAGGTGGTGGACAACGCCATCGACGAAACCCTGGCCGGCTATGCCAGCCGGGTCGAGGTGATCCTCAATGGCGACGGCTCGGTCACCGTCACCGACGACGGCCGCGGCATTCCGGTGGACATGCACGAGGGCGAAGGCGTCTCGGCCGCCGAGGTCATCATGACCCAGCTGCACGCCGGCGGGAAATTCGACCAGAACAGCTACAAGGTCTCCGGCGGCCTGCACGGGGTCGGGGTCTCGGTGGTCAACGCCCTGTCGGACTGGCTGAAGCTCAAGATCTATCGCGGCGGCAAGGCCTATGAAATCGAGTTCCGCCGCGGCGACACCGTCTCGCCCCTGGTGGAGACCGGCGAGGCGCCCATGCGCGAGAACGGCCTGCCGCTCTCGGGCACGGAGCTGACCTTCTATCCCTCGACCACCACCTTCGCCTTCATCGACTTCGACCGGAAGACGCTCGAGCACCGCCTGCGGGAGCTGGCCTTCCTGAACTCCGGCGTCACCATCTGGCTGAAGGACTTCCGCGGGGCCGAGCCCTTCGAGGAGATGATGTCCTATGAGGGCGGCATCGAGGCCTTTGTCCGCCACCTGGACAAGGCCAAGACGCCCCTGCTCGGCGACCCGATCGTCATCCGCGGCCGGCGCGAGAACGTCGAGATCGACCTGTCGCTGTGGTGGAACGACGGCTTCCACGAGAACGTGCTCTGCTTCACCAACAACATCCCGCAGAAGGACGGCGGCACCCACCTGGCGGCCTTCCGTTCGGCCATGACCCGGCTGATCACCTCCTATGCGGAAAGCTCCGGCGCGACGAAGCGGGAGAAGGTCTCCCTGTCGGGCGAAGACGCCCGCGAAGGCCTGACCTGCGTCCTGTCGGTCAAGGTGCCTGATCCCAAGTTCTCGTCCCAGACCAAGGACAAGCTGGTGTCGTCCGAGGTGCGCCCCGCCGTCGAGGGTCTGGTGTCCGAGGGCCTGTCCACCTGGTTCGAGGAACATCCGAACGAGGCCAAGATCATCATCCAGAAGATCGCCGAGGCCGCCGCCGCCCGCGAGGCGGCCCGCAAGGCCCGCGATCTGACAAGGCGCAAGTCGGCGCTGGACATCACCTCCCTGCCCGGCAAGCTCGCCGACTGTTCGGAGAAGGACCCGGCCAAGTCCGAAATATTCCTGGTGGAGGGGGACTCCGCCGGCGGCTCGGCCAAGCAGGCCCGCAACCGGGACAATCAGGCCGTCCTGCCCCTGCGCGGCAAGATCCTGAACGTCGAGCGCGCCCGCTTCGACAAGATGCTGTCCTCAGACCAGATCGGCACCCTGATCACGGCGCTGGGCGCCGGCATCGGCCGCGACGACTTCAACATCGACAAGATCCGCTACCACAAGATCGTCATCATGACCGACGCCGACGTGGACGGCGCCCATATCCGCACCCTCTTGCTGACCTTCTTCTACCGGCAGATGCCGCAGGTGATCGAGCGGGGCTATCTCTATATCGCCCGGCCGCCGCTCTATAAGGCGACCAAGGGCAAGTCGATCCGCTATCTGCAGGACGACCCCGAGCTTGAGGCCTTCCTGGTCAATGAGGGCGTCGATGGCGCCACCCTGACCCTCGCATCCGGCGAACAGCTGGCCGGCTCCGACCTGCACGCCCTGATCCAGACCGCCCGGGGCGCCAAGGCCAATGTGGACCGCCTGTCCTCCCGGGCGCCGGCCTTCGCCATCGAGCAGGCGGCCCTGGCCGGCCTGTTGGGCGAGAACGGCGACCTCGAACTGGCGGCCAAGCGCCTGAACCTCTACGCCGAGGAGGGCGACGGCCCCTGGAGCGGCGAGATCGCGGCCACCGGCGGCTATGTCTTCAGCCGGGTCCGCCGCGGCGTGTCCGAACGCGTGGTGCTGGACGACCTGCTGCTGCACGCCGCCGACGCCCTGCGCCTGGCCGAACGGGCCGCGGCCATGGCCGAGACCTTCGCAGACCCGGCCAGCTTCGCCCGCCGGGACAAGGTGACCCAGGTCCGTGGCCCCCTGGACCTGTTCAACGCCGTCATGGAGGCCGGTCGCCGCGGCCTGGCCATCCAGCGCTATAAGGGCCTGGGCGAGATGAACCCCGACCAGCTGTGGGAGACCACCCTGGACGCGGAGGCCCGCACCCTGCTGCAGGTCAAGGTGTCCCATGCCGACGACGCCGACGGCATGTTCACCCGCCTGATGGGCGATCTGGTGGAGCCCCGCCGCGAATTCATCCAGGAGAACGCCCTGGACGCCGAGGTGGACGTCTAGCGCCCCCAGGCCCTGGACAGGCCGCGGCAACTCCTGAACTCTTCGGCTCCTGAGGAAACGAGAGCCGGACACCGGCAGGGAGTTGGGCCATGGCCTTCACCGAATATGCCGAGCATGACGGCCTGGGGCTCGCCGCCCTGGTCGCCAAGGGCGAGGTCAGCCCGGCTGAACTGGTCGAGGCCGCCATCGAGCGGATCGAGCGGCACAACGGCGTGCTGAACGCCGTCGTCCACAAGGCCTATGACGAGGCCCGCGCCACCGCCGACGGCGACCTGCCCGACGGGCCGTTCAAGGGCGTGCCCTTCCTGATCAAGGACCTGGGCGCCCAGGTGCAGGGCTGGCCCCGCACGTCCGGCAGCCGGTTCGCCCAGGTGGCCGCCGATGACGCCGACAGCGAACTGGTGGCCCGCTATCGCGCCGCCGGCGTCGTCCTGCTGGGCAAGTCCAACACCCCGGAATTCGGCATTCCCGGCGTCACCAATTCCGACCAGCTGGGCGCCTGCCGCAATCCCTGGAACCCCGACCACATCTCCGGCGGCTCGTCCGGCGGGGCGGCCTCGGCGACAGCGGCCGGCATGGTCCCCCTGGCCCACGCCAGCGACGGCCTGGGCTCGATCCGCATTCCCGCCGCCTGCTGCGGCCTGGTGGGGATGAAGATCACCCGGGACCGGACGCCGATCTGCGAGGTGGTGGACGGCGCCCTGGGCTTCTCGGTCCACCATGTGGTCAGCCGCACCGTGCGGGACTCCGCCGCCATGCTGGACGCCACCGGCTACGCCCAGGTCGGCGATCCCTTCCAGGCGCCGGCCAAGGACGGGCCCTATCTGGCCGAGGTGGAGAAGAGCCCCGGCCGCCTGCGCATCGCCTGGTCGGCCGAGACCCCCAGCGGCCGGCCGATCCCCGATGAGATGCTGGGCCACCTGCTGCGCACCGTCGAGCTGTTGAAAGGCCTGGGCCACGAGGTGTTCGAGCAGGGCCTCGGCATCGATTACCGGCTGCTCTACCGCGCCCAGGGTCTGGCCAGCGCCTCGAACTTCTCGGCCAATGTGGCCCGCTGGGTGGAGAAGCTGGGCCGCGAACCGGAGCCGGACGAACTGGGCCCCCTGGCCCGGCGCGGCTATGAGGCCGGCCAGCGCCTGAACGGCCAGCAGGCCTTCTGGGGCTTCCAGCAGCTGCGGGTGATGAACCGCCAGATCCTCTCGGCCTTCGAGGACTTCGATGTCTATCTGACCCCGGTGATGAGCACCCCGGCCCCCCGGATCGACTGGCTCAACCCGAACATGGACGACACCCGCGAGTTCGACAAACGTCAGGCGGCCACCTACGGGACCACCCCGCCGGCCAACTTCACGGGCCAGCCATCGGTGTCCCTGCCGCTCTGGCAGTCGCAGGACGGCCTGCCGGTGGGGATGATGTTCACCGGCCGCTTCGCCGACGAGGCGACCCTCTATCGGCTGGCCGGCCAGCTGGAGAAGGAACAGCCCTGGAAGGACCGCCGCCCGCCGATCTGGAACTGAACCCCGGCCAGGTGGTCAGTAGACGATCCCGAGCCTGGCCATCACCAGGGCCAGGCTGGCGAAGACCACGGCGGCGGCCAGTTCGTACCACTTGAAGCGAGGTCCGCTCGGCGAACGCATTCTCATAATCTCCCCCCCGGGATTTGAGATGGATGGGTGAGCCCTGCGGCTCAGTAGTAAGGCGCAGGCGCGCTCTTGCCGGGCCAGGTGAGATAGCCGCCGGCGTCACGGCCGGCGGCCTGGACCCGGGGCGCGCCGCAGCAGGGGCCGGCCGGCACGCCCTGGACGTAGCCGCTGGACTGCTGGGAATAGCTGCGCTGTTCGCTATAGGCGTCGTACTGCTCCACCCGGCCGCTCACATGGGGCGGCGGCGGGGGCGGCGGCGCATAGGCGTAGCGCTGCTCTTCTTGGCGACGCGCCTGATACTGCTCCTGACGATGTTCGCGATACTGTTCCTGGTATTGGCCCTGGTGCTGCTCGCGATACGGCTGCTGATATCGGCCCTGGTGCTGGTCCTGATAGCCGCCGGCATACTGCTCCTGGCGGCGCTCATAGCCCCCGCGGGTGGCGATGTCGGGACCCTGGTAGCGGCGATAGCCCTCGCCCTGCGACGGCGCAGGACCGCGTTGGGCATAGTCCCGCGGCGCGGGCGCAGGCCTGCGCGGCGCCGGCTTGGCCCGGGCCTGCCGGGTCGGCGCCGGGTGCGAGCGGGCGGC
>NZ_JAUSLG010000089.1 GCF_030646615.1 Phenylobacterium sp. | reverse complement strand
GTGGCGCCGGACGGCACGCAGACGATGACCTTGGGGTTCACGAAGCCCTTGCGGTTGTGAACCTTGCGGATGAAGTACTTGATCATCTCCTCGGCGACTTCGAAGTCGGCGATGACCCCGTCGCGCATGGGGCGGATGGCTTCCATGTGGCCCGGCGTCCGGCCCAGCATCTGCTTGGCCTCGATGCCCACGGCGTGGACGATCTTCCGTCCGCCAATGTTTCGGAGCGCCACCACCGAAGGCTCGTTCAGCACGATGCCCTTGCCCTTCATATAGATGAGCGTGTTGGCGGTGCCGAGGTCGATGGCGATGTCGTTCGAGATGGCGCCGAAGAGGGACGAAATCATGCAGGGCCCTGGTGAAATGGGGGGCTTGGAGGACGCTATTCTACGACACCCCGACCCAATGAGCGCCGACTCAGGCGCGTGGGCGGATCAGGCTGTCGCGAGAAGGACTTGAGGTTCGTGTGCCCCGGCCCTTTGTTGATTTCAAGGCTTATTCATCCAAGGCCCCGCCGCCGCGGCGATACAGAGGCCAGCCCGTGGTGGAATTCAACCCAGGCATGCCGGCGCCCAGGCCCTGGCGGCCCCGATGGGCGAGCATCGCTTCGAACCCGATGGGCTCCGCAGGGGAAGCCAAAAGCCATGAAGGCCAAGGTCCCAGACGATCTGAGCCCCCGCGGCGCCGGAGCGCCTTCACCATGAGACACCGGACGCCGCGAGCTTCACAATGGATTTGGCTCGTCTCGCGCCAAAAAACGGGGGGGACGAAGAGCCGCGGACCCGCGAGGTCCTGAGGCCGTGCCGCCGCCGGGCCCGATTCGCTCCGGGTTCGGAAGACGCGCCCTAGCCTAGGGCGGTCAGGATCACCCCTGCAGCGGTGGCCGCGCCGGCCAGGGCCTGACGCAGGCTGAGTCGTTCCTGGAACAGGCGACGCCCTGCGGCGGCGGCGATCGGCGCCTCGATCACCCCCACCGCCCGGACCATGCCGGCCGGCGCCAGGGCCAGGGCCGAAAACCAGCAGGCTGAGGCTGCCGCCCCGAAGAACCCGGCCCCCAGGGACGAGCGCCAGGCCCGCGCCACGGCCGCCAGCGCCTGGGGCCGCGCCGCCGCCAGATAGGCCCCCAGGCCCAGCGTCTGCAGCGCCTGGGCCACGCACACCGCCGCGGTGGCCGCGTAGATCGGATAGTCGGGCTCCAGGGCCAGCCCCGCCTGACGATAGCCGTTCAGCGCCACGGCGAAGGCCGCGCCGGAGGCCAGGCCCATGGCGCTGCCGATCAGGGCGCCCCGGGCCGCCGCCCGGCCGGGCCAGGACAAGGCCACCAGCCCGACCGTGGTCAGGGCCACGCCTAGCCAGGCCTGCACGCTGAGACGGTCCCCGAAGACCACCAGCCCCATGAGGGCGGCCAGCGGCAGGGACGCCTGCTGCATGAAGGTCGCCACCGCAAAGCCTGAGCGGCGCATGGCCACCAGCAGGGCCGCTGTCGCCAGCACCTGGCCCAGGGCGCCGGCGCTCACCGCCCACCAGAACCTGGCGGTCGGCGTCGGATCAGCCAGGGGCGTCAGCACCGCCACCACCGCGAAGATCAGCAGGGCGAAGGGCAGGCCAAACAGGAAGCGGACGAGGGTCGCGCCCCACGGCCCGGCCTGGGTCATCAGACCGCGCTGCAGGGCGTTGCGCGCCACCTGCAGGGGCGCAGCGGCGATCGTCAGGACGATCCAGAGCATGGGGAAGCCTCGCCCCTCCCCCTTGCGGGGAGGGGTTGGGGTGGGGGCGCTGGCGCGATGTCAGAGCGCCGTCGAACGATCGGGGCGGAGCTCGCTTACAGACGTTCAGAAGCCGCTGGCGATGGCGTCCGGCGCGGTCTTTTCCTTGCGGGCGAAGAGGTTGTTCAAGGCGTTCACATAGGCCTTGGCCGAGGCCGTCAGGGTGTCGGTGTCGGCGGCCTGGCCGGTGGCGATGCGGCCATCCTCCTCCAGCCGGACCGAGACCTGGGCCTGGGCGTCGGTGCCCTCGGTCACCGCATGCACCTGGAACAGGCGCAGGATGGCGGTGTGCGGCACCACCTCGTGGATGGCGTTGAACACCGCGTCGACCGGGCCGTCGCCCGTGGCCGTGGCCGAGCGCTCGGCGCCTTCGACCGTCACGGTCAGGTGGGCCTCCTGCGGGCCTTCGGTGCCGGCGATCACCCGCAGCTGCTTGACCTGGATTCGGTCGGCGCCCGAGGCCAGGGCGTCGTCCACCAGGGCCACGATATCGTCGTCGAAGACGTGCTTCTTCTTGTCGGCCAGATCCTTGAAGCGCTGGAAGGCCTCGTTCAGGGCGTTCTGGCCCAGCTCATAGCCCAGCGCCTTCAGCTTCTCGCGGAAGGCGTGCCGGCCCGAATGCTTGCCCATGACCAGGTTGGAGCCGCCCTGCCCGACGCTTTCCGGCGTCATGATCTCGTAGGTGCCGCGGTCCTTCAGCATGCCGTCCTGGTGGATGCCGCTCTCATGGGCGAAGGCGTTCTTGCCGACGATCGCCTTGTTGAACTGCACCGGGAAGCCGGTGATGGCCGAGACGTATCGGCTGGCCCGGGTGATGTGCTGGGTCTCGGCCCCGGTGAAGTAGGGCAGACGGTCGCCGCGCACCTTCAGCGCCATGACCACCTCTTCCAGGGCCGCATTGCCGGCCCGCTCGCCGATGCCGTTGATCGCCACCTCGACCTGGCGCGCCCCGCCCTGCACGCCGGCCAGGCTGTTGGCCACGGCCAGGCCCAGGTCGTTGTGGCAGTGGGTGGACAGGATGATGTTGTCGACGCCGGGGACGTTCTCCACCAGGTCGCGGAAGATGGCCTCGTACTCCGACGGGTAGGAATAGCCCACCGTGTCGGGGATGTTCACCGTCTTGGCGCCGGCCTTGATGGCGGCCTCGACGCAGCGGCGCAGGAAGTCCTGTTCGGTGCGGGTGGCGTCCTGGGCCGACCATTCCACGTCGTCGCACAGGTTGCGGGCGTGGGTCACCGAGCGGGTGATGGCTTCCAGGATATCCTCCTGGCTCATCTTCAGGATGTGGTCGCGGTGCGAGGGGCTGGTGGACAGGAAGGTGTGGATGCGTCCGCGCTTGGCCGGGCGGATCGCCTCGGCGCAACGCTCGATGTCGATCGCCGCCGCCCGGGCCAGGCCGCAGACGGTGCTTTCGGTGACGATCTCGGAGATCTGGCGGACCGCCTCGAAGTCGCCATTGGAGGCGATGGGGAAGCCGGCCTCGATCACATCGACCCGCATCTCCTCCAGGATCTTGGCGAGTTCCAGCTTCTCCTCCAGGGACATGGAGGCGCCGGGCGACTGCTCGCCGTCACGCATGGTGGTGTCGAAAACGATGACGCGATCGCGTTCGGACGCGGCGTTGGAAGCTTGGAAAGTCATGTCAGGATCTCTTCGCGGGAGCTCATTCTAGAAAGGTCGGGCGGCGGGGTCATCCCCTGAGCGCCCGGCCCCGCGAACTTTCGCGCGAGCCTACAGAGGCGCCCAGGGGCGGCTAAGCCCCAGCGAACGGCCAAGAAGCAGGTTGTCGCGCTGCGTAGACATGGGCGGAATTCTTATCGAACCCCCATGAGCGGCGCAACAGAATTGCTCCAATTCCTCAGGACAGTCCCTCGGCGGCAAGAACCGTGCGCACCGTCGCGCTCAAGCCTCCGAATCTCCAGGCCAGGTCCGCGGGTGACGCTCAGCCGTCCCGTTCGGTCCCGCCGGCCTTCTGCGCCGCCGCCTCTCGAGACTTTAACCACTTGCGGGCGAACCAGCCCATGACCACCCAGCCGACGACGATGGCGACCAGCAGGCCGATGTGCCCGACCCCACCGCCCTTCATGGCCTGGGCGATGGAATTGCCGGCGAAGGCGGTGACGCCGATCTTCGGGATGATGCCGAGCGCCGTGCCGGCGAAGAAGTGGAACAGGCGCATGGGCGTGACGCCAGCGGCCATGTTGACGACGATGAAGGGCGCCGAGGGCACCAGCCGCACGATCAGGCTGGCCCAGAAGCCGTTGCGTCCGACCAGCGCCATGAACTGCCGCACGCCCTCACCGGCGAAGGCGTCCAGGACCCGGCCGCCCGCCACCCGGCCGATGAAGAAGCCCACCAGGGACGATACCAGGGTGCCGATCCAGCTGTAGGCGAAGCCGGTCCAGGGGCCGAAGGCGACCACGGCCGCGGCGATCAGGACGAACTGCGGCACGCCGACAAAGGCCAGCAGGGCGAAGGCCGCCACCGCGGTCGGCAGCGCCCAGGGGCTGTGGGCGGCCATGCCCAGCCAGTGCTCGACCGTCGCCTCGCCGTCGAAGCCCAGCACCTGGGCGCCGAACAGGAAGACCAGCCCCACGCCGCCAAACAGCACGAAGGAGATCGCCACGCCCCGCCAGGCGCGGGCGTCCATATTGGTCAGAAACCGGAACAGGCGGCGCATGGCCATGGCCTCGCCGATCCTGGGCCAGGGGTCAAGCGCGTCGCGGACGCGTCACTCAGGTCTCACAGCGGACCAGGCTGGGCGCCTCGCCCGACGGGGCCCCTTCAACGCTCATGGTTCGCCCGGCCGGACCAAAGCTCAGATGCAGCCGCCGGCTCTCGGGCGGCGCCTGCGAGGTGCACAGCGCAGCGATCTCATAGCCGTCGTCCAGGGCCGCAACGCCTTCGAACCGGCAAGCGACATCGCCGGGCGCCGACAGGCCATCATGACGAAAGTCCCAGGCGCGGCTTGCGCACATGGCCGGGCTGGCCGCCCAGCGCCCCACATAGGCCGGCTGGCCCGTGGCGTCGGAAACCGGCGCATCGGCCGTGGCGGACGGTTCGGGCGCGAGGCTTGGTGCTGGCGGGGCTTCACCGCAGGCGGCGAGCGGCGTGAGCAAGGCAAGGACGAGGATCGATCGGATCATGGAGGCCTTCTGGCGTCGGGCGGCTCTTCTGTGGCCCAGGCGCAAACGGCTGCGCCTATCGCGCTGTTCCCGCCGCGCCTGGGTTTGCGCGGCGCAGGCCTTAGGATAAACCCGCCATCTCCGCCACCCGCTCCAGAGAGAGTCCGTCTCCATGTCGCTGCAATCGTCCACGCTCGCCCGCGTCAAGCCGTCCGCCACCATGGCGACCGACCAGAAGGCGCGTGAACTGAAAGCCCAGGGCCGCGACATCATCAGCCTGGGGGCCGGGGAACCCGACTTCGATACGCCGCAGAATATCAAGGATGCGGCCATCAAGGCCATTCAGGACGGCAAGACCAAGTACACCACGGTCGACGGCATCCCCGAGCTGAAGGAGGCCATCGTCGCCAAGTTCGCCCGGGAAAACGGCCTGACCTACAAGGCCAGCCAGGTGAACGTCTCGCCGGGCGGCAAGCCGGTGATCTTCAACGCCATGATGGCCACCCTGAACCCCGGCGATGAGGTGGTTATCCCCACGCCCTACTGGGTGAGCTATCCCGACATGGTGCTCCTGGCCGGCGGCACGCCGGTGTTTGCGCCGACCACGGCCGAGACCGGTTTCAAGCTGCGGCCGGAGGACCTGGACAGGGCGATCACGGCCAGGACCCGCTGGGTGTTCCTGAACTCGCCGTCCAACCCCTCCGGCGCGGCCTATACCCGGGCCGAGCTGAAGGCCCTGGCCGACGTGCTGATGCGCCACCCCGACGTGTGGATCCTCACCGACGACATGTACGAGCACCTGTTGTTCGACGACATGGAATTCGTGACCATCGCCCAGGTCGAGCCCGGGCTCTATGACCGCACGCTGACCATGAACGGGGTCTCCAAGGCCTACGCCATGACCGGCTGGCGGATCGGCTACGCCGCCGGCCCCGAGCCGCTGATCAAGCTGATGGCCAAGGTCATGAGCCAGTCGACCTCCAACCCCTCGTCTGTGTCACAGTGGGCGGCGGTCGAGGCGTTGAACGGCCCGCAGGACTTCATCAAGCCCAACGCCAAGCTCTTCCAGAGCCGCCGCGACCTGGTGGTGTCGATGCTGAACCAGGCCACCGGCCTGAAGTGCCCGACGCCGGAGGGCGCCTTCTATGTCTATCCGTCCTGCGAAGGGCTGATCGGCAAGACTGCGCCCAGCGGAAATGTCATCGCCTCGGACAAGGACTTCGCCAACGAACTGCTGGAGGCCGAGGGCGTGGCGGTGGTGTTCGGTGAGGCGTTCGGGCTGTCGCCCTTCTTCCGCATCTCCTACGCCACCAGCAATGCGGTGCTGGAAGACGCCTGCGGCCGCATCCAGCGCTTCTGCGCCTCGGTCAAATAGGCGAACGGCCCCTCCGCATCGGAGGGGCCGAACCGCCCACAGGGCCGTTGGTGGAACCTAGTGCTTTTCGCGCCAGGAGGACTTGGCCGCGTCCTTGGTGAGGTTCAGGCGGACCTTGTCGTCCTCGATCCGGTCGACCCAAGTGATGGGAATCATGTGGTGCTTGAGGCCGGCGCCCATGTCGAACTTGGCCAGCTCGATCTCCGTGCCGACCACGTGATCGACGCGGCCGACGTGCTCGCCGTCCGAACCCACGACTTCCATGTGTTCCTTGATTTCAGCGGCTTGGATCATCTTGCATCTCCGTCTTGAGGGACTTGCAAGACGAACGCCCTCGGACCCGATCAGGTTCACGCCACCTTGCCGACCGCCATCATCTCGGCGGCCACCTGGCGCGGCGTCAGGAAGGTGATCACACAGCGCACGCCCTGGGCCGGGAAGGTCAGGTCCACCTCTCCGTCCAACTGATGGGCGAGGCCGCCGACGATCAGGCGAGAGCCGAAGCCTCGCCGCTTTGGCGGCGTCACCGGCGGTCCCCCCTGCTCCTCCCAGATAAGGGTCAGACGCTCCTGCTCGGCGGTCGCCTCGGACAGGGTCCATTCCAGGGCGACATGGCCCGTGGGGTTGGAGAGCGCGCCATACTTCACGGCGTTGGTGGTGAGTTCGTGCAGGGCCATGCTCATGGCCACGGCGGTATTGGGCGACAGCCAGACCGCCGGTCCGATGATCTCGATCCGCGCCCCGTCCGGCCCGGCATAGGGACGAAGCTCGATCTCGGCCAGCTCAGCCAGGTTGGCGCCGCGCCAGGCGTCCCGCGTCAGCAGGTTGTGGGCGTGGGAGAGCGCGATCAGCCGATCCTCGAAATTGCGCCGCACGCTTTCCACATCGCCGGTCTGGCGCAGGCTCTGGGCGGCGATCGACTGCACGGTCGCCAAGGTGTTCTTGACCCGGTGGTTCAGCTCGTCGAGCAGCAGCTTCTGCCGGGCCTCAATGGCGATGCGGGCGGCCAGTTCCCGCTCTGCGGCCATGCGGGCCTTGCCCTGGCGCCAGGTGGCGACGGCCACCAGGCCCGTCGCCAGCAGGCCGCCGCAGGCAAAGATCCACGCCAGCTCATGGGCGGCGCTGAAGCCAAAGCCGGGCCCCGCCCGATAGACGATCGTCCAGGTTCCGCCGGCCACCGACACCTGGCGCACCGCGAACAGGCCCGACGCCTGGCCGGCGTCGAGGGCGCTGGCGGGGGCGCTGGCGGCCAGGAGGTTATCGGGCGCGATCTCGCCATTGTAGACGGCGTAGTCGAACTCCCTCTGGTCGATCCCGTCGAAAACCGCCTGCAGGAGATCGCCGGCGCGGAATGGCGCATAGAGGAAGCCTGCCAGGGCGCTGCGCCGCGCCTCCAGGGTCGCCGGCGGGGCGCCGCCGGCATAGACCGGCTCATAGATCAGGAATCCAGCCTGCCTGTGCTCGTCGATTTCCTGGACGAGCTCGACCTTGCCGGACATGGCGGCGAGACCTGTGTCTCGCGCCCGGCTCATGGCCTCGCGGCGCACCGGCTCGGCGTACATGTCCAGGCCGATGGCCATCCGGTTGCGGGCGTCCTCGGGCTCCAGGAAGAGCACGGCGTGCCGCGCTTCGGCCCCGCCGCGCTCTGGCGTGATCTGCGCCGAATAGCCCAGCCCCTGGATGCCGCCATAGCGCCCGCCCAGGTCCACACGCTCGGCGAAAGCCCGAAACTCGTCGCGGGTCACCGTCTGGCTGGCGGCGAAGAGTCCCGCCCCCGCATGGAGGATGGCGACATAGGTCTGGAGCTGGCCGCCCAGGGCGTCATTGGCCTGATCGGCGAGGCTGTCGAACCGTTGGCGGTCGCGGACATCCCCGACCCGGTCGACCATCAAGGCCCCCGACAGGGTCGCGGCCAGGCCCAGGGCGACGATCAGGATGGGGAGGACCGGCGTCGTGCGACGCAGCCGCCGAAGCGCCGTCGAAAACGAACTGCCGGCCAAATCGGGCCCCTCTTCACCTCGCCTCTGAGTGCACCATTCGCGCATCCGTGTCGAGGATGGGCCGACCTCGGATGATGTTGCGCCATCTTGCGAAATGCGGCCGTCCGGCGCAGGCTTTGGGCGACCGGTGGAGAAGACCGATGGGCGAAATCGTCAATCTGAACAAGGTTCGCAAGGCCCGGGACAAGGCCGCGACTCAGGCTCAGGCCAAGGTCAATCGCGCCAGCCATGGCCGCGCCAAGGCCCAGACCCTGGCCGAACAGCTGGAAGCTGAGCGCCAGCGCCGCAAACTCGACCAGTCCCGCCTCGACGACGACTGATCGGCGCCTTCCTTAAGCCTGGGCTTCGTCGCGGGCTTCCGGCGGGATGGCGTGATAGATGGTGGGCGGTGTGATGTTCAGCCGCCGGCGCGCGGCGTCCAGGGGCTCAGCCATCAGGGCCTCATAGTCCTCCCCCAGCAGCCAGGCCGCGGCCTTGCCCCGCTGATAGCCCTGCCAGATCGCCTTGGCGTAGGGATGCCTGGCCTTGCGGCCGCGCAGGGCGCCGCCCACCGCGATCAGCGCCCAGCCAAGACCCCGGGTCTGGGCGTAGGAAAAGGCCACCAGGCACCCCTCCCCCAGACCGTCGCGATGATAGCCGCTGAGGATATGCCAGATGTCATGCACGTCCCGGGTGCGGCGGCCGAACCAGGCATAGGGATGCATCACCTCGATCGGCTTGGCCCCCATCCGGCTGATCTCAGCCAGGCCCTCGGCCGACAGCTGCTCGCTGCGGATGAAGTCGCGATAGGCGTGGCCCACCGAGCCCAGGGGCAGGCTGTCGAGCCAGGCGTCGTCCATCAGCCGGGGCGCCAGCTCGGTGCGCTCATAGGCGATGCGGCCGCCCTGCGGGGTCTCCAGCAGACGGTGATAGCCCCAGGCCGATGACCGGCCGTTCAGGGCGCGCATGATCTCGAAGACCTGGAGGGTGTCTTCCTTGTCGGCCAGCAGGCGCCGCAGGGCCTTGAGCGCCGCGCCCCATTGCAGCCGGGGCTTGGGCAGGCGCTCGGGCGCTGGGGCTCGGGCCGAGGCGGGGGCGTAGCTGTCGGTGGCGAGGCTCATGCATGCATCTCCCGGTCAGACGCCGAAAGATGACGCCTGCGTCACTCTCGATCAATGCCAAGAAGCATTGCCGCGGGGTTTCGACCGCGCAAGATAGGCCGATGGCGCGCTTGAAGAAGAGATCCGTCCTGCTGGCCGGCCACGCCACCTCCGTGGCCCTGGAGCCGGAATTCTGGGGGGCGCTGGAGGACGTGGCCGCCCATCGGGGCCTGAGCCTGGCCGCCCTGGTGACCGAGATCGACCTGGCCCGCGGCGACCAGGGCCTGGCCTCGGCCTGCCGGCTGGCCGTGCTGGCCCATCTGACCGCCAAGCCCGGTTAGCGCCTCGGCGCAGGAGCCGCCCCCCGGCTGGGCGACGGCTCCCCTCACCCGATCAGAAGGTGCTGCTGACCCGCACGCCGAAGCTGCGCGGGCGCGGCGAGAAGACCCGGATGCCGTCGGGGGATTCCACGACGCCGATATAGGCCGCCTCGTTGCCGAGATTGTTGCCGAACACCGCCAGGTCCCAGTTGTCCCGGCGCAGGCCGACCTTGGCGTTGACCAGGGTGTAGGCCGGCAGCTTGGTGTAATACTGGTTCTGGCTGTTGAAGGTGGTGAAGGACTCCCCGCGATAGGCGAGGCCCCCCTGGACATAGCCGTCCAGGCCATAGGCCAGGGGCTGTTCGTAGCTGGCCTGCAGCGAATAGGACCAGTTGGGCGTCAGCGGGATGTCGTCGCCCTCATAGCCGAAGGTGCCGGCGGCGAAGACGTCGGCCGGCAGGTCCTCGGCCAGCTTGGCGTCCACATAGTTGATGCTGCCGGCGATGTTCAGGCCCGGCATCGGATCGAACGAGCCGTTCAGCTCGACGCCGTTCACCTCGGTCTTGCCCGCATTGATCGTATAGCCGAAGGCGCCGGCCGCCTGGGCCGAGAGCTGCTGGTCGCTCCAGTCGATCCGGTAGATCGACAGGTCGGCATAGAGCCGGCGGTCGAGCCAGTAGGTCTTCACGCCGGCCTCGTAGTTCCACAGGCTGTCGGGATTGTAGGTGCCCGGGAAGACGACCCCGGCCTGCTCGGCCAGGGAGGTGGCGGTGTTCACCCCGCCCAGCCGGAAGCCCGAGGCGGCGCGGGCATAGAGGTTGATGTCCGGCGTCGCCTTCCACATCAGCGAGTAGTTGTAGCTGGTGTGCGAGTTCGAGCCGCGGCTGTCGCCGGTGATCGAGGGCGTGGTCACCTGGCCGAAGATGTAGTCCGGGAACACGGTCTGCAGATTGACCACCGTGTCGTGGATGCTGGCTTCGAAATAGCGGATGCCAACGGTGGCGGTCAGGGTGTCGGTGATCGCATAGTCGCCCTGGGCGAACAGGGCGTACTGGCCCACGCCGCGCTTGGTGCGGGTGCCGAACTCATAGAGGCTGTTGCCGCGGCCCGGCTCGTGCAGGCCCTTGGCCACGCATTCCCCATAGCTGTAGCAGAGCGCCGTGCCGGTCGAGGTCGCGAGCACGGAATTGGTCTGGTAGGTGCTCTGGCTGTTTTCGTAATAGCCGCCGGTCACCAGCTGGAACGGCCCGTCGAAGTCCGACGAGAAGCGCAGCTCCGAGACCACATTGCGGAAGTCCACCGAGGCGATGAACAGGGTCGAGCCCGGCAGGCCGAAGCTGTTGGCCGTCGGCGTGCTGTCCTTGGGATTGGTGACCCGCTGGCTCGAATAGGAGGTCGAGGCGATCACCGAGCCAAAGCCCAGGTCGTATTCGCCGGTCACCGAAAACAGGTTGTAGTTGTCCCGGTAGAACTCGATCGTCGGCGAACTGGTCTCATAGGCGCCGTCAGCCTGCAGCCAGGCCTGGGTGCCGTCGACATCGATCTCCTGATGCAGCGCCAGGGCGGTGAGGTTGAAATTGTCAGTGGGGCGCCAGAGGCCGACAATCCGCCCGCCCTTCACATGGGCGTTGTTGTTGTTCTCGTACAACGCGCCGTTGATCGTCTGGTCCACATAGCCGCCGCCGCTCTCGCCCCAGCCGGTGATGCGGACGCCCAGGGTGTCCTCGATGATCGGCACGTTGAGGGTCGCCGAGCCTTCGAAGACCTCGTCGCCGCCCTTGACCGTGGCGGCCGAAGCCTCGACCCGGCCGCCGAACTCGAACAGGTCGGGCTTGCGGGTGATCACCCGCAGGGTGCCGCTCATGGAGCTGGAGCCGAAAAGGGTGCCCTGAGGACCCTTCAGGACTTCGACGTGCTGGATGTCGTGCAGGCGAACGCCCGGCTTGCCGTCGCCCAGGATGTTGCCGCCCAGGCCGCCCACCAGGGGCGCTTCGTCGAGATAGACGCCAGACGTGGCGCCGACGTTCGACTCGATGCCGCGGATCACCACCTTGGTCTGAGAGGCGCCGAAGCTCTGGACGTTCAGGGACGGATCCAGGCGGGTCAGGTCCTGCAGGGAGCTGATCCCCTGCTCTTCCAGCTGCTGGCCGGAAAAGGCGGTGACGGCCAGCGGCGTGTCGGCCACCGAGACCGCGCCACGGCGGGCGGCGGTGACCACCAGCTCCGACAGGGTCTCAGCCGCGGCTACGTCCTGGGCCTGGGCCTGTCCGGCCATCAGGCCCAGCGCCACCGCGCTGGTTGAGGCCAGAAGGCCCAGGGACCGGCGAAGCCGGGAGCCGCCAGGGCGGCGCAGTGCGGTGTGCGACATGATGATCTATCCCCAATCTATGTCTTGCAGCAGGGCGGCCCCCGGGGAGACGCTGACGTGACGCTTGGTTTTTCTGCGCCCCGTCATGCCCCCGTCTCCATTCGAAGGCCGTGTAGTTTGTCTGACAAACCTACAGTCATACATGGTGGGCGCCCTGCTGACGCCGTCCGCATCCGGTCGATTTCCGCCTGACGCCGAAAGCTTGGGCGCCCGGCTTTGCCTTTGTGCAGGCGACGGGCGCCTCCGCCCCAAACAGGAGCCTCTGGTGGGGGCTGGGGGCCCTTGCCGGCGCGAAAATTCGTAGGAGCCCGCCGCTGATTTCAGCCGCTGGTCACATCCCAGGCGCCCATCCCGCCGCAGATTATATTGTATGACAATCATATTGACCCCTGCGGCGGCGCGGGCGAGGTCGAAGGACAGTCAGGAGCCCGCCATGTTCACCACCCGCCCGGAAATCCGCGGCACCTTCGGCGTCGTCACCTCCACCCACTGGATCGCCTCGCAGGTGGGCATGGCCATGCTGGAGCGCGGCGGCAACGCCTTCGACGCCGCCGTGGCGGCCGGCTTCTGCCTGCAGGTGGTGGAGCCCCATCTGTGCGGCCCGGCCGGCGAGGTCCCGATCATCTTCCACAGCGCCGCCACGGGGAAGATCGAGGTGCTCTGCGGCCAGGGTCCGGCGCCGGCTGGGGCGACCATCGCGGCCTTCCGCGACCTGGGCCTCGACGCCGTGCCGGGCTCAGGCCTGATCTCGGCGGTGGTCCCCGGGTCCTTCGGCGCCTGGCTGACCCTGCTGCGCGATCACGGCCGCCTGCGTCTGGAAGAGGTCATGGCCCCGGCCATCGGCTATGCCGAGCACGGCCACCCCCTGTTGCCGGGCGTCTCCCGGGCCCTGGCCGAACTGAAAGAGGCCTTCACCACCGAATGGCCGAGCTCAGCGCCGGTCTGGCTGCCGGGCGGCGAAGCGCCCCCTGCCCACGCCCTGTTCGCCAACCCGACCCTGGCGGCCACCTGGAAGCGGATCCTCGCCGAAGCCGGCCAGGGCTCGCGCGAGGTCCAGATCGAGCGGGCCCTGGCCGCCTGGTACGAGGGTTTTGTCGCCGAGGCCATCGACCGGTTCGGCCAGGCCGAGGCCCTGATGGATTCCAGCGGCCGGCGCCACAGGGCGCTGCTGCGCGGTCAGGACATGGCCGGCTGGCGCCCCGCCTATGAGGCGCCCGCCACGCTGGACTATCACGGCTGGACGATCTGCAAGACGCAGCCCTGGGGCCAGGGGCCGGTGCTGCTGCAGGCCCTGGCCCTGCTGCGGGGCTTTGATGTGGGAGCCCTGGATCCCAATGGCGCGGACTTCGCCCACCTGGTGCTGGAGGCCGCCAAGCTCGCCTTCGCCGACCGCGAGGCCTATTACGGCGACCCCGATTTCGTGCAGGTTCCGCTCGACGCCCTGCTCAGCGAGGCCTACGCGGCTGGCCGTCGTGGTCTTATCGGAGAGGCGGCGTCCCGCGAGCTGCGGCCCGGCGTGCTGCCCGGTTTCGAGAGCCAGGTCGCCCGGTCCCTCGCCATGGTCCGCGTGGCCTCCGGGGAAGGCGGCGGCCTTGGCGTGGGCGAGCCGACCATGGCCCATCTCAAGCCCACCCTGAAGCCCGGCGACACGGTGCATCTCGACGTCATCGATTCCTGGGGCAACATGGTCTCGGCCACCCCGTCCGGCGGCTGGCCGCAGTCCTCGCCGACCATTCCGGGCCTGGGCTTCGCCCTGAACACCCGGGCGCAGATGTTCTGGCTGACCGAGGGCCTGCCGGCCAGCCTGGCGCCGGGCAAGCGCCCCCGCACGACGCTGACCCCGACACTGGCCCTGCATGAGGGCCGGCCGGCCCTGGTCTGCGGCACCCCGGGCGGCGACCAGCAGGACCAGTGGCAGCTCGCCCTCTTGCTGCGCCGGATCCATCACGGGCTGGGGCTGCAGCAGGCCATCGACATGCCGCTGTTCCACACCGTCCACTTCCCGTCCTCCTTCTATCCGCGGGAGGCCATGCCGGGCGTCTCGGTGGCTGAGGAGTCCATGGGCGAGGCGGTCATCGCCGACCTGCGCCACAGGGGCCACGACCTGCAGATCGCGCCGGCCTGGTCGGCGGGCCGGCTGACCGCGGCCGAGCGCGGCGCCGACGGCGTCCTGCGCGCCGCCGCCACGCCCCGCCTGATGCAGGCCTACGCCGTCGGCCGCTGAGGGGCGCTCGCCAGGGCGCGGAAGCTGGGACGGCCGAGCGTGATCAGGCCAGCGGCGATCAGGCCGGCGATCAGGCCGACCAGGCCCATGGAACGGCCCACCGCCATGGGATCGGCGAACCCATAGTCAGTCAGCAGCGCCACGGCGGTGGGGCCGATCCCCATGCCGATCAGGTTCAGGGCCAGCATATAGACCGCAGCGATCCGTCCCCGCAGGTCCGGCGGACAGATGATCTGCAGGGCGGCGGGCGCAGCCCCCATGGGGAACATCATCATGAAGATCGCCCCATAGAGGATGACCACCGTCGCCGCGGTCCCAGGCGACAGGACCAGGCCGCTGAGCAGGGCGGCGGCCCCCAGGGCGCCGATCAGGGCCATGCGCAGATTGGCGTCGAGCCGCCCCGCCGCCAGCCAGCGGTCAGCCACCCAGCCGCCGAGCAGCAGGCCGGCGCAGCCCGGGCCGAGGAAGCCCAGGCCCAGGATCAGGCCGATCTGCCCCTGCTCCAGCTGGTGGACACGGCCGAGCAAGGTCGGCGCCCAGGCGCTGAGGCCGTGGAAGGCGATGTTCACCACCGAACAGCCGACGATCACCACCCCATAGGCCCGCCAGTGCCGGCGAAGCGCCTCCAGCGCTGCGGCCGGCCGGGCGGCGAGGGAGGGTCCGGCCACGGCGGGCGCGGCGGCCTTGCGCCGGGGCTCGGCCACCGCCAGCACCAGCAGCGCCACCAGCAGGCCCGGCGCGCCGACCACCAGGAAGACCAGCCGCCAGCCGCTGAATTCCCCCAGCAGGGGCAGGCTGACCGGCGGAAGGCCCGACACCGCCATGATGGTCCAGCCGCCGATCAGGAAGGCGAGGCCCGAACCGAAGCAGGCGCCCATGGCGTAGACGCCCTGGGCCCGGCTGCGATGCTCGGGCTTGAAGAGGTCGGGGATCAGGGAATAGGCGGCCGGCGACAGGGTCGCCTCGCCCGCGGCCACGCCGATGCGCGCCGCCAGCAGGCTCCAATAGTTGCCCGCCGCGCCGCAAAGCACGGTCATGACGCTCCAGATCGCCACGCCCGCGGCGGCCAGGCCGCGCCGGCTGCCCTTGTCGACGATCATGCCGAAGGGCAGGCCCAGGGCGGTGTAGAAGATGGCGAAGGCCAGGCCGGTCAACAGGCTGATCTGGGTGTCGCTGAGATGGAGCTCGGCCTTGATCGGCCCCACCAGCATGGCCAGGATCGTCCGGTCGATGAACGAGAAGGTGTAGGCCAGCACCAGGATGGCCAGGGAGGACGAGGCCCGCGCCAGGCTCGGATAGGCGGCCGTCGCCGGCAGGACTTCGCCCGGGGCGGACATCAGGCGGCCCCGTCCAGGAGCCAGACGTCGCCGCCCTCGACCTCGACCTTGAAGGTCTTCAGCGGGAACTTGCACGGCAGGCTGCAGGCCTTGCCCGAGCGGACATTGAAGCTGCCCCCATGCATGGGGCAGAAGATCACCTCGCCCTCAAGGCGGCCCTCCGACAGCGACGCGATGGCGTGGGTGCATTCGTCCTCGACAGCCAGGAAGGCGCCGTCCACATGGCAGAGCGCGATGGGGTCCATGCCCTCGGGCTCCACCTTCAGGATCTGACCCTCATCCACATCCGCCGCCGCGCACAGTCGAATTCGCCCCATTTCACAGCCTTCCAGAATCGTAAGCCCAGACACAAAACACCGGCCGCGACCGGCTAGGCCTCGGCGTTTGACGGACAATTGTCTGATTGTCATACAATGCAAGGGCCGGACGCGCCGGCTCCGTGAAAATTTGCAACTGATCGGAGATTGGGCATGAGCCACGTCCTGGTGCTCGACGCCGGCGGGACCATCAGTTCCCGGGCCGATGCGCGCGGGGTGCTGGGCGGCGGCCAGGGCCTGGCCCTGGAGGCTCCCGATAGGGAGGTGCGCCTCAGCCTGGTTCAGGTGCATTCGGGTCTGAGCGACGAACTGAGCCTGGCGGACGCTGCGGCCATCGTCCACGCCGCCCAGGCGGCCGCGGCTGACGGCGCCGACGACCTGACCGGCATCGTGGTCGCCCACGGCACCGACACCATGGAGGAGACCGCCTTCCTCGCCGACCTGGTCTGGACCTCGCCCCTGCCCCTGGTCTTCACCGGCGCCCAGCGGGCCCCGGCCCATCCGGAATCCGACGGCGCCCGAAACCTGGCCGACGCCGTCGCCCTGGCCGCCAGTCCGGCCGCCCGCGACCGCGGCGTGCTGCTGGCCTTCGGCGGCCGGGTCATGCCGGCCCGCCACGCGGTCAAGGCGCATACCTCCGAGCTGGCGGGATTCGCAGACCGCCAGGGCGAGGCGGGGAGCTCCGGCGACATCCTGGCCCGGCTCCGGCGCCTTCAGGATCGGCCCGCCGCCCTGCCCGAGCTGCGCCTGGATCCATCGGTGGAGATCCTGGCCGCCAGCCTGGGCTCCGGCGGCGGGCTGATCGATGCGGCCGCGGCGCAAGGGGCGCGGGGGCTTGTGCTGCAGGCCCTGGGCCGCGGCAACGCCAGCCCCGCCGTGGTCGCCGCGGTCGGCCGGGCCTGCGCGGCCGACCTCGTGGTGCTGGTGGCCTCCCGCTGCCCCTTCGGCCAGGTGGCGCCGGACTATGCGTCGGGCGCCCGGCTGGCCGAGGCCGGGGCCATCTTCAGCGACGACCTGGGCGCGAGCCAGGCCCGCATCCTGCTATCGGCCCTGCTGGGCCTGGAGGCCTCAGGCGAGGCGGCCGCGGCCCGCATCCGCGCCTGGCTGGCCCTCTAGGCGCTGGGCAGATAGCGCTCGGCGCGGATCGCCGACAGGGGCGCGCCCAGCACCGCCAGGGTGGTCCGCGCCGCCTCGACCATGGCCGGCGGGCCGCAGAGATAATAGGCGCTGCCGGCCGCCACATCGTCGGCCTTCAGCAGCGAGACCGCCGTCCCCGGGCTCGCATCGGGTCCGGGTTCGCCGATGAACACCGCAAACCGCGTCTGGGCCCGCCCGTGGGCGGCGGCCAGGGCCTGCAGTTCGGCCACATGAAACAGGTCGAGCGCGCTGGTGACCCCGAAACAGACCACCACCTCCCCCGCGCCGGGCGCCATGTCGCGCAGCATGGAGAGGGCCGGCGCCAGGCCCGTCCCGCCGACCACGAAGACGTGGCGGTTGGCCCGGGGGTCGCCGGCGAAGGCGCCTAACGGCCCCTGGATCTTGACCGCGTCGCCGGGGCCTGCGGCCGTCGCCACCCATTCCGAGGCCAGGCCGCCGGGCACATGGCGGATCAGGAATTCCAGCTGGCTGTCATCGGCCGGGGCGCTGGCGATGGAGTAGATCCGCGCGCCGCTCTTGCCGGGGGGCCGCAGGCGCACATACTGGCCGCTCTGAAAGCTGAACCCCTCCGGCCGCTCCAGGGACAGGCGATAGACACTCTGCGACAGGCGCTCCACCTCCTTCACCCGGGTCGAATGGCGCGCAGGCGCCGAGGGCTGCGGCTCCAGGGCGTAGGGCAGGTCAAAGGCCGCATCGCCGTTCAGGCGTGTCTGGCAGGTGGGTCGCAGGCCGCTGGCCGCCTCGGCCGCCGAGATCGGCGAAGGTCCGGCGGCGTCGAACTCCGCCTCGCCCGAGGTCAGCTGGGCGATGCAGGCGCCGCATTCGCCAGAGGCGCAGTCATAGCGGATCGGGGCGTCGATCTGCATCGCCGCCTCCAGCACCGTCTGGCCCGGGGCGACGGGGACCGAGGTGACGCGACCATCGGAAAAGGTGAAATGCGCGGCGTACATCGGCCCTCGCCATTTGACTGAAGTTTGTATGACGATATGACATTACAGCGTGAACACAAGAGGCGGTCTTCCTGGCCGCGCGAGCCCCGATGGAGGATCTCATGAGCCCGGCCAGCCCAACCGAACAGCTCGCCCGCCAGCTGCTGGACGCCTATGAGGGCCCCCGCCTGGCGCCGATCCGCGAGGCGTTTGCGCCCGGCGACGTGGCCGCCGCCTATGAGGTGCAACTGGCCCAGGTCCGCCACTGGACTGGCCAGGGCCGCCGGGTGGTGGGGCGCAAGATCGGCCTGACCTCCAAGGCCGTCCAGGCGCAGCTCGGAGTGTCGGAGCCCGACTTCGGCCATCTGTTTTCCGACATGGTGTTCGGCGACAACGAGGAGCTGCCCTTCGCCCGCCTGCAGCAGCCTAAGGTCGAGGCCGAGGTGGCCCTGATCCTGTCCCGGGACCTGGACCTGCCCGACTGCACGGTGGCCGATCTCTATGAGGCCGTGGCCTGGGTGGTTCCGGCCGTCGAGATCGTCTCCAGCCGCATCGCCGACTGGAAGATCAACATCCTCGACACCGTCGCCGACAATGCTTCGTCGGGCCTGGTCGCCCTGGGCGGACCGGTGCGGCGCCTGGACGGCCTGGACCTGATCGGCTGCGCCATGACCATGAGCGTCAACGGGGTGCAGGCCTCGCAAGGCACGGGCGCCGATTGCCTGGGCAGTCCCCTGAACGCGGCGGCCTGGCTGGCGCGCCGCTCGGCCGCCCTCGGCCATCCCCTGCGCAAGGGTGAGTTGCTGCTGACCGGGGCGCTCGGCCCCATGGCCAATGTCTCGCCTGGCGACAGGGTGGTGGCCGAGATCGGTGGCCTCGGCGCCGTCAGCCTGAATTTCAGCCTCTAGAGCGCCTCAAAAACAGGCGCCGCCCCTCCCTGCGGCAGCAGGGTCACGCCCCGCGCTTGCCTCGACGATTTCCGTCATATTGTCATACAAACAAGATCGCCAAAGTCGGCGCGCGTCAGAGTAGGAATCCCATGAGCGAGGATCATTTCGTCAATCCAGAGGTCGCCAACGCGGTCGGCGACTGGAAGGGCTATGTGGAGGCCAAGCTCGGCTTCCGGAATCACTGGTACCCGGTGCGCTTCTCCAAGGAGATCGCCGAGGGCGAGGCGATCACGGTCAAGCTGCTGGGCGAGGCCCTGATCCTCAAGCGTATCGACGGCAAGGTCTATTCGATCCGCGACCGCTGTCTGCACCGGGGCGTGCCCCTGTCGAAGAAGCTGGACTGCTACACCCGGGACACCATCACCTGCTGGTACCACGGCTATACCTACCGGGTTCAGACTGGCGAGCTGGTCAACATCCTGGCCGTGCCCGACAGCCGCCTGATCGGCCGGCGCAAGATCACCACCTTCCCGGTGGAAGAAGCCAAGGGCGTGGTCTTCGTCTTCATCGGCGACACCGAGGACGGCCCGCCCCCGCCCCTGGCGCACGACGTGCCGCCGGGCTTCCTGGACGACGACGTCATGATCCTGGGCAAGCACCGGGTGGTGAACTCCAACTGGCGCCTGGGGGCCGAGAACGGCTTCGACGCCCTGCACATCTTCATCCACAAGGACACCACGCTTCGCCACTACCGGGTGTTCAACTTCCCCATCGGCCACACCCCCCTGCCCGGCGCGGTGGAGACGGTGGAGGCGCCCGACGGCCCCAAGGGGGTGATCGACGACTTCGCCCTGCACAAGCCGGCCTGGGAGGGCGAGGTGGACGGCGAGGTGGTGGTCCGCGGCGTCCGCTCGGGCGAAGTCAGCGGCACGTCTGCGGCCATGAAGACCTCCTGCTGGCTGCCCGGCGTGCTGAAGGTCGACTCCTTCCCGGCGCCGGGCCTCACCCAGTTCGAGTGGTACGTGCCGATCGACGCCGACTCCCACATCTACTTCCAGACCATCGGCCACGAGGCCAAGACCGACGAAGCCCGGGTCAAGTTCGCCAACGACTTCGAGACCATCTGGAAGCCCCACGGCCTGGACGGCTTCAACGCCGACGACATCTGGGCCCGCGAGGTGACCCAGCCCTTCTATCAGGACGACTATGGCTGGCTGGATGAGATGCTGTGCGAGCCGGACGTGACGATCCTGGAATGGCGCCGGCTGGCCAGCCGCTGCAACCGCGGCATCCAGACCCCGGAGCACCTGCGATGAGCGCCGAGATGAAGCTGGACGGAACCGGCGTCACCAGCCGGTTCATCGAGGTGGGCGGCGTGCGCACCCACTATCTGGAGGCCGGCGAAGGCCCGCCCCTGGTCCTGGTCCACGGGGGCGGGGCCGGCGCCGACGCCTATGGCAACTGGATCGAGTGCCTGCCGATCTTCGCCCGCACCCACCGGGTGATCGCCCCGGACATGATCGGTTTTGGCCATACCGACAAACCCTCGCCCGAGACCTATCTCTACGACCAGCCGGGCCGGAACGCTCACCTGGCCGCCTTCCTCGAGGCCATGGACCTGGGCCCCGTCGTCCTGGTGGGCAACTCCATGGGCGGCGCCTCATCGATCGGCGTAGCCCTGGATCATCCGGACATGGTCGAGCGCCTCGTCCTGATGGGCAGCGCCGGCTTGCCGATCCCGGAAAAGCCCTCGCCGGACCTGATGAAGAACCTGCAGTACGACTTCACGGTCGAGGGCATGCGCCGGGTGGTCTCGGGCCTCACCGGCCCGGACTATGTCCCGCCGGAGGCGATGATCCAGTACCGCTATGAGATCGTCGATGGCCCTGAGGCTCGCGCGGCGCTGGCGGCGATCAACGCCCAGACCAGGACCGGCACGCTCAACTATCCCGAAGAGCGCCTGGCCACCCTCAAGCACCCGATCCTGGTGGTGAACGGCAAGGAGGACGGGGTCTCCATCCTGCCCCGGGCCTATCGGTTCCTGGAGCTGTTCGAGAACTCCTGGGGCTATATCGTCCCCCATTGCGGCCACTGGGCGATGATCGAGCAGCGGGACGACTTCTGCCGCGCCGTGCTCGACTTCGTTCAGCCCCGGACGCTCTAGCCATGGCCGCGCCCGAGGGCGTTCACGCCATGATTCACCACCTGATCGCCACGCCGGCCGACCGGGGGCTGATCCGGAGTGATCCAGCCCAGCTGTTCGACCGCTTCGGCGTGCCGGATGAGGCCCGCGAGGTCCTGAACCAGGGCGGGCGCGACGATCTGCACGGCCTGGGCATCCATCCGAACCTGATCATCAAGTGGCTGATCTGGTCGGGTCGGGCGACCATCACGCCGTTCCCCATCAGCTATTATTTCGACCGGAGATAGCCCATGGGCGAGATCGTCGGAGCCTTCGCCACCTCCCATGTGCTGGGCGCGCCGGACGGCGTGGAGGACCAGGCCGAGCGGGTCTTTCAAGGGATGCGCGAGATCGGCCGCCGGCTGCACGCGACGCGGCCTGATGTCCTGGTGGTCATCACCGCCGACCACCTGAACAACTTCCATGCCGACCAGCCGGCCCCCTTCGCTGTGGCCCTGGACGATGTCCTGGTCCCCTATGGCGACATGGGCCTGCCCACCGACCCTGTCCCCGGCGCGGCCGCCTTCGCGCAAGGCCTGGCCGACTTCCTCGACGACCAGGGCCAGGCGGTGCAGACCCTCTCAGGCGTGCGGCCCGACCACGGCGTGATGATCCCCCACGGGGTCGTCGACCCGAACCGGACCCTGCCCACGGCGCTACTCTATGTGAATGCCGCCATCGCCCCGGCGCCGGAGCCCGAGGCCTGCTGGCGCCTGGGCGGTTTGCTGAAGACCTATGTGGAGACCGTGCGTCCGGCGGGCGAGCGGGTCGCCCTGCTGGCCGGCGGCGGCCTCTCCCACTGGCTGGGGGTGCCGCAGGAAGGCCAGGTCAACGCGCAATGGGACCTCGCCTTCATGGCCGCCATGACCGAGGGACGTGGCGCCGAGCTCGCCCGCCTGACCAACGCCGAGATCCTGGAGGCGGCCGGCAATGGCGGGCTGGAGGTCAGCGCCTGGATCGCCTTGGCCGGCGCCACCCCCGGCGCCCGCGGCGAGCGCCTGTACTATGAGCCTATGCCCAGCTGGGCCTCGGGCATGGGCGGCCTGGCGCTAACCCTCTAGGCGGCCGGGCACCCTGGCGTCGTCGGGTCGGGCCGGACGGCGGCGGGGCGCGCAGGCCCCAGCAGCGGCCGGCCGGGCATGGTGCCGGTCAGCGCCCCTGAGCGGATCACCGGCACGCCATTGATGACCACATGGCGCACGCCCACCGCGTACTGGTGGGGGTCTTCGAAGGTCGCCCTGTCGGCGATGGTGTCGGCGTCAAAGACGGTGATGTCGGCGAAGGCGCCCTCAACCAGCCGGCCCCGCTCGGTCTGGCCGACCTGGTCGGCGGCCAGGGAGGTCATACGGCGCACGGCGTCCTCCAGGGTGATGACCTTCTGCTCGCGCACATAGCGGGCGAGCACCCGGGGGAAGGCGCCATAGGTGCGCGGGTGCGGGAAGCCGTCGCCGAAGCCCACCGGGTCGCCGTCGGTCTCGATCATGGCCAGTGGGTGCTGCAGGATGCGCACCACATCGGCCTCGTCCATCACGTGATAGATGGCCGTAAACCCGCCCTTGAGCTGCAGCTCGATCAGCAGCTGGATCGCGTCCTCCGGCGTGCCGGCCAGCCCACGGTCACGGGCGAGGTCGGCCAGGGTCCTGCCGTCATAGGACGGATCGGCCGCCAGGCTGCGGAACTGCAGGCGCTCAAGGTCCGCCCCGCCCCGCTGGACCATCAGGATCCGCATCATCTCGACCTCCACCCTGGGCCGGACCTCGGGATCCTCCATTCGGGCCTTGAAGCCATCGGGGCCGCCGGCCAGGGCCCAGCCGGGGAACATCACCGCCGAGGACGAGCTGGAGGCCGAATAGGGGTAGAGGTCATGGGTGATGTCGAGGCCCCGGGCGCGGGCCTCGTCGATCATGGCCAAGGTCTTGACGCTCCAGCCCCACTGGGTGGAGCCCATGGCCTTGTGGTGGTTGATCTGGCCCGGCAGCCCGGCCTGTTCGGCGACGTCGATCACCTCGGCCACGGAGTCCAGCACGCCGGCCCCCTCGTCGCGCATGTGCGAGACATAGATCCCGCCCCAGCAGGCGGCGACCTTGGCCATGGCGATCACCTCTTCGGGCCGGGCGTAGTTGGCCGGCACATAGACCAGGCCGGTGGACATCCCCAGCGCGCCGTCAGCCATGGTGTCGGCGATGATCTTCTGCATCTGCGCCAGCTCGGTCGGGTTCGGCGCCCGGTTGGCCATGCCCAGCACCTGGGTGCGGGCGAAGCTGTGGCCGGCGAAGAAGCCGACATTGGGGGCGACCTTCAGGGCTTCCACATAGGGCTTCAGCGGATAGGGCTGCGGGCCGCTGTGCAGGCTGGCGATGATGCTGGTTATGCCCTGGCGCACGAAGTTTTCGGCCAGGGGATATTGGTCGATGTTGTCGGCGATGTGGGCGTGGTTGTCGATGAAGCCCGGCGCCACGATCAGGCCGCGGGCGTCGAGCACGGCGTCGCCGTCCTCCGCCTTGAGCCCGTCCCGGGCGATCCGCACGATCCGGTCGCCGTCAATGGCCAGGTCGGCGCGATAGGCAGGCTTGCCCGTGCCATCCACCACCTGGCCCCCCAGGATCACCAGGTCGAAGGCGGCGGCCTGGGCCGCGCCCGCCCCCATCAGGGCGGTGGCGAGCAGAAGGGATTTCAGGGTCGCGCGGCGCATGATCTTGGTCCTGGACTGGAGGAGGCCTCGAAAGACGTTCGGGCCGGAGCCGCCTGTGGGGATGACGGCTCCGGCCCTGGCCTGCGCGGCTAGACTTTGAATTTAGCGCCCGCGCAGGATGACGCGGCCGGCGCGTTCTGAGGTGACTTCGCCCGCCGCCAAGGCCGCCTTGCCGTTGACGAACACGTACTCCATGCCCTGGGAATAGGCGTGCGGCTTGGGATAGGTGGCCACGTCGCGCACCGTCTCGGGATCGAAGACCAGCACGTCGGCATAGGCGCCGGGCTTGATCACCCCGCGGTCTGGGATGGAGAACACCTGCGCCGGCAGGCCGCTGGACGAATGGATCGCCTGGGCCATGCTGATCACCTGGCGCTCGATCACATAGCGCCGCAGCTTGCGCGGATAGGCGCCATAGGCCCGCGGATGCTCGGCGCCCTCGCCGAAGGTCACCAGGGCGCCGTCCGACGAGGTCATCATCCAGGGCTGCTTCATCAGCAGCTCGAGGTCGTCTTCGTTCATGTTGAACGAGACGATGCCGGCCCCGCCCTTGATCAGCAGGTCGATGGCGGTGTCCAGCGGGTCCTTGAGGTCACGCCTTGCGATCTCGTCCAGGCGCATCCCCTCTAGGGACGGATCGGCGCTGTAGCTTGAGATCATGATGGCGTTGGCGCCGGCGCGGCGGGCCAGGTTCTCGACCATGCCCTCGCGGATCAGGGCGCGCTGCTCGGGGTTCTGCAGTCGCTTGGACAGGGCCTCCTGGCCGCCCTCCTGGGCCCAGCCGGGGATCAGGGCCGCCGACAGGCCGGTGCTGGAGGCCGCATAGGGATATTGGTCGGCCCAGATGGACAGGCCCTCGGCCCGGGCGGCCTCGATCATCTTGATCGCATCGTCGGACTGGCCCCAGACCGTGGGGCCGAGCATCTTCATGTGGCTGACCACCCCGGTGATCCCGGTCTGGCGGGAGACCTCGATCAGCTCGGCCACCGAGGCCAGCACGCCGATGTCATAGCTGGACTCGTCGCGGATATGGCTGGTGTGGAAGGCGTTCGGGAACTCCGCGGCCACCTTGGCCAGGGCGACGATCTCGGCGGTGTCGGAGTACTTGCCCGGCACATAGAAGGGGCCGCTGGACATGCCCAGCGCGCCAAAGGTCATGGCCTGCCGCACCAGGCCCTGCATCTCCGCCAGCTCTGCGGCCGTCGGCTTGCGGTTCTCCAGGCCCATGACGGCGCGGCGCACGCCGTTATGGCCGATCATCGGGATGACGTTGACGCCCGGGCGGTTGGTCTCGATGGCCGCCACCTGCGGGCGCAGGTCGGCCGGGCCGCCGCCGTCGGGATTGATCATCGCCGTCGTGATCCCCTGGGTGAGGACCGAGATGGCCGGCGCCAGTTCCGGCGTCTCGATGCCCGGGGCGGCGTGGGAATGGGTGTCGATGAAGCCGGGCGAGACATACTTGCCCGTGGCGTCGACCACGGTGGCGGCGGTCGCGGCCGCCGGGATCTCGCCCACCTCGACGATGCGGTCGCCCTTGATCGCCACGTCGGCGGCACGGCCCTCGGCGCCCGTGCCGTCGAACAGCAGGCCGCCGCGGATCAGCACGTCGTAGTCCTGGGCCAGGGCGTGGCCCGAGACCCCCGACATCAGACCGAGCGCGAGGCCCGCGGCCAGGACCCGGCGGCGGAGGAAGTCGGGGGGCGTCTTCATGTCAGATCCTTGTTCAAACCAGGGCCGCTCGGACCGGCGCAGGCCGGATGGGCGACGTCCGCCTCCCGATCAAATCTCGGTTCACGGGCTAAATATTGACAGGAAGACTGCTCGAATCTTCGCGCGGACGCCCCGGCGCCGAAGACGTCTTGCTCCGGCCCCTGGGAAGGGTGTCAGTCCTGCGACATTAGTGTCAATCAAGACGCCCCTTCCGAATATTGCGCGATCAATAGCCTGACGTCATGGCTTGGCGCCGAACAGCCGCAGATCTGGGGCGGCGCCCCGAAACCGTCGTCCTCTCGCCCGGAATCGGGCGCTGTACGCTCCGTGGGCGGCGCGGTCTCGTCCTTTCCCGGCGTCGGACACCTGTGTAGCCATCCCGCGCAAAGGCAGGCCGGCCAAGGCCTCCCTCAGTCTCGGCGCCGGCCAGCCCGGCCACACCTATGTCTGAGGGTTATAGGCCCTGCAATATTCCGAAGGGGAGCCGGCGTTGACACTCCGGTGGGTGGCCGACAACCTCGTTATGAATACGGGCGCAGATCATCGCAGTTCCGGCGAATTATAATAAAGCCGGGCGCCAAATGAACATTCTGCTTATCGTCAATTCCGAGGGGGTTAGTCATGTCAAGAAATCTTCAGATGCACAACGTGCGGGCTCGGGGGCTTCGATCTGCCCGCAAATTGGGCCTGACCCACGGCGCTTCGGCCATGGCCCTGTTGCTGGGCGTCTCCGCGGCCGGCGCAGCCAGCGCGCAGACCGCCGCGCCGGTTGGCGTGGCCAGCGTGGAAGAGGTGGTGGTCACCGGCACCCGGGTCGTCCGTGACGGCTATCAGGCGCCCACGCCCCTGACCGTGATCAGCGAGACCGAAATCCTCGCCGCCGCCCCCTCCAATGTCGCTGACTTCGTCAACGACATCCCGTCCATCGTCGGCAGCGCCACGCCGCAGACCTCCAACGCCTCGATCAGCGCCGGCACCTCGGGCGTCAACGCCCTGAACCTGCGCGGCCTGGGCGCCACCCGCACCCTGGTCCTGCTGAACGGTCAGCGCTCGGTGGGCTCGACGATCACCGGGGCGGTGGACGTCAACACCTTCCCGCAAGGCCTGATCAGCGGCGTCCAGATCGTCACCGGCGGCGCGTCGGCGGCCTATGGCTCCGACGCCGTCAGCGGCGTGGTCAACTTCATCCTCAACACCGACTATCAGGGCTTCAAGGGCTCGGTCGAGGCGGGCCAGACCACCTATGGCGACGATGACGAATACCGGGTCAACCTGACCTACGGCACGTCCTTCGCCGGCGGCCGCGGCCATCTGCTGCTGAACGGCGAGATCGTTGATCGCGAAGGCATCTATGGGGTGCCGCGGGACTGGAACAACGACGGCTGGTACATCATCACCAACCCGAACTACGCCCCGGGCAACGGCCAGCCCGAGCGCTTCGTCACCAGCGGGGCGGGCCTGTCCAACGCCACCCCGGGCGGCATCATCACCAACACCCCCCTGCGCGGCACAACCTTCGGCGTCGGCGGCGTGGTGGGCCAGCAAGCCTACGGCCTGACCCGCGATCCCTGGATGATCGGCGGCGACTGGGAGTCGGTTCAGGTCAACGACAAGCAGTCCCTCAACGCCGACGACCGACGCAAGGGCGTCTTCGGCCGGGTCAGCTACGACCTCACCGACAATGTCGAAATCTTCGGCCAGTTCTCGTACAATGAGCACGCCTCCCTCGGCTGGACCGGCGTGCAGTTCAACCAGGGCAATGTCACCATCCGGTCGGACAACGCCTTCCTGCCGGCCGACATCCGCCAGCAGCTGGCGGCCCTGAACATCGCGAGCTTCAGCCTCGGGACCACCAACGCCGACCTGCCGATCCGCAAGACCGACAATGAGCGCAGCGTCACCCGCTATGTGGTCGGGGCCCAGGGCGACTTCGACGCCTTTGACCGCGCCTGGCGCTGGGACGCCTACTATCAGCGGGGCGAGACCGAGACCCTTGAGATCGCCAAGGACATCACCAACAACGCCCGCCTGGCCCTGGCCCAGGATGCGGTCTTCGCGCCGAACGGCGACATCGTCTGCCGCTCGACCCTGACCAATCCGACCAATGGCTGCGTGCCCTTCAACCGCATGGGTATCGGCGTCAATTCCCAGGCCGCCCTGGACTACATCCTGGGCGATCCGCAGCGGAAGCAGTTCTTCACCCAGCAGGTGGCCGCAGCGAACATCTCCGGCGACCCCTTCTCCACCTGGGCCGGCCCGGTCTCCATGGCGGCCGGTATCGAGCACCGCAAGGAAGAGGTGTCCGGCGAGGTCCCGACCGAGTTCCAGTCGGGCTGGTTCGTGGGCAATTATCGCCCGACCTTCGGCTCCTACACGGTGACCGAGGCCTATCTGGAAGCGGTCGTTCCCCTGGCCGACGGCTTTGACGTGAACGCCGCGGTTCGCGGCACCGACTACAGCACCTCGGGCTATGTCACGACCTGGAAGGTGGGCGCGGTCTATTCGCCGATCCCCGACGTCCGCTTCCGCGTCACCCGCTCGCGGGACATCCGGGCGCCGAACCTGAACGAGCTATTCGCCGCCGGCACCAGCCGCACCAACACGCTGCTGGACCCGTTCAACAACAATCAGTCCACCCAGTTCCTGGAGCTGACCACCGGCAACCTCAACCTCGACCCCGAACTGGCCGACACCTGGGGCGTCGGCGTGGTGCTGCAGCCCACCTTCCTGCCGGGCTTTGCGGCGGCCATCGACTATTTCGATATCCAGATCGAAGGCGCCATTGGCTCGGTGCTGGCCAGCACCATCGTCGATCGCTGCTTCCAGGGTAATCAGGAATACTGCGCGGCCATCGTCCGCTCGGGCAACCAGATCAGCCAGGTTTCGGTGAGCCCCTTCAACTTCGCGGTTCAGAAGTCGCGCGGCCTCGACCTGGAGGCCTCCTACCGGTTCAACCTCGGCGACGGGGCCGTGGCCCTGCGGGCCGTGGGCACCTACTACCTGGAGAACTACGAGGACAACGGCATCGACGTTCCGACCGACAACGCCGGTTCGATCGCCCTGCCGGAGTTCATCTATCGGGCGACGGCCACCTACACCGCTGATCCCTGGACCATCCAGGTCACGGGCCGCGGGGTCAGTGACAGCAAGCTCGACAACGCCTTTGTCGAGTGTGTCACCGGCTGCCCCGCCTCGACCATCGCCAACCGCACGATCAACGACAACCATGTGGATGGCGCCTTCTATGTCGACCTGGCCATGACCTACGACCTCAAGGTCCTGCAGAAGACCGAAGCCTTCGTCAGCATCTCCAACCTGTTCAACCGCGACCCGGAGATCGTGCCCCAGGGCCCGGCGGGCACCGCCTACGGCAACCCGTCCACCAGCCAGGGGGTCTATGACATCCTCGGCCGCGTGTTCCGGGTGGGCGTACGCTTCGAATACTAGCCAAGTCCAAGGGAGCCCCGGGCGAGAGCCCGGGGCTCTTTTCGTAACGGCCAGGCCGGCCCCGCATTTTGATCGGAAGGCCTGGAGAGGAACCGACGCCTCAAAACGTAACAGTTCGTGGAGACCACCATGACCCCCGCCCCTCACGTCACGACCCCGCCGAGTTTCCTTCGCCGCCGCGTCCTGGCGGCGGGCCTCGCGCTCAGCCTGATGTCGGGGGTCTCGGCCACGGCCCTGGCCCAGGAATACGACGTCCTGATCCGCGGCGGCATGGTCTATGACGGCACCGGCGCCGAGGGCCGCGCCGCCGATGTGGCGATCAAGGGCGACCGCATCGTCGAGGTCGGCGCCATCCCGGCCACCGCGACCGCCGCCACCACTGTCGACGCCACGGGCAAGATCGTCTCGCCGGGCTTCATCGACCCTCATTCCCACGCCGCGCCGGAGATCGGAACGCCCGAGCTCTCGGCCGCCGTGCCGATCCTCTATCAGGGGATCACCACCGTGATGATCAATCCCGACGGCGGCGGGCCTGGCGATCTCCGCCCCCAGATCGAGGCCATCGAAACCCATGTGCCGGGCGTGAACGTCGTGCCGATGATCGGCCACAACGGCGTGCGCAAGGACGTGATGGGCCTGGAGAACCGCAAGCCGACCGCCGCCGAGCTGGCCCAGATGGAAGCCCTGGTCAAACAGGCCATGGACCTGGGCGCCTTCGGCTTCTCCAGCGGCCCCTTCTATATTCCCGGCAAGTATTCCGACACGTCCGAACTGGTGGCCCTCGCCCGGGTCGCCCAGACCTATCCCGACGCCTTCCACATCAGCCACATCCGCGACGAGTCCAGCTATGACGTCGGCGTGCTGGGCGCGATCGAGGAGTTGATCGAGGTGTCCCGACAGACCGGGATCATCGGCGTGGTCACCCACATGAAGATGCTCGGCCCCAGCGTCTGGGGCCAGTCCGAGCAGGCGGTGGAAATGATCAACGCCGCCCGCGCCGAGGGCCTGTCCATCTGGGCTGATCAGTATCCCTATGCCGCCTCCGGCTCCTCGCTGCAGGCCTCCCTGGTGCCGGGCTGGGCGCAGGAGGGCGGGCCGGACGCGACGGTCAAGCGCCTGCAGAACCCCGAGCAGCGCGCCCTGATCCGTCAGGAGATGGTGGCCAATCTGGAGCGCCGGGCCGGCGCCAACGCCATTATGATCCGCAACTACGCGCCTGATCCCTCGCTCAACGGCATGCGCCTGGATGAGATCGCCCGCCGCAACCTGCAGGATCCCCTCGACACCGCCATCGACATGCTGGTCGAGGGCGGCGCCAGCATTGTCTCCTTCAACATGAACGAGCGCGATGTGGAGCGGCTGATGCGGCAGCCCTGGACCATGACCTCGTCCGACGGCGCCCTGGGCCCCTTCGGGGTCGGCGGCGAGCATCCGCGGGCCTATGGCGCCTTCCCGCGCAAGTTCCACCGCTATGTGCAAGAGCGCGAGGTGATCAGCATGGCCCAGGCCATCCACGCCTCCAGCGGCCTGTCAGCCGAGGTGTTCTCGATCAAGGATCGCGGCGTCCTGCGGCCAGGCGCCTATGCCGACGTGCTGGTGTTCGATCCCGAGACCATCCGCGATGTGGCCACCTACCAGCAGCCCCACGCCTATTCCGAGGGGATGGCGTACATCTTCGTCAACGGGAAGCCCGCCGTCATGGCCGGCGAGGTGACCGACGAGCGCCACGGCCGGGTTCTGCGGCGCGGCCAGTAGCCCTATCAAGACCTGGCGCGCCCGGCATGGGGCGCGCCAGCCGTACCTGTAACGCGTGGATGGTCCCGATGAGTCACCCGCAGCCCGCCTCGTCCGCCACCCTGCCGGGGCCTGCCTGGGCCGCCCGCCTGTCGGCCGAGATCGGCAAGGCGGTGCTGGGCCAGGCGCAGGTCGTCGAACGGCTGCAGATCGCCCTGCTGGTGGGCGGGCACGTCCTGCTGGAAGGCATGCCGGGCCTGGCCAAGACCCTGCTGGTCAAGTCCCTGGGCCAGGCCATGGGTCTGGATTTCGAACGCATCCAGTTCACGCCCGACCTGTTGCCCAGCGATGTGGTGGGCACGCTGGTCTATTCCCCCCACGACGGCAGCTTCACGCCGCACCTGGGGCCGGTCTTCGCCAATATCGTCCTGGCCGACGAGATCAACCGCTCGCCGGCCAAGGTGCAGAGCGCCCTGCTGGAGGCCATGCAGGAGCGGCAGGTGACCATCGGCGGAACCCGCCATCCCCTGCCCGACCCCTTCCTGGTCCTGGCGACCCAGAACCCGGTGGAGCACGAGGGCACCTATCCCCTGCCCGAGGCCCAGACCGACCGCTTCCTGTTCAAGGTCCTGCTCGACTATCCCTCCGATACGGACGAGCTCGAGATGCTGCGCCGCTGGGGCTCGGCCACAAGGTCGCCCTCGGTGGAGGCCACCTCCAACGGCCCGGAACTGCTGGCCCTGCGCCAGGGCGTCGATGAGGTGTTCGTGGCGCCGCAGATCGAGGCCTATCTGCTGGCCCTGGTCCGCAGGACCCGGGACATGGCTGCGCCCGGGACGCCAGGGCTTCGTCAGCTGGCCTTCGGCGCCTCGCCGCGGGCGACGCTGGCCCTCTATCAGTCCAGCCGGGCCCTGGCCTTCATCCGCGGCCTCGCCCAGGTGACTCCGGCCCTGGTGCAGGAGGTGGCGCATGACGTGCTTCGGCACCGGATCGGCCTGACCTATGAGGCCGAGGCCGCCGGCCTGAGCGCCGAGACGGTGGTCGCCCAGGTTCTCGCCGACGTTCCCGTCCCCGGCTGACGCGAGCCCATGACGGCCCGTCCGCCCGAGATCGACCCCCGCGCCCAGACCGCGCTGCGGCGGCTGGAATGGCAGCTGCGCCGGCGTTCGGTGCAGACCCTGCTGGCCGGCGGCTATCGCTCGGTGTTCCGGGGCCGGGGCATGGAGTTCGACCAGGTGGTCCGCTACGAGTTCGGCGACGACATCCGCGACGTCGACTGGAACGTCACCGCCCGGCTCGGCGACCTCTATCGCAAGGTGTTCGTCGAGGAGCGGGAGTTGACCGTCTACGCCGTGGTCAGCGACGACCCGGCCCTGCAGTTCGGCTCCGGCGGCGCCAGCAAGCGCGAGGTGTTGCTCCAACTCGCGGCGCTGACCCTG
The DNA here is from genome assembly GCF_030646615.1 of Phenylobacterium sp. Lineage (GTDB taxonomy): Bacteria > Pseudomonadota > Alphaproteobacteria > Caulobacterales > Caulobacteraceae > Phenylobacterium. Next base: position 52,970 of record NZ_JAUSLG010000089.1, on the reverse strand, counting down.
ATGCTGGCGGTGGTCAACCGCGAGCGGGCCGGCCTGCTGCATGTCACCCCGGACGGCGCCGCCGCCTTCAGTCCCACAAGGCGCCGCGCCCGCATCCTTTCGGCCCTGGCCGCCCTGTTCGCCGCCCCGCCGCCGGACCCCGCGCCCGCCACGCCCTTCACCCCCTGGCCGCTGATCTCGCAGCAGGCGCCGCAGGGCGCCCTGGTGGTCTGGTTCGGCGAGGTTCCGGCCAGTCTCCCCCCGCCGGAATGGGCCGCCCTTCGCCGCCGCCATCCGGTGATCGGGGTGCGGGTGGAGGACGCCTGGGAACGGGACGGCCCCGCAGCCCAGGGCGTGACCGCCTATGATCCCGCCGCCGGCCAGCTGGTCTGGATGAACGCCACCCCGGCCAGCCGCGCCGCGCATGCCGCCTGGCGGATCGAGCGCGAGGCCCGATGGGCGGCCTGGTGGCCAAATCCCGGCGACCGGCTGGTGGTGCGCGCCGACGAAGATCCCCTGGCCGCCCTGGTGGGTTTCCTGCGCGCCCGCAGCGCCGGCGCCCTGCGCGCGGCCTCATGAGCCAGTTCCAGCTCGCCGCCCCGGCCTTCCTCCTGCTGCTCGCCCTGATCCCGGCGCTGGTCGCCTGGCGGCTGTGGCGCGGCCGCGCGCCGGTGTGGCTTGTGCCCTATGCCGCAGCCTGGAACCCCCGCAGCCGCACGCCCGCCGCCCCCTGGCGCATGGTCGCCCTCTGCGTGGGCCTGGCCCTGGTGGCGCTCGCCCTGGCGCGCCCCCAGCGCACCGACCAGCGGCAGGAGGTGGTCTCCCGGGGCTATGACCTGATGCTGGCCATCGACCTCTCCACCTCGATGCTGGCCGAGGACTATGTGGGCCCCGACGGGCCAATCAACCGGCTGGAGGCTGTCCGCCCGGCGATCCAGGCCTTTGTCACCCAGAGGCCCAATGACCGGATCGGCGTGGTGGTGTTCGCCGCCCGGGCCTACACGCTGGCGCCGCTGACCACCGACCACGCCTGGCTGGAGGACCAGCTCGCCTCCATCCAGATCGGCCTGCTGGACGACGGCACCGCCATCGGCGACGGCCTGGCCATCGCCCTGGCCGGCCTGGAGAATGAGCGCGACGGCGATGAGGCCGCCGTGGGCAAGTTCGTCATCCTGCTCACCGACGGCGCCAACACCAGCGGCAGCCTGACCCCGCCCCAGGCCACCGCCATCGCCCGCCATCGCGGCGTCCCGGTCTACGCCATCGGGGCGGGGCGCAACGGCATGGTCCCCTTCCCCATCTTCGACGATCAGGGGCAGAGGGTGGGAACCCGCCAGTTCCCCTCGGCCCTGGACATCGAGGCCCTGCAGCGCATGGCCCAGGAGACCGACGGCCGCTTCGTCCAGGCGGGCGACGTGCAGGCCCTCAACGCAGCCTTCGCCGCCATCGACGCGGCCCAGAAGACCGCCTTCAGCACCCGCACCCGGGTCGTCACCACCGAACTCTTCCCCTGGCCCCTGGGCGCAGCCCTGGTCGCCCTGCTGCTGGCGGCCCCCATCTGGAACGGCCTGGGCGCGCGCCTGGGCGGCGGCCGTCGTCGCAAGGCGGCGGCATGAGCTTCCTCTGGCCCCAACTCCTTTGGCTGGCCGCCCTGGTCGCGATCCTGGCGGCCCTGGATGTCTGGCTGTCGCGCGGCGGCGACGGCAAGACCGCCTGGCCGCAGATCCGGCGGGGCGTGGCCGCAGGCGGCCGGGTGCGCTTCGCTGACCGCCGGCGCGGGCGCCCGCAGCTGGCCTGGCGCTTCTGGCTGGCGCTCCTGCTGCTGGTGCTGGCCCTGGCGCGACCCCAGTGGGGCCAGGCGCCGCCGGCCGAGGGCGACCAGGCGCCGGGCGAGGTGATCATCGCCCTGGACCTGTCGCGCAGCATGCTGGCGGCCGATGTCTCGCCGAGCCGCCTCGCCCGGGCGCGCAGCCTCGCCACCCGGCTGGCCGAGGATCTGCCCGACCGGCGTATCGGCCTGATCGGCTTTGCGGGCACGGCCCACCTGCTGGCGCCGGTCAGCGAGGACCGGGCGATCCTCTCGGCCTATCTGCCGCAGATGGCGCCAGAGCACATGCCGGTCCCGGGCAGCGACTTTTCCGCCCTGCTGGATCTGGCCCTGGCCAGCTTCAGCGACGCCGACCAGGGCCGGGTCCTGGTGATCCTGACCGACGGCGAGGCCGAGCCCGGCGCCTGGCGCGAGCGGCTGGCCGACCTGCACGCCCGGAATGTGCGGATCGTCGCCGTGGGCCTGGGGACCGAGGCCGGGGCGACGCCGCCGGGGCCGGACGGCCAGCCCCTGGCCTTGGCTACCGGATCGCCGGTGGTCTCCCGCCTGGCGCCCGCCACCCTGAGCGAGCTGGCCAGCGCGACGGGGGGCCAGGTGGTTCCCCTGGCCGAGGCCGCCGACCTGACCGAGCTTGTCCGCACCGCCAGCCTCACCCCGCCGGACGGAGCCGGCGCCATCGAAGGCCGCCCCACCGCCAAGGCCGACCAGTTCGCCTGGTTCACCCTGGCGGCGCTGGCCCTGCTGGTCTGGAGCGCGGCGGTGGAGATCCCCGCCCGGCCCAGGCTGCGGCAAAGGCGCGCCCAGGCCATGGCTCAGGCGGCCCTGGCCGGCCTGCTGGCGCTGGCCTTCCTGCCTTTGGACCGCTCCCTGGCCCAGTCGCCCCTGCTGACCGAGGCCGATCTGCAGGGCGAGGAGGATCCCCTCCAGCAGATGCGCGGCCTGGCCGAAGAGCTGGTGGCCAAGCGACGGCTGGGCGCGCCCGACTATCTGCGCATCGCCGAGGTGGCGACCCGCTATGGCGAGATCCACCGGGGCCATGGCCACGCCCTGGAGGACGGGGTCATGCGCGACGGCCTGGCGGCCGCCCGGCGCGGCCGGGCGCTCGAGCCCGACCTCGCCGACTGGGCGGCCATCGAGGCCAAGCTGGAGCGCCTGCTGGTCCCGCCGCCGCCGGTCCCCATGGACGATCCCGGTCCCGCCGATCCCGCCAACGAACCCATGGGCGCCCAGGGCCAGCAGCCGGTGGCCGGCGAAGACGCCCGCGACGGCGGCGGCGATGGCCCGCCCGAGGACCAGCAGGAGCCCACCGCCGGCGAGCAGGGCCTGCAGAATGTCGGCGGCTCGCAGGAGGACGTCTTCGATCCATCCGAATGGAGCAATCCGGCCCTGGTCCAGCCCCTCGACGAGCTGCGCCGCCTGCGCGCCGCCGACTCCCCGGCCGAGCTCTTCCAGCGGCTGCGCAGCGCCACAGCCGAGTCCCGGCCGCCGGGAGCCCAGACATGGTGAACCTTCGCCGCACGGCCACCGCCTTCGCCGCCGTGGTCGCCCTGTGGGGCGCGCCCGCCATGGGTCAGAGCGTCACCGGCGCTTTCGAGGCGCCTGACAAACCCCTGTGGGCCGGGGAGGTCTTCGACCTGACCCTGGCCTGGACCGTGGACTGGGCGACCTTCGGCAATCTGGAGGGCGAACTGGAATGGGCGTCCGAGCCCCTGGTCGCCGAACCCTGGGGGGAGCCCGCCCTGCGCAATCCGCCTGCGCCGGGCGCCGCCCGGGCCGTCATCGAATTCAAGACCCGCGCCATGGCCCTGCAACCCGGACTGACCCCTCTGTCGCCGGCCAGCCAGGTCATGCGGCTGCAGACGGGCGTGGTGGACATGGAAGAATACCAGCGGGCCATCACCGAGACGCGGACCATCGAGAGTGACACCGGCCTGTTCAACATCCGCCCCCTGCCGCCAGCGCCGGAAGGCTTCACCGGCGCGGTCGGCCAGTTCACCGTCACCTCCGAGGTCGAGGCCGAGGAGATCCGTGTGGGCGAGAGCCTGACCTGGCGGGTGACCCTGTCTGGAACCGGCAACTGGCCGGCCATCCGGGGACTCCCGCCCCGCCAGGTCTCCCGCGACTTCGAGGTGGTCGGCGCGCCGGAGCTGGACGAGGCCGAAGGCTCGGGCCTGTTCGAACGGACCCTGAGCGAGACCGTGGTGCTCGTACCCCAACGGGCGGGCCGCTATGTGTTGAGCGACTTCGAAATGGTGGTGTTCAATCCCCAAGCCGGACGCTTTGAGCGGGTCCGGGCCGACGCCATCACCCTGGACGTCCTGCCAGGCCCCAACGGCGACCTGGTCCCGCCCGACGCGGCGTCCCCCGATGCGGCGGAGGATGAGGCCCGGCTTCCCCCGATGCTGAAGGGCCAGGGTTCGGCGGTGGGGCCGCCGGCCGGCCGCTTGTGGTTCGCCGCCCTGCTGGCTCTCCCGCTCATGCTGGCCGCCCTGTGGGGCCTGCTGGCGCTGTGGCGCGCCCACCAGACCGATCCCGACCGGATCCCCCGGGCCGCCCATCGCCGGCTGGCCGCCACCCTGGCCCGACTGGCCCGGAGCGCAGAAACGGCCGAGCGTCGGCGTCTGGTGCGAGCCTGGCAGGCCGACGCCGCCCTGCGCTGGCGTCTCGGCCTGGCGGCGCCGGCGCCAGACGCCTTCCCAGATCCTGAATGGCGCGCCCTGTGGGCGCAGGCCGACCAGTTCCTCTACGCCCGCGCCGGCGTGCTGGCCGACGACTGGACGCCGCGCGCCCAGGCCGCCTTGGCTGACCTTGGCCCGCCGCCGCCCTTCAAGCCGGCCACGGCCCTGCGCCGCGGCAATCTGCTGCCCGCCGCCGCCATGGCGGGGCTCGCCCTGATGGTGATGAGCGGCCAGGCCCTGGCCCAGGACATGACCGCGCAGGCCCTGCGCCAGAGCGTGGCCGAGGCGCCCCTCGACTGGCGCGCCCGGCACAACCTGGCCATTGCGCTCGCCGCCCAGGACCAGTGGGAAGAGGCCGCCGGCCATGCGGCGATCGCCTGGCTGCACAACCCCGCCGATCCCCAGACCCGCCAGCTCTGGATGACCACCAGCGCCAAGGCCGGCTACAGCCTGGAGCCGCGCGCCAGCGTGCCGCGCCCCCGGGACTGGCGCGGCCGGGCCATCGCCATCGCCTCGCCGGCCGCCTGGCGCTGGCTGCTGATCGGGTTCGCCTGGGTCGCCGCGGCCGGGCTCGGCGCGGCGCTTTATGCCCGCTACCGGCCCAGACGCCATCTCGCCCAGGCGGGCCTCGCCCTGGCGGGGCTGGCCTTGGTCGGCGTCGTGATCTGCGCCACGGCCCTGAGCGGCTATGGCGTACTGGCCAGCGACAGGGCCGTGCTGGTCTGGGGCGCCGGTCCCTTGCGCCCCCTGCCGGTGGACACCCCGGCCGAGGAGGCCGAGATCCAGCTGGCGGGCGGCGCGGTCGGGCGGGTCGACAAGGCCTATCTGGGCTGGCGCCGCGTGCGGCTGGCAGATGGCCGGTCGGGTTGGACACGGGCGGAGCGGCTTCTGCCGGTCTGGGACAGCCCGAACTGACCGGCCTGAGCTGAGGCTGGCCTACTCGACCGGCTTGGCGCGATAGGCGACCTCGTCCAACTCACCCTCCCACTTGGCCACGGTGACGGCCACCACCAGGTCGCTGGTGGCGTTGGGCACGGTGCGGGTCATGTCGAGGATGCGGTCGAAGGGCAGGATGAAGCCCACCACCAGGGCGGTCTGCTCGGCGCTGAGGCCGATCACCTGCAGCACGGCGGCCAGCATGAACAGCGAGGCCGAGGGCACCGGCGCGGTGCCGACCGCGACGATCACGCAGACCAGACCCACCATGAAGTACTGAGCCACACTCATATCGACCCCAAAGGCCTGGGCCGAGAACACCGCCAGCAGCGCCACATAGAGGGCCGTGCCGTCCATGCTCAGCGTCGCCCCCAGCGGCAGGGTGGTGGAGGCCACCGTGTGGCTGACGCCCAGGTTCTTTTCGGCCACCCGCATGGCCACGGGCAGGACCGCGGCGCTCGACGAGGTGGAAAAGGCGACGATCACCGCATCGGCGATGTCGCGGAAAAAGGGGACCACCGGCAGGCGCGCGATCAGGCCGATAACGCCCCCGTGGACGATCAGGCTCTGGATGGCGCAGCCCAGCACCAGGGCGCAGGCCAGCAGGAAGACGTGGATGAAGGTCTCCGGGCCTGAGGTCCCCATCACCCAGGCCACCAGGGCGAAGACCCCAAACGGCGCCAGCTCCATGATCACCCGGACGAGGACCAGCATGATGTCCGAGCCGATCTGGAACAGCCGGACGGCCGGAGCGGCCGGCTCGCCGATGATCAGCACCCCCATGCCGATCAGGATGGCGAAGAAGATGATGGCCGGGATATCGCCATTGCTCAGGGCGGCGAACGGGTTGAGCGGCACGATGCTCATCAGATAGGCGCCGAGCGTCGGCGCTTCGCCCAGCACCTGGGGTGTCGTGCCGGCGAAATCCATGCCGGCCCCGGGCTGGAAGAGGACCCCGAGCGACAGGCCCACCGAGACCGCCACGACCGTGAGGGCCAGGTACATGAACAGCGTCTTGGCCCCGATGGACCCCAGCCGTTTCACATCGCCCATGCCGGCGATGCCCGAGACGATGGAGAAGAAGACCAGCGGGGTGACGATCATGCGGATCAGCCGCACGAAGAGGTCGCCGATCCACTTGATCCCCATGGCTTGCTCGCCGATGGCCAGTCCCAGGATCGTGCCCAGGACCAGACCCAGAAGGATCCGCTTCCACAGGGTGACCTCGAGCCAGTAGCGCCGGACGAAGCCGCCGACGCCCTTGCGGTCAGGCGTGGCGGGCGCCGCAGGCTCAGGGGCGAGGTCGCTCATCGGCAGGTCTCCAGGACGAGGGGCAGGCGATCCTTAAGCGCGGCGACCCCGTGGGATCAGGCCGCGGTCTCCGGTGTCGCAGAGTCGGGCACGCCCCAGAGGGTCTCGGGCGGCAGCAGTTCGGCGCCGCGCTGGACCGCGCCGCCGGCATAGTCGTCGGCGAGCCAGGTGGGGCCGTCGAGATCGACGAAATCGGCGTGGCGGGCCACATGGAAGGCCGGGGCGATGGACATGGACGACGAGACCATGCAGCCGACCATGACGCCAAAGCCCATGCGACGGGCCTCGGCCAGCAGATCGAGGGCTTCGGTCAGGCCGCCGGTCTTGTCGAGCTTGATATTCACCACCTGATAGCGGTCCTTCAGCCCCGGCAGGTCGGCGGCCACATGGCAGGACTCGTCGGCGCAGATCGGCGCGCAGCTCTCGAAGCCCAGCAGGTCGCCATCCTCGTCGGCCGAGAGGGGTTGTTCGATCAGGGCGACCTTCAGCTCGCGAAGCACCGGCTGGAGCTGCGCCAGGGTCTCGATGGTCCAGCTCTCATTGGGATCGACGATCAGGGCGGCGTCGGGCGCCGCGGCGCGGACGGCCGCCAGGCAGGCGGCGGGATCCTTCCGGTCGACCTTGACCTTGATCAGGGTCGCCCCGGTCATCCGTGCGGCCGCCTCACCCATCGCCTGGGGGGTGTCCAGGCTCACGGTCAGCGCACTCACCAGGGGATGGAGCGGAGGCTGGCCGAGGGTGTCGGCGACCGCACGGCCGGCCAGGCGGGCTTCGAGATCCCACAGGGCGCAGTCGATGGCGTTGCGGGCGGCGCCCGGACCCAGCCGGCCGGCCAGGTCCGCGCGCGTCATCCCGTTGGTCAGCTCGGTCGACAGGCTGTTCACCTGCTCCAGGACCGACTCGATGGTCTCGCCGTAGCGGGCATAGGGCACGCCCTCGCCCCGGCCCCGCCGTCCGTCCTGGACCACGGTCACGGCCACCACGTCAGCGGCGGTCTTGACCCCGCGGGAGATGCGGAAGGGCGTGCTTAGCGGCCAACGCTCTGCTCGGACTGCAACGGTGCGAAGCATTCAACTAACCTGTCGACGATCTGGTCCACGCCCATGGAGACGGGGTCCTGGCAAGGGAGATTGAAGCGCGCAGAGGTCTCGTCGCAGAGACGGCGCGCCTCATCGGGGGCGAGGTTGGAGGTGTTGAACGCGATCCCCACCGGCGTCACGCCCGGATTGGTCAGGGCGGCCGAGGCGAGATTGGCCTCCAGGCAGGCCTTGAGGTCCGGCAGGGCGCGACCGGTGATGCCGCGCATGTGCGGACGGCCGGGCTCATGGCAGAGCACGATGGCGTCGGGCTGGGCGCCGTGCAGCAGGCCGAGCGACACCCCGGCGAAGGACGGATGGAACAGGGAGCCCTGCCCCTCGATCAGATCCCAGCCGCCGTCGGTGCGGGCTGGCGTAATGGCTTCGATGCCGCCGGAGATGAAGTCGGCGATCACCGCGTCGATGGGCACGCCCGACTGGGCGATGAAGATGCCGGTCTGGCCAGTGGCCCGGAAGTCGGCGTTCAGGCCGCGGCCGCGCATTTCCCGCTCGATGGCCAGCGTCGTGTACATCTTGCCGACCGAACAGTCGGTGCCGACGGTGAGCAGGCGGTGACCCGCCCGCGGCCGGCCGTTGCCGACGTCCATCTTCTTTGGCGGCTCGCGCACGTCGAACAGGGACAGGCCATTGCGCTCAGCGGCGGCGACGATCTCGGGATGGGCGGTCAGGCGCTCGTGCAGGCCCGAGGCCACATTGAGGCCGGCGTCCAGGGCCTTGACGGCGTCGGCGACGATCTTCGGCCCCAGCACCCCGCCCGCGTTGGCGACGCCGATGATAAGGGTCTTGGCGCCCCTGGCCGCAGCCTCGGCGAAGTCCAGGTGCGGCAGGTTCAGGGTGACCGTGCAGTCCGGCCCCCGGTGCTCGCCCAGGCTCCATTCGGGACGCCAGTAAGCCACCCCGCGGGAGGTTTTCACGGAAAGCTCGTTCTGGGAGTCGCCAAGATAGAGCAGGTAGGGCGGCGGGATCATAATGCCTCACTTCGGGCCGGCGCAGTGGTGTTGCGCAATCATCGCGCAACCAGGGCGCGCGCGAAGCTCGAAAGAAAGAGGAGTGTTATAGCCCCGGGTTATGCGCCTGCTGCTGGTCCTGGATATCGGCCTTGAGGGTGTTCACGAAAGCCTTGGCGATCTTGGAAAGCGGGCGGTCTTCCAGGTATATGCAGTAGACGCCAAAGTTGACCGGATGCTCCAACGGCCTGAAATCGAGATCAGGACCCAGGTTTTCCCGGGCGGTGAACTCATCGACAATCGCCACGCCCGCCCCGTGGCGCACCAGGGCGGCGGCGACATAATAGGTCTGCACCACGATGCCTTCGGGACCGCTGCGCTTTCCTTGCACCACCTCGCTGGCGTAGAGCGCCCCCACCGGGCCGCTTCCGGTCAGGCTGATCAGCTCGTGGCCGGCGAAGCGGTCGAGGCTGACCCGCGGCGGGGCGTCGGGCAGATACTCGCGCCGGTAGAGCACCACCAGTTCGCCCGTGCCGATGCGGATGTGGGCCAGGCGGGGATGGCGCGGGGCGTCATAGGCCACCGCCAGGTCCGCCTTGCGTTCATAGAGCGCGCGCAGCACGTCCTCGTCGTGCAGGGTCTGCAATCCAAAGGTGACCCCGGGATTCTTCTTGCGGAACAGGGCGACGGCCCGCGGCGCGACGCCGAGGCCGAGGGACGGCAACACCGCCAGGCCAATATGGGCCGACCCGCCCTTCAGCAGGTTGCGGGTGGTCTCCTTCAGCGACTCGATCTTGGTGTAGATCTCGTCCACGTCGCGGAAGAGGGCGTGGGCCTCCTCGGTCGGGGTCAGGCGTCCCTTGACCAGCCGGAACAGGGGAAAGCCCAGCCGGCCCTCTGCATGCTTCAGCACCTTGCTGACCGAGGGTTGCGACACATAGAGGGCCCGGGCCGCGGCGCTGATCGAGCCGGCCCGATAGACCGCGTGGAAGACCTCGATATGACGCAGATTCATCGAGGGTAGATTGGCGCCGGTCGGTTCCATGCCTCCTCAGACCATACCGCCGATGGCGCCGCAAGCGGCCGGGGTCAGCCGCCGCCCAGGTGCGCGTCCCGGCGTTCGAACAGGCTCGCATCGGCGAAACCCGCGGTTTCCGGGCGTCCGCGGCCCAGCATCACCTGCAGGTAGCAGTCCTCCTCGGTCTCGTTGACATAGCCATGGATGACGCCGGGCGGACACGAGATCATCTCCCAGGGGCCCAATTCCTGCGACAGGCGCCGGCCGTCCTCGTCCTCGATGAACACCACGCAGCGGCCCTGCAGGATGAAGAACACCTCCTCGACCTCGTGGGTGTGGGGCGCATTCCCCTGCCCCGGCGGCACCAGCATGATCGACAGGGTGAAGCCGGTGGCCGGGATCACCCCAGCGTCGTCATGCTTGCCCGAGGCGCCGGCGCCGATGAAGCGATGCTGGGCGCGGCGATAGCCTTCGATGCTGGCGTCGGAAAACGCGTTCCAGTCAGGGGTGCGGGTCTCGAACCTGGCCACATAGCGGGCCATCAGATCTTCGAGGGAGGCGTCGGCCAGTTCGGCCGGACGGGGATGGCGGGCGACGGACATGGGGCGGTGTTCCTTGGGGGCTAGAGGACGGCGTCGGCGACCTTCACGCTGTCGATCAGACAGGCGCGGCCGATGAAGGCGTCATGCAGGTCGGGGTCGAGACCGGCCTGGCGGATGGTCTCCAGGCCCTTGGCGCGGGCCTCGGGGTCCTTCTCGCCAAGCGTCTTCTTGTTCTGGATGCTCTGGGCCTGGACGAAATCGGTCTGGGCCTTGCGCCGCTGGCGGGAATAGCGGTCCAGCAGGGGCTGGGCGTCCGCCCCGCCGTTGAGGATCTCGTCCAGCTTGGCGGCCAGATTGACCGCGTCGTGGATGCCGCCATTCATCCCCATGCCGCCCACAGGGTTGTTCACATGGGCCGCGTCCCCGGCCAGCAACACCCGGCCCTTGTTGAAGGTCGCCGCCACCCGCTGGTGCACGCGATACAGCGCCACCGTGGCGATCTCATAGGGGCCATCCTTGGGGCAGAACTTCTGCAGGCGGGCCTCGATGGCGTCCGGCGACAGAAGCTCTTCGTCGGTCTGTTCGGGCAGGGTCGGGCTGACCGCCCGCCACAGGCCGCCGCCGTCCGGGCCGCGGGCCTTGAACAGGTTCATCCACTCGTCGGGATCGGAGAAGTAGTTGCGGTTGCTGAGGTCGGGCCGCAGGGACATGAAGTCGAAATGGGTGTCGACCTTGAGGAAGCGCTCGGGCCAGGTGAAGCCCTCGAACTCGATCTCGGCCAGGCGGCGGACCGTGCTGCGGCCCCCATCGCAGCCGATGAGATAGTCGCCTTCGATCTCCACCACGCCGTCGGTGGTTTCGAGCACGGCGCGGACCTTGTCGGCGCCCTGGACGATCTCGGTGAGACGGGCGCCCATCATCACCTCGCAGCCCGCATCGGCCTTCAGGCGCTCCAGGATGGTGGCCGAAATCTTGTACTGCTCCCACTGCAGCACATAGGGGTGCTCGGGCGGGGTCTGCATCTCGCGGATGTCGAAGCGGGCGATCCGCTGGCCGGTGGGCCGGTCCATATAGTGGAAGACCGGCGAGACCAGGCCCTGCTCCAGGCCCGCCTCCAGCAGGTCCAGCTCGGCCAGCATGGCGATGGTCGGGGGATGGCAGGAGGCGGCGCGGCAGTCGATCTCCGGCGCCAGCAGAGCCTCGACCAGGACCACCGGCACGCCCCGGCGGCGCAGGGCGTAGGCGGCGATGGTCCCCACGGGGCCGGCCCCCACCACGATCACTTTCGACCCAGACGCCATGGTACGCACTCCTCTTGAGAGGGGCGAGGCTAACGGCCTCCAGTTTGTATGACAATATTAGATGTTGGCGCCGAAGACCGCTTTGGGCGGCGCCTAGGAAGCAGCCTTTCGTTTCGCCGGAATGGCGGTTTTTTCATCGGCTTCGAGACGGGCCACGATGGCCGCCCGGGCGTTACGCAGGTGAACGGCCATGGCCTCGGCGGCCCGATCGGCGTCGCCGGCCTGCACCGCCTCCATCATGGCGTCCCATTCCTTCAGGCCGCCATCGAGGCGGCCGGGCTCGGCCATGGAGCGGATACGCAGATAGTTGACCCGCGCCAGCAGGGGGCGGGCCACCTCATAGATCACCCGGCTCTTGGCCCCGATCAGCACGCGCTCATAGAACTCGCTGGCGATGGCCGAGAGCTGGGCCATGTCGTTCTTGCTGAGCGCCTTGACCAGCCGCTTGTGCACCGCGGCCAGGGCCTTGCGCTCGGCGTCGTCGGACAGGGCGACGAAGCGCCGGATGGCCTGGGTCTCGAGCATTTCGCGGATCATGTAGATGTCGGCGGCGTCCTGGGCGGTGATCACCGCCACATTGATGCTGCGCCGCCGGCCGACCTCGACGAGGTTTTCCGACTGCAGCTGGCGCAGGGCCTCGCGCACCGAGGTCCGGCTGACCCCCAGGGCCTCGCACAGCTCCCGCTCCACCAGGCGCGCGCCGGGGGGATAGAGGCCAGAGCTGATGGCGTTGCGGAGCTTCGAGATCGCATGGTCGCGCACCAGCGACGGCGTATCGACAATCCTCAGGTCTTCGTATTCCAAGTCAGCCCCTTGTCACGCGGATCAGTGGTTCGCCGCGTCGCGATTCCGTGTCCGACAACCCTACCGTGGATTTGGCCCGGTCAGGGCTCAGGAAACAAGCCCGCCTGCAGGCGAGCCGCCGGCAGGCCGATCCCCAGCCGGGCGCATTGCAGCAGGCTGTGGGCCGTCAAGGCCGAGGTCTTGGGGTTGTCCGGCGCGGCCACGGCGAAGATCTCGAACAGGAACCGGCCGAAGTCGCCCTCGGCGGTGATGACGCCCAGGGGGTCGCTCACCTTGCGCGAGGAGATCAGCCGCACCCGGGTGCGGTCGAGCCCCAGCCCCGCCAGGGAGACGGCCACCGAGACATTGGCGTTCTTGGGATAGGCCGCCGCCGCCGCCCGGGCCGAGCCCTCGAAGAACACCTGCTCCTCCGCCGGATCGTCCAGGTCGATGGCCTGTTCGGCTGGCGTGCCGCGCCAGGCGTGGGGCGGCTTGTGGGAGTCGTAGGTGACGGCGCTCAGTCCTGCGAGGCTGGCGGCCACGAGACCATCGAGCCCTGCCACCGCGCCGGCCGGGATCAGCAGCCGCCCGCCCCCGGCCTGTTCGGCCGCCAGCAGGCGCCGCGTCAGATCGGTGTCGGTCAGGGCGCCCACGGAGGAGACCACCAGATCGACGCCGGCCGCCAGGATCTGCGCCCCGAATTCGCGCACCGCCCCATGGCCGGCGCATTCCAGCACCACATCCGGCTTCGACGCCAGCAGGCCCGCCAGATCATGGGCGCAAGGGACGCCGGCGGCCTCGCGGCCCGGCCGCACCAGCACGGCGCAGACGCTGTCAGCCTCGCCCAGGCGCCCGGCCGTGGTGATGATTTCCTGCCCGATCGCCCCAAGGCCGATCAATGCGATGCGTTTGTCGCTCGCCATTTCCAAACTCCGCTGAGCACCCTTGACTTATAATATTGTATGACAAGATTGCCACCCGAATTGAGGGCGCTTCGGGCGTCCGCAAACAGGAGAAGCAGCGCCGTGGAGTCCCCATCCTCGCCGGTCAAGGTGGCCATCATCGGCCCGGGCAACATCGGGTCGGACCTGATGATCAAGATCATGCGCCTGTCCAAGACCCTCGCCATGGGCGCCATGGTCGGCGTCGATCCGGCCTCCGATGGTTTGCAGCGGGCCCAGCGGATGGGGGTGCCCACCACCGCCGGCGGCATCGACGGCCTGGTGGCCATGCCGGAGTTCGGCGACATCCAGATCGTCTTCGACGCCACCTCGGCCGGCGCCCACCAGCGGCATGACGAGGTGCTGCGCGCCCATGGCAAGACGGTGATCGACCTGACCCCGGCGGCCATCGGCCCCTATGTGATCCCGCCGGTGAACGGCGAGGCCAATCTCGACCAGCCGAACCTCAACATGGTCACCTGCGGCGGCCAGGCGACCATCCCCATCGTGGCGGCGGTCAACCGGGTCTCCCCGGTGATCTATGGGGAGATCGTCGCCTCCATCGCCTCAAAATCGGCCGGCCCCGGCACGCGGGCCAATATCGACGAGTTCACCGAGACCACCTCCCGGGCCATCGAGCAGGTGGGCGGCGCGCGGCGGGGCAAGGCGATCATCGTGCTCAATCCGGCCGAGCCGCCGCTGATCATGCGCGACACGGTCTATTGCCTCTGCGAGGGCGGCGACCCGGCCGCCATCGAAGCCTCGATCCTGGAAATGGTCGCCGAGGTGCAGACCTATGTGCCCGGCTATCGCCTGAAGCAGGCGGTGCAGTTCGAGACCATCACCGACAATGCCCGCCTGCTGATCCCGGAGATGGGCGAGGCCTTCGCCGGCCTGAAGGTCAGCGTCTTCCTCGAGGTGGAGGGCGCGGCCCACTACCTGCCGGCCTATGCGGGCAATCTGGACATCATGACCTCGGCGGCCCTGCGCACCGCCGAGCGCATCGTTGAACGCCGCGGCGCAGGAGTTTCCGCATGAGCGCCCCCGCCCCCGCCCGCAAGCTCTACATCCAGGACGTCACCCTGCGCGACGGCATGCACGCCATCCGCCACCAGTATGGGCTGGACCAGGTCCGGGCCATCGCCCGCGCCCTGGACGAGGCCCGGGTGGACGCCATCGAGGTCTCCCACGGGGACGGCCTCTCGGGCTCGTCCTTCAACTACGGTTTTGGCGCCTGCACCGACTGGGCCTGGATCGAGGCGGTCGGCGAGGTGCTGCAGCACGCCGTCCTGACCACCCTGCTCCTGCCCGGCATCGGCACGGTGCATGACCTGAAGCGCGCCTATGAGCTGGGCGTCCGCTCGGTGCGCGTGGCCACCCACTGCACCGAGGCCGACGTCTCGCGCCAGCATATCGAGGCCGCTCGCAACCTCGGCATGGACGTCTCCGGCTTCCTGATGATGAGCCATATGAGCGCGCCCGAGGCCCTGGCGCAGCAGGCCCTGCTGATGGAGCGCTACGGCGCCCACTGCGTCTATGTCACCGATTCCGGCGGGGCGCTCACCATGGAGGGCGTGGCCGAACGGCTGCAGGCCTATGACGCGGTGCTCAAGCCTGAGACCGAGCGGGGCATCCACGCCCACCACAACCTGTCGCTGGGCGTCGCCAACTCCATCGCCGCGGTCCAGAACGGGGCCATCCGGGTGGACGCCTCCCTGGCCGGCATGGGGGCCGGCGCCGGCAATGCGCCGCTGGAGGTCTTCATCGCCGCAGCCGACGTCTATGGCTGGGACCATGGCTGCGACCTCTTCAAGCTGATGGACGCGGCCGAGGACCTGGTGCGCCCGATCCAGGACCGCCCCGTCCGGGTGGACCGCGAGACCCTTAGCCTCGGCTATGCCGGGGTCTATTCCAGCTTCCTGCGCCATGCCGAAAAGGCCGCCGAGACCTATGGCCTCGACACCCGCGCCATCCTCATCGAGCTCGGCCGCCGCCGCATGGTCGGCGGCCAGGAGGACATGATCGTCGACGTCGCCCTCGACATGGTCCGCACCCGGGAGGGATGAGGCCTGTCATGATGACGTCTAGCGTTCGCTGGTAGGCTGAAAGCCATGAGCAGCAGCGCGCGCGACGTCATCGGCCTCTACCGGCGCCATGCCGCGGCGTGGGTGCGCAACCGCGGCGACCAACTGACCGAGGGCGTCTGGCTCGACCGGTTCCTGGGGCTGCTGCCGGAGGGCCGCCGTGTGCTCGATCTTGGCTGCGGGTCTGGAAGCCCGATCGCGCGCCACTTGATCGGCCAAGGTTGCGCCGTGACCGGCGTCGATGGGTCACCAGAGCTGATCGCGGTCTGTGAAGCGGCCTTTCCCGATCAGACCTGGCGCGTGGGCGACATGCGCCTCACTGACCTGGGCCAGAGGTTCGACGGCGTGCTGGCCTGGGACAGCCTGTTCCACCTGGATCATGACGATCAGCGGCGCATGTTTGACGTGTTCCGTCGCCACGGCGCGCCAGGCGCGGCCCTGATGTTCAACAGCGGTCCGGCCCATGGCGAGGCGGTCGGCGCCTTCAAGGGCGAACCCCTCTATCACGCCAGCCTCGCGCCCGCGGAATACAGGTCCCTGCTGGCGGAGCGCGGGTTCGAGGTGGTCCGGTTCACGCCGGAGGACCCGACGTGCGGCGGACGTTCGGTCTGGCTCGCCCGGCTGCCTTGAGGCAGGCAGTTTGAGCGCCTCACCTTGACCTAAGCGGACACGCCTTGATTCAGAGTCGGGAAAGCCACGCCTGGAGACGGAATGCCGAGGAACGGGCAGAGCTGGCCCCAGCCCTGCCCGCCGGCCACATCCAGTTCCAGCAGATCATTTGGCCGTTGGGCGAAATAGCGCCGAACCTCGCCGTGATGGCGGATGAATGCATCGGCCAGCGTCCGGCGTTCAAAGCCAACGGTCTCGTAGATGGCCATTCGCCGCGCAATTCGATCATGCTCGCCTAGGACAGGGCGAGGATTATGCAGATGAGACCGTTCCATGGATGCGAGCCAGCTCTCGACCGTTCGCGTGGTCAGCACGAACTTCGAGCCCGGAAAAATGTAATCCAGGTATTTGAAGTGGAGCACCACTGTGTTGCCGGACCCGCCTTGCAGATTGCGAAGCACGTCAAATGTCGGGTCCTGCTGAACCGGGTCATATCCCAATAGCTGAAGACCGGCGCAGAAGGACGTATTCCCCGTCCTCGCCAACCCCACGCCCCAGCAGCGTTGCTGTTGGCTCATCTCAGATTCCGCCTGGAAGCTCTTCGCGCTGAGCGCTCAACGGTGAACCCTGACTCACAGGCTCCCGTACGCCACGTAGTCGGCGTCGGCATGCCACTCGCTGAAGGTCGCGAACGGATCCGACGCGATGTGACCCCGCTTGGACAGCATCACGCGGTCGCCCTCGACCAGATAGGTGAGGCGATCCCCGGGCTTCAGATCGAGGGCCGCACGAACGGCCCGGGGAATGGTCGTCCGCCCCGAGGACGTGAGCTTGCTGGTGATCATGGAGAGCGCCTGCCAGGCTTGCCGAACTGCGGAGGACATCGGACAAGTTTCAAGACACCGTGTCCAGCCACCCACCCCCTAAACCCGCGGCGGATCGGCTTCGAAGTGGGCCAGGAGGGCGTCGATGAAGGCTTCGACCGCGGCCTCGGCGGCGTCGGGGTCGCGCTGCTCGAGGGCCTGCAGGATGCGGCCGTCGCAGAGCAGGGTCAGCTCGCGGTTGGCGGCGGTCTCGTGCAGGCGCCCGCGCATGGTCTGGAAGACGTCGTCCACCATGGCCGCGCAGCGCCTCAGCAGGGCGTTGCGGCAGGCCTCGCGCAGGGCGCTGCGGAACTCGCTGTTGCGCTCGACGAACACCCGGGCGCGGCCGGCCTCGTGGGCGGCCCGCTGACGCTCCAGGGTCCTGCGGAGGGCGGCGATCTCCTCCGCGGTGGCCCCCAGGGCCGCATGGCGGGCGATGCGGGCGTCCAGCAGCCGGCGGACCTCCAGCCGGTCGACCACATCCTTCTGGGTGTCGACGGGCACCAGATAGCCGCGCTCCTGCGGGGTCAGCAGGCCCTCGCGCGCCAACTGCAGCAGCACCTCGCGCACCGGGGTGCGGGAGACGCCATAGGCCTTGGCCAGCTGCAGCTCCACCAGCCGGGCGCCGGGCTCCAGCAGACCCGACTGCAGCTCCTCGCGCATGCGCCGATAGACCTGGTCGCGCAGGCGCTCGGTGGGGGCGACGGCTCGCGAAGGTCCTGGCAAGCGCGGGATTCCCTTAATTGACGGCGATCGATCCCCCTTCGACTAGGCCATAGACGCGCCGGCGGCAACGGCGCCTCGCAGCGGGCGCCTGACAGAGAATACGGGATACTGTATACAATAGACTTGAAGCCGAGGCGCGCCTCCCGCCAGATGGCGCAGCGCTCGCGCACCTTGTTTCGATCAATGGGATTTCAATGTCGTACAGGACCCTCCAGGCCCAGCCGCTTACCCCCACCATCGGCGCCGAGATTTCCGGCGTCGATCTGACCCAGCCCCTGAGCGACGAACAGGTCGCCGAGGTGCGTCAGGCCCTCCACGACCACGGCGTGATCTTCTTCCGCGACCAGCCCCTGGATCCGGCCTCGCTGAAGCGGGTCGGCCAGTATTTCGGAGAGTTGCAGATCCACGCCCTGAAGGGGCTGCCCGAGCATCCGGAGGTGCGCAAGCTGCACGCCGACGCCACCTCCAAGCACGTGGCCGGCGAGGAGTGGCACACCGACATGTCCTGCCTGCCGGTCCCGCCCATGGGCAGCGTGCTCTATCTGCACACCCTGCCGCCGATGGGCGGCGATACGGCGTTTTCCAGCATGTATGCGGCCTATGACGCCCTGTCGGCGCCGATGAAGGCCTATCTGGAGCAGCTGACCGCCACCCATGACGGCAAGCTGGCCTTCGGCCGCTTCGATCCCGACGGCAAGTATCCGGTCGCCGTCCATCCGGTGATCCGCACCCACCCGATCACGGGGCGCAAGCTGTTGTTCGTCAACCGCGGCTTCACCAGCCACATCAACGATGTGCCGCAGGACGAGAGCGAGGCCATCCTGCAGTACCTCTTCAAGCATGCGGAGAACGCCTATTTCCAGGTGCGCTTCCGCTGGACGCCCCATGCGGTGGCCTTCTGGGACAATCGCTGCACCCAGCACCTGGCGATCTGGGACTATTTCCCGCACGAACGCTCGGGCTTCCGGGTGCAGATCGAGGGGAATGCGGCAGACTACGCCGCGGCCTGATCGCCGCCTTACGGCCGGAACGACAAAGGGCCCGCGCCAGGGGATGGCGCGGGCCCTTCCTTTTCGTTGCGACGACCGGGGAGAGCCGCGCAAGGAAAGCTCAGGTCACGGAGACGGGGCCGCCGCGGCGGCGCTCCTGATAGGGGTTGAGGGTCAGGACCAGGCTGGAGGCCACCAGGCAGAGCCCTGCGCCGACGGCCAGCATGGCCTGGTAGGAGCCGGTCAGGTCGAAGACGAAGCCGAAGGCGACGGGGCCAAGCCCCATGGCGATCATCACCGCCCCGAACAGGACCCCGAAGATCTGGGCGAAGCACTTCAGTCCGAAATAGCGGCTGGCCAGATAGGCCAGCATGTCCACCTCGGCGCCCAGGCTGCCCCCCAGCAACAGGGCCGGGAAGATCATCGCCCAGGCCGGCA
This sequence comes from Phenylobacterium sp., assembly GCF_030646615.1. Classification (GTDB taxonomy): domain Bacteria; phylum Pseudomonadota; class Alphaproteobacteria; order Caulobacterales; family Caulobacteraceae; genus Phenylobacterium. Next base: position 33,900 of record NZ_JAUSLG010000089.1, on the reverse strand, counting down.
GCGGCGCCCACAAAAGGGCCAGCCCCACCGCCGAGAGGCTGAAGAAGACCAGGCCGATATGCCGGGCGTCGAACTTGTCCAGCAGGAAGCCGATCAGGATCCGGCCGCCAAAGGTGGCCAGGCCGAAGATCGAGGCGACCCCGGCGGCGGCCTCGGGGCTCATGCCCCGGTCGCCGAGCAGGGGCACCATGTGCGGGATCAGCCCATAGAGAACGAAGGCCAGCACCACGAAGATGGCGATCAGCATCCAGAAGTCGCGCTTGGCCATGGCCTGTTTCAGCGTGTCGCCCAGGGCGGCGGCGGGCGGGGCGTCCGCCCCCTGCCCGGCCGGCGCGCCCGGCTGTTCCTGCAACAGGAAGACCACCATGGGCAGGGCCACACAGAGCAGGATCAGGCCCAGCGCCACATAGCCGCCCTGCCAGCCGAACTGCGAGATGGCGCCCTGGCCCACCAGGGGCACATAGGCGAAGCCGAAGCCCGTGCCGCTGCCGGCGATGCCGATGGCCAGGCCCCGGGACTTGTCGAACCAGGTGGCCAGGACCCGCATATAGGCCACGCTGTTGGAGCCCGCCGCCACCGTGCCCATGGCCACGTAGATCCCCATGAAGTGCCAGAGCTGGGTGACCTGGGTCAGGGCCAGCATGCAGGCCGCCAGGATCACCAGGGAGGGGATCAGCACCCGGCGCGACCCGAACCGGTCCACCAGGCGTCCCACCAGGGGCATGGAGACCGCCGAGCACAGCATCATCAGCGAGGCTGCGGCGCTCATCTCCGCCCGGCCCCAGCCGAACTGCTGCTCGAAGGTCCCGATGAACAGGCCAAGCGAGGCGATGCCGAAGGCCGCTGGCCCGGCCGAAATTCCCACCAGGGAAACCGCGACGATCAGCCAGCCTCGGACGGTCGGCCTTGCGGCGCCCGGCTCGCCGGTTTCGGCGACGGAGACCGCGCTCACGGGTTCACCATCTGGACGTACAGGTTCTCGCCGCCGGCCTTGTAGACCACCCCGCCCTTCATCACGAACTGGACGCGCTCCAGTTCGGTGATGTCGGTCAGGGGATCGCCGGCGACGGCCACGATGTCGGCATAGCGGCCGGCCTGCACCGCGCCGATCTCGTTGGAGCCGATCAGGTCGGCGGCGTTGGCCGTGGCGGCCAGGATCACCTCGGCCGGCGTCATGCCGGCCTCCACCATCAGGGCGGCCTCCTGCAGGTTCTCACCGAGCCCCGTGTCGCTGCCGAAGGCGATCTTCACCCCAGCCTTATGCGCCCGGGTCAGCTTGCCGATGCTGGATCCCATCTCCAGCACCTTGCGCACCGTGTACGGGTTGAGGGTCTGAGGCGCATGGGTGGCCAGGTCGTACAGCCGCTGGGTGGTCAGCAGGGTCGGCACGAAATAGGTCCCGTGGGTCTTCATCAACCGCCAGCTCTCATCGTCGGCATAGGTGCCGTGCTCGATGGAGGACGCGCCTAAGCGCACGGCGATGTCGATGGCTTCCTTGCCGTGGCCGTGGGCGGCGACCTTCATGCCCATGGCGTGGGCGGTGTCGACGGCCGCCCTGATCTCGGCCTCGGTCATCAGCTGGGCCTTGGGATCGTCCCCCTGGCTGACCACCCCGCCGCTGGGCATGATCTTGATGATATTGACGCCGAGCTTGTGCTGGGTGCGCGCCAGGCGGGTGACGGCGTCGGCGCCGTCGGCCAGCCCTGCCCCCCAGTCGCGGCGGGACATGTCCTCGGCATAGCCATGGCTCCAGTCGGTGTGGCCGCCGGTGGGGCCTATGGCCTCGCCGGCCACCCACATGCGCGGGCCGGCCACTTCGCCCAGCTCGATGGCCTTCTTCAGGGCGAGGTCGGTCCCGTAGTTGCCGCCCAGGTCACGCACCGTGGTGACGCCGGAGCGCAGGATGGCCTCGGCGTTGACCGTGGCGGCCAGGGCCATGTCCAGCGGGGAATAGGTGACGCTCTTGGCGATGCCGTTGCCCGTGCGGCGCAGGGAGGTCACATGGGTGTGGCCATCGATCAGGCCCGGCAGCACTGTGGCGCTCGACAGGTCGATCACCTCGGCCCCGGGGGGCGAGACAAAGCCCGGCTCCACCGCCGTGATCCGATCGTCGGTGATCAGGATGGTGACCTGGCTCTGCGGCCGGGCCGAGAGGCCATCGATCAGGCGGCCGGCGTGTATGGCGGTGGTTTTCGGCGTCGGCGAAGGCCCCGGCGCCTGGGCGAGGCTTGGGCTGAGCCCCACGGCGCAGGCCAGGGCCACGCCGCCGGCCAAGGTTCTGAACAAGCTCGCCATATAAACGCCCTCCACACGAATTACGTATGATTGTCATACATCAATGCGGTGTTGAGCGAGCCCGTTTGCGCCCCGGCGAGCGACGGGGCGCCGGGCGCCCCGGGCGACGGCGTTCAAGGCGATCGGCGCCGCTTTCCTAGGCGCCCCTGTTGGCTGGCGTGAAGCCCGCCGCGCTCGGTGAGTATGCTGGAAGCCCGTCGGGCCCACGTCCTATGCGGCAGACGCGAGCAGACGGCGCCGCCCCGGGGCTGGACCGGTCAGACCTCAGTAGAGCTGGGTCTTGTAGTTGGTCTTGAGGCCGCTGGCGATGAGACCCCGGTTGACCGACAGTCGCAGCAGGGTGGCCGCCACGCCTCGGGCCTTGTTGTGCTTCAGATGCGCCATGAGGATGGCGGCGGGATCAATGTCCGGCGCCGGAGCCTCGCCAGCCCAGGGCGCGGCCCGCTCCAGGGCAGGACTGTCAACAAGGTCGAGGTTAAGGTCATCAATGAGCATGGCCAGGATCGGCGCCTTGTCCTCGACGACAAAGGCCGCGCGAAGGGCCTCTTCGGTGGTGAGCTGGGCCCGCCCGGAGAGCTTCAGAACGCGGCTTGCGCCAGGAACCAGGCCAAGGGCGGCGATTCTCGGCTGGGTGATGATGTTGCGATAGCCAAACGCCAGGCGATTGCCCGGGCGTTCGGCCAGCGCCGCGCGGCCCTCGATCAACCGGATCAGACGGCCGGCTGGATCCCCCTTGGGGCTGATATCGACGCGGCCCTCTTCGTCCATGCTGGCCAAGGCCAGGAAGCGGACTGCGCCCAGGAAGGCTTCGGGTGCAGATGGCGGCGCCGCCTCGTCGGCCGCCCAGAAGTCGGAGCGGATCAGCGCCTTGGCGCAGTGGACAAAGCACTCATCGACGGCGATCTCGACGGCGTCAGCCGAGAGGCCAGCGATCCGGCCATTGACGCGCAGGGTTTCCCCGACCCCGGGGGCGAGGAAGAGCGCGCCGGCTCCGGCCCCCTCGTGAATCTGGTCGAGGCCATCGATCGCCGAGCGGGGAATCCTCAGCTGCGCCGGGGCCGGCGCCGAGGCGAAGCCGGCCGTTCCGCCCGCCACCGCCGCCTGCGGTCCGTCTGGCCCGCCGATGGCGACGAAGGCGAGCGGCGAGGACGCCAGCCATCGCGCCGCCTCGGCGTCCAGGTGATCGATAATCTTCATCTTCACCGGCAGGGCGGCCACGCCGATGCAGGCCTCCAGATCCTCAAGGGTGTCGATCATCCCGGTCATGCCTCGTGACAAAGGGTTGCAGGGTCGCTTGCAGCAACGACGTTGGAGCGCCCGTTCGCCGGACCACCTCCGCCGGTAAAAGGCTTGGAGGGGAACCAACCCCTCCGCGCCGTCCATACTTGCTAATAATTATTACATGCATTAATGCCCTCGAGAAGCCCTATCGAGGAGAGCCCCATGCGCGCGACCATCACCGTAACCCTCGCCGCCGCCCTGCTGGGGTGGGGAACCCTGGCCGAGGCCCACGAGGTCTGGTTGGAGCGCGATGGCGCAGGACCCGTTCGGGTCTATCTCGGCGAGCCGGCCGAGCCGGTTCCTGCCGGCGGCGATCCGGAATTCGCCAAACTGAAGGCGCCGGTGGTGTTCACCACCGACCGCAGCGCGCCCGCCGTCCTCACCCGCAAGACCGACCACCTGGAGGTTGCCGTCACCGGCGATGGGGATGTGCGCGCCACCGACGACTCGGTGTTCGCCCCCTGGGGCGAGGACGACGCCAAGGAGGCTGCGGTCTTCCACGCCCGCGCCGGGCGAACCGAAACCCGCACGGTCCTGGACCTGGAGATTGCGCCGGTCACGCCGGAAGGGGACACCTTCGCCGTGACCTATGAGGGCAGCCCCCTGGCCGACGCTTCGGTGACGCTGATCAATCCGGATCGCTGGTCGAAGTCTTTCAAGACCGACGCCGCCGGGCGTCTCACCATCCCGACCACCTGGGATGGCCGCTACCTGCTTGCCGTGAGCCACACCGTCGAATCCCCCGCCAGGGTGGGGGAGCACGAAGTCGCCAAGATCCACCACATCGCCACCCTCACCTTCGTGGATTAGCCGGCCGGAACGCCGTTGCCGCCCCCGTGGGACGGCGCAAATTCTCGCGACCCTGCCTGGAGATGATCCAGGCAGGGTTTTTTGATGCGACGCCGGGAACCGCCATCCCTGCTGAACCTCGTCGAACATTGACTCCGATTTCTGAGTATGGACTATTTCGTCCACATGCGGAGCTAGATGGGGGCCACGGTGGCGTTTCAGTTTGATCGCCTGTTCATTGGCGGAGAGTGGGTGGCGCCGCTGGATGGCGGCCTCCGCGCCAGCATCGATCCCGCCACCGGGCGGAGCTGGGGACAGGTCGCCTATGGCGGTGTTCAGGATATTGACCGTGCGGTGGCCGCGGCGCGGGCGGCGTTCGAGGGGCCCTGGGGACGGCTCGCCGGCTGGGAGCGGGCGGCGATGCTCCGCCGCTTCGCCGATCTCTATGCGACGCAGGTCGAGGCCCTGGCCCAGGTCGAATCCCAGGACAATGGCCGTGCGATCCGCGAGTCGCGGGCCGATATCGGCCTGCACCCCCAATACTTCCACTGGTTCGCCTCCCTGGCCGACAAGCTCGATGGGCGGACCATTCCCCTGGACGACGCCGTACACGCCTTCACCAGCCGGGTTCCCGTCGGCGTGGTCGGCGCCATCACGCCGTGGAATGTCCCGTTGATGGCGGCGACCTGGAAGCTTGGCCCGGCCCTGGCGGCCGGCTGCACGGTGGTCCTCAAGCCCGCAGAACAGACGCCCGCCTCGTCCCTGGCGCTGGCGCATCTGGTCGAGGCGGCGGGTCTACCGCCCGGCGTCGTCAATATGGTCCCAGGCGACGGGGCGAGCGCCGGCGCCCGGCTGGCCACACATCCCGATGTGGCCAAGATCAGCTTCACCGGCTCGGGCGCCACGGCCAAGACGCTCCTGAAGACCGGCGCCGACACCCTGAAGCGCTTCACCTTCGAGCTGGGCGGCAAGGCGCCGCACGTCATCTTCGCCGACGCCGATCTCGAACAGGCCCTGAACGCCGCCACCGGCTCGGCCTGGGCCCTGTGCGGCCAGAGCTGCGCGCTCGGGGCCCGCGTCCTGGTGGAACGGCCGATCTATGACCAGGTGGTCGAGGCCTTCCGGCGCACGGCGGGCCGGGTGCGGGTCGGCGCGCCGCTGGACCCCGCCACCCATATGGGGCCGCAGGCGCACCAGCAGCAGCTGGACAAGACCCTGGGCTATATCGAGATCGGGCGAGACGAAGGCGCGACCCTGGTCGCCGGCGGCCGCCGCATCGAGACGGCGGAATTGGCGGCAGGCTATTTCGTCGAGCCCACCGTCTTCGCCGACGTGACGCCGTCCATGCGCATCGCGCAGGAGGAGATCTTCGGCCCTGTGGTCGCCATCCTGCCCTTCGACGGGGAGGACGAGGCGGTGGCCATCGCCAACGACACCTCATACGGCCTGGCGGCGGGGCTCTGGACCTCCGATGTGGGCCGCGCCCATCGGGTGGCCGCCCGCATCCAGGCCGGCATGGTTTGGGTGAACACCTATCGCTACATCCGATGGTCGACGCCCTATGGGGGCATGAAAGCCAGCGGCTGGGGCCGCGAGAACGGGGTCGAGGCGCTCGATCCCTATCTCGACACCCGCACCACGATCATCTCCACCACCGGCCGGTTCGCCGACCCCTTCGCCGCCTAGAGGAGCGCGCCAATGCGCCTGCAGGGAAAACTGGCCGTGGTCACCGCCGCCGCATCGGGCATGGGACGGGCCGGGGTGGAGCGGTTCGTCCGCGAAGGCGCCAAGGTGGCGGCCATCGATCTCGACGCCCGCGCCCTCGAGGCCCTGGTGGCCGAGATCGGGCCTGACAAGGTCTGCCCCATCGTCGCCGACCTCTCGACGCCACAGGGCGCGCGCGACAGCATCGACCAGGCCGCGCTGATCCTCGGCGGGATCGACATTCTCTGGGCCCATGCCGGCATGCCCGGCCCCGCCTCGGTCGAGAACCTGGACATGGCGGCCTATGACAAGGCCATCGCCCTCAATGTGACATCGGCGGCCCTGGGCGCTGGCCAGGCCGCGCCCCATATGCGCGCCCGGGGCGGCGGCGCCATCGTCTTCACCGCCTCGATCTCGGGCCTGGTGGGCTCGATGATGAGCCCGATCTATTCAGCGGCGAAATGGGGGGTGGTCGGGCTGGGGAAGTCCCTGGCCCTGGCCCTGGCCGGCGATGGCATCCGCGTCAATGTGGTCTGTCCGGGCCTGGCCGATACGCCCATGAAGCAGGGCTTCACCGGCCGGAGCGGCGATCCCGCCGAGGCGGCGGCCAATGAGGCCAAGATCGTCTCGGCCGTGCCCATGGGGCGTCTGGTGCAGCCCGGCGAGGTGGCCGACGCTGTCCTCTGGCTGGTCTCCGAAGAGGCGAGCTTCGTCACCGGCGTCGCCCTGCCGGTCGATGGCGGCTTCACGGCGCGCTGACATGGATCACCGGCGCAGCCAGGGCGACCCCGTTGCCGCCGACGCCAATCCGCCCTACCCCGGCGGCCAGCCCTTCTGTTTCTTCACAGGCGCTCTCAGCCATGTATGTGCGGCAAGCCGCCAACGCCCTTCAGATCCTGGAATATTTCGCCGGGAAAGGCCGACCGGCGACGGCGGCGGAGATCGCCGACGACCTGGGCTGGCCCAGGTCCAGCACCTTCAAGCTGGTGGGCACCCTGGCCGCCAAGGGTTACCTCTACGAGCCCCAGGCCCGAGGCCGTCACTATCCCAGCCCCCGCTGGCTGGAGCTGGCGCAGAAGGTCGCCCACAGCGATCCCTTGCCCGCCGACCTGCAGCGGCTTTTGAGCCAGCTCGTCCAGGCCACCGGGGAGACCGTGGCCATCTCGGCGCCGGCGGGCGCCTCGGCCATGTTCATGGAGGTGGCGGAGTCGCGCCAGGCCGTGCGCTATATCGCCCGGGTCGGCGACCAGGTGCCGATCCATGCCAGCTCGGCCGGCCGGGCCCTGCTGGCCCAGATGAGTCTGGAGGAACGCCAGATCCTCTACCGGCGCATCGACTTCCTGCCCTACGGGCAGACCACCCCCACCAGCCCCGACCAGGTGGAGGCCGAGCTGCAGGCCGCCCTGACCCGCGGCTATCATCAGAGCAACGCCGAATACACTCCGGACCTGGCCGGGGTCGCCATGCCCCTGGCCGATCCCAGCCGCCGGCTTTCGGTGGTGGTTGTGGGGCCGGTCTCCAGGTGCCTGGACCGTCGCCCCGAGCTGGCGGCGATGCTGGCCCAACACATCGAGGCGCTGCCCCACCGAGCCTGAGGCGCCAGCCTGCCGGGACGACAGGAGCTTCTTCATGAGCCGTCCCGCGACAGACCCCAGGGCGACCATCGCCGCCGAGCCCATGCGGCTGGCGCAGTTCGTGGTCGTGGCTATCTGCATCACCCTGAACGCCCTGGACGGGTTCGACGTCCTGGCCATCAGCTTCGCCGCCCCGGGCATCGCCGCCGCCTGGGGCGTTAATCCAGCCGCGCTGGGGGTGCTGCTGTCGATGGAGTTGATCGGCATGGCGGTGGGCTCGGTGGCCATGGGCAATGTCGCCGACCGGATCGGACGGCGGCCCACCATCCTGATCTGCCTGACCATGATGATGATCGGAATGTTCGCCGCCGCCTTCAGTCCCGGCATGACGGCGCTGTTTGCGGCGCGCCTGTTCACCGGCCTCGGCATCGGCGGCATGCTGTCCTCCACCAGCGCTCTGGTGGCGGAATTCTCCAATGACCGAAACCGCGGTCTGGCCGTGGTGCTCAACATCGCCGGCTATTCGACCGGGGCCATTCTCGGGGGGCTGGTCGCCTCGGCCCTGCTCGAGGCCAGCGGCGACTGGCGCTCGGTCTTTCTGTTCGGCGGCGTGGCCACGGCGCTCTGCCTGCCGCTGGCGATCTTCCTGCTGCCGGAGTCCATCGACTCCCTGCTCGCCCGACGGCCGGCCGGCGCCCTGGAGGCCGTAAACCGGACGCTGGCGCGGCTTCGGCGCGCGCCCATCGACGCCCTGCCAGAGGGCGAGATTCAGACCCGGCCGTCGATCGGCGCCCTCTTCTCGCCGGGCTATGGGCAGGTCACCCTGACCCTGACCACCGCCTACTTCGCCCAGATCATGTTCTTCTACTACATCCAGAAATGGGTTCCGAAGATCGTGGTCGATATGGGCTTTGACGCGGCCTCGGCCGGCCGGGTCCTCGTGTGCGCCAATATCGGCAACCTGCTGGGCGCCCTGGCCATCGGCGTCGCCAGCCAGCGCCTGCCCCTGCGGCCGCTGGTGATCGGGGCGATGCTCGCAGGCGTCGCCGCCATCGCCGTCTTTGGCCTGGGCGTGCGCGATCTTGTGGCGCTTTCCATCACGGCGGCCCTGGCGGGGTTCTTCGTCAATGCGGGCGTGGTCGGCATGTATCCCATACTGGCGGCGACCTATCCCGCCGCGCTCAGGGCCAGCGGCACCGGCTTTGTGATCGGCGTCGGGCGCGGGGGCTCGGCCATCGGCCCGGTGGTCGCCGGCGCGCTTTTCGCCAGCGGCGGCGGGCTGATGACCGTGTCCCTGGTCATGGGACTGGGGGGCCTGCTGGCCGCGGCCATGCTGTTCATCCTGCCCCGGGCGGCCGGCAGATCGCCGGGCTGAAGCGGCGGATGATCAGGACGCAAGGGGAAGGAAGACCGCACCATGATTGATCGTCGCCATCTGCTGGGGGCAGGCGCCCTGGCCCTGCTGTCGACCCAGGCGCTGACGGCCCGCGCAGCCGACACCGGGCTCGACCTGGCGCTCGTGAACGGCCAGGTCTGGACGGGGCGGCCCAGCGCGCCCCTGGCCGACGCCATCGGCGTGGCCGCAGGCAAGATCGCGGCTGTGGGGGCGGGTCAGGTCCGCGCCCTGACGACCTCTCGAACCCGGGTGATCGACCTGGCCGGCGCCTTCGCCATGCCCGCCTTCATCGACAACCACACTCATTTCCGGCTGGCCTCGACCATGTTGGCCCAGCCCGACCTGCTGGGGGCGGCTGACCGCGCCGATTTTGTGAACCGCGTGGGCCAGGCCGCCTCGCAGCTAAGACCAGGGCGCTGGCTTCGGGGCGGCTCCTGGGACGAGCAGCGTCTGGGCGGTCAGCTGCCCGACCGCCACTGGATCGATGCGGCGAGCCCTGAGACCCCCTTCATCGCCCCGCGCACCGATCTGCATATGTATCTGGTCAACAGCCTGGCCCTGCGCCTGGCCGGGATCACCCGCGAGACCCCAGATCCGGCCGGCGGCGTAATCGACCGCGACGCCTCAGGCGAGCCCACAGGCATCTTGCGCGACAACGCCAAGGACCTCGTGGACCGGGTCATCCCGCCGACGAGCGAGGCCGAGACGGACGAGGCGATGCGCGCCGGCATCGCCCACGGCCTCAGCCGCGGCGTCGCCCAGGTCCACTGCCCGGAGATCGACTGGAGCGTCCAGGACTCACTCCTGCGCCTGCGCGGCAGGGGCGAAACTGACATGCGCTTCTATTCCTTCGTGCCCCTGCAGGACTGGGAGAGGATGGCCGAGTTCGTGGCGGGCCATGGCCGCGGCGACGACTGGGTGCGCTGGGGCGGCGTCAAGGGTCTGGCGGACGGCTCGCTGGGCTCGCGCACGGCGCTCTTCTACGACCCCTATGCCGACGCCCCCGACCAGCGCGGCACGCGGGTCATGGCCCTGGACGAGCTGCGCGAGGCGGTGATCGCCGCCGATCGCCACGGCCTGCATGTGACCGTTCACGCCATCGGCGACCGGGCCAATGACGATGTCCTGGACATCTTTGCGGAGGCCGAGCGGGTGAATGGCGCGCGGGATCGCCGCTTTCGCATCGAACACGCTCAGCATGTGCGGCCGCAGAGCATTCCGCGGTTCGCCCGCCAGAATGTGATCGCCTCGGTGCAGCCCTTCCACGCCATCGACGACGGGCGCTGGGCGGTCCAGAGGATCGGCCCGGCGCGCCTGGCCGGGACCTACGCCTTCGCCTCGTTCCTGGAGGCCGGGGCGCGGATGACCTTTGGCTCGGACTGGCCGGTGGGACCGATCGATCCCATCACCGGCGTCCATGCCGCAGTGACCCGCCGGACGATCGACGCCGCCAATCCCGACGGCTGGATTCCGGAGGAGAAGATCACCGTGGAGCAGGCGCTGATCGCGTATACGGGGCAGAACGCCTATGCCGGCTTTCAGGAGGATCGCCTGGGCGAACTGTCCATCGGCCGGCTGGCCGACATCGCCGTGCTGGACGTCAATCCGCTGACCGCGCCCATCGACGGGCTGGCTAAGATCCAGGTGTTGCAGACCATCGTCGATGGCCAGCCAAGGTACGAGGCATGAGCGACAGGCCGCAGCCGATCTCTCCGTTCGACCCCGCCCATCCCTCCGAGGTGGGCGCGTTCGTGAGCGACCAGATCCTGGGCCTGGTGACCACCAGCGGGCCGCCGGCCCATGTCACCCCGCTGCCGCTGCTGGCCCAGCTCGACGCCGAGGGCGGCGTCGCCGAATTCTTCGGCCATTTCGGGCGATCCAACCCGCAGATCGAGGCCTTGCAGGCCGATCCCCGGGCGCTCGTGATCTTCATGGGGCCCCACGCCTATGTGCCGACCGCCTGGGTCAGCCCGACGGGGTGGGCGCCGACCTGGAACTATGCGCTGGCCTATTTCGAGGTCGAGGTGCGCTTTGACGCCGGAGAAAATGATCGCGCCCTGGCTGAGCTGGTCGAGACGATGGAACAGGGCCGATGGACGCCCGACCGAATGGGCGCGCGTTACGAGCCCCTGGCCCAGCGCATCCTCGCCTTCCGCGCCCGGGTGATCCGTCAGGTGGGAAAGTTCAAGCTGGGCCAGGACGAGACCCCGGAGACCTTCGAGAAGATTCTCCAGCGCCTGTCGCCGTCCCCCCTCGCCCAGCTGATGCGCCAGACCCGCGAAGGGTCCGATACATAGACGTCCAGCCAGGCTCGCCCCGGGGCGCTGGGTGGGGCGGGTTCGCTTACCCATCTTTGGGCTGACTTACCCTGAAAACCCCGTCGGCCTCTGTTCAGCCTGGTGTTCAATGCCCTGGGGATGCCTCGCGCGCCGCCGCGGCGGGTCGTCGAAACGAACATAATACGGGGGTGTATGTGATGCTTAAGCTCATCGATCGACCGAAGGCCGCCAGGCGCCTGTGCGTCGCGCTGATGTCCAGTTGCGCCCTGGCCGCCCCGATGGCGGCCCTGGCCCAGACCGAAGCGAGCAATGTGGATGAAGTGGTGGTGGTGGGCGCCCGCGCCGTGGCCGCCACCAAGACCGACACCGAACTGACCGAGGTGCCCCAGGGCATCAGCGTGATCACCGCCCAGGAGATCGAGGACCGCACCGTCGTCGATCTGCAGGATGTGTTCCGCTACACCGCCGGCGTCGCCTCGCCCGGCAGCATCGATTCCCGGGGCGACTTCGTCGTGTCCCGCGGGTTTGACGCCGCGCAGTACCTCGACGGCCTCAAGCGCATGCCCGACTTCATCTATGGCGCCCGGCTGGAGACCTTCACCCTCGAACGCGCCGAAGTGCTGCGCGGCCCGTCGTCGGTGCTCTACGGCGCCGGCGGCCCGGGCGGCGTGCTGAACGGGGTCAGCAAGACGCCCCGGTTCGAGTTCGGCGGCGAGGTGGGCGCCTTTGTCGGCACTGACGATCGCGTCCAGGGTCAGATCGACCTCACCGGTCCCCTCTCCGACAAGGTGGCGGCGCGCTTCGTGGGCGTCTGGCGGGATGGCGAGACCCAGTGGGGCACGGCCGACGACCGCCTGGTCATCAACCCCTCCCTGCGGTTCGAGCTGACGCCCGACACCTCGGTCAACCTGATCGCCCTCTACCAGAAGGACATGCAAGGGTCGCTGGGCTACGCGCCGCTCTTCAAGTCGTTCCTGGCCGACAACGACGCCGAGAAGGTCGCCTTCAACTTTTTCCAGGGCGAGCCGGACTTCAACAAGATGGATACGGAGTTCACCTCCCTGGCCATGGTCATCGACCACCGGCTCAGCGACGCGATCAGCTTCCGCAGCGCCAGCCGGTTCAGCGACATGGATACCGACTACCAGGAGGTCTACACCAACTACACCGACTCTCAGTGGGCCGACCCCGCCGAGACGATGCTCAAGCGCGAGTTCTATGTGAACTACGAGAAGAGCAAGGTGTTCAACACCGACAACCACGTCAGCGTGAAGTTCGACACCGGCGCCATCAGCCACAACGTCCTGGTCGGCGTGGACTATATCTGGTTCGACCAGACCAAGGACGAGGGGTTCTCGTATCTGAACTTCTACCCCTACCCGTCCCCGCCGCCGATCAATGTCTATGACCCGCAGTATGGCGTCGCCTTCCCCTATGGGGCCTTCAACAGCCTCGACTATCGGAGCACCCAGTTCGGCGTCTATGTGCAGAACCAGCTGAGCTATGCCGAACGGGTTCACCTGGTCGTGGGCATGCGCCGGGACACCGCCACATCGCGGCGTAATGGGGTGGACGAGGCTGACCAAACCAAATGGTCGTTCCGCGGGGGTCTGATCGCCGAGGTGTTCGAGGGCGTGTCGCCCTACTTCAACTACGCCGAGTCCTTCCTGCCGGTGCCCGGCGGCGACTTCTACGGCAATCCCTATGAGCCCCGCCTCGCCCGCCAGTACGAGGGCGGCGTGAAGTGGGAGCCCATGCGCGGGGCTTTGGTGACGCTGGCCTATTTCGACATCGAGGAAACCAACTACCTCTCCCAGGACCCGGCCAACATCCAGAACTTCATCCAGGGCGGCGCCGTGGGCTCGAAGGGCTTCGAGGCCGAGGCCGTCTATCGCGTGCCCGAGAACTTCGACGTCACAGCCTCCTACAGCTACATCGACGCCGAGGTGATCACCTCCAGCCAGGCCCTGACCGCCGGTGACCGGATCGCCGGCCAGCCCCGGCGGCTGGCCTCCCTCTGGGGCACGAAGACCTTCTTCATCGGCGACGACTGGAAGCTCCGGATCGGCGGCGGCGTGCGTCATGTGGGCGACCGGATCGACGCCAGCCAGACCCTGGTCATGCCGTCCGTGACCCTGGTCGACGCCATGATCTCGGCGGCCTATGGCGACTGGGAGGTCTCGGTGAACTCCAGCAACCTGCTCAACAAGGAGTATTACGACCTCTGCAGCATCTACGCCCCGAACTCCGGCACCTGCACGGCGGCCAAGGATCGGACGGTGCTCGCCTCCGTCAAGCGCAGGTTCTGATGATCACGAGCCGGAGGCGCATCGGCGCCTCTGGCCGCCCGTAGAGGTTCTTCCATGTACCGTATGCCGCGTCCCCGCCCCGCCCCTCTGGCCCGCATCCTCGCCGCCGGCGTCGCTGTGCTGGCCCTGGGGGCCTGCGCAACCCCTAACGCCCTGGCCCAGGCCGCCGCCGCCGCCGCCGCCGATCTGGTTATGACCAACGCCCGGATCTACACCGTCGACCCCGACCAGCCATGGGCCGAGGCCATCGCCGTCAAGGACGGATTGATCGTGGCGGTGGGGTCCCAGGCGGCCCTGGCGCCCTACCAGACCGGGGCCCAGGTGATCGATGCCCAGGGCCGGCTGGTCCTGCCCGCCTTCGCCGACGCCCATGTGCATCCGGTGTTCGGCGGCATGGCCTTTTCCCGCTGCTCCCTCCACAAGGGCCGCAGCATCGAGGAATACCAGAGGATCATCGCCGGCTGTGTCGCCGCCCATCCCGGCGACGGGGTCGTCTACGGCGTCGGCTGGGAGGACTCCCTCTTTCCGCCCAGCGGCATACCGACCAAGGACCTTCTGGACCAGGTGTCCAGCGACCGGCCGCTGATCTTCGAATCCGTCGGTGGCCATACGTTCTGGGTCAACTCCAAGGCCCTCGACGTCGCCGGGATCACCGCCGACACCCCCAATCCCCCCAACGGCGAGATCAACCGCGAGCCGACCACAGGCGAGCCGGTCGGCGCGCTGCAGGAATCGGCCATGGCCCTGGTCGCCGGCCAAGTCCCGCCGCCAACCCGGGAGGAGATCGAGGCCTCGATCATCTATGTGGTCGAGCTGTTCAACAGCCTGGGGATCACCGGCCTGCACGACGCCGGCATCGACCTGGCCCCGGACGGAACCAGCCAGATGATGGCCGCCTACAAGGCGCTGAAGGATCAGGGCGCGCTCACCCTCGACGTCACCCTGGCCCTGAAGTGGGACAATGACCGCGGTCTGGAGCAGATCCCGGCCCTGATCGCCGCGGCCGACCGCGCCGAGGCCTGGGGCCTGAAGGCGCGGACGGTGAAGTTCTACCTCGACGGGGTCATCCCGCAGCAGACCGCGGCCATGATCGAGCCCTATGAGGGCTCCGAGGGAAGCGGAACCCTGCAGATCGAGCCTGAGCGGCTCACGGCCGCCGTCACCCAGCTCGGCGCGGCTGGCTTCCAGCCCTATGTGCATGCGATCGGGGATCGGGGCGTGCGCGTGGCCCTCGACGCCTTTGAGGCCGCAATCGCCGCCAACGGCGCCCTGGACCGGCCGATGATCACCCATATGAACGTGATCCATCCCCAGGATCAGCCGCGGTTCGGCGAGCTCGGCGTCATCGCCCAGTTCCAGCCGACCTGGTCATCCAACTATCCCTATATGGACCTGACCAAGGCCGCGATCGGACCCGAGCGCTCGACCTACATCTATCCCACCGGCTCCATCCTGCGCGGCGGCGGCATGGTCGCCTTCGGCGCCGACTGGCCCGTGGCCACGGCCGACCCGCTGTCGGGGATTCAGGTGGCGGTCACGCGGGTCAATTATGAGGACCGGGTCACCCCGCCCTTGCTGGCCGAGGAGGCCATCACCCTGGAACAGGCGATCGCCGCCCACACGCTGAACGTGGCGGTGGCCAACGGCGTCGGCGACGTCACCGGCTCTATCACCGTCGGCAAGAGCGCCGACCTGATCGTTCTCGACCAGAACATCTTCGAACTGCCGCCCATGGATATCGACCAGACCGATGTCCTGGTGACCCTCTTCCGCGGTCGAGCCGTGCATGGCGCCCTCGACGCGCTGAAGGCTCCCGTCCGTCCCTGATCCCCTGGCGGTCGGGCGCTGCGACGAGCACGGCGGGGACGGGGCGACCCGATCCCCGCCGTGAGCTCAACACGGCTAGAGCGGCGCGCCCATCAGGGCCACTGGTTCGCCCAGCGCAGGGTCGTCGTCAGGGCGCGATGGGGGACGCTCAGATGTCCCTCCTCCTCCAGCAGCATGAAGCGGCTGCGCAGGCCATCGGCCGAGAGCGCCTGCAGGCGCGCCGCCAGGGCCCTGTTGTCGATGATGGTCACCGGAGCCTCCTCGCCCTCGCCGACCAGGAGCAGCAACCGCGCCACCCGCTCTGGCGGGGTGGCTGACCGCAGGGCGGCGCGAAAGGCGGCCTCCTCCGCCAGGATCATCTGATCATCCCACCCGAGGCTCGCGCTGGCGGCCGTAATGGTGTGGAAGGCGTCTGGCCGGGTGTAGAGCATGTGCAGGGCGAAGAGGCCGCCCAGGGAATGCCCATAGAGCGACTGGCGATCTGGATGAACGCTGTATCGCCGGGCGACCTCGGGGCGCAGTTCGTCCAGCAGGAAGGCGGCGAAGGCCTCGCGCCGCCCCTGGGGGTCGTCGCGGTGATAGGCGGCGAGCGCGGGATTTCGTATGGGCGGGGTGAAGTCGCCGACCCGGCGGCTGTCATAGAGGCTCCCGCCCGGATAGCCGACGCCGACGATGATCATCTTGTCGGCGCCGGTGGCATAGGGACTCTGGATCCGGCGGGCCTCGGCGAAGCCTGCGAACACGGCGTCGCCATCCAGGACATAGAGCACCGGATAGCCCCCGGCCGGAGCCTCCCCCGGCGGGCGCGACACATAGATCCCGTAGATCTCGCCCTGGCGGCTCTCGATCTCCCACCCCTCGGTCTCCGGCACCACATAGCCGGCGCTCGGCGCCGGGGCCTGCGCCTGCGCGGCCGGGGCCATCAGGGCGGCGCTGCAGAGCAGGAGGGCCAGACGCGTCATGGAGATCTCCCGGTTGCAGCGCGCGGCGCCTGAAGGATCAGATCCGCTTGCGGAGTCGAAGCAGCGCCAGATAGGCGACGGCGGCGAGGATGGTGGCGTCCAGGGCCGGGACCGTGGTCACCGTCCAGCCCAGGGCGGTGGCCGGCATGGTGATCGCCAGGGACCCCAGCCAGACGCCGATCGCCTCCCACCGGAACCTGCCGCTCCAGGACGCCTCGCCTGACCGGAAGACCATGAACCCGTCGATCACATAGATCGCCGCGATCGGCGGAATGATGAGGCCAAGCGCCACCAGGAAGGGAATAAAGGCGTCGAGGATGCCCATGAGCGCGAACAGGCAGCCCAAAGCGCCGCCGCCGATGGTGAACATCCAGGACGGGACCCTTGGGAAGGTCGCCGCCATGGACAGGCCGGCGGAATAGAGATTGAGCGCGTTGATGGTCCAGACCGAGAGCAGCAGCATGGCCAGAGCCGGCGCGCCGAGCCCATAGCTCACCACCAGTTGCATGATGTCGGTGCGGCCCGTCGCCAGGGCGATCAGAACCGAGATGACCATGAAGATCGGGGTGGCCAGCGGGTAGGACAGCACCATGGCCGAGACAGCGCCCCGCTCGCTGCGGATGAAGCGCGACAGGTCAGGCATGGCGGCGATGGCCAGCATATTGCCCCCCACCAGGGAGGACAGGGCGACGCCGAAGCTCATCGGCGCCGGGGGGTTGGCGACGGCCGCCAGCTCGAAGGGGCCGGCGCGAACGGCCAGCACACAGACGATCAGCAGGATCACCCCCACCAGGGGTACGGCCACCATGGCCAGGCGATCCAGGGTCTTGAACCCGTAGATGGTCGAGAGCGTGATGACGATGCTGCCGACGATCACGAACAGGGCGAAGTCCCCGGGCGGGCCGTAGCCGCCGGTCTGGGCCGCCACCAGGGCGTCGCCCAGGAAGGAGACATTCACCCCGAACCAACAGTAATGGATCACCGCCACCACCAGGTTCACCAGGGCCGCGCCGCCCACCCCCAAAGGACCGCTGGACCAGCATGTAGGTGGTCAGCCGCGTGCGCACGCTGACCACGGCGGTGAGGGCTGCCCCGGCGCAGAGGATCAGGCCCGCCAGCACAGACACCAGCAGGGCTGGCCAGAAGCCCACCGCCAGGCCGATCTGCGCCCCATTCAGAAAGCCGGGCAAGGAGAAGGTGAAGCTCGCCAGAATCAAGGCCACCCGCCAGCCCGGGATGGTGAGGCTCTCGGGTAACGGACCACTGGCGTAGTTGTCCGTCGGCGCTGATGTGCTCACGCTGCGATCTCCGCATTCAGGCGCTCGACGGGGACGAAGGGGGTGTCATATCCGAACGCCGCCGGGCCCACGAAGGACAGGGCTGTGGCGTCCCGCAACTGGGCCGGCGCGGCGGCGGCGACGACACGGACCCGCTGCCCATACTTCAGCCGCTCGGTGGTGATGGCGTCGGCGGTCTCGCTGTCCATGATGGTGATCAGGTCCGGGACGATGGCCCGCAGGACCCCGTCGCCCCAGGCGGCCAGGTTCTCGTTCTGGAATTCGATCATCATCCGGCTGGAGCTGCGCAGCCCTTCGATGATGACCCGCCCGACCGAGAAGCCGCCCCGGGTCTCCCGTTCAAGATCGACGATCTTGCCGTCGAAAAGCGTGCGGCAATAGGGATAGAGGCCCGTCGCCTCCACCGCCCGTTCCAGCGCCGCAAAGGAACTGCGCCCGTCGGCGCGGGCGCGGCGCACCGCCGCCCCGATGGCGCAGGCCGTGCTGACGCTGCCGGGGATGGCTGTGGCCTTGGCCTGGGCGCCCGACAGCGGATACTCGACCATGTGGGCGATGCCCCCCATGGACACCGAGAGCCCCCGGGCGATGCGCTCATGGGCGTCGTTGTCCGTCGTCTCGATGACCGCCAGCGCGCCCGAGGCGTCGGTGACGATCGACGGACAGGCCGAAAGCCCGCGGATATTGAAGATCGCCATCTGGGATTCGGGGAAGGCGCGGCCCATTCCGTCGCAGTCCAGCACCGGCACGCCCAGCTCTGCGGCGGCGAGGAAGGGGGCAAGCCCGTTGCCGCCGCCGATCTCGATCGGCAGCACGGCGTCGATGCGGCGCCCCATGATCGCTTCCAGTCGCCGCAGGCCGCTCACCGCCTCATTGCCGTTGGGCAGCTTCTCCACCGAGACCGTGGGCGCGCCGATCCAGCCGCAGGGCGCCACCAGGGCGTCATCGGCGATCTCATCCAGACCGATCAGCTCGAAACCGCCAGAGCGTTCGAAGGCCGCCTCCGCCAGCAGGAGGCTGTAATAGGGATCCCCGCCCCCGCCCGATCCCAGGAAGGCGGCGCCCCAGGCCAGATCGGCCAGGGCCGTGCGTTCAATGCGCATGTCTGGCCTCCGCGGAAACGTCCACCCCCGTCGTCGACGCGCCGGCGAGGTGCTCAAGATCGCCCACCGCCCGCATGCGGACCTGGGCCGCGCGGCCTGGGAGGTAGCTGAGAAAGATCTCGTCGATATCCACCACCTGGAAGGTCTCAGCGACGCCGCCGGCCGCGGCGATCTGGTCGGCGAGTTGGGCCTTCATCTGCGCCAGCGCCGCCTCGCGGGGGGTCTGGTCATAGTCGAGGATCTGTTCCAGCTGGGCGCCGACCTGGGCGATGGCGGCCCCGATGGCGTTGGCCACGGCGGCATGCTGCGGGCGCACCACCCTGGCCGCCCCGGGAAGGCTGTCGCCGATCAGGAAATGGCCGCCCCCCACAGCGATGATGTCGGCGTCCCCAGGGGCGGTCTTCATCCGGTCGAGGGCGCTGGCGAGCATGTCCTGCATGTGGTTCCAGACCCCGTCGCGCACCGCCAGGCTGAGGTTCGGGAGGTTTTCGGGGTCGCCAAAGCGTGCCCGGCCCACGGCCACGGCGATGTCGCTGGCGGTCAGGGTCTCACCGCCAAAGATGTAGCTCTCCTCGGTGATGCGGAAGCCGACCGACTCCGGCCCCACCCGCAACTTGTCCGGATCGAGCGTGTCCGAGACGTAAAGGGCCGGGTCGAGATGGACGCAGGCGCCGCCGCCCAGGCCCAGCGCCAGGACGTCGGGCATCCGGAAGTTGGTGCGCACCCCGCCGATATCGACGGCCACGGCGGACTCGCGGGGAAAGCCACCCGCCAGGACGCCGACATCGCAGGTGGTGCCGCCGACATCCATGACGATGGCGTCCTGCATGCCGCTCAGGAACGCCGCGCCCCGCATGCTGTTGGTGGGGCCCGAGCCGATGGTCATGACCGGGTATCGCGCCGCGTTCTCCGACGAGGTGAGCGTGCCGTCATTCTGGGAGATGTAGAGCGGCGCCGCGAGGCCAAGATCGCGCAGCGCCTCGGCGAAGGAGGCGATGACCTGTCTCGCCAGGCTTGTCAGCGCGGCGTTGAGGATGGTCCCATTCTCACGCTCGATCAGGCCCAGCCGGCCGATGGCGTGGGACAGGCTGACCACCGCCTGCGGGTGCTCGTCCAGGATGACGCGCTCGGCGCGGGTTTCCATCGTGGCGTTCATCGGCGCAAACGCGCTGGTGACGGCGATGGCGGTCAGGCCGGCCCCGCGGCAGGCGCGGGCGGCCTGGCGGACAGCGGCCTCATCGAAGGGCGCGATCTCGCGTCCATCGACCTCATGCCCACCGGGCAGGAGAAAGATGGATTTCCCCAACTGCTCGACCAGTCCCGCCGGCCAGCCGGTCAACGGCGGAAGTGCTTCCCCCGACGGCGAGGCCAGCCGAAATACCCCCACCTGATCCAGCCGGCGGCGCTCCACCAGGGCGTTGGTGAAATGGGTGGTCCCGATCATGACCGCCCCCACCGCCTCAGGCGACACCTTGGCCTGGCCAAGCACCTCGGTGATCGCCGCGGCGACGCCGGTCCGGACATCGGCCGTGGTGGGCTGTTTTGTCGAGGCCAGGATACGGGTGCTGTCGATCAGCACGGCGTCGGTATTCGTCCCGCCCACATCGACGCCAATTCGCACGCTTACACCTCGTCGCCCCGCTACGCCGTGGATTAGAGGCGCCCTGGGATGAGCGAGCAATGAGCAAGGCGGGTGATATCGGCGCCCAGAAGGGTAATCACGCAGACAGAACGGGTAAGTCCGCGCGCCAACGGGTGATCGGCGTTTTGCGTCCCTTACGACTAGCCCCTAGTCTGACTTGAAGTTGTCGTAGGGATGAGGCCTCGAGCGCTCGTGACTTCCGTGGACGACCTATTGGCCGCGAAGTTTGATCCGCCGGTCTGGATCGGCGATCAGATTCGGCGCGCCCCGCTGCTTGAGCGCCTGCGGGCGGCGCTGGACAACCGCCTGACGCTGATCCACGCCCCGGCCGGCTACGGCAAGACCAGTCTTTTGGCCCAATGGCGTGACAGCCTGGCGACAAGCCGGGTTCGAACGGCCTGGCTGAGCCTCGAACGCGACGATCGGGATGTCAAACGCCTGGTGCGCTACCTGATGCTGGCCATCCGTGGAGACGAGGCCGAGGGCGCGGGGGGCGGACCACACCCTGCCGAGCTTCCGCCCCGGGCGGCGCTTTCGGCCATTCTGCACGAGCTTGCGGCCTGCCAGCTGCCCTTCGTTCTTATCCTCGATGACCTGCATCACGCCGACAGCCCGCAGGTCACGGCCTTCCTGCAGTCGATGATCCGCCTGGCGCCGGCCCACTGCCATTTCGTCTTCGCCTCGCGGGACTATCCCTCGCTTGGTCAGTCCGTGCTCGCCGCAGAGGCGCAGTTCCTTGAGATCGACGTGACCGACCTCCGCTTTTCCGAGCAGGAGGCTGAGACCTTGCTGGAGCGCGCCGGGCGAGGCCTCGCCGCCGGCGATGTCGACAGGATTCTTGAACGGACCGAGGGCTGGCCCATCGCCGTCAAGCTGACCGGCCTGTCGCTCCAGCGCGGCGTCCCGCAGGACGAGGCGATGGCGAGATTCTCAGGCCCCAGCGTGGAGCTCGCCCGCTATCTCTCCGAACAGGTGCTCATGACCCTGCCGGACGAGACCCGGGACCTGGTCATGCAGACCGCCGTGCTCAACCGCCTGACGGGAGAACTGGTCAATGTCCTCCTTGAGCGCACCGATGGCGGGCTACTTTTGGAAAGGCTCGAACAGCAGGGGGTCTTCCTCGCCCCGGTGACGCCGAACCGAGACGCTTATCGCTACCACCAGCTGTTCGCCGACTGCATGCGCGACCGGCTGTTGCGGGTCGATCGCGACCTCCACGCCGCGCTGCAGCGGCGGGCGGCGCGGTGGTTTGCGGAAGGCGGCGACATCGCCGAGGCGGTGAACCACGCCCTGCAGGCCTGCGACCAGGCCCTGCTGGCGGAGATTCTGGAGACCGCAGGCGGCTGGCGGCTGATCCCCCAGGGCCAACAGGGGGTGGTGGAGCGTGGGCTGGCCGGACTGTCCAAGGCCGCCATCGCCGCCCGTCCCTGCCTGGCGCTCGCCGAGGTCTATCTTCAGATCAAGACCGGCGAGCTGGGCCTGGCGCGGGCCTCGTTCGACGGCTTCCTTGCCCAGGGCCAGGACCATCTGCCCGCCGAGTTGCAGACCGAGATCCAGGTCGTGGGCGACACCCTGAGCGACTACGAAAACCAGCCCCTGCGCCTGGAGGATCTGCTGGCCCGCGAGGCCTTGCTCCGCAAGCTGCCGGCCAATGACCACCTCGTGCTGGCCAACACCAGCGAGACGGTGGGCGCCAAATATTTCGAGGGCGGCTGGCTGGAGCGCGCCCTGCAGCCCACCCTGGCTGCCCGGGACCATTACCAGGCCCTGGGATCGCTCTATAGCGACCTGTTCACCCGCTTCCTGGAGTCCCGCATCAAGCGCGCCCAGGGCCGGTCCATCGAGTCGGCCGCCATCCTGGACGAGGCCTGGCGCCAGATCGTCGATAATTTTGGGCGCCAGTCGGATCTGGCGGCCAACTGCGCGGCCTTCCAGTCGGTGCTCTTGTATGAACTTGATCAGGCCGATGAGGCGCGCGCCCTGCTGGCCTGGGCGCTTCCGCATATGGAGCGGTTCGACGGCTGGGTGGACGTCTATTCCGCGGCCTACTTCACCGAGGCTCGCGCCCTGGCCGGCGCCGGCGCCCTCGACGAGGCGCTGGATGTGGTCGATCGCGCGCGCCGTACGGCGCTGCGGCGGCGCCTGCGGCAGCTCGAATTGCTGGCCGATCTCTGCGAGATCGAGCTCCTCCTGATGAGCGAGGCGTCCCTGGAGGTGATCCATAGCCGGGCGTCCGCCATCGGCCTGGACGCCCTGGCGGACGCGATGGCGGAAGATTCGCCGGGGTACCGCCCGGTCGCCGTGGCCGCAGCCCTCTGCCGCGGCCGGCTGATGCTGCAGGAGGGCCTGATCCTTGAGGCCCTCGCCGAGCTTGGCCAACTGAAGCGATGGGCGGAGGCGCATGGCGCCTCGCGTCTCCTGATCGACGTCAACATCCTGCTGGCCCACGGTCAGCACGAACTGGGCGACGAGGCCGAGGCCCGCATCACCTTCGATCAGGCCGTTGAACTGGCCGTGTTCCAGGGCCTTTCGCGGCCCTTCATCGACGCCCACGCCATCCTGCAACCGCTGCTCGATGACGCCATCGCCGCGGGTTTCGGCGCCGACCGCTTCCGCGAACACTTCCTGAAAGGCCTGTCGAGGACCCTGGCCGCCACACGCACGAACCGCACCCTCCACGGCCTCAGCGCGGCCGAGGGCGACGTGCTCTACTATCTGAGCCAGGGCCACTCCAACAAGGAGATCGCTCGGATCATCGGCATGTCCCCCGACACGGTGAAGTATCGCCTGAAGTCGGTGTTCCGGAAAATCGGCGTCAGCCGCCGCCGCGACGCGGTGCGCGTCTCCGCCGAGCGGGGGCTCATCCCCGAACCTTCCCTGCGGACTCCGCCGGAGAACGACCGCCTCGGAGATCGTACAGCCCTCTCGGCCTGAGGACGCGCAGCCAACCCGACGTGTCAGCAGCCCAGGGCGGGCGTCACTGACCGAACTTAGTTATTCACCCTCTTGAGAGTGAAGATTGACTCCCTGGCCCGATCATGGCCCCATCCCGGCGAACGTCGGCGCTCATGACCGACGTCGAGGGAGGACATCAAATGAGGGCGTATCTTCTCGCCTCAGCGTGCGCGGTCGCGTGCGCGGGGGCTTCGACGGCCGTGGCGCAAACGGCCGCCACGCGCACCCAGGGCGAAGCAGCGGTGGTCGAGGAGGTCATCGTCACCGCCACCCGACGCGAAGAGCGGCTGCAGGACGTGCCACTCAGCATCACGACGCTGTCTCAGGAGGAGCTCAACCGGAAGGGCATCGTCGGCTATGAGGGCCTGGCCTACGAGACGCCGGGCGTCGTGCTGAACCGGGCCAGCGCCAACTTCAACAATTTCACCGCCCGCGGCATTTCCACCAACGGCTACAACGCCAACCTGCAGAGCACGGTGGCGATCTATATCGACGAACTGCCGATCTCGGCGAACGGCAATTCGACCATCCTGGACCCCACCCTGTTCGACGTGGAGCGGATCGAATTCCTGCGCGGCCCGCAGGGCACCCTGTTCGGCTCGGGCTCCCTGGCCGGCGCCCTTCGCATCCTAACGAAGAAGCCCAATCCCGCGGCCTTCGAGGCCGAGGCCCTGGTGGATTTCGGCATGACCGACGGCGACGCCCTTCGGCAGCGCTATAACGGCATGGTCAACATCCCGCTCATCGAGGACAGGCTCGCCCTGCGGATCGTCGGCTTCCGCCGCGACGAAGAGGGCTATATCGACAATGTCGGCGCCGGGATCGAAGGGTCCAATGCGCTGGAGGCCTGGGGCGCCCGCGCTAGTCTGCTGTGGGAGCCCACCGACCGGCTCTCGGTGCGGCTCACCGCCTCCCACGAGGACAGCGAGCCCAAGGATTCCTCGCTGACCAGCCCGGCCCTGGGGGTCGACAAGCGCATCTCCGACCGTCCGGACCTGTTCACCGGCGAGATGACCAACCAGAACGTGACGGTCGAATACCAGTTCGACGGCGCGCGCCTGACCAGTTCGTCCACCTGGTCGGAGTTCAACCAGACCTTCTATGTGGACCTGGCCGGCACCTTCGCCCAGGCCATCGCCTTCGCCCTCGACGCCGACGCCTATGACGACACCTTCGTCCAGGAGATGCGGCTGGTCTCCGACCCCGGTGGGCGGTTCGACTGGTCGGTGGGCGGCTTCTACTTCGAGCGTCGCCGGGATGTGGATTTCGGCTATCGCTCGCGGCCGGATTTCCTGACGGCCCGCGGCATCACCGGCCTGCCCGACGAATATTACCAGCGGCTGTACAACCACTCGATCGCCCATGAGAAGGCGGTCTTCGGTGAGCTGACCTATCGCTTCACCGACGACCTGTGGGTCACCGGCGGCCTTCGGTACGGCTCCATCGACGCCCAGGCCTTCACCGAGGAAGGCGGCTATAACAGCAACTACCTGACCGCGGCCCTGACGGGGGTGTCGGGTCCCTTGACCATCACGCCGATCGTGGCGGCCGAAGGGGCCAAGGCCAAGGAGAAAGGCCCCTCATACCGGCTCAGCCTCTCCTGGCGTCCCCAATCGAACATGACAGTCTACGGCGCCGTGGCCACAGGCTTCCGCGCGCCGGTCGTCAACGCCTTCGCCGGGCGGGTCAGCGTGGTCGATCCGACCGACCTGGTGATCCCGCCCGGGGCGGATTCCGACAAGCTGATCAATTACGAGGTCGGGCTGAAGGGCCGCTGGCTGGACGGCCGCCTCAGCGCCAATCTGGCCCTCTACCGGATCGACTGGAACAACATCCAGGTCCAGGCCAACCGGGTCTCGGACTCCGTCCAGTTCGCCACCAATATCGGCGGCGCCATCAGCCAGGGGCTGGAGTTCGAGCTGCTGGCCGTCCCCCACCCCAGCTGGACGGTCGCGTTCAACGGCGCGATCAACGATTCCGAGGTCGACGACCTGTCGCCCCAGGAAGCCGCCATCTCCGGCGCCGAGGAAGGCGTTCGGCTATCGGGCCCCCGATTCCAGGGCTCGCTGGTCACCAGCTATCGCTTCCCCGTAGGCGCCACGGGCCAGGGCAATGCTTCGTTCTCGATCCAGCGGGTGGGCTCCTTCCCCAACACCTTCCCGAATACGCCCGGACGCCCGACCGTCCCCACCCCCACCTTCGACCACACCGACGCCTATACGGTGGCGAACGCCAATGTGGCCGCCGCCTTCGACCACGTCACCGTAGGCGCCTATGTGGAGAACCTGTTTGACGACCGCTCGGTGACCTATGTGCACCCCGAGGCCTTCACGGCCAGCCGCTACGCCCGGGTCCGCCCGCGCACGATCGGCATCCGTGTCGGGTACGTCTACTGATGTCGGTCCAGGCGCATTCCCCCGCCGCGGCCGTCACCGCCCGCCCAGGCCCCACGGCCTGGGCGGTGCTGGCGACCCTGTGCTTCATCTATGTCCTGAACTTCCTGGATCGACAGCTGCTGTCGATTCTGGCCAAGCCCATCCAGGACGAACTGGGCGTCACCGATGGTCAGCTTGGCCTGATCAGCGGACTCTATTTCGCGCTCTTCTACTGCATTCTCGCCCTGCCGGTCGGATGGCTGGCGGACCGGACCAACCGGGTGAAGGTGCTGGCCTTCTCCTGCGGGCTCTGGAGCGCCGCCACCGCCGCCTGCGGCCTGGCGGGCAGCTATCCGCAACTGGCTGCAGCGCGCATGGCCGTCGGCGTGGGCGAGGCCGGCGGCGTGCCGCCCTCCTACGCCATCATTTCCGACTACTTCCCCTCCGGCCGGCGGGGCACGGCGCTCAGCCTGTTCAATCTGGGGCCACCCATCGGCCAGGCGATCGGCATCGCGTTTGGCGCCTCCATCGCCGCGGCCTATTCCTGGCGCCTGGCCTTCCTCTGGGTCGGCGCGATCGGCGTGGTCACGGCCGTGGCGGTGTGGGTCTTTGTGCGCGAGCCTCGGCGAGGCGCCCTGGACCAGCCCGCGGTTCCGCCTGCGGAGATTCTGGACGCCACCGCCGCAGCGCCGCCCCAGGCGAGTTTCTGGGACACCTGCCGACTCTTCTTCACCCATCCGGTGCTGTTGCGCACCGCCCTGGCCTGCGCGGCGACGCAGTTCATCACCTATGCCGTGCTGAACTTCACCACCCTCTTCCTGATGCGCGAAAAGGGGATGACGCTGCAGCAGGTGGCCCTGTGGTACGCCCTGCTGATCGGCGTCGGGGTGAGCGCTGGCATGTTCGTCTCAGGCCGGCTGATCGACCGCTATGCGCCACGATGGAAGGCGGCCTACGCCTATATCCCCGCCATCGGGCTGGCCCTGGCCGCGCCGCTGTTCGTGGGCTTTGTCTGGGCGCCGAGTTGGCCCCTGGCGCTCCTCTTCCTCGCCCTGCCCACGGGGCTCAACTACTTCTACCTCTCGCCGGCCGTCACCCTGGTGCAGGAAGAGGTTCGCCCCGACCAGAGGACCTTGGCCGGCGCCCTCCTCCTGCTGGTCATGAACCTCATCGGCCTGGGACTTGGGCCCACCTATCTGGGCTTCATGAGCGACTGGCTTCGCCCGTCCCACCCCGACAACTCCCTGCAACTGGCCTTCTACAGCCTGGTCCCGTTCTACGGCGTGGCGATCCTGGCCTTCCTGTGGCTGGCCCGGGCGATCCGGCGCGAAGGCGTGGAGGCGCGGGCATGAGACGCAGCATGATCGCCCTGCTGGCGGCTTCAGTTCTGTCCCTGCCGGCCCAGGCGCTGGCCCGAGGCCCGGTTATCGAGACCGTCTCCGGGCCGGTCCGCGGCGAGGTCCAGGATGGCGTCGCGGTGTTCAGGGGCCTGCCCTATGCCGCCCCGCCCGTGGGTCCTCGCCGCTGGCGTCCGCCGGCCCCGGCGGCGAGCTGGACCGAGGTCCGCGAGGCCTCGCAGTTCGGCGCGGCCTGTCCCCAGCCCCCATCCCGGCCCGACAGCATCTATGCCGCACGCCACCGGGCGGTCAGCGAAGACTGCCTCTATCTGAACATCTGGGCGCCCGCCGGGGGGCGCGACGCCCCGGTGTTCGTCTGGATCCACGGCGGCTCCCTGACGACCGGCGCCGGCAGCGAGCCGATGTATGACGGAGCAAAGCTCGCCGCCCAGGGGCTGGTGGTGGTCACGATCAACTACCGGCTGGGCGTCCTGGGCTATCTGGCCCATCCGGAACTCAGCACGGAATCCCCCGACGGCGTCTCCGGCAACTACGGACTGCTCGACCAGATCGCTGCGCTGAGGTGGGTTCAGGACAGTATCGCCGCCTTCGGGGGCGACCCGGCCAATGTCACCGTGGCCGGCGAGTCCGCAGGGGCGCTGAGCGTCATGTATCTCATGGCCTCGCCCACAGCCCGGGGCCTGTTCCACAAGGCGGTGGCCCAGAGCGCCTACATGATCTCGACGCCGGAGCTGAAGGCCGATCGGCACGGGGCGCCCTCGGCGGAGTCCGCCGGCGTAGAGCTCGGCCGTCGGCTGGAAGCCCGCAGCCTGGCCCGGCTTCGGGCCATGGACGCCCAGGCCCTGACGATCGCCGCCGCCACGGCCGGCTTCCAGCCCTGGGGGACGGTCGATGGCCGCGTCATGCCGCGCCAGCTCGTCGAGGTGTTTGATCGCGGCGAACAGGCGGCGGCGCCCGTCCTGACCGGCTTCAATGAAGGGGAGATCCGTTCGCTCCGCTTCCTGGCCCCGCCGCCGCCCGAGAGCCCGGAGGCCTACGAAGCGCTCATCGGCGCGCGCTACGGCGACCTGTCCGAAGACTTCCTCCGGCTCTATCCGAGCGATGATCTGGCCGCCAGCGTGCTGGCTGCGCCGCGGGATGCGCTCTACGGCTGGACCGCCGAACGTCTGGCGCGCAGCCAGACCGCCCAGGGGCGGGACGCCTATCTCTACCTGTTCGACCATGGCTATCCGACCGCCGATCAGTTGGACCTGCACGCCTTCCACGCCGCCGAGATCCCCTACGTCTTCGGGACCCAGGGTCGCACGCCGCCCAGGTGGCCCGCGTCGCCCGACACGCCGGCCGAACGGGCGTTGTCGGCGGCCATGATGGACTATTGGACGAGCTTCGCACGCAGCGGGGCGCCGGCAGTCGAGGGCGGGCCGGTCTGGCGCCCCTATGCCGAGGACCAGGCCTACATGGCCTTCGTTGATGCGCCCCAGCCGGGCCATGATCTCATGCCCGGCATGTTCGAACTGAATGAAGCCGTCGTCTGCCGGCGCCGAAAGGACGGGACCACGGCCTGGAACTGGAATGTCGGCGTCGTGGCGCCGCCGCTCCCGGCCGGAGGGCCGTCATGCCCGTAGCCGATGGGGAGATGCAGGCCTATGCGCTCACCCTCGACAGGTTCCTTGACCACGCGGCCAAATGGACTCCGCAGGCCGAGGTGGTCAGCGCCCAGGCCGATGGCCGGCGGATCCGCATCAACTATGCCGACCTGCGCGAGCGCGCCCGCCGAGTTTCACAGGTGCTGCATGATCGGGGCGTCAGGACCGGCGACCGGGTCGCCACCCTGGCCTGGAACAGCCAGGCGCACCTGGAGGCCTGGTACGGGATCATGGCCATGGGGGCGGTGTGCCACACGCTCAATCCCCGGCTCACGCCGGACCAGCTTGCAGCGATGATCAGCCGGTCTGAGGCGCGCCTTCTCATCGTAAGCCAAGACCTGGCGGATCTCGCAGGCCGGCTGGTCGGGGCGGCCGCCTCGCAAATCGACCTGCTGCTGATTGACCCCGAGGCGACGGCTGACGATTCAGCCCCCATCCGCCTGGAGTCGCTGATGGAGGGCGCAGCCCCCAAGATCGCCTGGGGCCAGTTCGACGAGACGGCGCCCTGCGGTCTCTGCTTCACCTCCGGAACCACGGGCGCGCCAAAGGGCGTCACCTACACCCATCGGTCCAGCTATCTGCACACCCTGCGCCTGCTGCAGACCGACGTCCTGGGCCTCTCCGCCCGTGACAGCGTGCTGGTGGCGGTGCCGATGTTCCACGCCAACGCCTGGGGACTGCCCTTCGCCATACCGGCGGCGGGCGCCAGGATGGTGCTGCCGGGCCGGCGGCTTGAGGGGGCGGCCCTGGCGCAGCTGATCGAGGCCGAGGGCGTCACCATCGGCGTCGGGGTCGCCACCGTCTGGCTGGGCCTGTTGGAGCATGTGGAGGCGAGCGGCGGCCAGACGCCGTCCCTGGAGCGCCTGGTGGTGGGCGGGGCGCCCTTGGCGCCGGCGCTCATGGCGCGGCTGGAAGACCGGCTCGGGGTCACCGTCCAGACCAGCTGGGGGATGACCGAGCTCTCGCCATCGGGCGTCTTCGCCAGGCCGAACGATCCCCACCGCTCCGCCGCCCGTTCCGGCCGGCCGGCGGTAGGGGTGGATCTGCTGCTGACCGACGCCGAGGGCCGCCCCCTCGCCGACCAGCGGGGGGCGGAGGGCCATTTGGTGGTGAAGGGTCCAGCGGTGGTGCGCCGCTATTTCGGCGAGGAGTCTCCGGCCACAGACGACGACGGCTGGTTCCCCACAGGCGATCTCGCCCGCATCGAGGCAAGCGGCGAACTGGTCATCACGGGCCGGGCGAAGGACCTGATCAAGTCCGGCGGCGAATGGATCAATCCCGCCGAGATCGAGGCGGTGGTCAATGAGATCCCCGGCGTCTCCCTGGCCGCGGTGATCGGCCGTCGCGACGCCAAGTGGGGCGAACGCCCGATCCTGGTGGTCCAGGCCCGCAGCGAGGGGGTCAGCGACGAGGCGCTGCTTTCGCCTCTGCACACCCGGGTGGCGTCCTGGTGGATTCCCGACGCCATCATCCGGGTGGAACAGATGCCGCTGGCCGCTACTGGTAAGATCGACAAGTCCCGACTGAGAGCTGAGTATGGCCGCGAGTGATCCCCTCCCCGAGAGCGCCCCGAAACCCTCGCCCAAGGGCAGGGCGGCGCCCCCTGTGCGCACGGCGGCGCGCCCCACCAAGGAGCAACAGCGCGCCGACAAGATGGAGCAGATCCTCGACGCGGCCGAGCGGCTGTTTTCCCGCCATGGGCTGCATGGGGTGACGCTGAAGGATGTCGCCAAGGAGGTCGGCGCCCACCACACGCTCGTGAACTACTATTTCAACGACAAGAAGCAGTTGTTCGACGCGGTCTTCGCCCGCCGGGCCGTGGTCACCCGCGATCTGCGGATGGCGGCGCTCGACCGGTACGACGCCGAAACCCAGGGCAGCCCCACGGTCGAGGGCGCCCTGCGCGCCTTCCTCGACACCGACCTTGATCTCTACATCCAGGGCGGCGAGCCCTGGAAGAACTATGGAGCCCTCGGCGCCCAGGTGGCCAACACCCCCGAATGGGGCGCAGAACTGATGGACCAGCACTTCGATCCGGTGGTCCTGCGCCTGATCGATCTCCTGAAGAAGGCCCTGCCCGACTGCGCCGAGGCCGACATCTTCTGGGGCTACCACTTCGTCACCGGCGCACTCATGCTGACGCTGGCCAGGACGGGCCGCATCGACAAGCTGTCCAACGGGGTGTGCAGCTCCGAGGACTTCGTCGCCGTCAAGGAGCGCATGGCCGCATTCATGGCCGGCGGCTTCATGACGATCTGCAAGCCCAGGGATGAGGCCGGGGCCTGAACGGTTCGCCGGCCCTAGATGTCCGCCGCCGCCACCTGGGCGACGAGCCGACGGAAGCCCTCGGCCGCTGCGACGGTCGCCGCGACGTTCAGGCAGCGCTCGTCGTCCTCGGCCACGTGGTGATAGCGGTGGATGCCGAAGACCCCGGCGGCCGGGCTGTAGCCGGCCTTGATGACCTCGACCAGTTCGCCGGCGGCCAGCACCTGGCTCGAGACCGGGGCCTCATAGCCTGTCTGGCCGGCGAACACCTCGCGGGCCATCGGGAGCAGATCGGGCGATACCGACAGGAACCGCTGGCTGTCCACGCTGGGCAGCGGGGCGGGTTTCCCGGGTGTCTCGTGCCAGTCGCGGGCCGCCACATTCGCCCCCAGGTGGAGCCAGAAGTGCGTGGCGGCCGGTGGCGGGGCGATCGCCTTCATGGCCTCGGCCGCCCCGAGGTATTCGTATTCGTGGCCCGTATTGCAGATGAAGGTCAGGTCGTGGTCCGGGAGGGCGTCGCGCGCCCATCGTGCAAGATCCAGCCAGACCGCCACGCCAGGCCCCCGCTCGGCCGCGCAGACGAACCAGCCGGATCGGGGGGTCGAGATCGCCAGCCACCGCCCCTTGCCCCGGTCCATCCGGCCGACAAAGTTGAAGGCCGTTCGCCGCCCGCCGTCCCCCTGGATGGTGAGGCGCGCCTCTCGCCGTTCCATGGCGCCGGCCAGGATGTCGCCGGCGTCCTCCGGCGCGACCAAGGCGACAGGCCCGTCAAACATCGGCCCGCGGCCATCGGCGTTGAGCGCGATCACCTTGCCGGTGGGGCCGTTGGTGATCGCCACGGCCGCCTTGGCGCCGCCGGCGAAGGCCCGCTTGATGGGATCTCTCGCGCCGGGCGACAGCAGCGACGACCAGCGCGCATGCGCCAGATCGACCACGGCGATGGCGCCGTCCAGCGCGCCGGAATAACGGCCGCCGGAATCGACCCGCACCAGGGGGCCGGAGACACCTTCGGGTCCGGTGGGCCTGACGATGGGCTGAGGATAAAGGGGGGTATGGGCGCCGCCGATCTCGATGTCGGCCCGCTGCGTGTCAAAAAACGGCGCGGAAAAGGTTTGCCGCTCGACCGCGTAGCCCAGGCCCGCAAGCTCGCCTGCCAGCCACTCGCCGCAGGCCGTGTCGCCGGGGCCGCCGGCGCGCTTTTCGCCGTAGCCGACATAGCGAAGCAGGTCGGCCTCGATGGAGGGGCTGTTCATTGATGCGCTGTTCCCGGTCGGTTGAGTTGCGCGGGCGGCAGGGACGCCGGTGGCAAGCGACAGCAGCGCGCCGGCGCCCAGGAAGACTCGCCTGTCTGGCCCCACCATTTCATTGTTCTCCCGACGTTCGTCCCGTTGAGCCTGGCTGCGTCACAAGGCGCGCTCGGCGCGCCATTGTCGCATGCGCGCCTCGGCCTGTGGACCATACCTTATGCCGGCCAACCGCGGGACCCCCGGGCAGATGGCTTGCCCGCAGCGGCCGTGAGACCTACCAAATAACGCTGTGCAAGGGTGTGCGACAGACGGCGGGCGCGGCGGCGCCTAGGGGGTTGAGGGTTTGCAACGCCCACCCAAACACCGCCGACAGCATCTGAAGGCGACGATGACATCCACGCTTCAGCCTCGCATGCTCGCCGCGGTCCTCGCCCTTCTGGCGACGGCGCCAGGCGGCTGCGCGCAAACCGCCCCTGACCCCACGCTCCAAGCCCCCGCCTCAGCTGCGATGAATGACCTCCTCACCTATCTGAAGCACCAGAACAGCACCGGTTTCATCGTGATCCTGGACGGCCAGATGCTGGTCCATGAGGCCTGGCCCGCGCCCCAGGACGACCAGGTGTTCGCCAACCTGACCTATGGCCTGACCGCTGAGGGCGTCCTGCTGGAGGACGTCGCGTCCCAGCAGAAGAGCTTCATCGCCGTCCTCGTCGGCGTCGCCGTCGACAAGGAACTGCTCGACGTGGACGCGCCGGTTTCGCGCTACCTGGGCGAGGGATGGTCAAAAGCCTCGGCCGATCAGGAAGCAAAGATCCGGGTTATCGACCTCCTGATCATGAGTTCGGGTCTCGATGAGCAGTTCGCCTATGTGGCGCCCGCCGGATCGGCCTTCCTCTACAACACGCCGGTCTATGCGATCACTAAGGACATCCTGACCGCGGCCGCCGGCCAGCCCCTCGAGACCCTCACCCAGGACTGGCTGACCACACCGCTGGGCATGAGCCAGACGGCGTGGCGCAAGCGGCCGGCCGCGCTGGCCTCAGTCGGGAACGCCACAGGCCTGGTGACCACGCCGCAGGACGTCGCCCGCTTCGGGCTGATGATTCTCAATAACGGACTGGCGGAGGACGGGACCCGCATCATCTCGCAAGGTCAGCTGGACGCCCTCTTCCAGCCGTCCGACGCCAACCCGGCCTACGGGCGGCTCTGGTGGCTGAACGGCGGCGACTACGTCATCCGCGCCCAGGGCGGACGCGCGGAAGGCCCCCTGATCCCCACCGCGCCCGATGATCTGGTGGGCGCCTTCGGGGCTCTGGACCGCCGGCTCTACGTGGTTCCTAGCCGCCGATTAGTGGTCGTCCGCACCGGGGCGGCCGCGGTGGACCCGAACTTCGACCAAGAACTCTGGCGACGCCTGACGGACGTGCTTGGCTGATCTGATCTGCGGGAAGGCGTTGGCGGCCATGGCCTTGACGCCGAAACGCCCGCCGGGGGGTTTAGGTCCTGGCGGGCGTTATGGGATGTATGGGTGCGGGGACAGGATTTGAACCTGTGACCTTCAGGTTATGAGCCTGACGAGCTACCGGGCTGCTCCACCC
>NZ_JAUSLG010000088.1 GCF_030646615.1 Phenylobacterium sp. | reverse complement strand
AGAGCAGCGCCTCGGCGCCCATCAGGGCCATGGCGCGGGCCGCCTCCGGATACCACTGGTCCCAGCAGATGCCGACGCCCACCTTGCCGAACCGGGTGTCCCAGACGCGGAAGCCGGTGTCGCCCGGGCGGAAATAGTACTTCTCCTGATAGCCCGGCCCGTCGGGGATGTGGCTCTTGCGATAGACGCCCATGGGCGAGCCGTCGGCGTCGATCATAACCACGCTGTTGAAGTAGTGCGGGCCTTCGCGTTCATAGATCGAGATCGGCAGGACGATCCCAAGCTCGGCCGCCAGGGGCGCCAGCGCGGTGACGCAGGGGTGCTCGCGCCAGGGATGGGCGGTGGAAAACCAGCGCTCCTCCTGGGTGACGCAGAAATAGGGGCCCTGGAACAGCTCGGACGGCAGGACCACCTGGGCGCCCTGACCGGCGGCCTCTCTGATGAAGTCGGCGGTCTTCTTGATGTTGGCGTCGAGATCCAGGCCATAGCTGGTCTGGATGGCGGCGACCTTGATGATGCGGGCCATCAGGCGGGCTCCTGCTGGGTGATGCAGTGGAAGGAGCCGCCGCCGGTCAGGATGGCGGCGGACGGCAGGCCGATCACCTTGTGGTCGGGGAAGACGCTCTCCAGGGCCTGGATGGCCATCTCGCCCGGGCGCTGCGCATAGGTCGGCACGATCACCGCCCCATTGGTGATGATGAAGTTCATGTGCGAGGCCGGCACATAGTCGCCATCGGCGTTCTCGACCCAGCCGGGCGAGGGGATGCGCACCACCTTCAACCGCTCGCCCCGCGCATCGGTCATACCGGCCAGGCGCCGCGCGGCGTCATCATAGGCGTCCATGTTCGGGTCGCCCCGCCCGAAGGCGACGGGACAGACCACGACGCCGGGCGCGACGAAGCGGGCCAGATTGTCCACATGGCCATCGGTGTGGTCATTCTGCAGGCCTTCGCCCAGCCACAGGGTCTTGCGGACCCCCAGCGCCTCGCCAAGCGCGGCCTCGGCGGCGTCGGCGCTCCAGCCGGGATTGCGGTTGGGGTTCAGCAGGCACTGGCCGGTGGTGAGCACCGTGCCGAACCCGTCATGGTCCAGGGCGCCGCCTTCCAGGATGAAGTCGTTGAGCGCCAGTGGGACGCCGACATGATCGGCGATCTGGGCGGCCACGGTCTCGTCGTGGGGATAGACATACTTGCCGCCCCAGCCGTTGAACCGGAACCCGCGGGCGCTGAAGCCGTCCTCCTGGCGGGCGAAGATCGGGCCGGTGTCGCGAAGCCAGATGTCGCCAAAGGCGCCGGCGACGATCTCGATGCCAGCCACATCGCCCAGCATCCGCCGGGCCGCAGCCTCGCCGTCCGGCGAACCGGTCATCAGGCGGACAGCTTCCCGCCCCGGGCCGGCCATGGCGCGGGCCAGGGCGGCCACCTCGGCCTGGGCCTGGGCGTAGTCCTCGCCCCAGAGCTCGCCATGGCTGGGAAAGCCCAGCCACATGGCCCGGTGCGGCGCCCATTCGGCAGGAACGACAAGGCTCATCAACGATCCCTTCCAAGGGTCAGGCGCCGATCAGGCGGGACCGGCGCAGATGGGCGCACGCAGCCCGCAGGTCAAGCAGGGCCGCACCCGGGCGGCGCAACAAAAAAGGGGCGGCCCGAGAGCCGCCCCTTCCGTCTGGTCAGAATGATCCGATCAGAACTTGTACTTCACGCCGAACTTGACGCGCCACAGGGAGGCGTCCGGCACGACATAGGGTTCGATGGCCGAGGCGTTGCCCGAATAGAGGTAGGCCGCGTTCGGCGCGCCGCAGCTGGCGGCCGTGGTGGTGCCTGCAGCGACGCAGGACACGGTCGCCACCGGGACCGAGCGGTGGAAGTCGTACTGTTCCAGCACGCCCCACTCGTCGTTCAGCAGGTTGCCGAGGTTTTCGACGTCCATATAGACCTGCAGCTTGGCGCCGCCCGGGAAGAAGGCCGGGAGCTCCTGGCTGAGGCGCAGGTCGACCGTGGTGACGTCCGGGGTGTTGAAGGCGTTCCGCGGGGCGATGCCGCCCGCATAGGCCGACAGGCCGCTGGACTTCACGAAGGCGTCGAAGGCCGAGACATCGAAGCCGGCCGCGTACTGGACGATCGGGTCGCTGGTGGCGGTGATCGAACCGCCGGCCATCTGCGGCACGTAGAACAGGGCGTTCGACGAGGCCTGACGGCCCGAATAGGACGAGACGTTGTAGCCGAAGTCGTTGTCGAAGTTGCCCGTGCGGCTGCCAGCGAAGGTGTAGCTGAAGGGCAGGCCCGTGCGGTTCTGGGCGAACACCTGAACCGAAGTCTCGTTGTCGCCGAAGAACGAGCGGGCATAGCCGAAGTTCATCGTCCAGCGGTCGCGGACTTCATAGTCCGAGGTCGCCGACGCCGGCGCTTGCGGGTTCGACGTGCCGTAGCGGGTATAGCTCGACTGGGCGATGGAGCTGGTCATCGGGTTGGTGTCTTCGGCGTCGGTGTGGGTGTAGCCGACGCTCATCGACAGGCCGTCCCACAGACCTTCGCGCCAGACCTTGTCGACCACGAAGGCGACCGATTCCGAGCTGCCCTTGGAGGTGTTGGTCAGCAGGAAGTCGTTTTCATTGCCCGCGATGGAGCCCGCGGTGGACTGAGAGAAGACCGGACGGCCATCGGGCGCCACGCCGGTCTGGACCGAGCGCAGATTGTACCAGATGAGCGCATTCTCGTTGACCGACTTCAGATAGGCCGCCGTGAAGCGCCAGCTGTCGCCGAAGCGGCCCAGGTCCGCCTCGTAGGTCGCCGTCAGATTGCCCTTCCAGGCGGTCGGGATCTGCAGGGACGGGTCGATGGCGTTCACATTGCCGTTGCCCGGCGTGAAGGTGCAGCCGGCCGGGGCCTGGGTCAGGTCGACATTGGTGTAGGGGCCGGCGGGGCAGATGGCGTTGGTCTGGTTCACGCCGTTGTTGGAATAGGCGTTGGAGATCCAGACGTTCAGGCCGGTGGACGAGAACCGCCCGACGCCGCCCGAGATGGTCAGGTCCGTACGCGGCTCCCAGTTGAAGGAGACCCGCGGCAGAACCGCGTCCTTGCCGTCCAGGGTCGAGGTGTTGCTGAAGCCGTGACGCGAGAAGAAGGCGGCGTTCTCGCTGGGCGTATCGTCCATCGAATAGCGGTCGTAGCGAACGCCGGCCGTCACATCGAGGGTCGGGGTGATCTGCAGGCGGTCTTCACCGTAGAGGCTGGTCAGGCGATAGCCGAAGGTCGCCGCGCCGAGGCGGGCCGTGCCGATGGTCGCCGGGACCGTGCCCGCCGTGGGATCGACGCCGCCCGACAGGCTGAAGCCGCTGGCCCGACGGGCCAGGAAGTCGGCGTAGCTGGCGAAGGTGTAGGAGCCCAGGGAGTTGGAGACGAAGACATTGATGATGTCGTTCTGCTCGGTGCGGGCCCCGAACAGGAAGTCATGGTCGCCGACATTGTAGCGGCCGATGGCCTCGAAGGTCTCGGTCTGCACATTCAGATAGTTGTCGTGCCGGAAGGTGTCGGCGCCGAACTGGATCTGCGGCGTGCCCGAACCGGTGGCGACGCCGGGCAGGTCGCTCACGCCCACGATCACCTGGCCCACCGAGAGGCCGCTGAGCGGCATCTGGGTGGTGTCGGTTTCCTTGTTGGAATAGCGCAGCTCGGTGGAGAAGTTGTCGGTCCAGTCCGAGTTCAGCTGGGCGCTGTAGGTGATCAGCTCCTCGGTCTTGTCGTACTGGTTCGAGGCCAGGCCGACCCGCGGCTGGGTCGTGGAGTTGCCGTTGGCGAAGACGGAGTTGACCGAACCGTTGAGCGAGTTGCCGGTGGTCTGCTGGTAGGTGACCGAGGCGCGGTGATCATCGGTGATGACTAGGTCGAGCTTGGCCAGGTACTTCTCGTCTTCCACCGGGAAAGCCCCGCTCAGATAGGAGCCGGGATCGTAGCCATAGAGCGACTGGGTCGCCTGGCGGAAGGTCTCCACCGCATCGGCGCTGATGCGCGGAATGACCACCGCGGCGCCGGAGCCAACCGGGCCGGTATCGAAGCCGAGCAGGCCTTCGAACTTTTCATAGGCGCCGAAGAAGAACAGGCGATCCTTGATGATCGGGCCGCCCAGGGTCGCGCCCCAGGTCTTTTCCTCGAAGACCGTGCTGTAGTCGACGCCGTTGGCGGTGTCGCCGCGCAGGTCGTTGTCGGAATACTCGTAGAAGACCGAACCGGAGAAGGTGTTGCCGCCCGACTTGGTGACCGCATTGATCTGGCCGCCGAGGAAGCCGTTGTTGATCACGCTGTAGGGGGCCGAGGAGACGTTGACCGCCTCGATCGCGTCGATCGAGATCGGCGAGCGCTGGGTCGGGTAGCCGTTGTTGTTCAGGCCGAAATCGTCGTTCTGGCGGATGCCGTCGACGGTCAACTGGTTGAAGCGGGTGTTCACGCCGCCGAACGAGATGGCGTCCGAATTGGTCGGGTCGATGGTCGCGAACGGGTCGAGGCGGGCCACGTCCTTCAGGTCGCGGCTGATCGAGGGCAGCGAGTCGATGTCGGCGGAGGTGAAGTTCGAGGAGGGGCCGCCCTGGCTGGGGGCGCCGGCCGCGGCGGTCACGACCAGCTCGGCCACCTGGGCGTCGCCGGTGCGGCCGAGGCGGACGTCCACCTGGGCGGCGTCGCCCACGCCGACGGCCTGCAGGGTCGAGGCGCCGGCCTCGAACTGCGGGGCGGTGGCGGCGATGCGGTACGGGCCGCCGACCCGAAGGCCACGGGCCGAATAGATGCCGTCCATACCGGTGACGGAGGTGCTGGTGGCGCCGGTCGGGACGTGGGTGATGGTGACCGTCGCGCCGGCCACCGGAGCGCCCTGCGTGTCGACGATCTGACCGCGGATTGCGGCCGTGGTTTCCTGCGCGTAGACGGCGCTGCTCATGGCGCAGACGAGCGCCGTAAGAGCCGCGCCGCTGGCGAGCCGCTTCATAGACGTCATTGTGAGATTCCCCTCTCGATCGAGAATCGGAGCGGGCGAACGCACAAGCGCTCCGAAGTCCGGCGGTCTATACAGGCAACTTTCGGGCTTGTTGGTGATGGATTTATGACGAGGGCAACCTGTTGTTGTGGCGCCACACCCATAGGCGTCACGCCCTTTACATCGCCTGCTGGGGAAGCAACGTTCCCCAGCCGTTCCGGAGACTCCCTTGACTGACCCCGCCGCGCCCTCCGCCCTCGCCGCCTGGCGCATGGCCCTGTGGATCACCGTGGCCCTGACCGCCGTGCGCCTGGCGGCCATCTTCATTACGCCGCTCGAGCTCTATCCGGACGAGGCCCAGTACTGGCTTTGGTCCAGAACGCTGGATTTCGGTTATTATTCAAAGCCGCCCATGGTCGCCTGGAGCATCTGGGCGACCACCTTAGGCGGCGACAGCGAGCCGATGGTGCGGCTCTCGGCGCCGCTTTTTCAGGCAATCACGGCGCTTGGCGTTTTTGTGCTGGCCCGGCGGCTCTATGGCGCGCAGATCGCCCTGGCCGCCAGCGCCCTCTATCATGTGATGCCGGGAGTGCAGCTGTCGTCGGCGGTGGTGGCGACCGATGCGCCGCTGCTGGCCTGCCTGGCCTGGGGGCTGGCCCTCTACGTTTATCTTCCGCAGGCGGAGGGTCGGCGACGTTTGGTCGCGGCCGCCGGGGCCGGGGCGCTTCTCGGCCTGGCCTTCCTCTCGAAGTATGCGGCGCTCTACGCCCTGATGGGGGTGGCGCTTCATCTGGTCCTCGACCGGGACGCCCGCCGGATCTGGTCGCCGCCCATGATCACGGCGGCCCTGGGCGCCATGCTGCTGGTGCTGGCGCCCAATCTGATCTGGAACGCCGCCCATGGCTTCGCCACCGTTGCGCACACCGCGGCCAACGCCAACTGGAGCCCGAGCGATCTCTTTCATCCCGGCGAGATGCTGGACTTCATCGGCTCACAGTTCGGGGTGTTTGGTCCGATCCCCTTCGTGGTGCTGGTGGTCGGCGGGGGGCTCCTGGCCTGGCGTCGGCGACTCACCCCAGCCGACCTGCTGCTGCTCTGCTTCACGGCGCCGGTCTTCCTGATCGTCACGTTCCAGGCCTTGATCAGCCGGGCCAACGCCAACTGGACGGCGGCGGGTTATGTCACGGGGGTGATCCTGGTCGCGGCCTGGCTGCTGCGCTGGCGGGCCAAGGGTTGGTACATCGCCGCCCTGGCGACCCAAGGGGCGGTCGCGGCGCTGTTCCTGTCCTTCGTCATCTCGCCGGATCTGGCCGAGCAGGCGGGCATGGCCAATGGGTTCAAGCGCGCCAAGGGCTGGTCGCAGCTGACCGAGGCCATGACCGATCGCGCCATGCACGATCTGCGGGTCTCGGCCATCGCCGTCGATGACCGCTTCATGTTCAACGCGGCGGCCTATTACGGCCGGGACTACTTCGCCCGGCCCGACGCGGCGCCCCTGCGCATGTGGGTCCGCACCGCCCATCCGCAGAACCAGGCCGAGGCCACCGATCCCCTCACAACCGCCGAGGGCGAGCGGGTGCTGGCCATGAGCCTGGAGCCAGACTTCACGCCAGAGATGAAGGCCGACTTCGTCCGCACCGGCGAGACCGAGTTCGTCAATGTCTGGCTGGACGGCGAGCGCAGCCGCCGGGCCGAGATGTTCACCGGCGAGGATTTTCAGCCCCGGCCGAGAGATCCGCTCACCGGCCTGCCCACACCGCCTTGAGCGCCCGCTCGCGCCCGCAGCCGACCTTGTAGGCCTGGTAGCGACCGGGATTCTTCTCGGCGTAGTCCTGGTGGTAGGTCTCGCCCATCCAGAAGCGGGCGGCCGGGCGAATCTCGGTCGCCACCGCCTGGCCCAGGGCCTTGGCCACCTGCGCCTTCACCTTCTGGGCGGCGTCCCGCTCCGCCCCGGAGGCGTAGAAGACCGCCGTGCGATAGGACGGCCCCTGGTCGCAGATCTGGCCGTTGGGATCGGTAGGGTCGATGCGGCGGAAGAAGCCCAGGGTCAGCTGCTCATAGCTCAGCCGCGCCGGGTCATAGGTCACCTGCACCGCCTCCAGATGACCGTCATGGTTCCGATAGGTGGGATTGGCCTTGGCGCCCCCCGCATAGCCGACGACCACATCGACCACGCCGGGGATCTGCTCCAGTTCGTGCTCCACCGACCAGAAGCAGCCGCCGGCGAACACCGCCGTGGCCTTCCCCGAAGCTGCCGCAGGCGCCTGGGCCGGCGCTGGCGAGGCGCTGGCCAGAGCCAGGGGCGCCAGCACCATGGCGGCGAGCGTGTGGGTCTTCATCATCATCGCGCGTCCTTCATCCGGGCCATAGCCGCCCCGTCACGCCCCGATGATCCTACGCAGCGGCCGCCTCGAAAGACGCCTCCGTCTTGGCGCGAACCTCGTCCACAGTGACCCCGTCGGCCAACTCGATGAGACGCAGGGGCGCGCGCCCCCGGTTCACCTCGAAGACGGCGAGATCGGTGATCACCAGGTCCACCACCGCCTGCCCGGTCAGCGGGAGCGAGCAGGCCTTGACCAGCTTGGGCGCGCCGGACTTCTCGCTGTGCTCCATGACGATGACCACGCGCTTGACGCCCGCCACCAGGTCCATGGCGCCGCCCATGCCCTTGACCATCTTTCCCGGCACCATCCAGTTGGCCAGGTCGCCATTGGCCGCCACCTGCATCGCGCCCAGGATGGACAGGTCGATATGGCCGCCGCGGATCATGGCGAAGCTGTCGGCCGACGAGAAATAGGAGGACGAGGCCAGCTCGGTGATGGTCTGCTTGCCGGCGTTGATCAGATCGGCGTCCTCTTCCCCCTCGAAGGGGAAAGGGCCCATGCCCAGCATGCCGTTCTCGCTCTGCAGGGTGACCTCGACCCCGGCTGGAATGTAATTGGCCACCAGGGTCGGGATGCCAATGCCCAGGTTCACATAGAAGCCGTCCTGAAGCTCGCGGGCCGCGCGGGCGGCCATCTGGTCCCTTGTCCAGGCCATCAGACTTCCTCCCCGGCGCCGGCGCCCTCGAGCGCCCGCGGCCGCGTGGTCACCCGCTCGATGCGCTTTTCGAAGGCTGCGCCCTTGAAGATGGCGTCCACATAGATGCCCGGCGTGTGGATGTGATCCTTGTCCAGATCCCCAGGCGCCACGAGACGCTCCACCTCGGCCACCGTCTTGGCGGCCGCCGTGGCCATCATCGGATTGAAGTTCCGCGCGGTCTTGCGGAAGACCAGATTGCCGGCGGTGTCGCCCACATCGGCCTTGATGATGGCGAGGTCGGCGGTCAGGCCGCGCTCCATCACATAGGGCTCGCCGTCGAACTCGCGGACCTCCTTGCCCTCGGCCACCAGGGTGCCCACGCCGGTCTTGGTGAAGAAGGCCGGTATGCCCGCGCCGCCGGCCCGGATGCGCTCGGCCAAGGTGCCCTGGGGATTGAATTCCAGCTCCAGCTCACCGGAGAGATAGAGCTGCTCGAACAGCTTGTTCTCCCCCACATAGGAGCTGATCATCTTCCTGATCTGGCGGTTCTCCAGCAGGACGCCGAGGCCGAAGCCGTCGATCCCGCAATTGTTGGAGATCACCGTCAGGTCCTTCGCCCCGTGGGCGCGGATCGCTGCGATCAGATTCTCAGGAATGCCGCAAAGGCCAAAGCCCCCGGCCATGATGGTCATGCCGTCGAACAGGAGACCCTCAAGGGCCTCGGCGGCGTCTTTGCGAACCTTGTCTGCCATGGCCCATACTAGGCCGCAGCGCAGCAAGTGGGAAAGTCCGGAAAACCGGCGGCCCGAAGGCTAGGCCGCCGGTCTCAGGGGTTAAGTCAGATCAGCTGGTCAGGGGACGCAGGACGATCTCGACACGGCGGTTCTGGGCGCGGCCCTCCGGCGTGGCGTTGGTCGCCCGCGGCTCGTTGATCCCGCGGCCTGCGACATAGAGACGGTCGGGCATCACGCGGCCCCGGCTGACCAGATAGTTGGCCACCGAGCCGGCGCGGCGTTCCGACAGGGCCTGATTGTAGGCCGCAGCGCCCGTGGAGTCGGCGTGACCGATCACGTCCACCAGGGTCTGAGGATAGGCGTTGATGGTGCGCGCCACATCGTCCAGCACCGTAAAGAAGCGCGGCTGAATGTCGGACTGATCGACCGCGAAGGTCACGTCGCCGGGCATGTTGAGGATGATATTGTCGCCCTGGCGTATGACGTCCACGCCTGTGCCGGCCAGCTGCTGTCGAAGCTCGGCCTGCTGGCGGTCCATGTAGTTGCCGGCTGCGGCCCCGGCCAGGGCGCCGACGCCTGCGCCGATGAGCGCATTCTTGCGGCCCTCGGAGCTCTTGTTGGTGTTGGTCAGGTAACCCAGGGCGGCGCCGCCCAGGGCGCCAGCCAAGGCGCCGGTGCCGGTGTTGTTCCTCACTTGCTGGCCGGTATAGCCGTCGGTGGTGGTGCAGGCGCCCAGGGCGAACGCCCCGATAAGGCCCACAGAAGCGGCGGTCAGGTG
Source organism: Phenylobacterium sp. (assembly GCF_030646615.1). Classification (GTDB taxonomy): domain Bacteria; phylum Pseudomonadota; class Alphaproteobacteria; order Caulobacterales; family Caulobacteraceae; genus Phenylobacterium. The sequence continues at coordinate 47,013 of NZ_JAUSLG010000088.1, read as the reverse complement.
ACGCATCTGGTGTCTCCGATGAATTGTTATGACTACGGCAACGCTAGGCCTCCTTACGAAGTTCCGTTATGGCCGATTTAAGGCCCCCGCCCGTCCAACCCTGCGAGATGACCGCCCGTGAATTCTGACTCCATCCTGCCGGTCTCCTTCGGGGCCTATGAGGCGGACTTCGAGGGCTTCGCCCAGGCCCTGGGCGAGTCCTTCACCCGCTATGGCTTCGCGGTGATCAGCGACCATCGGCTTGAACAGGCGCGCATCGACGCAGCGCTTGCTTCGGCCAAGGCCTTCTTCGCCCTGCCGGAAGCCGCCAAGCGCGCCTATGTGGTCGGCCAGGGCGGCCAGCGGGGCTACACCCCGTTCGGCGTCGAAACCGCCAAGGGCGAAGCCCACCACGACCTCAAGGAATTCTGGCATATGGGCCGCGACCTGCCGGCGGGCCACCCGTATGCGCCGGTCATGCCGCCCAATGTCTGGCCAGAGGAAATCCCGGATTTCCACAAGGACGTGGCCTGGCTCTATGGCGCCCTGGACGCCATGGGCCAGAAGGTCCTGGAGGCCCTGGCCGTCTATCTCGACCTGGGCCGCAGCTTCTTTGATCCGACGGTGAACGACGGCAACTCCGTGCTGCGCCTGCTGCACTATCCGCCCACCGCCGGCGACGGCCCCCATATCCGCGCCGCCGCCCATGAAGACATCAATGTGATCACCCTGCTGCTGGGCGCCGAGGAGGCCGGGCTGGAGGTGCTGCGGCGCGACGGCAGCTGGCTGGCGATCAACCCGCCGCCGGGCGCCCTGGTGTGCAATATCGGCGACATGCTGCAGCGGCTGACCAACCACCGGCTGCCGTCCACAACCCACCGCGTGGTCAACCCCGCGCCTGAGCGCCGCGGCGTGGCGCGCTATTCGACGCCCTTCTTCCTGCACTTCAATCCGGACTACGAAATCTCGACCCTGCCCACCTGCGTCGATTCGGCCCATCCCGACCGTTATCCCGAGCCGATCACCGCCGACGGCTACCTTCAGCAGCGCCTGCGCGAGATCAAGCTGCTCTAGGCCCCAGGAAAATTGGCGCCCAGCCACAAAAATTTAACCGTGAGCGAGCGAGGTTGGCCGACAAGCAAAAGGCAGATCACGCGGCCATGGTCGAATATCCCGCCGCCCTCCAGGCCAAGGCCCGCCGGATCGCCGTCATGGGCGCGCTGGACCTGGCGGCGCTCAAACCCACCTTCGAGCGGATCGGAAATCTGGCGCGGTCCCTGATGGGCGGCGGCCTGGGCGATGTGATCCTGATCGATGGCGACCGCACCTGGCACGCCAGCGCCGACGCCGACTTCACCCGCCAGATCGATATCGACACCTCCTTCGCCGGTCTCGCCGCCCAGGCGCAGGATGTCCTGTGGGTCGCCGACGCCAGGCTCGACCCTACCTTGGCCCAGCACCCCTATGTGGCCGGCGCTCCGGCGCTGCGCTTCTTCGCGGGCGCGCCGATCGTGCTGCCCAATGGCATGGCCCTGGGCGCCGTGGCCGTCGCCGGCCCTGAGCCGCGGGACTTCGACGCCGCCCTTGCCGAATCCCTGCGCGACCTCGCCGCCATCGCCGCCCTGGAGTGCAGCCGCCATCAGGCGGTGTCTGATCTCGCCCAGGCGCAGATGCGGGTCGACGCCGCCCACACCCTGATGGCCGCCTTTGTGGAGAGCGCGCCGGTGGCCCTGTGCCTCACCGACACCCACATGCGTGTCGTGCAGGCCAGCCCCCTGTGGCGGCAGGAACGCGACATCCCCGACCCGATCGGCAAGATTCTCTACGACGTGAATCCGGGCGCTAACCGTTGGCGCGCCGCCTATGAGCAGTGCCTCAGGGGTGAGCCGGCCCACTATGACCGGGTGCTGGTGCAGAGGCGCGGGGCCCCCCGCTGGCTGCGGGTTGAGATCGCCCCCTGGCGGGAGGCGAGCGGAGCCGTCGCAGGCCTGCTGATCATGTCGGTGGACATCACCGACTCGGTCGCGGCCCTGGAAGAGGCGCGCCGTTCCGAAGAACGCCTGAAGTTCGCCCTGGAGATCGGCGAGCTGCAGATGTGGGAGATGGACTATCGTCGGGGCACGCTGACGGCGGCCGGGGCGCGCTCGCTCCATTCCGGCGCCACCTTCGATGAGGTCAGCCGCCATATCTGGGATGCGGTCCATCCCATGGACCGGCCGCGGCTGATGGCGGCCTGGGACCGGCATCTCCGCGACGGCGAGACCTTCCACGAGACCTACCGCCTCATGCCGCGGGGAAAGGGCGAGCCCCGCTGGACCACCGCGGCGGCCAGGGCCTTCAAGTCGGGTAAGGGCCGCGTCGAGCGGGTGATCGGCGTCATGCGCGATATCGATCAGCAACGTCAGGCCGAGCTCGAACTGGTGAAGGCCAAGGAGGCGGCCGAGGCCGCCAACCGCGCCAAGAGCGAGTTCCTGGCCAATATGAGCCACGAAATCCGCACGCCCCTCAATGGCGTGATGGGGGTGGCCGGCGCCCTGGCCCGCACCGAATTGGCGCCGCAGCAGGCTGAGATGGTCGCGTTGATCGAAACCTCGGCCCAGACCCTGGAGGCGCTGCTGAGCGACATCCTGGACCTGGCCCGGATCGAAGCCGGCCGCCTGGAGCTTCGCCCCGAACCCTTCGACCTCGCCGCGTCGGTCGACGCCTGCGCCGCCCTGTTCGCCCCGAGCGCCACAGCCAAGGGACTTGATTTCCAGGTCTCGATCGCGCCGGAGGCCTGCGGCGCCTATGAGGGCGACGCCGCGCGCCTGCGCCAGATCCTGTCCAACCTGCTGGGCAATGCGGTGAAGTTCACCAGCCAGGGCGGGGTCCGCCTGAGCGTCAGCGCCGAGCGCGGCGAAACCGGATCACGGCTGGTCTTCCAGGTCGCCGACACCGGCATTGGCTTTGATGCGGCCACGAGACGGCGGTTGTTCAGCCGCTTCGAACAGGCCGACGGCTCGATCACCCGGCGGTTTGGCGGCACGGGTCTGGGCCTGGCCATCTCCCGCTCCCTGGCCGAGGCCATGGGCGGCGCGCTCAGCGCAGCGTCCCAGCACGGCCAAGGCGCCATCTTCACCCTGACCCTCGACCTGCCCCGCTGTGTCGGCGGCGTCGAGATGTGGGACGCCAGCGCCAGGGAGGCGGCCGCCGAGCCGCCCCTGGAGGGCCTTCGGGTCCTGCTGGCCGAGGACCATCCCACCAATCGCCGCGTGGTCGAACTGATCCTCGGCGCCGCCGGGGTGGACCTGACCTGCGTGGAGGACGGCGCCCAGGCGCTGGAAGCCTGGGGCGCCGGCGCCTACGACCTGATCCTGATGGACATGCAGATGCCGGTCATGGACGGCCTGACCGCCATCGCCGAAATCCGCCGCCGCGAGCAGGCGGAGGGGCGCGGACGCACCCACATCCTCACCCTGACGGCCAACGCCATGCCCGAACACGGCCAGGCCTCGTCCGCCGCCGGCGCCGACGGCCACGTGACCAAGCCGGTGACGGCCGAACGCCTGCTGGCCGCAGTGGACGACGTCTGGTCGGAGTTGCGTCGCGAGCCTGCGGCGCCGGCCAGGCTGACCGCCGCCCGGGGCTGACCGGCCAAAGCCTCACGAGGGCGCGCTGGCGAGCGCACCGGCGCCGTCGCCTGCGCCTCTATTTGGTGAGCCGCAGATTGTCGATGGAGCCGGCGATGGCGTCGAAGGCCGCGCCCAGCTGGGACACGTTCTGGACGTCGAAGAACTTTTCGGAGTCGGTGGCGCAGGTCTTCAAAAGCTCGCTGGAGCCGGTCTTCACCTCGACCCGCACCGTATAGAGCACGATGTCCTTGGCCTTGATGTTTTCGCACAGCAGCTTCAGGCGGCCGTTCATCGCATTGGTTCGCGCGCTGCTTGAGCCCGACGTGATCCCAAGCAGGTTCTGCCAGATGTAGCCGATGCCGCTGTACTGGGAATCGTTGTCGTAATTGCCCGTGCTGGCGACGTTGTCGCCGTCGGTCATCAGGATGATGATCTTCCGGTGGTTCTTGGTCCCATAGGCCGCACCGTCCGAGAACGGCGCATTGGGCGACAGGGTGTGCCAGCCCCAGACGAGGCCCATGGGGATGTTGGTGTTCCCCACCGCCTTCATGTCGTCGATGGCCGACTTCAGCTTGGGCATATCGGTCGTCAGGCGCGTGAGGGGCTCAAGGTCGCAATCTCGGTTCGGGCCGCCGTTACTAGGGGTCGCGTCCTTGTACTTGGCGACATTGCCCTGCCGCTCCTTGAAAACGCCGGTGGATTTGTCTGGAATGTAGTTGTTGTAGTAGCGCGTCACCGACCACCAGCTTCCGCTGTCATCCGGTTCGTCTGGCGCGAAGTAGGGCACGAAATAGCTGTCGACCTTGGCCGAATAGGGCGCTGTGTCCTGGATATCGAAGGGCGGGCGCCGGCTCTCCACGCAGCCGCCCCAGACCTGATTGCCCTTCATCGACTTCAGGACGGCGAAGCGGTCGGTATTGATGGTGGTGAAGATATCCACGCCAGCGGCGCCGTGGCCCCGCGCGCGGCTGTCCACCCAGTTGGGGATGCCTGGCCCGGTGCGCGTCGAGGTGTTGTAGTTAGTGACGCTGACATTCTCATAGATCCGCACGGTGCTGGAGAACGGCACCAGGGAGATCTGGATGGGATCTGCGGCCGTGCTGCGCGAACCGGCGGCCTCGAGCTTGTCCACCAGATTCTTGGCGGCGGTCTTCAGGGTCGAGAGCTTGGTGCCGGCCATGGAGCCGGTATTGTCCAGCACCAGGGCCACTTCCAGCCGGTCCATGGCCCGCAGGACCTCGGCCCCGGCCTTGACGTTGGCGTGCTGGAAAAAGCCTGCGGACACGGCCATCGGGGTCATCTCGGCCGATCCGACGACCTTCGGGCCGTCGAGCACGAAGCTGGAGGTGACCAGGGCCGAGCCCGGGAAGGCGGAAAGATTGGCCTGCAGGGCCCGCTGGCCGATCTCGTTGATCTCTTTCTGGGTCTGGGCCGAGGAGCGCGCCGCATAGAGGGCTGCGGCGTCCAAGGCGTCCTGCAGCTTCTGCTTCTGGTTGGCGGCGATATAGAGGTCGAAGACGCCGAGCGTCAGAGGCGCCAACAGGACCAGCGCCACGGCGAAAATAATCGCCGCAGCCCCGCTCTCGTCGCGGGCTCCAGATTTCAGGCGGGCGGTCAGGCCCTTGAGGATAGAGGTTCGCACGTCTGCGCCCCGCTCGGTTCTCTGTGGGTGTCGAGCAGGCATGATGAAGCGTCAGGGTAAACGAACCCCCCGCAGAAGACGGTAAACGAAGGACGACCGCCCAGGGCTTGCGACCTGGGCGGCGGGCGCCTTCAGAGGGGATGCGACGGGGTTCTCACCAGCCGCACTGTTCGCCCTGGTTCTGCGCCGTCAGCCAGGTGTTCAGCGGGGCGAAATAGGCCGCCACGGCGCTGGCGTCGGTCTGCCGCTGGCCGGTAAAGGCTTCCAGCGCATCCGGCCAGGGCCTGGACTGGCCCATCTCCATCATGGCGTTGAACTTCGCCCCCATCTCGGCCTGGTCATAGACCGAGCAGCGATGCAGCGGCCCCTGCCAGCCGGCCTGGGCGCAGGCGGCCTGATGGAACTGGAACTGATAGATGTGGGCCAGGAAGTAGCGCATGTACGGGGTGTTTCCGGGGATGTGGTACTTAGCCCCCGGATCAAAGGCCTCAGCCGGCCGCGGGCCGGGCGGGGTGATCCCCTGGTACTGAGTGCGCAGCGCCCACCAGGCCTCGTTGTAGGTCTGTGGCGTGACCTCGCCCGCGAACACCTGCCAGCGCCACTTGTCGACCATCAGGCCGAACGGCAGGAAGGCGATCTTGTCCAGGGCGGTCTTGAGCAGGAACGGAATATCCTCCGCCTCGCCAGGTGCGGTCTCCAGAAGGCCGATCTGCTGCAGATAGGTCGGCGTCAGGGCGGAGAGCGCGGCGAAATCGCCGATCGCCTCGTGGAAGCCGTCATTGGCCCCGCCCTTGAACAGATAGGGCTGATCGGCATAGGCCCGCTGGTAATAGTTGTGGCCCAGTTCATGGTGAACAGTGAAGAAGTCCTCGCCATTCACCAGGGTGCACATCTTGATCCGGATGTCGTCCTTGCCGTCCAGGTTCCAGGCCGAGGCGTGGCACACCACCTCGCGATCCTCGGGCCTGGTGATCATCGACCGTTCCCAGAAGGTCTGCGGCAGCGGCGCCAGGCCGAGCGAGGAGTAGAAGGCCTCGCCGGTCTTCACCATCCGGGTCGGGTCATAGCCCGCCTTCACCAGCAGGTCGTCCAGGTCATAGCTGGAGCGGACCTCGGCCGGCGCGACCACGTCATAGATATTGCCCCAGCTCTGGGCCCACATATTGCCGGTCAGGTCGGCTCGGATCGGGCCGGTGCGGGGCTGGACGGCGTCGCCATAGCGATCATTCAGCCGGGCGCGCACATAGCAGTGCAGGTTCTTGTAGAAGGGCTCGACTTGGCTCCAGAGGCGGTCGGCCTCGCCGGCGAAGGCGTCGGGATCCATGTCGTACTTGTCGCGCCACAGGGCGCCGGCGTCCTTGTAGCCCAGGCCTTCCGACCCCTCATTGGCCAGGGCCACCAGCTGCGCATAGTCGTCCCGCATGGGCGGCGACACCGTGCGCCAGCCCTCCCAGACCGCCTTCAGCTCGGCCGGATCGCGGGACTCCCGCATGATCTCCTCGGCGTCGTTGAGGGTGATCGGCGCGCCCTTATGGCTGAACTTGCCGGTGGAATAGGCGGAGTCCAGGCGGGATTCCAGGCGGGCCAGCTCGGCCGCCGCCCCGGCCCGATCCGGCGCCGGCAAGGTCAGATAGAGCTTGAGCAGCTTCAGCTTGCGCGCCGTGACCGGATCGACCTGGACCCCGTCATACCGGGCCGCCTGCATGGCGAGCTGGGTGGCCAGCTCCTTTTCCTCGCCCACCGCCTTGGCCTCGAGCCACTGGGTGTCCTCGGTGATGTAGGTGGCCCGCACCCAGGCGGACTTGGCGACATAGAGGCTGAGCGCCTCCAGCCTGGCCTCGGCCTCATCAATGAAGGCCTTGGCCTGGGCCGGCGTGGGTTTCTGGGCCGAGGGCTGAGCCTGGGCCGCGCCGAGCGGGCCAAGCCCGATCAGGGCCACCGCCGTGGCGGCCAGAAGTTGGGTTTTCATGCGAAGAGACGTCCTTGCCATGGGCGCGACGCAGCGCGCCGATTGGCGCCGATGCAAACCCTGGCCGGCGGCGGCGTCAAGCCGCCGGCCCCCCGCCGGCCTTCGTGCGTTTGAAGAAGGCGTATTCCCCGATCCAGGAGACCGTCATGTCCGAACAGACATCCCCCCAGGCGCTGGCCAAGCTGGGCGCCGCCCTCATCATCGAGCAGGCCCTGGTGGACGGCCGCTGGATCTCCGGCTCTGGTGAACCCATCGTCGTGGAGGACCCCTCCGAAGAGACGCGCCTGGGCCAGGTCCCCAGCCTGTCGGGTGAAGAGGTGGAGACGGCGATCGCGGCCGCCGCCCGAGCCTTCCCTGACTGGGCCGCCCGCAAGGGCAAGGCCCGGGGCGAAATCCTCAGCCGCTGGGCCGGTCTCGTCACGGCCAATGAGCACGGCCTCGCCGCCCTGATCTCGCTTGAAAACGGCAAGCCCTGGAAGGAGGCCCTGGGCGAGGTCCGCTACGCCAATTCCTTCATCACCTGGTTCGCCGGCATGGCCGAACGGATGGACGGCCGCGCCATCGAGAGCGCCAAGGACGACGACCTGATCCTGGCCTTCCGCGAGCCCGTGGGTCCGGTGGCGGCGATCACGCCCTGGAACTTCCCTGCCGCCATGATCACCCGCAAGGTGGCCGCGGCCTTCTGCGCCGGGTGCACGGTGGTGCTGAAGCCGGCCTCGGCCACTCCGTTTACGGCGCTCGCCCTGGGCAGGCTCGCCCTGGAGGCCGGGGTCCCCGAAGGCGTTTTCTCGGTGGTCACCGGCGCCAACAGCCAGGTGGGCGCACGGCTGACGGGCTCGAAGCTGATCCGCAAACTCTCCTTCACCGGCTCCACCGAGGTCGGCCGCCAGCTGGCCGCCGACTGCGCGCCGACCCTGAAGCGCCTGTCGATGGAGCTGGGCGGCGCCGCGCCCCTCATCGTCTTCGAGGACGCCGACCTGGACGCCGCGGTGGAGGGCGCCATCGCCGCCAAGTTCCGGGCCGCCGGCCAGACCTGCGTCTGCCCCAACCGCCTCTATGTGCATCAGGCCGTGCAGGAGGCCTTCCTCGAGCGTTTCACCGCCCGGGTGGCCGGTCTGAAGGTCGGCAAGCCCTTCGAGGACGGCGTCGAGATCGGTCCGCTGATCAGCGCCAAGGGTCTGGACAAGGTCGAGGGTCACATCGCCCGCACCAAGGCCAGCGGCGGGCGGGTGCTGACCGGCGGCGGCCGCCACAGGCTGGGTGGCCGGTTCTTCCAGCCCACCGTCCTGGCCGGCGGCGACGATCGCCTGTTCGCCGCCGAGGAGACCTTCGGCCCCGTGGCGCCGGTCTTCGGCTTCCTGACCGAGGAGGAGGCGCTGTCGCGGGCCAACGCCTCGGAATTCGGCCTGGCGGCCTATCTGTTCACCCGAGACCTGGACCGCGCCATGCGGGCCGGACGGGCCCTGGAGGCCGGCATCATCGGGGTGAACACCGGCGTGATCTCCAACGCCGCAAACCCCTTCGGGGGCGTCAAGCAGTCGGGCTATGGCCGCGAGGGCTCGACCTATGGGGTGGACGACTATCTGCAGGTGAAGTCCCTCACCCTGGCCCTGGGCTGAGCCTCACCCGGGGGGTGATTGACGGTGACCCCGGCCTCGGTCTCCTCTAGACCGGCTGTCTAAAGCCATGCCGGGGGGAAGCTGATGACGCCGAGCGACGAGAGGCCAGACGAGGCCGTCACCCCGCCGTCCTCCCCTGAAAACGCCCCTGAAGCCGCCGGGGGCGCCCCGCCCAAGGCCCCCTGGTGGCGCAGGGTCAGGGACCGCATGTCGCACGGCCGGGCGCCGGCGGTGGTCGCCGCGGCTCTGATCGTCGCAGCCTTCGGCGGCGGCTTCCTCACCGCCAAGGGCGTGGACATCCTGAGTATTCCCCGCACCGTCGTGGCCGGCGGCGAGGTGGTTCCCGGCGGCTGGTCGCTGTTTGGCCGCCCCCGCGCCGCCGACGCCCCCCGTCGCGGCGTTCCCATGCCCGAGGGCTTCGCCGTCTGGCGCACCCGCATCGACACCAGCGGCGCCCAGCCCCGGGCCTGCGTGGAGATGAGCCGCCCGCTGGATCCCGAGGCCTCCTATGGCGACTACGTCCTGGTCTCCCCCGACCTGGGCGAAACGCCGGCCATCGCCGTGGAAGGCTCCGAGCTCTGCGTCGCAGGCCTGGGCTTCAATGATCGGCGGGTGACCCTGCTCAAGGGCCTGCCCGCCCGCGGCGGCGAGACCCTGGCGGCCAACGCCGATGTCGACTTCACCTTCGGCGAAAAGCCGCCCTTCGTGGGCTTCGCCGGCGACGGGGTCATCCTGCCGCGCGAGGACTCCGACGGCGTCGGCATCGAGACCGTGAATGTCAGCCGGCTGGCGATCGAGGTCTGGCGCGTGGCCGACCGCAACCTGGTCCGCACCTCGATCAGCGCGCCGGACCCCACCGCCGAGGGGGAGTATGCCTATGACTGGGGCTCCGACAGCCCCGACCAGGAGGGCCAGAAGGTCTGGACCGGCGAGGTCGCCGTCGTGGGCGAGGCCGGCCAGCGGGCCACCACGGTCTTCCCCCTGGGCGCCGTCCTGCGCGAGATGAAGCCCGGCGGATATGTGATCAAGGCCCGCGACGCCTCGGGCGGCCGCAGCCTCGCCGACAGCGACAATAATCCCCCGGCCCAGGCCCGGCGCTGGATCGTCTTCACCGACATGGCGCTCAGCGCCTATGCCGGGGCCGAGGCCACCGATGTGGTCGTGCGATCCCTGAAGAGCGCCCGCACCCTGTCGGGCATCCGCGTGGCCCTGGTGGCCGCCAATGGCGAGGACCTGGCCGAGGCCCGCACCGACGGTCAGGGCCGCGCCCGCTTCGACGCCGCCCTGACCAAGGGCGACGGCGCCCTGCGGGCCAAGATGATCATGGCCTATGGGCCGCAGGGGGATCTGGCCGTCCTCGACCTGGACCGCCCGCCGGCGGACCTGTCGCGCCTGGGGGTCGGCGGGCGCATCGAGGCCGCCGCCGTCAGCACGTCGGGCCGCACCGCAGGCGCGGTGGTGGACGCCTATCTCTACACCGACCGCGGCGTCTATCGCCCGGGCGAGACCGTCCATCTGAACGCCCTGATGCGCGACCGCGAGGCCCGGGCGGTCAAGGACCGCAAAGGCGCCCTCGTGGTGCGTCGCCCGTCTGGGGTGGAATTCCGCCGCTACGCCTTCGATGGCGCGCCCCTGGGATCGGCCGCCGCCAATATCGACCTGCCCCGCAGCGCGCCCCGCGGGCGCTGGCGCGCCACCCTTGAGATCGAAGGGCTGGAGACCCCGGCCGGCGAGGTGACCTTCGCCGTCGAGGACTTCGCCCCCCAACGCCTGGCCGTCACCGTGACCGGCCAGGCCGCGACGCCTGTGGCGGTGGGCCAGAGCCGCAATCTCGATATCAACGCACGCTTCCTCTATGGCGCGCCGGGCTCTGGCCTGCAGGCCGAGGGCGAGGCGCGACTGCGGGTCGATCCCGACCCCTTCCCCGCCTTCGAGGACTATCAGTGGGGCGACCAGCGCGAACCCTTCCAGGAGGTGTTCGTCGACCTTGGCCGTACGGTCACCGACGGCGAGGGCCGGGCGATCATCACCCTGCCGCCCCAGGCCGCCGAAAACGCCCAGCCCCTGGTGGCCGCCACGACGGTGAGCGTTTTCGAGCCGGGCGGCCGGCCGGTGCGGGACTCCCTGGACCTGAAGATCCGTCCCCGCTCGACCTATCTGGGGGTCAAGGTCGATCAGGCCGAGGGCGCCGGCGGCCGCGACCCGACGGTCAGCCTCGACCTCATCGCCGTCAATCCCGCCGGTCAACGCATCGCCGCCCCGGGGGTCACCTGGCGGCTGGTGTCGGAGAACTGGGACTATGACTGGTTCCAGCAGGACGGCCGCTGGCAATGGCGCCGGACGAGCCGCGACGCCCTGGTGGACCAGGGCAGCGTCAATGTCGCCGCCGGCGAGCCGGCCCGTCTTTCGCGTCGCCTGGGCTGGGGGGACTATCGCATCGAGCTGACCGGGCCAGATGGCGCCGCCAGCGTCATCCGCTTCACCTCCGGCTGGGGCGCGCCGGCGCAGGACGCCGAGGCGCCTGACATCGTCCGGGTCAGCGCCGGCGACAAGACCTATGCGCAAGGCGACACCGTCGAGATCACGCTGAAGCCGCCCTATGCCGGCGAGGTCCAGGTGGCGGTGGCCACAGACCGGGTGCTCGACTTCCGCACCCTGACCGTGGGCGAGAATGGCGGAACCGTGCGGTTCCAGACCGACGCCCGCTGGGGCGGCGGCGCCTATGTGATGGTCACGGTGGTCCAGCCCCGCGATCCCGTCCAGACGCCCAAGCCCCGCCGGGCCCTGGGTCTGGTCTATGTTCCCCTCGACCCCAAGGGCCGCAAGCTCGAGGTCGACCTGGGCACGGCGGAAAAGGCCGGCGCCCGCGACGCCCTGTCGGTGCCGATCACGGTCCGCGGCGCAGGCCTTGGCCAGCGGGTGCGCGTCACCCTGGCCGCTGTCGACGAAGGCATCCTGCAACTCACCCGCTTCGACAGTCCCGACCCCGCCAAGTGGTACTTCGGCAAGCGGGCGCTCGGCGTCGATTATCGTGACGATTATGGCCGCCTGCTGGACCCCAATCTCGGGGCGCCGGCCAATGTGAACTTCGGCGGCGACGAGATCGGCGGCGAAGGGCTGACCGTCACCCCGATCAAGACCGTGGCCCTCTGGTCCGGGGTCGTGGAGACCGGCCGGGACGGCAAGGCGACCATCCAGTTGCCGGCGCCGGACTTCAACGGCGAGCTAAGGCTGATGGCCGTGGCCTGGACCGACGACGCCGTCGGCTCGGCCTCCAAGCCCCTGGTGGTGCGCGAGCCGGTGGTGGCCGAACTGGCCCTGCCCCGCTTCCTGGCGCCCGGCGACACCGCCTTCGCCACCCTGGAGCTGCACAATATCGAGGGCCGGGCCGGCGAGTACATCGCCCAGCTCACCGGCGAGGGCGGCATTCTCGCCCCCTTCCGCAAGGCCTATGAGCTGGCCATCGGCCGGCGCCTGGCCGAACGGGTCCCCCTCGAAGCGCCGCGGGTCGCAGGTATCGGCAAGGTGAGCCTGGCCGTGACCGGACCCGGATTCTCCAGCACACGGGACTATCCGTTGCAGACGCGCCTGGGCTGGGGTCGCGAGACCCGCACCACCACGGCCCTGCAACAGCCCGGCGCGGCGTTCACGCCGACGCCGCAGCTGCTGGCCGGCCTGGCGGCGGGCGATGCGACCCTGCAGGTCAGCTATTCGCCCTTCCGCGGCTTCGATCCCGGGCCGATCGCGGTGTCCCTGCTGCGCTATCCCTATGGCTGCACCGAGCAGCTGGTGTCGGCGGCCTATCCGCTGCTCTACGCCAGCAACGTGTCCCAGGACCCCAAGGCTCGCCGCTCCAGCGCCGGTCTCAACCAGGCGGTCAGCCGTCTGCTGGACCGTCAGACCCTGGATGGCGCCTTCGGCCTCTGGCGGGTGGGCGACGGGGAGGCCGACGCCTGGCTCGGCGCCTATGCCACCGACTTCCTGATCGAGGCGCAGCAGGCCGGCGCCCTCGTGCCCGCCTCCGCCCTCGACCGGGCGCTCGGCGCCATGCGCCAGATCTCCCGCCCTGAGGGTTGGGCCAGCGTCTCCTACCGGCTGGAATATCCCGCCTGGTGGGCGGGCTCGCCCCAGGCCTCACAGACCGCCACGGAGTCCATGCGCCGAAGGGCGTCGGCCTATGCCCTCTATGTGCTGGCCAAGGGCGGCCGCGGCGACCTGGCCCGGCTGCGCTGGTGGCACGATGTCCAGATGAAGTCCGAGGCCTCGCCGCTGGCCAAGGCCCATGTGGGCGCGGGCCTGGCCCTGATGGGCGACAAGGCAAGGTCCCGCTCGGCCTTCCGCCAGGCGGTGCGATCGCTCAGCTATCGCGAGGAGGCCGACTGGTACCAGAGCCCGCTCCGCGACCTCGCCGCGGTGATCGCCCTGGCCTATGAGGCCGGGGAGCCCGAGATCGCCCGCGACCTGCAGGGCCGCCTCGAAAACGCCGTCGAGGACCCCGAGGCGCTCAACACCCAGGAACAGGCCCGCCTGCTGCAGGCGGCCCAGGCGATGATGAGCGCCGCAGGGCCCATAAGCATCGAGGCGTCCGGCGCCATCCCCCTGACCGCCGTCGCCGGCGGTCCTCGCTGGGCGGTGGGCCGGCTGGCGGACTCCCGCTTCGTCAATTCGGGCGAAGGCGCCGTGTGGCGGACGGTCACCGTCACCGGCGCGCCCGTCTCGGCGCCCTCGGCGGCCAGCAACGGCCTGACCCTGCAGAAGCGGATGCTCAGCTTCACCGGCGGGCCGGTGGACCCTGCCAGCCTGACCCAGGGCGACCGGGTGATCATCATCGTCTCGGGGCGCGCCCAGCAGGCGCGGTCCATGGCCCTGGTGATTGACGATCCCCTGCCCGCCGGCTTCGAGATCGAGACGGTGCTGGGCCCAGACGACGCCCAGAGCGGGCCGTTCCGCTTCCTGGGCGAGCTGTCCTCGGCCGATGTGCAGGAGGCCCGCGATGATCGCTACGTCGCGGCCATGGACCTGCCCGGCCGCGAGGACTTCGCCTTCGCCTATGTGGCCCGGGCGGTGACGCCCGGCGACTTCCTGCTGCCTGGCGCCCAGGCCCACGACATGTACCGTCCGGCGGTCAACGCCCGCACCAGCGTCGGCCGCACGGTGATCGCGCCCGGCCAGTGACAGGTCTGGCGTCCCTGAAGGCGAGGGCCAGGCGGGCGGCGAGTTCGCCCCTTGTGGTCCGTCGCCTGACCCAGGGCCTGCTGGTGGCCATGGGGCTGCAGGCGGTTGGGCTGGCCCTGGACGCCGCCCTGCCGCCGGACCTGTCGCGGGGCGCCCAGGCCTCGCCCGTGGCGCTCGACCGCCGCGGCGCCTGGCTGCGCGCCCTGCCGGTGGAGGATGGCCGCTGGCGTATCCGGGCCGATTTGACGAGGACCGATGAGACCTTCGTCGAGCGCCTGATCGCCGTGGAGGACGCCCGCTTCTGGCGCCATCCCGGGGTCGATCCCTTGGCCGTGGTCCGCGCTGCGGGTTCGGCGGCGATCACAGGCGAAGTCAGCTCCGGCGCCTCGACGCTCACCATGCAGACCGCGCGGTTGCTGACGCCGCGGCCGCGCACCGTGCCGGCTAAGCTGGTGGAGATGATTCGCGCGGTGCAGATCGAGGCCCGCCTGTCCAAGCGCGAGATCCTCGCCCTCTATCTGACGCTGGCCCCCTATGGCGGCAATCTGGAGGGGGTGCGGGCCGCCAGCCTCTCCTATTTCGGCCATGAGCCCTCGACCCTGACGCCTGGCCAGCAGGCCCTGCTGATCGCCCTGCCCCAGTCCCCTGAGGCCCGGCGGCCCGACCGACGACCCGAAGCCTCCCGCCGCGCGCGGGCCCAGGTGCTGGGCAAGATGGTGCGGGCCGGCGTGCTGAGCCCGGTGGAGGCCGCCGAGGCCGGCGCTGAGCCCATGCCTAGCCGCGCCCCCTTTCCGGCGCTCGCCTGGCACGCGGCCGGCGAACTGGCGCGGGCCGCTCGCGCCGATCAGGCCTCGGTGGTCTCCACCTTGGATGCGGGCCTGCAGGCACAGCTCGAACCCCTGGTGGCCCGCGCCGCCCGCGCCCAGGGGGCGGAGGCCAGCGCGGCGGTGATGGTCGTGGCGCTGGACGGCCGGGCGGTGCGCGCTTCGGTGGGGTCGGCGGGGCTGGACCGGGCCGGCGGCTGGATCGACATGACCCGGGCCCGGCGGTCCCCCGGCTCGGCCCTGAAGCCCTTCATCTACGCCATGGCCTTCGAACAGGGGCTGGCGGCGCCCGACACCCGCATGGCCGATGCGCCGCGGCGCTATGCCGATTACCAGCCGGAGAATTTCGACCGGGTCTTCCACGATCAGGTCACCGCCCGGGAAGCCCTGACCCACTCCCTGAACGTGCCGGCCGTCGACACCCTCGCCCGCCTGGGTCCCGCGGCGTTCGAGGCCCGGCTGGAGGCCGCTGGCGTGCGCCTGTGGCGGCCCAGATCCGAGACCCGCGACGCCGGTCTGGCCATCGCGCTGGGCGGCGTCGGCGTGTCCCTGCGGGATATGGCGGTGCTCTATGGCGCCCTGGGCGACGGGGGCCTGGCGCGGCCTCTGGCCTGGACCGAGGCCGAAGCCCACGATCGGCGAGAACAGCGCGGTGTGCGGCTGGTGAGCCAGACGGCGGCCGACGAGGTCCTGGCCATCCTGCGGGAGACCCCGCCGCCCGCCGGCGTGACCCCCGCGGCTCTGGGCCGAGGCCGGCCGCTGATGGCCTACAAGACCGGCACCTCCTACGGCTTTCGCGACGCCGTGGCCGCAGGCGTCGTCGGCGGCCACGTGATCGTGGTCTGGAGCGGCCGGGCCGATGGCGGCGCCCGGGCCGGCCTGACCGGACGCAACGCCGCCCTGCCCTTGCTGTTCGAGGTCGCCGACCTGCTGCAGAGCCCGCCCGCCGCCCCGCCGCCGCTCGCCCCCCGCAACGCGCCGGTCGCCCTGGACGATCAGACCCGGACCACCGAAGGCCCGCGCCTGATCTTTCCCCCCGACGGGGCGGTGGTGCAGGTGGACGCCTATGGCCCCGGCTCCCGCGGCCTGGTCCTGGCGGCCAGTGGCGAGGAGCTGAACTGGTATGTGGCCGGCCAGCCGCTCAGCCCCGATCCCTTGAGCGGCCAGGTGCTCTGGCGGCCGGAGGGACCGGGCTTCTACGATCTCAATGTGGTCGACGGGCAAGGCCGCGCCGCCCGCGCCCAGGTGCGTATCCGCGGCGGCTGAGAATCTCTAGTAGAGCCGGGCCAGGTCCTCGGGTCCGCTGCAGGTGACGTTCATGTCGTTCACCAGGCCGTTGGACAGGGAATAGACCCAGCCGTGGATGCTGATCGGCTGGTCCCGCAACCAGGCTTCCCGGATGAAGACGTCGGAGGCCACATTGCGCACCTGCCGGATGACGTTCAGCTCGCACAGGCGGTCATGGCGGGCATGCTCGTCCATGGCCTCGAGCTCGGCGCGGTTGGCGGCGTAGACCTCGCGGATCGGATGCAGCCAATGGTCGACGAGCCCCCGGCGCTGGCCATCGATGGCGGCGACCACCCCCCCGCAGCCATAGTGACCGACCACCATGATGTGCTTCACCTTCAGCACGTCCACGGCGAACTGCAGCACCGACAGATAGTTGGCGTCCTGGGGCGGGGCGAGATTGGCCACGTTGCGGTGGACGAACAGCTCGCCGGGATCGAGGCCGACGATCTCATTGGCCGGCACGCGGCTGTCGGCGCAGCCGATCCACAGATATTCGGGGCTCTGCTGGCCGACGAGGCGCTGGAAGAAGCCGGGGTCGACCGCGAGCTTGCCCTGCGCCCAGGCCCGGTTGTTGTCCTTCAGGTGGTCGAGCATCGGTGAGAACCTCCCTGTACGTCGCTTAGGCGCGCCTAACCCCGCGCAGGCGCGTCGGGCTGCTGGTCCGGGTGGGCCGTGGCGAAGGCGGGATGCGCCCGCCCCCGTTCGGCCGCAGCCCTTATGGCCGGATAGGGCGAAAGGTCCACCCCGAAGCGGTCGGCCGAATAGACCTGGGGGACGAGGCAGCAGTCGGCCAGACCGGGCTCGGCCCCATAGGCGAAGCCCTGGCCGTGGCGGGCGATCATCGGCTCCAGGGCGTCGAAACCCTCGGTCATCCAGCGCGCCACCCAGGCCTGCCGGTCGGCCTCGCCGACTCCCAGAGCAGCCAGTTGCTGCTGGATGCGCAGATTGTTGAGCGGGTGAATGTCGCAGGCGATGATCCCGGCCATGGCGCGAACCACCTGGCGGCCGGCGGGATCGGGCGGCAGCAGGGGCGGCGAGGGGTGGGTCTCCTCCAGCCATTCCATCAGCGCCAGGCTCTGGGTCATGGTCGCCTCGCCCTCGACCAGCATCGGGGTCAGGCCCTGGGGATTGCGCGCCAGATAGGCCGCCGTTCGCTGCTCGCCCTTGGGCAGGTTGACCGGGATATAGTCGTAGGCGAGCCCCTTGAGCGCCAGGGCGATGCGCACCCGATAAGGCGCGGTGGCCCGCCAGGAACTGTAGAGGGTCAACGCCATGGTCAGAGCACCCTGAAGCTGAGCTCGCCGACGCCGTCCACGGCGCCCGCCACCTGGTCGCCGCGGGCGAGGGGACCGACGCCCTCAGGCGTCCCGGTGAAGATCAGGTCGCCGGGCGCCAGCGCCCACAGCTTCGAGGCCTGGGCGATGATCTCGGCGACATTCCAGATCATGTCGGACACCAGGGCGTCCTGTCGCGGCTGTCCGTTCACCGTCGCAGCGATGCGGCCCTGGGGCGCGGGGCCGCTCCAGCGGCGGATGGCCGAGATGGGCGCCGACTGGTCGAAGCCCTTGGAGGCGTCCCAGGGGTGGCCCTTGTCCTTGGCGGCGGCCTGCAGGTCACGGCGGGTCAGGTCGAAGCCGACGCCGTAGCCGAAGACGAGGTCGAGCGCCTGGTCCACCGGCACGTCCGCGCCCCCGGCGCCCAGGGCCACCACCAGCTCGATCTCGTGATGCAGGTCGGCCGTGGCCGACGGATAGGCCACGTCGCCGCCCGGGCGCACGAGGGCGTCGGCCGGCTTGGCGAAGAAGAACGGCGGATCGCGGTCGTCCCCGCCCATCTCCCGACGGTGGGCGGCGTAGTTGCGCCCCACGCAGAGAATTCGGCGAACCGGGAACTGCCCGTCCTCGCCAAGGACAGGCACGGCGACGACGGGGGGCGGAGCCAGGACATATGCGGTCATGGTCAAGGCCGTACTCCCACCACCGGCCAAAGAAAAGGCTCCCGCGGGATGCGGGAGCCTGATCTCGATCGGTCGTTGGGTCGGGGCGCCTTAGGTGGCGTTGGCCAGGCGGTCCTGCAGCGCCTTGGCCTGGTCCAGGTGCTGCTGGATGGCCGGCGCGGTGGCCGCGGCGAAGGCCTGCAGACCCGGCATGTCGCCATCGCCGGCATAACGCTGCATCAGGTTGAGCGCCTTCTGGTGAGTCTCCACCTGCAGGTCGATATACGCCTTGTCGAAGTCAGCGGCCGCGGTCTCACGCAGATCGTTGAGTTCATCGGTCACCTCCTGGTCGGCGGTGGTCGGGGGCGTGAGCGGCTGGCCGGTGGCTTCCACGGCCGTCTTCAGATCCCGCGTGGTCTTGGTGTGGGCGTCGACCATCATCTGGGCGAAGG
The DNA here is from genome assembly GCF_030646615.1 of Phenylobacterium sp. GTDB lineage: Bacteria > Pseudomonadota > Alphaproteobacteria > Caulobacterales > Caulobacteraceae > Phenylobacterium. Next base: position 28,516 of record NZ_JAUSLG010000088.1, on the reverse strand, counting down.
CCTTGACCTCGGCGTTCTGGGCGCGCTCCACGGCCATCTGCGAGGACTGGATCTCCAGCATGTCGTTCTGGGCGGCCAGGCGGACGAAGTCAGGGGCCGAGGCTTCGTCGGCCATGGTCGGGACGGTGGCGGCGGGGTTGGCGTCGGGGGTCACGCTTTCGGCCGGGGCGGTGGCGGACCGGTCAGCTGGCTGACCGCAGGCGGCGAGCGAGAGGGCGGCGATCGCGGCGCCCGCGATAAGCAGGTGGCGGGTCATGTGAACTCCTGAGACGTTGACAAATTCTGGCGTCGCACCTGTCGATGCGTCGGGTCTACAACTCACGCGCTCGTGATCTGTTCCAAGAAACTGGGGAGAGCCCAATGGCTGACACAACCGCGCAGGGGCCCTTGGCGGGCCTGCGGGTCATCGAAATGGGCTCGCTGATCGCAGGCCCCTTCTGCGGTCAGATCCTGGGCGACTTCGGGGCCGAGGTGATCAAGCTGGAGGATCCCCGCACCGGCGATCCCATGCGCCAGTGGGGCCGCAGCCTGCCCAAGGGCCAGTCGCCCTGGTGGCCCGTCATCGGCCGCAACAAGAAGTCCGTCGGCCTCGACCTGCGCCAGCCCGAAGGCCAGGACCTGGCCCGGACCCTGATCGCCTCGGCCGACATCGTCATCGAGAACTTTCGCCCCGGCGCCATGGAAAAGTGGGGCCTGTCCTATGAGGCGCTCTCGGCGTCCAACCCCGGACTGATCATGGCCCGGGTCTCGGGCTTCGGCCAGACTGGCCCCCTGTCGCACCGGGCCGGCTATGGGTTGATCGGCGAGGCCATGGGCGGCCTGCGCCATATCACCGGCGAGCCAGACCGCCCGCCGGCCCGGGCGGGCATCTCCATCGGCGACAGCCTGGCGGCCATGCATGCGGCCATGGGGGTGATGATGGCGCTGCAGTCGCGGCACGCCACCGGCCGCGGCCAGGTGGTGGACGCCGCCCTCTATGAGAGCGTGCTGGCGGTGATGGAGAACCTGATCACGGAATACGACCTCACCGGCTATGCGCGGGAACGCTCAGGCTCGGTCCTGCCGGGGATCGCGCCGTCCAATGTCTATCCCTGCGCCGGCGACGAGATGATCCTGATCGGCGGCAATGGCGACACGGTCTTCGCCCGCCTCTGCGAGGTCATGGGCCAGCCCGGCCTGGCGCAAGATCCCCGATTCGCCACCCATGCCGCCCGCGGCGAGCGCCAGGGGGAGCTGGACGCGCTGATCAGCGCCTGGACGGCGACCTACAGCCTGGACGACCTCCAGGCGCGCCTGGAGGAAAAAGGCGTGCCCTGCGGCCGCATCTATCGGGCGCCGGACATGCTGACCGACCCGCACTTCGCCGCCCGGGAGGCCATCGTCACCCTGGATCACCCGGTGTTCGGCCAGGTGAAGATGCAGAACGTCTTCCCCAAGCTCTCGGCGACCCCGGGCCAGGTGCGCTGGCCAGGACCGCCCTTGGGCGCCCATACCGATGAGGTGCTGCAGGCCCTGGCTGGGCTGTCGCCGCAGGAGTTGAGCGATCTCCGAACGCGGGGCGTCATCTAAGCCTTGCCGCCGGTTCGCAGCAAATCGGCCACCGCCGCGGTGACCTGGGTCACGTCATAGGGCTTGCGGATCACCGGCGCCCCAAAGCCGCTCGGCGCGCCGCCGGCGTCGCCATAGCCGGTGGCGAAGACGAAGGGCACGCCGCGCTCAGCCAGGATATCGGCCACCGGGCTGACCGAAAGACCGTTGAGATTGGCGTCGAGAACCGCAGCGTCGATCCTCTGGTCCAGAAGCGCCAGGGCCTCCTCCAGTTCATAGGCCGGCCCGATGACGATGGCGCCGGCCTCCGACAGGCCCGTCTCCAGCTCCATGGCCAGCAGAGCTGCGTCCTCGACGATCAGGACCCGGGCCCCGGCGAGATTCGCCGGGCCGGCCGGTCCAGAGGCGGTCTCGGCGGCGCGGCGGGTCGGGGCCTCGGGCACATTGTCCGGACGCGCCACCAGGGCGGCTGGGCCCGCCTCGAATCTGGCCCGAGCGCCGGTGGGCGGGAACTCCAGCGAAGTGGCCCCATTCAGCTCGCGCCCAGTCACCTGACTGAGCAGCGTGGCGCCGAACCCAGTCCGCAACGGCTGCGTGGCCACCGGCCCGCCGGACTCGGTCCAGTCGAGGACGAAGCCGCCGTTCGGCGTCGTCCTCCAGGACACCAGGACCTGGCCGGTCTCCACCGACAGGGCGCCATATTTCAGGGCGTTGGTGGCCAGTTCGTGGAAGGCCAGGGACAGGGCGTTGGCCGCCCGCGGCGTGAGGAACAGGTCTGGCCCCTCCCACCGCGTCTGGCCCGGCGCCAGGCCCCCCAGCTCGGCGGCCGCCAGATGATCGATGGCCGCGCCGCGCCACCGGGCCGCCGTCAGCAGCTCATTGGCCGACCCCATGGACTTCAGCCGGCCCGAAAAGGCCTGCAGGAAGCTGCCCATCGACGAGGTCCGTCGCGCCGTCTGAACCGCCAGCGCCTGGACCGTGGCCAGGACATTCTTCACCCGGTGGTCGATCTCGGCCATCAGGGCCTGGCGCTGACCCTCCTCGATCTTGCGGCTCGTGATGTCCTCGACAATGCCGATAACCCCCTGGACCTCACCGCTGGGGTCGCGAATCCTCTGGCCCACGACTCGCAGCCAGACCTGAGGCTGGCCCGGGCGCGGCGCGGCGCGGCACTCGATCTCGTAGCGGTCATGAGCGTCGAACCCGGCGCGGATCTGACGAAGGGTCTCTTCGAAGTCATCGGGATGGATGCGCGGCCACAGCGCCTTGCCGCCCTCGGCCGGCAGATAGCCGGCCTCGCCGCCGGTGATGGCGGCCATGCGCTCGCTGATCACATAGAAATCACCGGGCACATCGTACTGGAATTCCCCGAGGCCTGCGGCCTGGAGAGCCAGTTCGAGGTGCTCGATATCCAGGCGAGCGCGCCTTGCGTCTGCGACCATCCATCGACCCTAGCGCCGGGATTGTGCCGAAGCGACAGGAACTGTGGAGGTATTGCGAAGTTTTGCCGCAGGGTGGCCTGGAACCGGGAACCGCCCTGGCCTATGTCACGTTCAGGCAGAGCCCTGTGCGAGGCGTGCGGGGACCTCGAACCTGTGGAGAACCTTCATGACGAATGCTGCCGACCGAGCCACGAGCGAAGCCAAGGCGGCCGCCAGCTCCGCGGCCACCTCCGCCCAGGTGCTTGCTGACGACGCTCAGCGCACCTTCCGCGACGCCGCCAAGCACTTCGAACGGGCGGTCCAGGAGGGCGTCGAACAGATTCGCGCCCAATCGCGCGCCTATGCCGACACGGCGGGCGAGCAGATGGAAGAAGCTCAGCGCTACGTGGTCGAACACGTGCGCGAACGTCCCCTGGCTGCCACGGGCGTGGCTGTCGGCGTGGGCGTGGTGATCGGCCTTCTGCTCGCCGGCGGTCGCCGTTGATTGAAAAGGCGCTCACCGCCGTCATCGGCCTGGCCGCCATCTGGGCGCTGACCATGCTCTGCGTCGGGGCGGCGGGGTTCGCCCTGTTTGCGCTGCTGGCAGGTCCGATCGGGCCGGCCGGGGCCGCGGGCGTCCTAGCCCTGGTGACCGGCCTGCTGCTGGTGGTCGCCGTTTTCGCCGTTCGGGGGAAGGGTCCGACCCTGCCCGTTCTGCACGAGGACGACAGCCTCACCGCCCGGGCGTTTGACCTGGCCCGCCAGCATCCCCTCGCCGCCGGCGCTGCGGGTCTTCTGGCGGTGCTGACCGCGGGAACCCTTGCGGTCAAGAACCCCAAGGTGATCGCGGCGGCGCTCAGCGCTTTCCTGGCTGGCCGTTCGGCCGGCCGACACTAGCTTTGTCGATCCCGACCACGGGATCGCAAATGAAGCCCGCCAGGCGCGTCCCTTCGGGGGCGCGCTGCTTCACGTGACCACCCCACGACCCCAAGGACCGCCATGTTCAAGCTCCCTGACCTGCCCTACGCCTATGACGCCCTGTCGCCGGTGATCTCCGCCGAGACCATGGGCTATCACCACGACAAGCATCACGCCAAATATGTGGACACCCTCAACGACCTGCTGAAGGCGTCGGGCGAGAGCCCCGCCAGCCTGGAAGAAGTGGTCAAGGCCGCAGCCGGCGATCCGGCCAAGAAGAAGCTCTTCAACAACGCAGCCCAGACCTACAACCACACCTTCTTCTGGACCTGCATGATCGGCGAGAAGCAGACGCCGCAGGGTGATCTGGCCGCGGCCATCGACCGGGACTTCGGTGGCATGGACAAGCTGAAGGAAGCCTTCGTCACCGAGTCTGTGAACCATTTCGCGTCCGGCTGGGGCTGGCTGGCCGCCGAGGGCGATAAGCTGAAGGTGCTGTCGACCCACGACGCCGACGACCTCCTGACCCATCAGGGCCTGACGCCGCTGCTGACCTGCGACGTCTGGGAGCACGCCTATTATCTGGACCACCAGAACGACCGTAAGGCCTTCGTCGAAGCCTGGTTCGACAACCTCCCGCATTGGACCTTCGCCGCCGCCCAGTATGACGCCGCCCGCGGCAAGGGTCAGGCCTGGCGTCACCCCGTGCCCACGGCCTGATCGCCGGGCTGGGAACAGCTTACAGTCAAGCACGTTGGAATCCCGCGGCCTTTCAGGTCGCGGGATTTTCTTTGGCGGCGCCGATCGCCACCTTCAAGAGGAACGTGAGACGTTGAGCTGGGCTCTGGTATTTCTGGTGGTCGCACTGATCGCCGGTGTGCTTGGATTCACCTCGATCGCCGGCGCCGCCGTCGGCATCGCCAAGATCCTGTTCTTTGTCTTCCTGGTGCTGTTCGTGGTCTCGGCCATCATGCACATGGTGCGCGGCCGCCGGGTCTAGCACCCCCCTATCGCCTTCGGTCCACCGACCAGGTCCGGTAGGCCTCGAAGGTCGAGCCGGTCCAGGTCAGGGCCTTGATGCGAATGGCCTCCTCGTCAGCCTCGATCATGTTGAAGCTGGCGGGGACACCCCGCTCGCGCACCGACAGGGTGCCGCAGCCGATGGCGTAGGTCCGTCCGTCGGCGAAGGCGTAGGGCAAGGCGAAGGGGGCGTGCACATGCCCCGACAACACAAGATCCACCCGCGCCTCGCTGAACGCCCGCGCCGCATCCACCCCGCCCCACACCTTGGCCGTCATCGGCCCGCCGATCATCTCCGTCAGGGGATGGTGGACCGCGACGATGCGCAGATGGGTGGGCGACGCCCCGTCCAGGAAGCTCACAGCCTCGCGCACCTGGCTGCGGGCGATCTGGCCCTTGGACCAGTTCATCCGCCACTGGGCGCCCCGGGCCGTATTGATCCCCGCCACGGCCACCTGATCGTCCAGGTGCGCCTGGCTCCAGGCTGGCCCGATGATCCGCTCAAAGCGCGAGAACGGCGCGAAAATCCGTTCGATCCAGGCCAGATAGGGGGCGTCGTGATTGCCGGGCGTGACCAGCCAGGGCCGGGGGAGGCTGTCCATCCACGCCTTGGCCGCCTCAAGCTCGGCGACCTGAGCGAAGCGCGTGATGTCGCCCGTGATCAGGGTGAGGTCGGGCGGATCGGCCTGGAGCATCTCGGTGGCCGCGTCGACGGCGGCCTGGTTCTCATCGCCGAAGTGGACGTCGGAAAGCTGCGCGATACGGATCATGCGGCGTCCGGATTCAGCACGCTGGCGGCCACGTCCTTTTCGGCTCCGGCCGGTTCGTCCGGGGGCGCCAGGATGCGGGCCACATGCGGCACGAAGGCCACCTCGGCCAGGGGGCCCAGCTGAACGCTCTCACCGTCCAGGAGGGCCGGTATCCCTCGGGCCGCCCAGACGCGGGCCTTCAGGCAGAGCCCGAGATCCACAGCCGGATCGTCACGCCAGTCGCCGACCGCCGCATGGAGCCCCAGGCGAAAGGCCTCCATCGCCCCATGCAGGTCCAGGCCCGCAGCTTCCAGGGCCTGCTCGTCGTCGGACAGATGGCGGCTGGCGGTCGGGCACATGAAGATCACCGCCTCGCCCTTCTCCCGCTGCCCGTCGCCGATGACGTAGCGAAGCCGGCCGGAGAAGGCGCGGGACCAGGCGGTCTGCGCGCGCTGAAGGGCCAGCCGCGCCTTGCCTTCGCGCATGGCTTCCCGGGCCGGGGCCCAAAGAGCCGGCGCGCCGAGGATGGCGGCCACCAGGAACAGCTTCCCATCGACCGAGCCGCCGGCCAGGGGGCGCTCCACCCCGTTGTCGAGAATATCGACCAGGGCTTCCTGCCAGGGGCGGGCGCCATAGATGGCGTGGGGCAGCATGTTCATCGTGCCGCCGGCCAGGGGCGCAAACAGCGGGCCGTGCGGCCCACAGAGTTCGGCGGCGCTCCGGGCGGTTCCGTCCCCGGCGACCAAGGCCAGCAGGTCGGGCTTCGCCTCCAGGGCGTTGCGCAGGCAGGCCTCTACGTCGCCGGACGAGGAGGCGCACACCCGGGCGCGCACATTGTAGCGCGACAGGATTTCCTCCGCCTCGGCCGGCGCGTCCTTGGAGACGCTGCCCGAGGCCAGGTTGAGCACCATTTCAATCTTCTGAACGCCCTGGATCACCGGCCGACCCTAGCGATCTTGACCGGACGAGGCCGGCGCGGGAGCCGTCGCGTCAGGCGCTGTCGAGGGGGACGGGGCCGGCTCGGTATTGGCCTGCAGATCACGCCCCGCACCGCTGATGACCGCCCCGGCTTCGTCGGCGGCGGCGCGCAAGGTGGGTTCGGCGCGATCTGCGGCGACGGCCAGGTTCTGATCGACCACCGCGCCGCCTTCGCCAAACGACCCGTGCCAGGCGGCCACGCCCAGGACGACGGCGCCGGCCAGCGCGACCAGGCCGATCATGAGGTTGCGGATGGGGTGGCTGTGACGGCGGCGCTCCTCGCGGCGGCCTTCGACCAGGCCCCGCTCATAGGCCAGCTCCAGGTCCCGCTGATCGACCACAACGGGATCCATCGCTTCGGCCGGAATGCCGTCATGGCGACGTCGTCCAAATCGAGGCCACATTCTGGGCGCTCCATGTTCATCTGCGGCCAAGCTAACGGCGGGGCGCGGGCGCCGGTTCCCCTTCGGGCGCCGGCAATGATCGAGCTGATCCTCAAGGGTCGGGAACCTGACCAAGAGGACCGGCGTTTTGAATTCGGCACAAGCTCAAGGAGAGCCTGAAATGATGAAGTCGCTTATTGCTGTCGCGGGCGCGGGCCTGCTGGCCGCGGCCTGCACCTCGACTGGAACCGTCGAACGGAACGCCGCCGGCGGCGCGGCCCTGGGCGCCTTGGCCGGCGCTGTGATCGGCAACAATGTCGGGTCGGGCAGCGCCTCCACGGGGGCGGCCATCGGCGCTGTCGCGGGCGGCGCGGCCGGCGCCTACAAGGGCTGTCGTGAAGATGGCGGCTGCGGCGCCAATGTGCCCAATCGCCGTCAGTACTATGATGAACGCGCGGGCCGCTATTACTTCTACGACTCCGCTAGCCAGCGCTACTACTGGGAAGATGGTCAGCCCCGCTCCTGATCGGCGCGGTGATCGTCTAACAAAGAGAGCGGCCAGGACTCCTGGCCGCTCTTTTCGTTTATGGCTTTGGCAAATGCGCGGCCGTCGCGACTAGAGCCTGATGCGATCAGACGGAACCGTCTGGGCGGAATCAGGCTCCAACTAGGTCTTGAGCGCGTTTCTTCCGATAACGGTTCTAGGGGATGTAGATGATGATGGATCGGCGAGGATGGGGGCTGCGGGCCGCGGCCCTGGGGGCGCTGTTGGCGTTGGGGGGTTGCCAGACCTGGCTCGACCGCCCCCTGGTGGAAGACACAAGCTGCGCCGATGTGAGCGCCGAGATCTATTTTCAACCCGATTCCGCTGATCTGGGGCCCGACGCCCAGCGGCTGATCAACGCCGCCGCCGAGCAGGCGCAGGGCTGCACCGTGACCCGGGTGGATGTGCTCGGTCTGGCCGACGCCCCCGGAACGGCGAGCGCCAACCTCACCTTGTCTCAGGCCCGCGCCGAGGCCGTGACAGCCGCCCTGGCCGCCGCCCGGCTGCCCGCCGCTCAGTTTCACGTTCAGGCTGCGGGCGATGCTGGCGCCGTCACACAGGACGGACTGACCCGGCCCATGCGCCGCCGGGTCGAAATTGTTCTTCGCCTGGGGACCCCCGGCTAGCTTGTCCGGGCGCCAAAAGGAACGGCGGATCTCATGAGATCCGCCGAGTTGGCATCATCGAGAAAAAGGGGGGTGCGGAGGCGGCAGGCTGGCCTTGGGAGACCAGCCTCAAGTCGGGGGGGGGGCGTCGCCGCCTCCGCACCATATGAACTCGCCGCCCGCATCTCCGTTCCCGGCCCAGGCGCATTTTTCTCAAATTTTCGCGCCCAAATTGGTCAGGCCGACCTCGGCGAAAACAAGCGTCGCCATTGAAGGAACGCCGCCGCACCCCCCGCGTTGATTTGGCGAGGCGAAGCACAGGCTTCGCACCACGGAAAAGGGGCAGGATATGACCAGCCGCCATCAGATCGCGCGCCTGGGCGGGGCTCAGGCGGCCGTTCGGCCGCGCCAGGGCCAATCGACTCATGGTCGTCTTGCGGCGTTGGCTTCCGTTGCGGCCATGGCCAGCGCCATGGCCCTGCTGAGCAGCATGGCCGCCGAAGCTGGCCCACCTTCCGGTTCCCCGGCTCCTGCCACCGCCGGCATCATCAACTTCTAATAGGAGAGCGCTCATGGCTGACTCCCCCCCTGAACCCGAAACCAAGATGGCCGCTACCCCGGCTCGACAAGGCAGGCTGGGCAAGCCGATGCTGCTCGTCCTGGTGGTCTCGACCGCCCTGGCGGGGATTGCGCTGATCAGCGCCTGGCTCTTCCGCGCCGACGACCTGGCCGATGTCGAGCCCCATGCCGGCCGCCAGGCCACCGACGCAGCCACGTTCCAGCAGGATGCGCCTGCGCCGCTTCAGAACCCTCCTCCCGAAAACTGACCTATGGTCTCGCCCATGAGAAAGGGCCGCTGGGGAAACCCGCGGCCCTTTTTTGATAGGTCATCAGAGACGGCGGCTAGACCACCGACTGGCCGCGGACCGCCCGGATCACAAAGCTCGCCACCAGCAGCACCAGGAACAGCACAAAGAGAATCTTGGCGATGGTGGCCGCGACGCCGGCCAGTCCCATGAAGCCGAGATAGCCGGCCGCGAGGGCCAGAACTGCGAATACGATCGCCCAACCGAGCATGGGGTGCCCCTCCAAGGGATTGATCAGGCGGGCTTTCGCCCGTCCCATCCCAACGCCCTGGAAGCGCCGCCGTTCCCTCCGCCCGGTCGCCCAGGCGGAGGTCAGAGGCGGTGTCGCCCGCCTCAGGCGGCGGCCTTGGCCTTGCGACGCGGATGGAAGAACAGCGCCTGGCCGATCGCCGCCTTCACCGTTTCCGGCTGGAAGGGCTTGGTGATCAGGAAGGTGGGCTCCGGGCGCTCGCCGGTCAGGAGGCGCTCGGGGAAGGCGGTGATGAAGATCACCGGCACGTCGAGTTCGGCCAGGATGTCCTTGACCGCGTCGATGCCCGAGGAGCCGTCCGCCAGCTGGATGTCGGCCAGGACCAGCCCCGGCCGGCTACGGCCGACGGCGTCCACCGCCTCGGTGCGGGTGGCGGCGATGTCCACCACCGTGTGGCCGAGCTCCTTGACCAGGGCTTCGATATCGGCGGCGATGACCGGCTCGTCTTCGATGATGAGCACTTCGGTGGCCAGCTCGGCGTCGATCTCAGCCTGGGCCTCAGCGATAAGGCCTTCGACCTCTTCGAACTTGGCGCCCAGAATCTGCGCCGTCTCGCTGGGGGTGAACCCTTCCAGAGCGGTCAACAGGAAGGCCTGGCGTGACCGGGGGGCGATCCGCATCAGGCGTGAATTGGCGTCTTCACCGGCCGCCTCCTCTCCGGTGCGCGATTCGAGCTGCGCGCCGGTGGAGCACCAGATGGTGTGGAACACGTGATACAGGGCCACCCGCGGCGTCAGGTTGGCCTCAAGCACCTTTTCGCCCGCCGCCAGCGCTTCGAGCGCAACGCGGACATAATGGTCGCCCGTGGTTTGATCGCCGGTGAGCGCACGTGCATACCGCCGAACATAGGGCAGATGCGGCGCCAGTCGGGCTAGAAGACTCAATGACCCCTCCCGTAGAGACAAGAACAGACACGCGGCTGCGTCCTGTGCCGCCGCGTTTGATCCAACATCCGCACAAAACGCGGCCGAAGGGAACCGGTTCCGCCCATCGGACGTTTTCATCATCCACAAGGCCGGTTTCGCATCTGGAACCGGTTGGGAACTCGACGGGGGGGCCGATCGTTGAGCGATCAGAATGACAGTATGAAAGGGCGTCCGCCGCAAGAGCCGGACGCCGGGGATATGATCGAACAGCAATCGCAACACCCCGTCTCGGGTTCCGAAGCGAACGCCGCCTTGGACGAGGCCCGCCTGCGCCAGCAGGCGATCGGCGTACGCCTGCGCCAGATGTTTGACGAGGTGGTCAACGAGCCGGTGCCGGATGATTTCCTCGACATCTTGCGTCGCGCCGACAAGTCGGCGGAGCGGGATTGATGATCGACCGCAGTCCGCGAGACCCCGCCCTCGACGAAGCCTTCAAACTCGAGCTGGTCACCCTCATTCCGCATCTGCGGGCCTTCGCCCGTACACTCTGCGGCGACGCCACGGCGGCCGATGATCTGGCGCAGGACGCCATGATGAAGGCGTGGGACGCCCGGTCCAGCTTCCAGATGGGCACCAACATGAAGGCCTGGACCTTCATGATCCTGCGCAACCAGTTCTATTCCGAGAAGCGCCGGTCCTGGCGCCAGACCCAGCTGGATCAGGAAGCCGCCGAGCGGACCCTGGTTGCGGTGGACGATCCCGAGGCGCCCGTCGCCCTGGACGAACTCCGGCTGAGCCTGGGCATGCTGCCGCCCGAGCAGAGGGAGGCCCTGATCCTCGTGGGCGCCGGCGGGTTCGCCTATGAAGAGGCCGCCGAGATCTGCGGCGTGGCGGTCGGCACAGTGAAGAGCCGAGTCAGCCGGGCGCGCAAGGCCCTGCAATCGATACTCGAAGACGGCGCCTATGACCGCGATGGCGGCGCGGCGGGCGACGCGATGCGGTCTATCCTGGCCGACGCCGAGCGACTCAGCACCGTCCGCTGAGCGCCCAGGGGGCGGCGCCGTGAACACTGATCCATGGGCTTCCCTCAGCACCATTCGGGTGCGGCTGATCGCAGCCATGGCTGCGGCGCTGCTGCCCGTCCTGATGCTGGGGGCTGTACAGACCGCCGTCGCCTTCAATCGCGAGGCCGAACTCCTGCGCGAGAGCCTGGGCTCTGCGGCCCAGCGCAGCGCCGCCGACGCCCGCGCGCGGATGGAGTCGGCCGATATCCTGCTCGAGACCCTGGCGCCCGGATCGGTGGGATTTTCCTGCGCCCAACGTCTGGCCGAGGTGACCGGGCGTATCCCCGGTTATGACAATCTGATCCGTTTCGATCGCAACGGCCGGGTGGCCTGTGCGTCCGGAACCGTGCCGAGCGATCCTGGCCGCGGCGCGCGGCCCTGGTTCGAACAGCTACGCACCGCAGACGACATGATCATCACCCGCGACCCGGGCGTGAGCTATTCCGACCAGCCCGCCCTGGTGGCCGCCGTGCCCGCGCGCACAGCCGCCGGGGAGTTCGACGGCGCCCTGGCCGCCGTCATCGCGCTGTCCAGCCTTCAGCCCGGCAGCGCCGCCTCGGCCCTGCCCGAGGGCGCCGAGGTCGCCCTGGTGGACAATGCCGGCCGCTATCTCAGCATGACCGACGCCGCCGCCTTCGCGCCCCCTCCGGACGACTGGCTGAGGCGCACCCGGGCGAGCGGATCCTATGTCTGGTACGCCCCGGCCGGGGGCGAGCGACGGGTCCACATCGCCGCGCCCCTGGTGGGCGAGAGCCTGTACGTCATGCTGTCGGCCCGGTCCCCAGGCCTGTTCTCGTGGGCGCGGCTGAATCCCCTGACCGGGCTTGTCCTGCCGCTAGTGACCTTCGCCGTCGTGCTGGTCACCGTCTATATCGCCGCCGATCGGGTGGTGGTGAGGTGGCTGATCTATCTGCAGCGGATCGCCGCCCTCTATGCCCGTGGCCGGCTGACCGTCCGTCCGGCGCGGGCTGAGGACATGCCGGCCGAGATTCGGGACCTCGCCGAAACGCTGGAGGACATGGCCGACGCCATCGTCGGGCGCGACGCCTCCCTGCGGGAATCGCTGGCCCAGAAGGACACGCTGCTGCGCGAGATCCTCCACCGGGTGAAGAACAACCTCCAGGTCATTTCCAGCCTGCTGAGCATGCAGCAGAGGGCCCTCTCCGATCCCGGAGCCCGCGCGGCGATGTCCGACACCCGCCAGCGGATCTCAGCCCTGGCCCTGGTCTACCGCGCCCTCTACCAGGGGCCCGACCTCAAGCGGGTCGATCTTCGCCCCTTCCTGGAAGAACTCACCGCCCAGCTGGTGGCCGGCGAGTCCATGCGCGGCCCCACGGTCCGCACTGAGCTCCACGCCGACACCCTGATGATCGACCCGGATCGCCTGGCGCCCCTGGCCCTGTTCGCCGTCGAGGCGATCACCAACGCCCAGAAGCACGCCTTTGCAGAGCGGGGTGGGCTGCTCAGTGTCGATTTCCGAACGGCCGACGGCGAGGCGGTGCTGGAAATCGCCGACGATGGGGTGGCCACAGACCAGGCCCTGGCCGGGACTGGCGTCGGCCGCACCCTGATGACCGCCTTCGCCCGGCAGCTGCGGGGCCACGCCGAAGTGTTGAGGAACGCCGCCGGAGGGGTCACCGTGCGGCTTGTCTTCCCGACTCCCCCGACCGATGCTTTCGAAGCGCCGGAGCGGAACCATGCCGCAGCTTGAACGTTGGATCACCGACGCAGACAAGCCTCACAATGGAGCCCCCCAAGATGCGCAAGATTTTCCTTCTCGCCGCCCTGACCGCCAGCCTCGGCCTGACCGCCTGCAACACCATCTCCGGCGCCGGTCAGGATGTGGGCGCGGCGGGCGACGCTGTGACCCGCACCGCTGAAGACGCCAAGAACTAAGAAAACACCTTCGCGCGAGGCTGTGCCTCTGCGCCAGGTTTCAGACCAGAAGCCCCGCCCGGCAAACGCCGCGGCGGGGTTTCTTTTGGGGATCAGGCTGCGACCCGAGCGTTCGCTGAGGTCTGGAAGACTCCGGCGTGCGCCCCGGCCTTAAGGCCCTGGGCGTCGAGCACCTGGGCCTCGTTGGCGTCCACGATCAGATAGCCGCCGGGGCTCAGCGCCGCCGTCAGGTTCTCGATCACCCGCTGCTGAGCCGGTTCGATCATCGCCTCAAGCACGTGGCGACAGAAGATCACGTCGAAGCCCCGCACCCGCGACAGGTCGCCGATCAGGTTCAGACGGCGCCAGCGGATGGCCTGGCGGATACGGGGCGAGATCACCCAGGCGTCGTCGATCTTGTCGAAGTGCCGGATCAGACTGCGGATCGGCAGGCCCCGCTGCACCTCGAACTGGGTGTAGAGGCCGCTCTGGGCCTTTTCCAGGGCGCGCTCCGACAGGTCGGAGCCGAAGATCTCAAACTGGGCCCCAGGATGCTCGCCGGCCATCTCGTCCACCAGCATGGCCAGGGAGTGCACCTCCTGGCCGGTGGCGCAGGCTGCGCTCCATATACGGATGGGCTGGTCGGCGCGCAGTCGGGACAGCGCCGGCGCCAGCTCATCGCGGAAGAGGTTGAAGGGCGTCTGATCGCGGAAGAAGCTGGTGTCGCCCGCCGCCATGGCCTCCACGATGGCCCAGATCAGCCGGTCTTCCCGGCGCGTCCGCAGACCAGAGATCAGGTCGGCGATGCTCTCGAAACCTTCGCGGCGCGCCACGGGGCCCAGCCGGGTCTCCAGCAGATAGTCCTTCGCTGGGTCCACCCTCTGGCCTGAACGGGCGGCGCAGAGCTGGGCGACGAGATCACGATCCTCCGGCCTCATACCAGGCCTGCCTGGGCGAACTTGGCCGCCATGATCTCGCTGTCGAAGGGCTTCATGATGTATTCGTCCGCCCCGCTGTCGAGCGCTTCGCGGATAGCGGCGACCTCGTTCTCGACCGTGCAGAAGACCACCTTCGGCGCCCCGCCGCCGGGCTCCATCCGCAGGCCGCGCAGGAATTCCAGCCCGTTCATGACCGGCATGTTCCAGTCGAGCAGGACCACGTCGGGCATGGCGGTGCGGCACCAGGCCAAGGCCTCGGCGCCATCTGCGGCCTCGGCTATGTCGAAGCCGAGATCCTCCAGGATCCTGCGGGCGACCTTCCGGATCACCCGACTGTCATCGACGATGAGGCAAGTCCTCAACGGAACACTCCCAACTTGAGAGCCAAGTTGTCGCGCCCTGCTGGTTAAGGAGCCGTATGGTTTTGGGAGAACGCCCCGGCGGAGCGCCCGATTTGGGGGGCGGGCTCAGCCGGCGGGCAGGGTCGCGGCGAAGGTGACCTTTTCATCGTCGGCCTCGGCGAACACCCGGCCAGAGGCCTCGGCCACGAAGAGGTGGACATAATAGGCCTGCACCCAGTGACCATGCATCATGCCGTCGGGCAGCTTCTCGCCCGCCAGGCCCGCGGCGATGTCAGGACGCAGGCGCGCCTTGGGACCGACCGCCTCCACAGCGATCACAGTGCCCCCGCCGTCGTGAACCGCCTGCAGGCGGGCCTTGCCCCCCAGGGGCAGCGCCGCGCCGGCCAGTTGGGCGAGGTTCAGGGCTGTGCGGGCGGCGGCCTTGTCGAGGGTCGGCGCCTCGACGGCCCATTCCAGCTCGGCCCGCTGATACCGGAAAATGCCCTGGGCCAGGGCTTCCAGGTCCCGGGGATCGAAGGTTTCGGCTGAGGCCGAGGCGCCGAACGCCACGCGGGTGAAGGCCAGCATCTCAGCCAGCTTTCGCCCCGAAGCCGCGATCAGGCCCAGGGCGTCTTCGCGCATATCCTGGGCGTCGGGGTCTTCCAGCAGATCGAGGCCGGAAACGATGGCGCTGACGGGGCTGATGAAGTCGTGGCACATCCGCGCCGCCAGATAGGCGGCGATCTGCGCCGCGCCCGGTGAAGCCTCTAAGGCGACCGGTTCGGGATCGAGGGGTATGAGGGCGTCTGTCATCGCCTGGTGAGACTGGCGTGATTTGGCCTGGGCTGAACAGGAAAAGCGGCGGCTCAGATCGCCTTTTCGAACGCCCAGGGCTCAGACGGCGGCGCCAGCCGGGCCGGCGTCGCATAGGCGTCGCCGCGGACCTCCAGACTGAACTGCTCGGCCCGGCCGTGAGGCCCCAGCTGAACCGCCAGATATCCGGTGAAACCGGCGAAAAAGGCGAAAATCGCCACCCAGAGGACGACCCCCAGGGAAGCCTGAGGCAGAGCGGCGGCCGGGGCGTGAGCGGGATCCATGGAGTCTGAAACCCAGATCAAGGCCCCAGGTTGCGTGGCGGTCTCATTTTCGATACCGCGCCTTCTTGCGAATTATTCTCATTGCGCGATGGCGACGCATCTCCTAAGAATTATTCGCAACTGGAGAGTCCGCATGCCCCTGCGGACCTCCTGGATCGCCCCCCTTGGCGTTTCCTCCCCGCCAAGCCTTCGCCCCGCCCGGCTCCCCGCCTGGGCGGGGCCTTTTTTTGGGTTCGGGTCGTCAAGGGCGGACCTGCCCGCACGCAAACCCGACTGTAAAACCCATGGAATTGGGTTCATAACCCAGGCTCAGATTTCAGACGTCGCAGATCAAGGAGGCCCGCCATGGCGCTCGATTCCGGTGAGACCCCAAAGACCTTCCGCTGGGAGGATCCGCTGGATCTCGTCTCGCGGCTTTCAGAAGACGAGCGGATGATCTGGGAGGCGGCCAGGGCCTATGCGCGGGACAAACTCCTGCCGCGGGTGGTCTCGGCCTATGCCGAGGAACGCTTCGATCGCGATATCATGAGCGAGATGGGCGCCCTGGGCTTCCTGGGGGCCACCATCCCCGAAGAATACGGCGGCGCCGGCGTCAACCACGTGGCCTATGGCCTGATCGCCCGGGAGATCGAGGCGGTGGATTCCGGCTATCGCTCGGCCATGAGCGTGCAGTCGTCGCTGGTCATGTATCCGATCTTCGCCTTCGGCTCCGAGGCCCAGAAACAGAAGTACCTGCCCGGCATGGCGCGGGGCGAGATCATCGGCTGCTTTGGCCTGACCGAGGCCGATGGCGGCTCCGATCCAGCCTCCATGCGCACGGTGGCCAAGAAGGTCGATGGCGGCTTCGTGCTGAACGGCGCCAAGATGTGGATCACCAACAGCCCGATCAGCGATGTGGCCCTGGTCTGGGCCAAGCTCGACGGGGTGATCCGCGGCTTCCTGGTGGACCGCGGCTCCGAGGGCCTGACCACGCCCAAGATCAACAACAAGCTCTCCCTGCGCGCCTCGGTCACCGGGGAGATCGCGCTCTCCGACGTCTTCGTGCCCGAGGACCACATGCTGCCCGGCGTCACCGGCCTGCGCGGGCCCTTCTCCTGCCTGAACAAGGCCCGCTACGGCATCGCCTGGGGCGCCATGGGGGCGGCGGAATTCTGCCTGCACGCCAGCCGCGACTATGTGTCGAGCCGCCAGGTGTTCGGCAAGCCGCTCGCCGCCCGCCAGCTGGTCCAGAAGAAGCTGGCCGACATGCAGACCGAGATCGCGCTCGGCTTCGAAGGCGCCCTGGCGCTGGGCCGGCTGATCGACCAGGGCGCCTGGGTGCCCGAGGCCATCAGCCTGATGAAGCGCAACAACTGCGGCAAGGCCCTGGCCATCGCCCGGGAGGCCCGCGACATCCACGGGGGCAACGGCATCAGCGGCGAGTACCACGTGATGCGCCACGCGGCGAACCTCGAGACCGTCAACACCTATGAAGGCGCCCACGATGTCCACGCCCTGATCCTGGGCCGCGCCATCACCGGCGAGAACGCTTTCTAGGGCGCCGCCGCGGCGCCAATGGCGGCCCGGGGCGTTTATGGGCCACGCCCCCGGAGCCGCCATGCCTGACAGTCCACGCAGCCTCGACGATGTCATCCTCTGTGTCTGCGACACCGCGGCGGCTTCGGATGGCAAGGTCAGTCTGGAAGAGGTGCGCGACGCCATCGGCGGGCGCGCCTATGGGCCTTTACTGTTCATGGCCGGCCTGATCACCATGACGCCGGTCAGCGCCGTGCCCGGCGTGCCGACCCTGCTGGCCTTCACCGTCGTCCTGATCGCCGGCCAGATGCTGGTGGGGTGCGAAACCGTGTGGCTGCCGCGCTGGCTGCTCCGACTCAAGGTCAAGAGCGCCAGCCTCGAAAAGGGCGCCCGCAGCGCCCGCCGGCCCGCCCAGTTCCTCGATCGCCTGATCCGGCCGCGCATCGCGGTCATGACCGAGGGCGCGGGACGCAAGGGCGTCGCCCTGGTGTGCATCCTGGTCGGGGTTCTGACCCCGCCCCTGGAGCTCATCCCGTTTTCCACCGCCATTCCGGCGGCGACCATCACGGTATTCGGACTGGGGCTGACGGCCCGTGACGGGGTGGTCGTCCTGGCCGCCCTGAGCGTGGGCCTGACCGCCATCGGCCTGGTGGCCTGGGCGGTGCTGGCCTAACCCTCCGCCGCCTCACCAGCGCGGCCGCCAGATGAGCCCCCCGGCCAGCATCATGGCAAGCGCCCCCAGGAGCGGCCAGTAGGCCAGGATTGGCGGGGCGACCGGCCGGACCTGACCTGTCGTCATTCGCACCTCCTCCATAAGCACCCCCTGGAGCGGCGGCGCAGGCGGCGTTGGCCGGGCGGCTGACGATCCGGACGGTGCGGCCGGGGTGGGATCGCGATCGCCCGGGGCGGCGCCGGCCGCCGCATCGCGCGCCGTGCCTGGCGAGGGGGACGATATCCGCTGACGAAGCTCGGCGAGGGTGGCCGCATCGGCCTGCCAGTGACCGCGATCGGCGGCTTCCAGCAGGGTCTCGATCAGCTTGCGGCCCGCCGCCGGATTCTCGCGGGCGAAGTACTCGGCCAGTCCCAGATTGTAGCGGTCGCGCACATAGACGTCGCGAACCGCCTCCCACTCCTGGTCCGTGACGAGGTCAGGGGTGGTCACGTCCCAAAGCAGCAGGTGCTCGGTGAAGCCGGCCAGGTAGCGCGCGCCGTTGTAGCCGTCGGCCTGCATGCCGGCGATCCAGTTGGGATTGAGATAGCGGCTGCGCATCTCCCGCCCCAGGGCCTGGGCGATGGGCTCCACGCGCGCCTGCTCGGGGGAGGCGAGCTGGCTGATATAGGTTTCAATCCGCCGGCCAGACTGATGGCGAACCGCCATGTTGAGGCCTCCCAGGTAGGCGGCCGGCATGGGGGTGTCGAGGAGGCCGAAGACGTTGGAGCTGCGGCTGAAGACCGCCGCGTCCACCGTGTCCAGATTCTCCGCGAAGGCCTGGCCGTCGGCGGCGCCGCCGTCGGCCTCGTCCCCATAGGCGTGCGCCAGGCGCCGGGCATAGAGGTCGGCCAGGGCCTGGTCGGTCCAGCGGGGCTCCTGGTCGATCGCGAACTCGGTCGCCGGCGAATAGGCGCCGGGCGCGGTGGAGAAGATGCGGCGCAGGGCGCGGGCCTGGGCCACCTCCACCGGCACGCCGTCCGCGACGAGGCGCCGGGTCGTCTCGGCGGCGTTGCGGCGGACCATGTTGTCCGGTTCATCGGCGGCGGCGGCCAGCGCCACGGCCTTGTGCATCAATGCGAGCTTGTCGCCGAAATGGTCCCGGTAGGTGCCGGAGGTGGTGACCAGCACGTCGATGCGGCCCCGCCCCAGGGCGCCGGGGGCCTCCAGCTCCACATCGATGACCTGGCCCTTGCCGTTCCAGACTGGGCGCGTCCCCAGAAGCCGAAGGATCTGGGACTCCAGCACGCCCTCATTCTGCACGGTCTCGCCTGACCACAGGACGAAGGCGGCCTTGCGCGGCGGCGCGCCGTGCGTCTCGGCATAGGCCTGCACCATCTCGTCGGCCAGCCGGCTGCCGATCGCCCAGGCCTGCGGCGTCGGCAGGCCGCGGGGATCGAGGGTGTAGGGGTTGCGCCCGCCTGGCAGGGCGTCGGGGTTGCGGATCGCATCGGCGTTCGGGCCGGGATCCACATACCCCCCCGACAGCGCGGCCATGACAGCGTCCATCTCGCGGCCGGCCAGGGCGATGCGGTCCAGATAGGTCTTCACCTGGGCTGCGGTGTCTGCGGCCGGGTCGACGGCCTCGCCCCGCGCCAACGCCCGGACTTGATCAAGGCTCGGGGCGTCCGGCGCATCAGCGGCCATGGCGTGCGCCATCCGCGCCGCGGTCTCAAGCTCCGGGGCCTCGCCCAGGACGTGGCCCCCCTGGGTGATAGGCGCCCGGTCGATCTCATCCAGATGACGCTTCAGGGCCTCCGCCAGGGCCGACCAGGGCGCACGCGCCGGATCGAGGGCCAGGACCCGGTCCACGCCGAGGCCCGCAGCCTTCGCCCTGACCTCGGCCTGAAGATCTGGATCGCTGTCCGCCGCCGCGAGATCGGATTTCAACTGGGCGAGGTCCGGCGCCAGACCCGCCTGGGCCAGTTCCGGCATGAAGCCGATCAGCACCGCATTGGCGCGGCGCTTGTTGGCCACCCCGCCATTGGCCTGCAGAGGCGTCGGTTGGATATGCGGCATGGCGCCGATCAGCAGACCGATCCAGTCGGTGCTGGACGGCCCCTCCTGTTTGCCGGGCATGAGGCTGAGCTGGGTGAAGAGCGGCAGAAAGGCGTCAGCCCGCCAGACCTTCTGGGCCCACATATAGAAGGCGACGTACTGGTGATGCGGCGTCAGGGCGCCTTCGCTCGCCAGGCCGCGGGCTTCCTGCATGCCCCAGATGGGATGCGGCGCCAGGGCCACCTTGCCAAAGCGCAGGAGCGGAAAGGCGATGACCCGTCGACCGTCCGCATCCGTCGTCACCATGACGTCGCCGGGCGGCGGCCCCCACTGGGCCTCCACAGCCTGTCGGGCCTCGGCGGGCATCGTGGCCCACCAGGCGAGGTAATCGGTCTCGGGTATCGAGGCCATGAGCCCCGCCCGGGCGCGGGTCTCCAGCGCCGCAGCCGTGGGGGAATTGGAGCCATAGGCCGCCATCAGCCGCGAAAGCTCGGCCTTGTCCGGCAGCGGCGCGTCGCCCACATCATAGCCTTCGGCCTTCAGGCGGTTGAGCAGGGCGATCAGCGTGCCCTGCGCATCGAGATAGCTGTCGGGATCGGAGCCCACGTCAGCCTCGCTGCGCCCTTCGCTGAAATAGGGGATGAGGATGTGCTTCTCGCGGTTCTCAAGGCGCGACAGCCGCGCCCAGGCCATGGCCCGGGCGGTCCGCCAGCGGATCTGGTGATCGATCGGCTCGATCACAGCGGTCCCATCGGCGCCGATGGTCCGCGCGCCCACCATCATGGGCTCCACCAGGCCCTGCAGCTCGCTCATCGCCAATTGGCCCGAGCGCCCGGGGGCGAACCCGCCATGGGCGCGCTCCCACTCCTGGGGCGTGCGGCTATAGTCGTTGGTGCAGTTGAGCAGGGGCGCATTCAGGGCCTGGGCGGCGCGGACGCCGGCGGCGTGGTCCTGGTAGTCGATCCAGTTGGAGCAGAGGATGATGGCGTCCACCCCGGCCGAACCCGGCGGCGCCAGGACCTGCAGGGACTCCGCGCTGTCCTTGCGCCACAGGGGCAGGGGTAGACCGCCCTGGCGCTCGACCTCGGCGATCAGGGCGTCGATGACCCTGGCGTTCTCCCCCAGGACCAGGCTGCGATAGAAGACCACGCCGATGCGCGGCCGGGCTGCGGCGTCGGCAAGCCGCCCGCTGGCCCAGGCCTCATAGGCGGCGAGGTCGGAGAAGGGCCCTTCGGCCTGCGGATGGTAGAAGGCGGTCTCGGGATAGATGATGGGCGCCGCGGCGGCGACCTGCGCCCCAAGCACCCGGGCCATCAGATAGTCGAGGAGCCGGGCATAGTTCTCCGTCGTGGCATTGGTCCAATAGGCCTGGAGGTCCGGCAGGCTGGCCGGTGGCACATTGCCCTGGATCCAGCGCTCCCCATTGACCACCAGCACCTTGGTCTCGCCCTTGGCGGCCTCGATGATCTGGGCGAACTGGGCGAGCTGCGGCCCGACCCCTTCGATCAGCACGAGGTCATATGACGAGAGGTCGGCCTCGCCCACGCTGGGAATGAGGCCGCCGCCCAGGCCGAACAGATCGACCTCCACCTGCTCGGCTCGGGCCTGCGCCGCCGCCAGGGCAAGGTTGGGGGACTGGGCCAGTTCGATGGAGACGATGGCGATGCGCGGGCGGGGCGCGCCGTCGGCCGCCTCAGC
Organism: Phenylobacterium sp.; assembly: GCF_030646615.1. Classification (GTDB taxonomy): domain Bacteria; phylum Pseudomonadota; class Alphaproteobacteria; order Caulobacterales; family Caulobacteraceae; genus Phenylobacterium. Next base: position 7,133 of record NZ_JAUSLG010000088.1, on the reverse strand, counting down.
GCCGCTGGAGAAAAGTCCGAGGACCAGGGCGCAGGCGAAGACCAGCCACGCCCTCATGGCGCGTCCGGCTCGCTGGCTTCGTCCCCATGCTCGTCCTCAGGCACATAGATCACCCGGCCGTCGGCCAGTTCATAGGCTATGCCCAGACGATCCCCGTCGCCCGATAACTGCTGGTCGGTGACCCGCTGGACCTTGATGTCGCGGCCCTCCTTCTGGACCACTTCCAACGCGCCATCGGCCGCGCGGTGGGTCAGGGTCCAGCTGGCGGACTCGTCGAACAGGTTCCGGGCGCCGAACACCGAGAACAGGGCGACGCTGAGGGCGACGATGAAGGCCAGGCTGACATCGAAGAGGTTGGCCACGCCAGACAGGGGGTCCTCCTCCCAGGCCGGCTGCTCCTTCTGGCGCATGAAACGCAGGCGGCTCATGCGGGCGTCTCCACGGTCCGCAGCGCCCGTTCGGCATGCAGCCGGACGGCGTCCAGGTCGCTGCGCACCCAGGCTTCCCGCACCAGCGAGAGCATGTAGGCCGCGACGCCGACGGCGATGCCGACGACGGTGCTGGAGAAGGCGATGACCATATTGTTGGCCAGGCTCGGGAGGTCCCCATTGGCCAGGCCGCTGAGCGCCGCCGACATCGGGATCAGCGTCGCCATCAGGCCCAGCGAGGGGCCGACGCGGACGGCGAAACGGATGCTGTTCAGCATTCGGCTGGCTTCGGCCTCGGCGCGCTGGACGAGGCTCTCCAGGACGATGTCCAGATCCTGCGGCGCGCTCCCCCGGGCCTGGTCGATCGCCGCGGTGAAGCGGGCCCGCGCCGGCGCGACGCCCCGCGCCCGCTGGACGCCGCTGCGAATGAGGAGACCCGCCTGGATGACGATCCAGGCCGCCGTCGCCAGGAGGAGGAGCGAGACCGGGCCAAACAGCAGGTCGCTGACGCCGGTGAGGACGGTCTTCTGCCACATGGCCTAGAAGCTCCTCTGGTAGCGGACATAGGCCGCCCGGCCCGGCATCGGATAGTCCGCCTTCTCGAAATAGTCCTCGTCGAAGAGGTTGGAGACCTCGAAGCGGAGCGCATCCTTCGGCGTCACGTCCCAGCGCAGGCTGGCGTCCACGACCGTGAAGGTGGGGTACTCAAACAGCCCCCCCTGCCCGCCGGTGAAGATGCGGCCCGAGCTGTTGTCGGTGTCCCAACGCTCACCATTGTAGCGCGCGGTCAGGGTGAGGGAGAGGTTGTCCCCATTGGTCGCCGTGGCCGAGACGAAGCCCTTCCAATCGGCCACGTTGCGGATCGGCGTGGCGACGCCAGCGACCCGTTCCTCGGCGTCGAAGATCCGCGTCAGGCTGGCCTTCACCGTGAGGCGGCCGGCCTCGTAGCCCGCCGCCGCGCCGGCGTCGGCCCAGAATTGCGCCTCCAGGCCGCGCATCTTGGCCTCGTCGGCGTTGACATAGGTGGTCTCGCGCAGCGTCGGCGTGTTGGTGCGGATCACCGTGGTGATGCGGTCCTCGGTCTTGGAATCGAAATAGGCCACATCGGCCGTCAAGAGCGGGGACGCGTAGCCCACCCCGATGTCGTAGGTGACGTTGGATTCGGGCTCGAGGTCCGGATTGCCATAGACGAGGCGTCGCTGCGCGCCGGCGATCTCCTCGCTGACCCCGGCGATCTGGTTGCCCTGCGGCGGCGCAAAGCCGGTCCCCGCCGTCCCGTGGATCCGCCAGGCTTGGTTGAGCTTGAACACGAACCCGCCCCGTGGGCTGAACACCTCGAATTCGCTCTCGCCCGGGGTGAAGCTCGTCAGCAGCGGCGTCGAGAGCGTTTCGGCGGTGATCCAGTCCTGGCGGCCGCCGATATTGACGATCAGCCGGTCCTCGAACGCCCGCAGGACGCCTTCGGCGAAGATCGCGCGCGTCTCCCGCCGCTCATTGGGGCTGAAGGGCGCGCGGGGAACTTCCCCGGCTAGATAGGAGAAGCGCTCCATCTCGACCGTCTGCCAGTCGGCGCCATAGGTCAGGGTGAAGGCCGGCGAGAAGGTCCAGGCGTCCTGCAGGAGAAGGCCGCGATAGTCCGACTCGGTGCGGCTGGATCGATAGCGCGCGCCGGTCGCGGGGATGGTGATGTACTCGTAGAGATCGGACGAGCCATAGAGGGTGGCGCTCACCTGGTGCGGGCCCAGGTCAAGCTCGGCCCGCAGGTCGCCGCCGAAGCGCTCCAGCTCCGTGCCGTTGGCGGTGGGCGGATCAAAGGAGAAGGCGCCCGAGGCGTTGTTGCGGAGCTTGGCCCCGTCCACCGAGGCGTCGATGCGCAGGCGCTCGCTGACGTCAGCCCCCAGCCGCAGCCGCCCCGACAGGCGCTCGGAGTCGCTGTTGGGACGCACCGTCCCGCCGCCGATCTCGAAGTCGCCGGCCTGGTTCACATAGCCAAGGCCCAGGTCGAAGTCCGTCTGATCGGTCAGGGATCCGCCGGCGCTCCCCTCGGCGCGGAACGTCTCGAAGGAGCCGTAGCCGACGCCGACCCGGCCCTGGATCGGCCCCGTGGAGCGCCGGGTGATGATGTTCACCACACCGCCGATCGCCGAGGCGCCATAGAGCGACGAGGCCGGTCCCTTCAGCACCTCGATCCGCTCGATGCTTTCCGGCGCGATCGTGGTGAAGCTTGTGGAGCCCGAGGGCCGGCCATCCACGAGGGTCAGGGTCCGCGGGTTGATGCTGAACTCGAAGTCGGGGCGGAAACCGCGAAGACCGACGCCGGCCAGGCCATTGGGATACTGAATGACATCGACGCCGGAGGTCTTCTTCAGCATGTCGGCGAAGGTGACCGCCACCGTATTTTCAAGCTGCCGGGCGCTCACCACCTCGACGACCGAGGGCACGTCCTGGGCCGCCTGGGCGCGGCGGTTCGCCGTCACGACCAGCTCATCGACACTCGTGGCCGATTGCGCCCAGACCGCCGATGGCGCCGCGATCGCCAGCAAGGCCGGCCAGAAAACAAGCTTCATTTCAATCCCCCAAGACTAAGGCGTCGGGGAATTGGAACATTATAACATAACATACAAGGGTATTGTTATGTTATAACAATGTTCGCCCGCGGATGCGCATGGGCGCGGTCAGGTCGAGGTGGAGCCGCAGGCGCCTGGCGCACCCCCTAGAGGGCGGCCTGGTAAAGGGCTTCGAAATCGGGCCTCCCGATGGGCCGCGGGTTTGACAGGTTCACCCCGTCGGCGGCGGCGTCCTCGGACAGTTGAGGGATCATGTCGGCGGTCCCGCCCAGGTCGGTGATGGAGCGGGCGATGCCGATATCGGCCCGCAGGGCCTCGACCGCCCCAATCGCCGCCTCGGCCGTCGGCGAGGCCCCCAGGACGGCGGCCACCTGGGCATACTTGTCGGCGCTGACCGACAGGTTGAATCCCATGACATGGGGCAACATGGTCGCCAGGGTCTGGCCGTGGGCGGCGTTCAGGCGCGCCGACAGAGCGTGTCCCGTGCCGTGGGCCGCCCCCAGGCCGGCGACGTTGAAGGCGATCGCCGCCATGGAAGAGGCCAGCATCATCTGCGCCCGGCCCTCCAGATTCGCGCCATCGGCCACCACCTCGCGCAGGTGGGCCGCGACCATCTCGATGGCCTTCAGCGCCACGGCGTCGGAATAGGGCGTGGCCCGCAGGGAGGTGAAGGCCTCCAGGGCGTGGGTCAGCACGTCAAAGCCGCAGGTGGCGGTGGGATAGGCCGGCAGGCCGAGGGTCAGTTCCGGGTCCAGCACGGCGAAGGCCGGCACGATGCTGGGGTGCATCACATAGGTCTTCCGACCGAGCGCCGTATTGGTGATGACGCAGGCCGAGTTGGTCTCCGAACCCGTGCCCGCCGTGGTCGCCACCGCGATGACGGGCAGGCCCGGCGTCTTGGGACCAGGCTTTTGCAGATCGGCCAGCTCTCCCGGATTGGTGGCCAGCAGGGCGATGGCCTTGCCGCAATCCATGGACGACCCGCCGCCCAGGGCCAGGACCGCCGCATGGGGCAGGCCGGCCAGCCGCGCCGCCCCGGCGGTGACATTGCGATCGGTGGGATTGGCCTCGACCCCATCGAACACCTCGACCGTGATCCCGGCGGCGCGGAGCGCGGCCAGGGCTTCGTCGGCGGCGCCGCTCGCCATCAATCCCTTGTCGGTGACCACCAGCACGCTCTGGCGCCCCAGCGCCTGGACCTGCGCCGCCAACTTGCGGGCCGAGCCTGCGCCGAAGATCAGGGTCGGGAGGGGGCGGATCTGGAAGGTCTGGGCGGCAAGCGACATGGGCGTTTCCTTGGGTTCTTCTTTATGGGGGTGGTGTTCAGGCGCGGTCAGGCGTCGGGCCGCTCACGGGGCCGCGCGCGGATCCAGGCGGCATGGCGCTCCAAGGCTTCGGCGGCGCGGTTGGGATGAGCCAGGCGCAGTGCGATCTCTCCAAGGGCCAGCGCCAGGGCGTCGGCCACCGCGTCGGCCGGCGCCCACTCGGCCTCCGCCGCCTGCAACGCCTTGTCCAGATGGGCGCGAACCCGGGCGATATCTTCAGCATGCACCTGAGCGACCAGGCTTTGGGCGGCGCAGGGGTCGAGCCGGGATTGAGCGGACATGGGGACACTCCTTATCACCCCCAACATATGAAATGTTATAACATCACGCAAACCGCCTTGACGCGCACGCGCCACACCTAGATGTTATAAGATAACATTTATGAGGGTTCCGCACATGGATCGCCGTCTCCCCGTCACTGTCCTGTCAGGCTTCCTCGGCGCCGGCAAGACCAGCTTGCTCAATCACGTTCTGCGCAACCGTGAGGCCTGCGCGTCGCGGTGATCGTCAACGACATGAGCGAGGTGAATATCGACGCCGCCCTGGTTCGCGATGGCGGCGCTGAGCTGTCCCGGACGGACGAACGCCTGGTGGAGATGAGCAACGGCTGCATCTGCTGCACCCTGCGGGAGGATCTGCTCGCCGAAGTGCGCCGCCTGGCCGCCGAGGGACGGTTCGACTATCTGCTCATCGAGTCCACCGGCATATCCGAACCCATGCCCGTGGCCGCCACCTTCGACTTCATCGAGGAAAATGGCGCTTCCCTGCGGGACGTGACCCGTCTGGACACCATGGTCACCGTGGTGGACGCCCTCAACTTCCACAAGGACTATGCCAGCTACGACAGGCTCGCCGATCGCGGCGAAACCCTTGGGGAGGAGGACGCCCGCAGCATCGTCGATCTGCTCGTCGACCAGGTGGAGTTCGCCGACGTCATCGTGCTGAGCAAGACCGACCTGGTGAGCGAAACGGTGGTCGGGGAGGTCGAGGCGGTATGCCGGGCGCTCAATCCGCTGGCCCGCATGGTCCGCGCCGTAAAGGGCGCCCTGCCCCTGAAGGAAATTCTCGCCACCGGCCTCTTCGACATGGCGCGGGCGTCGTCGGCGCCGGGCTGGCGCCAGGCCATGGAGTTCGGCGCCCCCTCCGAGAGCGAGGAATACGGCGTCTCCACCTTCGTCTACCGCGCCCGCCGCCCCTTCCATCCCGAGCGACTGAAGGCCCTGTTTGAACAGGAGTGGCCCGGGGTCTGGCGCTCCAAGGGCTTCCTCTGGCTGGCCACCCGCATGTCCAAGGCTGGAGCCTGGAGCCAGGCCGGGGCGGCGATGACCTTTGAGTGGGGCGGCTATTGGTGGGCCGCCATTCCGCCGGAACGGCGCCCGACAGACGAGGAGAGCCGGCAGGCCATCTCCCAGCATTGGCGCGCGCCCTATGGCGACCGGCGCCAGGAACTGGTCCTGATTGGCAAGGACATGGACGAGGCGGCCCTGACCGCCCTGTTCGACGCCGCGCTCCTGACACCTGAAGAAACCCGCCGCGGCCCGGCGTGGTGGCGGCGGCTGCCCGATCCTTTCCCCGAGTGGGGTGCGGCGCCAACCCCTGAAGTCGCGCTCGCCTGAGCTGCGGCCATCCCTTAACGAGTAGCCTCATGAAGCTTTCCACCGCCCGCCTGCTGGATGGTTCGGCGATCGGCCTGTCTGGCCTCTGCCTCATCCACTGCCTTGTTCTCCCGGTGGCCGCCGCCTTCGCCCCCCTGCTCGGCCTGTGGGGTGAGGCCGAATGGGTCCACCTGGCCTTTGTGGTCCTGGCAGCGCCCCTCTCGGTCGGCGCCCTGCTGCTGACGCAGCCGCGGCGCCTGGGGCCGATCAGCCTTGCCGCCGCCGGGCTTGCGCTGCTGGTGGTCGGACTGCTCTATCACGAGGCGGAGACCTTTCTGACGGTCGCCGGCGGGCTCGCCCTGGCAAGCGCTCACCTCATGAACTGGAAGGGCCGGGCCTCTCGCCATCATCATGCCCATTCGACCTGAGCCTGGGATCGCCCTGGCGCTGCTCGCGCTTGCGGCCTGTGGGCCGCCGCCTGAGGCGCCCGAGACTCCCGAGACCCCTCAGCCGCAGGCGGCGGTGATCGCTCCGCCGGAGGCGCCGGCCGCGCCGCCAGGCGACGACACAGGCGACGACATGTGGGCCGAGTTCGAGTCCGGGCAGGACCCCGCGGCCCAGGAGCTGGCCGGCGAGCGCGCCCTCCAGCTCACCCTGCCCACGGCCGATGGGCCGCAGTGGGAGAAACTCCGGCAGACCCGGGTGTGGGTGGACGAAGAGAGCCAGCTCTTCCAGGCCAGCCACCCGGCCGCCGTGCGTGAACTGGCCGGCAAGCCATTCAAGATCCTGGGATTCATGCTGCCCTTGGAGATGGCCGAACAGACCCGACGATTCCTGATCTCGCCCTACACGCCGGTCTGCTTCTATCACCCGCCGGCCGAGCCCAATGAGGTCATAGAGGTCTGGCTCAAGCGCCCGATCCGCGCCGGCTACCACCTGATCGAGGTGCAAGGGGTGCTGGCCCTGGCCAATGACGGCGAGATGGGCCTCTTCTTCCAGATCCACGACGGCCAGGCCCGGATCGTCCAGGCGGTGGATGAGGGCGCTGAGGGCTTATAGGTCCGTCGGCAGGCGCGCGCGGCCATGGCCTTGACGCCGAAACGCCCGCCGGGGGGTTTAGGTCCTGGCGGGCGTTATGGGATGTATGGGTGCGGGGACAGGATTTGAACCTGTGACCTTCAGGTTATGAGCCTGACGAGCTACCGGGCTGCTCCACCC
>NZ_JAUSLG010000068.1 GCF_030646615.1 Phenylobacterium sp. | reverse complement strand
GACCAGACGGCCTCCATGCTGGTGGTGCGCGGCGCCGCCACCCTGGGCCACATCCTGCCCCTGCGCGGCTATCCCTATCGCTCCCCGCCGGAGGTGGGCAACGCGCCGGAAACCGCCCTGACCCTGGGCATCACCCGGCAGGAGAGCGGCTTTGATCCGCAGATCCGCTCACCGGCCGGGGCCCGGGGGATGATGCAGGTCATGCCCGCCACGGCCCAGATCGTGGCCCGCCAGATCGGCCTCTCCTATTCAGCCGGAATGCTGGATGAACCCGACTACAATATGCGGCTGGGTCAGACCTACATCGCCCAGATGCTGGGCCAGTTCAGCGGCTCCTATCCCCTGGCCATCGCGGCCTATAACGCCGGACCCGGGCGCCCATCCCAGTGGATCAGCTTCTGCGGCGATCCCCGCGGCGCCGGCACCGACCCCATCGACTTCGTGGAATGCATCCCGTTCTCCGAGACGCGCAACTATGTGATGCGGGTGATGGAAGGGGCTCAGGTCTATCGGGCGCGGGAGAATAACGGCACGGCCAGGATCACCCTCTCGCAGGATCTCGCTCGAGGCGGCTACGGCTATTCCACGGCCCGGGCGACGACCACCGGCGGCCAATAAGGACGAGGCCGCCAGCCCTAATCCACCGTGATACCGGCCAGCAGGCCCTCGATCGTCACATGGATCAGCTCATCCACCGGCTGCCAGGGGAAGTTGGGGCGCGAGATGCGCAGGGCGACGACCCCATGGCAGGCGGCCCAGAGCGCCTGGCTGGCGCTGTCGCCATCCCCAAGGCGCAGGCGGCCGTCGGCGGCGATCTCGCGAACCACGCCGCTGAAGGTGTCATAGCAGCTGGCCCCCAGTTCGGATGCGCCGTCGGCCCCCTGCGGCAGGGGGTGCGCGGCGGAGAAGACCAGCTGATAGGCGTTGGGATGCTCGAACCCCCAGCGCATATAGGCGTCCAGCATCATGCGGGTGCGGCTGACGGCGTCCAGGGGGCGTTGGGCGATCTGGTTGTTGCGGTCCAGAAGCTCCTGCATGGCCCCCTGGCAGATCTCCAGGAGGATGCAGGCCTTGTCCTGGAAGTGCATGTAGAGCGCGGTGGAGGACACCCCCACCTCGTCGGCGATCCGACGGATGGTCGCGCCCTCATAGCCCTCGGCCACGAAGATGCGCTCGGCCGCCTCGAGGATCTCGGCCCGCCGCAGATGGCCGTCACCCTTGGCCTTGCGCGCCGACCGGCGCCTTGTGGTGCTGACGCCTACCAAACCCAATTCCCCCTCAAACACAGCTGAACACCGGAAACCAATTTCCGCCATGTGACAACCCCGCGCCCGATTATCCAGGTTTTTCAGCCGCTCGACGCCATACCGGACCCTATAGGACTTCATCCCCTGGCGTCGTCGGCGGGTTTTTCGTAAGCGAAGCCCATGACTTCACCCCGCCCCACTGTCGCCGAGACCCCCGGCGTGATGCGCACCACCGGCTGGGCCGACTACGCCCTGCTGGATTCCGGGGACGGCAGGAAGCTGGAGCGCTACGGTCCCTACACCGTCGTGCGCCCCGAGCCCCAGTGCCTGTGGTCCCCGCGTCTCGACGCCGAAACCTGGGCCAGGGCCGATGCGGTCTTCGACCCCAGCGACGAGGAGGACGCCGGCCGCTGGCGCTTCCAGGGCAAGCTGCAGGAGTCCTGGCCCATGTCGTGGCGCCAGGCGAAGTTCAACGCCCGCTTCACCGCCTTCCGTCACCTGGCCTTCTTCCCGGAGCAGGCGGCCAACTGGGAATGGCTTGAGGCGCGCATCCGCAGCGACGCTCAAGCCGCGCCCGAGCCGCCCCGGGTGCTGAACCTGTTTGGCTATACGGGGGTGGCCAGCCTGGTCTGCGCCTCGGCCGGGGCGGCGGTGACCCATGTGGACGCCTCCAAGAAGGCCATCGCCTGGGCCCGCGAGAACGCCGAGCTGTCAGGCTTGGCCGACCGGCCCATCCGTTGGATCTGCGAGGACGCCCGCCGCTATGTGCAGCGCGAGGTCCGCCGGGGCTCGCGCTATGAGGGCATCATTCTGGATCCGCCGAAATACGGCCGCGGCCCCACCGGGGAGGTCTGGCGGCTGTTCGAGGATCTGCCGGAGCTTTCGGCCCTATGCGCCGAACTTCTCTCGGAAAACGCCTCCTTCCTTATACTGAACGCTTATGCGGCCAGGATCTCCGGTGCGGCCCTGGCGGGCCTGTTGTCGGAGCGCCTGGCGGATCGCGGCGGGACCATCGAATGGGGCGAGCTGGCCCTGTCGGAGCAGTCCGGCGAGCGGGAGATCGGCCTGTCCTTCTACGCCCGGTGGGCCGCGTGAGCGGGCGGACCGTCACCTCCCTGACCAATCCCACGGTCAAGGCCGTCCGCGCCCTGCACCAGCGCAAGACCCGGGACGAGACCGGCCTGTTCGTGGCCGAGGGCCTGAAGAACGTCACCGAGGGCGTCGAGACCGGCCACGCGCCGGAAATCCTGCTCTTTGGCCGCGAGGCCGCCGATCATCCCCTGCTGCGCGCCGCAGCCCAGGCGACCGACAAGGCCGGCGGCGAGGTCATCGAGGTGACCCAGGACATCCTCGCCAAGGTCTCCCGGCGGGACAATCCCCAGGCGGTGGTGGGCGTCTTCCGCCAGATCTTCGCCCCCCTCACCTCTTTTGAGCCGCGGACCGCCAAGGCCTGGGTCGCCCTGCATCGGGTGCGCGACCCGGGCAATCTGGGGACCATCATCCGCACCGCCGACGCCGCCGGCTGCGGCGCCGTCGTGCTGGTGGGGGAATGCTGCGATCCCTATTCGGTGGAGGCGGTGCGGGCCACCATGGGCTCGATCTTCGCCGTGCCCATCGCCCAGGCCACGGAAGGCGAGTTCGCCGCCTGGCGCCGCGACTGGCCAGGCTCGGTGGTCGGCACCCTGCTGAGCGCCGAGGTCGACCATCGCAGCGCCGACTATGTCCACCCGGCCCTGATCCTGATGGGCAACGAACAACAGGGCCTGCCGCCGGAAATGGCCGCCCTCTGCGACGTCAACGTCAAGATCCCCATGCGCGGCCGGGCCGACAGCCTGAACCTGTCGGTAGCCACGGGCGTGATGATCTACGCCGCCAGCTAGTTTCTGGGCTTGGTCCGGGTGGTCGGGTCGGCCACGGACGGGTCCTCCGGCCAGGGATGGCGCGGGTAGCGACCGCGCATGTCGGCCCGCACGTCCCGCCAGGAGCCCCGCCAGAATCCCGGCAGGTCCTGGGTCAGCTGGATAGGTCTGCGGGCCGGCGACAACAGGGCGAGCGTCAGCGGCCGGCCGGCCACCATCGGGTGCGCGTTCAGGCCAAACACCTCCTGCACGCGGATCTCCACCCGCGGGCCGCCCTCGGCCTCATAGTCGATCTGCGCCCGGTTGCCTGTAGGCGCGGTCCAGTGGGTGGGCAGCTCGGCCTCGACGCGCCGCTGGAGGTCCCAGGGAACGAGGCTGCGCAGGGCGCCGTCCAGCAGGTCGGGCGTCAGGTCGGCGAGCCCGCGAAGGCCGTGCAGCAGGGGCGTCAGCCAGTCGTCGAGCGCCGCCACCAGCGCCGGGTCCGACAGGTCCGGCCAGGTCTGCGCATCCTGCTGACGCAGGAAGCCTATGCGTTTGCGCAGGGCCATCGCCGCCGCGCCCCAGCGCAGGGCGCCCAGCCCCTCCCGCCGCAGGTGCGCGGCCAGGGCCTGGGCGACAACCTCAGCCGGCGGATTGTCATCCAGGCGTTCGTGCAGGGGAAGCCGGCCGAGCCGCGTAAGACGGCGCACGCGGATCCGGCCGCCGGGGCTTTCCTCGACCCGGTCCTCAGTCTCCAGAATGGCCGCGAAGGCCTCAAGGATCTCCTCGTGCGTCAGCGGGGCGGCCAGCAGGATGCGGTCGCGGCGATCCCCGCCGCCGAGCTCGGCCACCGCCAGCCAGGGCTCGCGGGCCAGGACGTCGCCCGGCTCGATGAAGGCCCCGCGGCCGGTGGCCAGCTGGAACTCGCCCAGCGGCCCGCGGGCCTTGGCCACCCGCTCGGGATAGGCGAGCGCCAGCATCTGCCCGTCGCTGAGCGGCGCCCCCTTCCCGGCCCTCGTTCCGCGCACCCAGCGGTCGGCCAGAGCGCGGGCGTCCCGGGCGCGGGGGGAGCCGTCGCGGTCGAAGGCCTCCAGGCGGTGGGTCAGATGGGCCTCGCGGCCGCCCAGGCTGCGCTCGGTGATCAGGGCGGCGATGCGCGCGGCCCTCAGGCCCTGGCCGTGCTCGGCGGCCCGCAGGACCATGTGCGCCAGCCGCGGCGGCAGGGGCATGTCGGCCAGGGCCTCGCCGTGCGGTGTCAGAACGCCGGCCTCATCGACCGCCTCCAGCCGGCGCAGCAGGGCCTGGGCCTCGGTCAGGGCGGCCCGCGGCGGCGGGTCGAGAAAGGCCAGGTCATCGGCCGACCTCGCCCCCCAGCGGGCCATGTCCAGGGCCAGGCCCGACAGGTCGGCGTCGAGAATCTCCGGATCGGCGAAGGCCGGCAGGGCGCGGGTCTCGGCTTCGTCCCACAGGCGGTAGCAGACACCCGGCGCCGTCCGGCCCGCCCGTCCGCGCCGCTGGTCGGCGGCGGCCCGGCTGACCCGCACCGTGGCCAGGCGGGTCAGGCCGCTGGCCGGATCGAACCGCGGCACGCGGGCCTGGCCCGCATCGATCACCACCCGCACATCCTCGAGCGTCAGGCTGGTTTCGGCGATGGAGGTGGCCAGCACCACCTTGCGCAGTCCAGGCGGAGGCGCCGCCACGGCCCGGTCCTGGGCCTTGGGGTCCAGGGCGCCATAGAGCGGCGCGACCAGGACGTCATCCCGCCGAAGCCGCTCGTTCAAGCGCTGGGCGGTGCGCAGGATCTCCCCCTGCCCGGGCAGGAAGACCAGGACCCCGCCGGTCTCCTCGGCCAGGGCGCGCTCGATGGCCCGCACCACGGCGTCCTCCAGGCGCAGGGGTTCGTGGCGGCCGAGATAGCGGGTCTCCACGGGGAAGGCGCGGCCCAGGCTCTCGATCACCGGGGCGCCGGCCATCAGCCGGGCCACAGCCGCCCCGTCCAGGGTGGCCGACATGACCAGCAGGCGCAGGTCGTCCCGCAGCAGGCCCTGCGCGTCCAGCGCGAGCGCCAGGCCGAGATCGGCGTCCAGGCTGCGTTCGTGAAACTCGTCGAAGATCACGCAAGCCACCCCCGACAGGCCGGGGTCACCCAGGATCATCCGGGTGAAGACCCCCTCGGTGACCACCTCGATCCGGGTTCGGGCCGAGACCTTGGACTGCATCCGCACGCGAAAGCCGACGCTCTCGCCCACCGCCTCGCCCAGGGTGGCGGCCATCCGCTCGGCCGCGGCCCGGGCGGCCAGGCGGCGGGGCTCAAGCATGATGATCCGCCCGCCGCCCAGCCAGGGCGCGTCCAGCAGGGACAGCGGCGTGACCGTCGTCTTGCCGGCGCCGGGCGGGGCGACCAGCACGGCGCGGGTTCCTGCCGCCAGGGCGTCGTTCACCGCGCCGAGGACGTCATGGATCGGCAGCATAGCGCTCACAGGAATAGCCGCCCCGGGTTGGCTCAGCTGATCAGCTGGGGGAAGAGGCCAAACAGCAGGATGAGGAACACCGCGATCGGGCACAGCCAGGCGATCAGGAAACGCCACACCGGAAGCAATGGACCGCCGGCCAGGCCCGTCTCGCCGTCCACCAGCTTACGATCGGCGATCCAGCCGACGAAGACGGCCGTGATCAGCCCCGAGAGCGGCAGCAGGATCTTGCCCGTCACCCCGTCAAAGGCGTCGAACCAGTTGGCGTTCTCGAAGCCCGGCAGGAAGGCCAGCGGCCGGTGATCGGCCCAGACATTGAAGGACAGCACCGAGACCATGCCGATCAGGAAGAGGCTGGCGCCCAGCAGGCTGGCCACCACCGCCCGGCTGATCTTGAACCGCTCGACGAAATAGGCGGTGGAGATCTCCAGCAGGGATACCGAGGAGGTCAGGGCGGCGAACAGCACCAGGACGAAGAAGGCCAGCCCCACCAGGGCGCCGGCCGGCATGCTGTGGAAGGCGGCCGGCAGGGTCTGGAACATCAGGGTGGGGCCGGCGTCCGGCGTCAGGCCGACGCTGAACACGATGGGGAAGATGGCCAGGCCCGCGATGATGGCGACCCCGGTATCGGCCGCCGAGATGATCCCCGAGGTCTGGCCGAGATTGGTGTCGCGGGAGGCGTAGGCGCCATAGGCCACCATGGCCCCGCCCCCGAGGCTCAAGGAGAAGAAGGCCTGGCCCAGGGCCGAGTTGAGCACCTGGGGCTGCAGAGCGCGCTCGAAGTCCGGGGTGAACAGGAAGGCCACGGCCGCCGTGAAGTCACCGCTGATCCCGGCATAGATGGTGATGGCCACCAGCAGCACGAAGAAGGTTGGCATCAGCCAGGTGGCCGCCACCTCAATGCCGCCCTTCACCCCGCGGGCCACCACGAAGGTCGTCGCCGCGGCGAACACGAAGTGGGTCAGGGTCATCTGCAGCGGACTGGCGAACAGGGCGGGCATCTGGCCCCGCACCTCCTCGACGCTCAGGTGGGAATAGGCGCCCGCAAAGGGCTGGCCGGCCATGATGGTGCGGACCACGTCGGCGCCCGAGGTTCCGATGTAATACAGCACCCAGCCGGCGACGACGCTGTAGAAGGTCAGGATCACATAGTTGGCGATCATGCCGATCACCGCCAGGCCCGCCCAGGCTGGGCTGGCGTTGGACTGCCTGGCCATCAGGGTTGCGCTGGCCACAGTCGATCTCTGGCCATGGCGGCCGATCAGGGTTTCGGCCAGCAGCAGGGGCGCGCCGATCAGGGCGACGCACAGGATGTAGATCAGGACGAAGGCCCCGCCGCCGTTGACCCCGGCTTCGGACGGAAAGCGCCAGAGATTGCCCAGACCAACGGCGGAGCCTACGGCGGCCAGGACAAAGGCCGCCTTGGACGACCAGTGGGGCTGACCTGCAGCAGCGGCGTTGGCGACCATGGAAATTTCCCGCAGCGAGGCACGTCCAGGGGGACGCCGAAACCGCGACCTTGGCCAGCGTCGGACGAACAATCAAGCAGGCGGCGGTCAGGACCGCCCGGGCCAGGGCGCGCGCATCCCCAGCCCGGCGCTGTCCCCTTGGGGCTATTCCGCCGCGCCGAGGGTCCTCTCGTGATAGCGCGAGTGCCAGTAGGCGTAGCCGAAATAGACCACGATCCCGATGGCCAGCCACACCACCAGGCGCACGAAGGTGGCCGCCGGCAGGCTGGAGATCAGGTAGAGGCAGGCCAGCATGCCGCCCGGCGCCACCAGCCACACCAGAGGGGTCTTGAAGGCCCGCGGCAGGTCTGGCCGCGAGATCCGCAGATACATCACCGCGCCGCAGATCATGGAGAAGGCCAGCAGGGTGCCCACCGAGACGAGTTCGCCCAGGAGGCCGATGGGAAACAGGCCGGCCATCAGGCCTGCGAACACCGCCGTCAGCGCCGTGCCGGCCCACGGCGTGCGCCGCTTGGGATGCACCTTGGAGAAGATCGGCGGCAGCAGGCCATCCCGGGACATGGCGTAGAAGATCCGCGACTGGCCATAGAGCAGCGCCATGATTGTGGAGGCCAGCCCCACCGTGGCGCCGACGGTCACCACGGGCTTCAGCCAGGCCAGCTGTGGGCCGACATTGTCCACCGCCACATAGACCGGAGCCGGCACATTCAGCATCGTGTAGGGGGCAAGACCGGTGATCACCAGGCTCATCAGGATGTAGAGCACCGTGCAGATGGCCAGGGAGGCCAGGATGCCGATGGGCAGGGTCCGCTGGGGGTTCTTGGTCTCCTGGGCGGCCGTCGAGATGGTCTCGAAACCGATATAGGCGAAGAAGATCACCCCGGCTGCGGCGAAGATCCCGCCCAACCCATACTTGGACGCCCCGGTGATCGGGTCCGTGGTCTCGTCCGGGATGAAGGGCTGCCAGTTGGCCGGGTTCACATAGAGGAACCCAAACACGATCACGAGGAGCACCACCGAGACCTTCAGCAGGACGATGGCGTTGTTGAACACGGCCGATTCCGTGATTCCGGCGATCAGCACCGCGGCGGTGATCGCAATGATGGCCATGGCCGGGACATTGAGGATGGCGCCGGTGGCCACCAGCTGGTGGGCGTTGTTGACCAGATAGGGCGCCTGACTCCAGGCCGCGGGTATGATCAGGCCGAAGTCAGCCATCATGCCGACGAAATAGCCGGACCAGCCGACGGCCACCGTGGCGCCTGCGAACAGGTATTCGACGATCAGGTCCCAGGCGATGATCCAAGCGAAGAACTCGCCCACGGTGGCATAGGCGTAGGTATAGGCCGACCCCGCCACCGGAATGGTCGAGGCCAGCTCCGCATAGCAGAGCGCCGCCAGGGCGCAGACGAGCCCGGCGACGATGAAAGAGATGGTGATGGCCGGCCCCGCATGGGCCTCCGCCGCCTGGCCGGTCAGAACGAAAATGCCCGCCCCGATGACCGAACCGATGCCGAGCGCGGTCAGGCTGACCGGACCCAGGCTGCGTTTGAGCGTATGCTCGCCCTGTTCCGCCGCCTGCGCCAGAAGCACTTCGATCGGCTTCTTTGCGAAAATCTTCATCGCAAGTCTCGTCCCCACGGGCGCAGCACAGCGCCGCCCGAATGGCCGAACCCATGCACGCCCCGTCGAGTCCGGCAATCGCGCTTGAGAGAAGGCCTTTTCGCGCCGGCGTGAAACGGGGACAATGCTGCGAAAAGCGGAGGTCCACGCCCTTGAACACATCGGAACCGCCCATTCGCGCCCTGATCGCGCCGGTGACGCCCCTGGCGCAGAACTGCACCATTGTCTGGTGCTCCAGGACGAAGAAGGCGGCGATCATCGATCCCGGCGGCGAGGTCCCTCGCCTACTCCAGGCGCTGAAGGACCATGACCTGACCCTGGAGAAGATCTGGATCACCCATGGCCACCTGGACCATGCCGGCGGAACCGCCGCCCTGAAGGCCGCCACCGGCGTCCCCATCGAAGGCCCCCACCGGGACGACGCCTTCTGGATCGACCAGATGGACGCAGACGGCGCCCGCTGGGGCATGCCGGAAGCGCGATCCTTCACCCCTGATCGGTGGCTGGAGGACGGCGACATCGTGCAGCTGGGTGAGACCGAGTTCGAGGTCTATCACTGTCCGGGCCACACGCCGGGCCATGTGGTCTTCTTCCATCGCCAGGCGCGCTTCGCCCAGGTCGGCGACGTGCTCTTTCAGGGCTCCATTGGCCGCACCGACTTTCCCCGCGGCAATCATCAGGACCTGATCGAGGCCATCACCGGCAAGCTCTGGCCGCTGGGCGAGGACGTGCGCTTCGTCTGCGGTCACGGGCCGATGTCGAGCTTCGGGGCCGAGCGGCGGACCAATCCCTTCGTCGCCGACGACATGCTGGCGCGCTGATATCCCGCACCCGCCTTTTACAGGCGTGAAATCTGACGGTTACCCCGGAGGGCGAAAATGGCTCGCATGCAGACGCCGCTCACCGACGCCCCCGGCCCCACCGCCCGGATTCTGATGGTCGACGACGATCCCGGAATCCGCGACGTGGTGTCCGATTTCCTTGGCCGCCACGGCTATTCGGTGACCACGGCCGGCGACGCCCGCGAGATGGAGCAGGCCCTGGAGCGCGAGCCGGTGGACCTGATCGTCCTCGACGTCATGCTGCCCGGTGAAGATGGCCTGGCCATCTGCCGCCGCCTGGCGGTGGGCGAGGCGCCGCCGATCATCATGCTGTCAGCCATGGGCGAGGACACCGACCGCATCGTCGGTCTGGAGCTCGGCGCCGACGACTATCTCTCCAAGCCCTGTAACCCCCGCGAACTGCTGGCCCGCATCCGCGCCATCCTGCGTCGGGCCGAGCAGCGCGGATCGGGCGATGATCTGGGGGCCGCCTGCGAGTTCGCCGGCTGGCGACTCGATCTCGTCCGCCGCGAGCTGCGGTCGCCGCAGGGGGTGGTGGTCAACCTGTCCAGCGGGGAGTTCTCCCTGCTGCGCGCCTTTGTCGAGCGCCCCCAGCGGGTGCTGACCCGCGACCAGCTTCTGGACTTCGCGCGCGGCCCCACCTCCGACGCCTTCGACCGCGCCATCGACGTGCAGATCAGCCGCCTGCGCCGCAAGCTCGACGACGGCGGCGGCCACGACCTGATCCGGACCATCCGCAATGAAGGCTATATGTTCACCCCCAAGGTGAAGCGCCCATGAGCCGAGCCCGGGACGGCCGGCCGACCGCGTCCCTGTTTGTCCAGGTGCTGATGCTGGTGGGGGTCAGCCTGATCACCGCCCAGGCGATCAGCGTCTTCCTGCTGTTCAACCTGCCCCCGCCGGTGCCGGACTTCTACCGCTTCTCTGAAATCGCCGAGGCCTTGCGGGGCCGGCCCGGAGACCTGATCGAGCGCCGGGACCTGCAGCATCAGCTCGCCGACGCCCCGCCAGAGGGCGAGTCCACGGCCGAGAGCATGATGTGGGCCCGGGACAAGCTGGCCGAGGACCTCGGCGTGGCGCCGAGCGCCATCGTCATCGCCAAGACCTATCGGCTGCCGATCTCCGACCGTCGGGTGTTTCGCATCGTCCGCGACCGCATGGAGCGCGAGGGCGGCGAAGGCCTGGAGGACCGGTTCCTGGTGGCGCCCTTCGAGATCGCCATGCAGCGTCCCGATGGCCGCTGGGCCGTGGTGCGCCCGGAGCGCGGCCTGGGCCTGAACGTCTGGCAGAAGCGGGTCATGCTGTGGTTCCTGCTCTCGGCCCTGGTGATGGCGCCGATCGCCTGGATGTTCGCCAGGCGCCTGTCGCAGCCCTTCCGCCTGTTCGCCGAGGCGGCCGAGCGCCTGGGACGCGACCCCGAGGCGCCGCCCCTGACGATCCGGGGCTCCGCGGAGATCGCCGTGGCCACCGGGGCCTTCAACCAGATGCAGGATCGTCTGCGCCGCTATGTGCAGGACCGCACCGCCATGGTCGGCGCCATCGCCCATGACCTCCGCACCCCCCTCACCCGCCTGCGCTTCCGGATCGAGAACGCGCCGGAAGACCAGCGGGCCAAGATGGCGTCGGACATCGATCAGATGGAGGCCATGGTCGCCGCCACCCTGGGCTTCGTGCGCGACGCGACCCGCCCCGGCCAGCGCACCAAGCTGGAGCTGGCTTCCCTGGTGGAGAGCGTCTGCGACGAAATGGCTGAAACCGGCGCCGCCATCGAGGTCGAGCGCGCCGAAAAGGTAGTGATCGAGGGTGACCCCGTAGCCCTGCGCCGGCTGGTCACCAACCTGGTGGAGAACGCCGTCAAGTTCGGTGATCGGGCCAGGGCCCGGGTGATCACCGCCGACCGGGCGGTCATCATCGAGATCGATGATGAGGGGCCCGGCATCCCTGAGGCCGAGATCGAGCGGGTGTTCGAACCCTTCTATCGCCGCGAGCCCTCCCGCAGCCGCGGCACCGGCGGCATCGGCCTGGGGCTGGCCGTGGTCCGCTCCATCGCCCGCAGCCACGGGGGCGATGTGACCATGGTCAACCGCCCCGGAGGCGGTCTGACGGCCCGGGTGACCCTCCCGGGTTGAGCCGGGCCGCGTGGTGGTTACCTAAGGGCAACCTTCAGCCCACGACCGCTCCGTGGCCGCGATGCCTCTGTAAAAATTCCGGGATTCGCCGACGCAACCCCAGGCGCGATTCGCGGGTTGCTAGAGCGGAGCCTTACGCGACCCTCCGGAGCCGGAGCGTCGGGCGAGAGTTCCGACGCCGCCTGCAAGGAGTGACCCTGATGAGCATAGCCGACCAAAATCCCCCCCGCGCCCGTCGTGGCTTCGCCGCCATGAACCCCGAGCGCCGTCGTGAAATCGCGCGCAAAGGCGGCGCCAGCGTGCCCGGCGAGAAGCGCAGCTTCGCAAAGGACCGTGATCTGGCCGCCTCGGCCGGCCGCAAGGGCGGCGAAGCATCCCGCGGCGGCGGTCGTCGCGATTCCGACGAAACTCCGGAATCCTAAGCGCTGCCAGGTTCAGGCTCTGCGCCTGAACCGCCCAGCCCAGGCTGAAATAGCTCGAAGCGCGCCAGAGGTGATTGGGGCCACTCGCCTCCGGCGCGTTTCGAGCGGCCAGGTTTCAGGCGCCCCCGGTTTCAGGCGCCCCCCTTCAGGCGCTCAGCAGGAAAATCCCAAACGCCGGCGCCGGGCTGATCCAGCGCCGTTCCATCTTCCAGCCCGCCTTGCCCGCCAGTGCCTCAAGCCGCTCTGGCGTGAATTTGTGTGAGTTCTCGGTGTGGATGGTCTCCCCGGCTGCGAAGTCGAACCGACGGCCGGCGACCCGCACGCTTTGGGCTTGATCCGACACCAGATGCATCTCGATGCGCGACTGTTCGGCGTTCCACAGGGCGCGGTGCGAGAAGGCCGAGAGATCGAAATCGGCGGCTAGCTCCCGGTTCATCCGCGCCAGCAGGTTCAGATTGAACGCCGCCGTGACGCCTTGGGCGTCGTCATAGGCGGCGACGAGCACGTCTTCGTCCTTGACCAGATCAGCCCCCACCAGGAAGCGCGCGCCGTCACCCAGCAGGTGGCGGGCATTGGCCAGGAACTCCACCGCCTCCTCGGGCGTCAGGTTGCCGATGGTCGAGCCGGGGAAGAAGCCCACGGCCGGGCGCCCCTGCGTCTGCGCCGGCAGGTCCAGGGCCGTGGTGAAGTCGTCGGCCAGGGGTGCGACCGCCAGATCCGGATAGTCGGCCGAAAGACTGGCCACGGCCTCGTCCAGGGCGCTGGGGCTGATATCGATGGGGGTATAGACCGCCACCTGCGGCGCGTGGTCGAGGATCTGCCGGGTCTTCAGGCTGGCGCCGCTGCCAAACTCCACCAGAACGGCGCCAGGCGGGATGAAGGCGGACATTTCCGCCGCGGCGTCCCTGAGCAGGGCCAGTTCGGTGCGCGTGGGATAGTATTCCGGCAGGCCGCAGATGTCCTCGAACAGGCGCGAGCCCTCGGCGTCGTAGAAATACTTGGGCGACATCGCCTTTTGCGGACGCGACAGGCCCGACAGGGCGTCCGCCTCGAAGGCGCTGCGGCGGCGGGGTTTGGGCGCGGCGCCGTCCTTGGCGAGCCGCAGGCCAGAGAACATCCACCGCTGATGCGGGTGGAAGAAGTTGCGATAGGTGGTCCGAACATGTCCGGCTGGCGTCACGCAGGCGCCGCCGCGCAGCACCATCTGGCCGCTCATGAACTTGCCATTGTACTCGCCGACCGCCCCTTCGGCGGGGGAGAAACCCGGATAGGGGCCATAGGCGCTGCGGGTCCATTCCCACAGGTCGCCGAACATCTGGCGCAGGCCAGACCCGCCGGCCGCCATCGGCGCCGGACAGGCGCGGTCCAGGAAGTTGCCGCGGCGGGAAAGCTGGCTGGCGGCGTGCTCCCACTCTGCCTCGGTGGGCAGCCGCGCCCCGGCCCAGGTCGCGAAGGCGTCAGCCTCGAAATAGCTGAGATGGGCCACCGGCATGTGGGGATCGACGGGGCGCAGACCCTGCAGGCCCATGGCGCTCCAGCCGGTCCCCGCCTCGGCCTCCTGCCAATAGAAGGGCGCACGCCAGCCCTCGGCCTGGACGCGAGCCCAGCCGTCCGAGAGCCAGAGCTCCGGCCGCCCATAGCCGCCATCGGCCATGAAGCTCATCCACTCCCCATTGGTCACCAGGCGGTCGGCCAGGCTGTAGGGCGCCAGATAGGTCTTGTGCCGGGGACCTTCATTGTCGAAGGCGAAGCCCTTTCCGTCGTGGCCGATCTCGACCAGCCCGCCCTCGAAGCCCTGAAAGCTCACAGGGCCAGGATCTGCGGCCAGGCCCGTGACGGGGCTGCGGCCATAGGCGGGCTTCAAAGGCGACTGGGCGAAGAGGTGCAGGATATCCATCAGGATCAGTTCCTGATGCTGCTCTTCATGGGCCAGGCCCAGATCGAACAGGTCTTCAAATCCCGATGCCCCAGAGAGCAGCAGGCGGGTCATCGCCTCGTCCACATGGGCGCGATAGGCCATGACCCGCTCCTGCGAAGGGCGGGTCAGCAGCCCCCGCTGAGGCCGAGGCTGACGCGGGCCAAGCGCCTCGTAATAGGAGTTGAAGAGGAAGCCGAACCGCTCGTCGAAGACCCGGTAGGCCGGCAGGTTGGGCGCCAGCAGGAAGGTCTCGAAGAACCAGGTCGTATGGGCCAGATGCCATTTGGTCGGACTGGCGTCCGGCATGGACTGGGCCAGCTGGTCCTCGGGCGACAGGTCACGGACCAGATGTTCGCTCCGCGCCCGGGCGGCGAGATACCGCTCGAGCCGCGCCTGGGCCGGCGCGTCCTGGGCGGCGAAGGTCATGGTTGCGTCGTCCGAAGGCGCCATTCCACCCCTCCCCATCCTGGTTCCGCAGGCCTGTCGGCCGCGCGACCTTCGCCGGTGCGAAGGTTCAGGGATGAACGCTGATCAGGCGCCCCCTGTTCCTTAAGGTTGGTCCTCAGCCCCGCCGGCGCAACCCGGAACGGAAGAGTCTTGGCCACGTTGGTGCTTTGCGACCGATCAGACCCCCATCCAATCGGCCCAAGGAGCAGGTGTGACGAGCGATGGCTCCCAAATGACGCGCGACCGGTGGCGGGACGCTGTGGTGGCGATGATCCCAGCCTTGCGGGCCTTTGGCTGGTCGCTCACCCACAATGGCTCTGACGCCGACGATCTGGTGCAGGACACCCTGATCAAGGCCTGGTCCAATCGCGACAAGTTCGAGCCAGGGACCAATCTCCGCGCCTGGCTGTTCACCATCCTGCGCAACACCTACTACACCCAGATCGCCCGGCGGCGGCGAGAGGTGCGCGACGAGGATGGCGACTACGCCAAGCAGTTGAAGACACCCCCGAGTCAGGACTGGAGCGTCGCCATGCAGGACCTCCAGGCCGCGCTGGCCCAATTGCCGGACGAGCACCGTGAAGCCCTGATCCTGGTGGGCGCCGCAGGGCTCAGCTACGAGGAGGCCGCCGAAATCTGCGGCTGCGCCATCGGCACGATCAAGAGCCGGGTAAACCGGGCCCGCCATAGGCTGATCAAGATCATGGACGACAGCGAGGCTTCAGAGCCTGCGCCGGAGGCCTCGGATGCGGTCACCCCCCGGTAGCGGCTCGCGGGGCGGCGGGCGGCGCGGTGCTCTCGGCGTCGCCATCCAACTGATCGACCACTGAGAGGATCCGGTCGGGCACGGGCTGAGATTGAATCGTCTGGAACATGTCTGACAGCTGTTGTGTCAGCTCATCCTTCGACGGGCGCCGGTCAGCCGACATGTCGAGACTCCTAACAAGAGACCGATCGATTTTACCGCCAGGAAGCTTAACGCGGCCTCTCTGACGGAACGAGTCGGAGACCGCAGGGGTTGAACCGAACCACCCAAGGAGACCCCATGGTCGACCATCCCAAGCCGCCCGCCTCCTCCACCGAGCGCACCAGCGATGAGCCCGGCAAGACCCGCCCCGGCGCCCAGGCCTTTGGTATCGGCGCCGAAGAGGCGCGGCCGGCGCCCAGCGGCATTGTCGATGAGCACAAGGCCTATGTGAAAAAGCTCGGCCACCCCACCGCGCCCGACACCGACCTTGGGGAGCCGGCCGAAGACATGCCTGACCCTGTGGAAAAGCCCTGACCTAGACATGTTCCGGGAACCGTCGCCGCATCGACGGCCTTAACTGCGGCATGTTCCAAGCTGACGCCGCAGGCGGCTTCGTAGGCGGCCTGACGTCGCTGCTGCGAGACAATCCCGAGCAGGCCGGACTGGTGATCGGCGTGCTGGTCTTTGCCGAAAGCCTGGCCTTCGTCGGCTTCTTCGTGCCGTCCACGCCCATCCTGCTGGCCATCGGCGCCATGCTGGGCGCCGGCGTCCTGCAGCCTGGCCCCTTGTTGCTCTACGCCATCGTCGGCGCCGTCGCCGGCGACGCCGTGTCCTATGAACTCGGTCGCTGGATGGGGCCGTCGGCCCTTCGCCATCGCATGCTCAAGCGCCGCCGCCGCGCTGTGGCCCGGGCGCGCCTGTTCATCCGCAAGGCCGGCATGCTGACCATGGTGCTCGGCCGGTTCACCGGCCCCATCCGGTCGCTGGTGCCCCTGGCCGCCGGCATGCTGAAGATGCCCCGCCTGCGCTTCCAGATCGCCAACCTGGTGGGCGCCATCCTCTGGATCCCCGTGATGCTGGCGCCCGGCTACCTGACCGCTCAGGGTCTCGGCCTCCTGCCCGACGGGATGCTGGAGCCCGCCCTTGCGGGCCTGGCCGCGGTGGCGATCCTCCTGCTGGTCTGGAAATGGCGCAGAGGTCGATCGGCGTCAGGCTGACACCCCCACCATTTCATTGATCTTGGCGGCGAGTTCTTCCAGCCGGAACGGCTTGGCCACCATCGACATCTTCGCGCCGAGGAAGTCGGCTCGGATCGTGGCGTTCTCCGCATAGCCGGTGATGAACAGGATCGGCAGGTGTGGCCGATGGGCCCGCGCGATCTCGGCCAGTTCCCGCCCATTCATGCCCGGCAAGCCGACGTCGGAGATCAGAAGATCGAAGGGCATGGGCGAGGCCAGGATCGGGATGGCCGCATGGGGTTCGGCCGCCTCGACGGGGAAATAGCCAAGCTCTTCCAGCACCTCGCGGACCAGCAGGCGAACGGCGGGGTCGTCCTCGACGACCAGCACCCGTTGCCCGTCCCCATGCGGGGCAGCGTCTGCGCTCGGCGCCTCGGCCGCCACCTCGTCGTCCGTGGCGGGCAGGAGAAGTTCGACCGTCGTGCCGTCGCCCGGATGGCTGTCGATACGGACGTGTCCCCCGCTTTGCCGGGCGAATCCATAGACCATCGAGAGCCCGAGCCCCGTCCCCTGCCCCAGCGGCTTGGTGGTGAAGAAGGGATCGAAGACCTTGTCCACGAGGTCAGGGGCCATGCCGACGCCGCTATCGGACACCGAGATCATCACATAGGCCCCCGGCGCCACTCCCGGCCGCTGGGCGGCGGCGGCCTCATCGAGCTGGACGGCGCAGGTCTCGATCGTCATTTCGCCCCCGTCGGGCATGGCGTCGCGGGCGTTGATCGCCAGGTTCAGCAGGGCGCTTTCCAGCTGATTGACGTCAACGATGGCCCGCGGAAGGTCCGGGTCGAGGGCGAACCGAAGGCTGACACGCTCGTCCACCGAGCCCCGGATCAGGTCGTTGAGCGAGGCCGCCAGGCTGTTGATGTCGGTGGGCCTGGGATCGAGGGACTGACGCCGGGAGAAGGCGAGCAGGCGCTGGGTGAGCGCCGCGGCGCGGCTGGCCGAGGCCTGCGCCGCGTCCATGAACCTGTCGAGGTCTTCCAGACGGTTCGAGGCGATCCGCCGCCGCATGATGTCGAGGGAGCCGATGACCCCGGTGAGCATGTTGTTGAAGTCGTGGGCGATGCCGCCCGTCAACTGGCCCACCGCCTCCATCTTCTGGCTTTGACGCAGGGCGGCCTCGGCATGGGCCCGCTGCGCCACCTCCGCCTCCAATTCGGCGGTCCGCTCTTGGACCTTGAGTTCCAGCGCCTCATGGCTCTGCGCCAGCAGGGCCATCTGGTCCCGCAGGGCGAACTGCCGCCGCCGACTGCGAAGGGCCACATCGACCGCGCTTAACAGGGAGCGCGCGCCCAGGGGACGCTCGAGCAGGATTGCATTGGTGATGTCGGCGAGCAGCCGCCCGCCCTGGCCCTCGGCAGGGAGACGGGCGCTGTTTCGCCGCGAGGTCAGAATGAGGACCGGCACGTCTGACCACGCTGGCTGATTGGCCAGGGCCGCGGCCAGGACGGTCGATGCGACCACGCCCTCTTCAGTGGCCAGAATCGCCCCTGCGCCCTGATCAAGCTCGCCCACGAGCCTGTCCAGATCGCCGAACACCCAGGCGGTAAAGCCGGCGCCCCGCAGGAGGCCGGCGATGGTCTCGCCATCGCGACCAAAGGGCGCGCAGACGAGGATCGGATTCTGCCCGACGTCTTCGCTAGGACTCAACGACCCGCGGCTCCATCAAGGGATTGGGCTCGCCGGCATATTCAGGCGTCCCGGTCATGACACCTCTGAAATTGGTGAGGGGCTGTCCGATCCGAATACCGCCGCTGTCGATACGCAGTTCCCGAATGGTGTCCTCGTGCGCGCCGCCGCGATTCTTGATGACGGAGATCGCCTTGCGGACCCGGCCCTCGGCTTCGAAGAAGCGGATCAGGATCACAGCGTCGGCGACATAGGAGATGTTCAGCAAGCCCGTCGCCATGCTGCCGACAAGCCCGGATTGAGGATTGATCAGGAAGGTCACCAGCCCCTGCTGGTTCAGATAGGACAGCAGCTCATGCACCTGCAGGATCAGCTGCTGTTCCTGGGGCATGGCCGCCACATAGCCGCTGAGGCTGTCGATGACGACGATGCGCACCGACCTTTCCGTCACCTCGCGACGGATCATCCAGGCGAACTGCCCCGGTGAGACCTCGGCGGGATCGATCTGGGAGATGGTCAGGGCGCCGCTGTCGATATGCTTCTGCAGATCGATGCCCATGGCGGCGGCGCGGACCAGAAGGGTGCCGATGCGCTCGTCGAACTGGAACAGGGCCGCGCTCTCACCCCGCTCGCAGGCGGCATGGACATATTGCAGGGTGAGCGTGGTCTTGCCTGCGCCGGCCGGCCCGCTCACCAGGGTGGTGGTGCCCCGCAGCGGGCCGCCGGCCAGCAGCCGGTCCAACTCGGGCACGCCGCTCGGGGTCGGCTCTCCCGCGAAGGGCGCGTGGTGTTCGGCCGCGATCAGGCGTGGATAGACCTCCAGGCCGCCCTGCTGGATGGTGAAATCATGGAAACCGGCGACGAAATTGACCCCCCGCAGCTTCTGCACCTGCAGTCGCCGCCGCGCCGCGCCGAACTCCAGGGTCAGCCGCTCCAGGGTGATGACACCATGGCAGAGGCTATGCAGGTGGGCGTCGCGCTGCCCGTGCTCGCCGGTCAGGTCATCCACCAGGACGACGGTGATGTTCCGGCCGGCGAAGAACTGCTTCAGCGCCAGGACCTGCCGGCGGTAGCGCAGGGGATCCTGCGCCAGCAGGCGCATCTCCGAGAGGCTGTCGAAGACGATGCGGGTCGGCTGAACCTCATCGACCTTCTCTTGGATCAGACGGACCGTGCCGCCCAGCTCCAGCTCCCAGGAATGCAGCACCGACTGCTCCCGCCCCTCGCCCAGCACCTCATTGGCCGAGGCGAGTTCGAAGAGGTCGATCCCGTCCAGGCTCCAGCCGTGCGACTCTGCGACCGCCTGGAGCTCTTCGGAGGTTTCCGACAGGGTCACATAGAGGACGCGCTCCCCCTCGCCGACGCCCTCGAGGAGGTAGCGCAGGGCCAGGGTGGTCTTTCCCGACCCCGGGGCGCCTTCCAGGAGATAGACCCGGTTTGGCGGCAATCCGCCCCGCAGGATGTTGTCCAGCCCCAGGCTGCCGGTGGAAATACGCACCGGCTTCGCCGGCCTAGCCTCAGTCATATGGCCCTCTCAAGAACCGGTTCGTGGCGCCCGTTTGGTTTGAGCGCTGCCGTAGGGCTCCAACGCCCGAACGTGGCCATAGGCTCCTGAAAGGTCCTAGGTTCGGTGAAGGGCGGCGCTTTGAGCCAGAAGGTCTGGATCGACGCCGCCGAGCACCGCCTGCGCCACGGTCTCCAGGCCGAGCGTCGTCTGGCTGGCCGGCATGGATGGCGGCGCGTCCAACTGGTCGAGATAGACCCGCAGGGTCGCCCCTTGCGTGCCGGTGCCGGAAAGGCGGAACACCACCCGTCCCCCGTCGGACAGGAACAGACGCACGCCCTGGCCCTCCGACCGAGCCCCCGTCACCGGGTCCTCATAGGCGAAGTCATCCGCCCCCTCGACGAGCCGGCCGGCCACCGTCGTCCCGCCCAGGCCCGCAAGCTTCCGACGCAGGGCTGCGATCGCGTCAGCCGCCCGGTCGCTGGGCAGCCCTTCCCAATCCAGTCGCTGGGTCGCCACGCGGCCAAACCGCGCCCAGTGCCGGGTCACCACCTCTTCCACCGAAAGGCCCCGCGCGGCGAGGATGTTGAGCCAGTAGAGGACGGCCCAGAGGCCATCCTTTTCACGGACATGGTCCGATCCCGCCCCTGCGCTCTCCTCGCCGCACAGGGTGATGCGTCCGGAATCCAGCAGGGCGCCGAAGTACTTCCACCCCGTGGGGGTTTCGTAGCAGGGAAGTCCCATGGCCGCCGCAACGGCGTCCACCGCCCGGCTCGTCGGCATGGACCGCGCGACCCCGGCGATACGCCCCCGGTAGCCCGGCACATGCTCGGCATTGGCCAGCAGGATGGCCAGGCTGTCGCTGGCGCTCACCGGGAAAGCCGGGCCCATGACCAGGTGGCGATCGCCGTCGCCGTCGGAAGCCGCGCCGACCGCCGGCGCATCCCCGGCGTTCATCCGGGCCGCCAGGGCCTGGGCGTTGGCGAGGCTCGGGTCGGGATGGCCGCCGCCGAAGTCCGGCAACGGCGCGCCCCGCAGGATCGCGCTTTCCGGCGCGCCCAGGCGCCGACAGAAGATCTCGGTGGCGTAGGGCCCCGTCACCGCATGCATCGCGTCGAACAGCAGGCCGCCGGCCGGCGCCCGAAGAAACTGGGCGATGCGATCGAAATCGAACAGCCGCTCCATCAGATCCGCATAGTCGGCGGCGGGATCGAACACCTCCACCGCCAGGGGGCCGAGCTGCTGGGCGCCCAGCTGCGTCAGGTCGAGGCTTTCGCCGTCGAGGATCCTGTATTCGGTGATCTGGCGGGTCCGCGCGAAGATGGCCTCGGTCACGTCTTCGGGCGCCGGCGCTCCGTTGGGGCCGTTGAACTTGACGCCGAAGTCGCCGTCCGGTCCGCCCGGATTATGGCTCGCTGACAGGACGATCCCGCCCCAGGCCCCGCGGCTGCGGATCAGATGCGACACCGCGGGCGTCGACAACAGCCCGCCCTGGCCCACCACCGCGCGCTTGGCGCCATTGGCGGCGGCGATGCGCAGGATCTCCTGGGCCGCCGGCTCGGTGAAGAAGCGCCCGTCTCCGCCCAGGACGATCTCGCCGTCGATGGGGCAGGTGTCGAACACAGCCTGGATGAAGGTCGCGAGGTAATGCGGCGTCTGAAACTGACGGGTGGATTTGCGCAGGCCCGACGTGCCGGGACGCTGGTCGTCAAAAGGGCCGGCCGGCACGACACGAACGCTCATGCGCCGATGTCCATGCGGCCAAAGAATGGGTGGGGCGGCGCTGAACGCATGTATTTCCCTTAGATGCCGACGGCGCAGGGCTGGCGGATTTTCAAGGCCAGGTCTCCCGCGCCGGGGGACAGCGCGTCCCCAGAATGTGTGGGCGAAAGCGCAGCAAACGGCGGCGGCGATCCCCAGACAGTGGGCGAGGCTAAGCTCGCCCGCAAGGCGATATTGGCCCATATCCGATAGGGTCTTCACCGGCGCCAGGCATTTGAGACTCGGGGCGCAAGACGGCGCGCCAAAGGCTCGGCCGCCGAGGGCCAGGCACTGATCTCATCTGCGGGAAGGGTGGCGGTGACGGAGGGAGCACTTTCGTTCAAAATCAATAGGTTACGAGATAGAACAGTGGGTGTGCCAGACGACGCAATCGCCGGTGTGCCTGAACTGGAACATTCGGCACCCCCTCTGAAACCTTTACACCATAGGGCCCAGAGCCGTGACCAGCGGGGTGCGAGAAGGGGTGCCGACGTTGCGCACTGACAAGCCGCATAGGGGCTGGATATTAGGAGGGATACTCGACGTCCTATTTGCCCTCGCCTATCAGGCTGATGGGGCTGTGACTCACTGAAACTTGCGCCGTTTGAACGCTAGCACGTCTTCGGGCGCCAGCCTGAACCACTCACCATTGGCCCGCTTCGCAGCGAAGCGCCTATGCCAGTAAGCTTCAAGGCCGGGCGGGTCATCAGTGGCGATGACATGCACCAGTGTTGCCGCTTCGGGCAGAGCTATGCGGATTTCCTTCACCCGCCGCTCAAGCTCATCGCTGCGGCCAATCTTATAGTGGGGGCCAGACTGAATGAGATAGACGGAGCCGTCCGGCCTCTTGGCTGCGCCAGCGGAAAGCTTGCGCGCCAGGGGCGGCGTGGCTGGCAACATCGCCGCTATATCAGCGCACGTCTCATCGCCAGCCGCCCGCCTCGCGAGCGCGGCCACTAGCTCGCCTTGTGTTCCGAAGTGTCGGCGGATTGCTTGGTCACTCGGGACCGTCGCGTCTTGGCTGCGATAGAGCTGAAGCTCAGAGCGGGTAGGAAAACGGCCATAGTGGCGACAGGCCGCTATAACGCCGCTTAGAACCTCATCGCTGTCTAATCTCCCTCTCCACTTGTTAGGCTCAAAGCCCGCCTCAGTGAGAGCGTCACCCCACCGTGCCCAAAACTTGCCGCGCCACTGGTGCATGGCAATGCCCGTCTCACGAGCGAAGAGGATTTGCCCCGGCACCTGCCCGCCATCGAGCGCAGCCAGCCGCCTTATCTCGCTGATGATGTGATCGCGGATGCTCAACGGTGGGTGCCCTTAGTCTCAGCTTACCGCCAGCTTGGGCCAAAGAGGATCAGCCCAAGGTCCTCCTCGGTCGGCACGCCAGCAACAGCCTTCACGTCCTCACGCATTGCCACAACTAGCTTAGTCACCAGCGGCATGTTTTTTGCGGCCACTGCACCGCCGCGCTCAAAGTCACCTAGAAGGTGGATTACCCGGGGCGAGCCATAGACACATACTCGCGTCTTGGCGTCAGTGAGTTGAGCCAGCACTTCCTTAGATCGCCCACTAGCTGCAATTGCCGAGAAAGCCCTCAGGTAGTCTGAGTACGCCGTGGCCTTGCTCAGCTCCACTTGGCGGCGGATGTCTAGGGAGCGGCCAAATGCATATTGGAGCCCAGCACCCACCAACACGCCTACAAGCGGCAACACCGCCGTCAAGATCGCCTGCATAGCCATCGCGCCCCGTTCACTGCGCCAGCGTAGCACGCCGCAGCGAGCCCGCCAGACAGCCCCTGCCGCGCCGC
The DNA here is from genome assembly GCF_030646615.1 of Phenylobacterium sp. GTDB lineage: Bacteria > Pseudomonadota > Alphaproteobacteria > Caulobacterales > Caulobacteraceae > Phenylobacterium. The sequence continues at coordinate 2,019 of NZ_JAUSLG010000068.1, read as the reverse complement.
TCCCGGTTGCGCTGTGTTCGCCGCGCCGCCTACAGGGCGAGAGATGGCGGCGCAGCTAGGCGCGCCATCCCGTCCCCTCTGTTTCTCGGTGCGCCAAGATCACTCGGCGCAGGCGACGGCGCCGAGAGCGGTGATACCCTCGCCTCAGGAGGCGGAATGATTCGCAAGTCGGCTGGCTTCACGTGCTTTATCTGCGAGGGCGATGGGCAGCACAGCCTTGGCGTCTTCAACGGCAAGCACATAGACGCCTACCGCACGACTGTATGCGCTGACTGCTACCGGGCCAATGAGACTGGCTGGGCTCCGCACCATGTCCCTAAGATCATGGCCCACCTCCAGAATGAGGGCTTGCCGGTGCCCGCTCGCAAGCCAGGAGGGTGGCTTCCACTCGATCCGAACTAAAGTCCCGCCAGCCTTTATCTCCCCCCACCTAAAAGCGGCGTGGGGCAGGCGACAGGGCCGACGCCCAAAAAGGGCGAACTCCTCAATTAAATCAATGGAAGGGTGGCGGTGACGGAGGGATTCGAACCCTCGATACCCTTTCAGGTATGACGATTTAGCAAACCGTTGCCTTCAGCCACTCGGCCACGTCACCATTGATTTGAACCGGGTTGTCTCCCGGCCTTCGCTCAGGCCCCAGCCTTAGGCTGCGATCTCGAAGGACGGTCTCCATAGCCGAAACCCGGGGGCGGGGGCAACGGCTCAAAGTTCCGCCGGGCGAAAGAGCCGCGTAGGCGCGGGGTTAACCTGTCGATCAGGGGCGGCGCCCCATACTGGGCGGGAATTCACTGACCCGCGTACAGAATGTCCAACCTGGTTCGTCTCCCTCAGGCTTTCCACAGAGCCCCCCGCCCCTCGCCGGCCGACCATGCGCCCGAAACTGAGGCTGAGACCCAGTTCGCCCTGGGCCTGGAGCATGGCCTGGAAGGCGCCCTGCCCCCGGCCGAGTCGGCGCCGATTCAGGATCGACGCGGCCCGATGCGTCCCGACCGGCTGAGCCCCACCCGCCGGCGCCTGCAGGGCCAGGCCTATGCCTGGGCGTTCCAGGCGATGGATGGCCTCTATCTGCTGATCACCGGCCTCGTGGCCTTTGCGATCGGGCCGGGACCGGCCGGCGTCTATGCGGCGCCCGCCCTGGCGGTGATGATCGCGCTGAGCCTGTTCGAGACCTACGGCTTCCGAAGCCGCCAGGGGCTGGCCTACCATCTGGCCCAGACCTCCGTCGCCGCCGCCCTCGGGGTCCTGACCGCCGTCGCTCTGCTGTCGGCCTTCCTGCCCCTGGGGGCGGTGGTGACGGCCCTGGGCCCCTGGACCTTCGCCGCCTTCCTCGGGGTGTATGGCCTGCACGGGATCTGGTGGATGATGGTCCGCCGCTGGCGGGCCGATGGCCGACTGACCCCCAATGTCGTCGTGGTGGGCGCCACGCCGGCGGCCGAGCGGCTGATCGGCGAGGCGATCCGGTCGGGCGAGATCAACATCCTGGGGATCTTCGACGACCGCCTGGCCCGGGTCCCCAGCGCCCTGCGCGGCGTGCCGGTTCTCGGCGACACCCAGGCCCTGCTCGACCATCGCATCATGCCCTATGTGGACCGGGTGATCGTCGCCGTGCCCACCGGCGCCCGTGATCGGGTGCGCCAGGTGATCGCCGCCCTGCGCCCCCTGCCCAACGAAATCAGCCTGCTGCTGGAGGACGAGATCGCGCCGGTGGACGCGGTCGCCCTGCGTCAGACCAACACCATCAGCGACCTGCCCCTGGCTCGCATCTCGGGGCCTCCGGGCCATCTGGGGCGGGCGATCACCAAGCGCATGCTGGACCTTGTGATCGGCGTCACCGCCCTGGTGCTGGCCCTGCCGATCATGGCGCTGATCGCCCTGGCCGTCCGCCTCGACAGCCCCGGCCCCATCCTGTTCCGCCAGCGTCGCCAGGGCTTCAACAACGAAGAGATCGTCGTCTGGAAGTTCAGGTCCATGCGGCATGACGTGGCCGACGCCCATGCGCGCCGCCAGGTCCAGGCCGAT
>NZ_JAUSLG010000056.1 GCF_030646615.1 Phenylobacterium sp. | reverse complement strand
GCTTCAGCACCTTGTCCAGGGACTTGGAGTCGGCCGGCGTGACGATCATGTAGGTCTCGCCGGTGCGACCGGCGCGGCCCGTACGGCCGATCCGGTGCACATAGTCGTCGGCATGGTGCGGCACGTCGTAGTTGAAGACGTGGCTGACGGCCGGGATGTCGAGACCGCGGGCGGCGACGTCGGAGGCCACCAGCAGCTTCAGCTCGCCCTTGCGGAAGCTCTCCAGGGTCCGCGTGCGCGTCGCCTGGTCGAGATCGCCATGGATCGGGGAGGCGTCAAAGCCGTGGGTCTTGAGCGACTTTGCGACGATATCGACCTCGGTCTTCCGGTTGCAGAAGACGATGCCGTTCTTCACGTCGGCCCGCTCGGCCAGGGCGCGGAGCGCGGCGCGCTTGGCCTTGGAGTCCGACACCGGCAGGTCGCAGATATACTGGGTGATGGTCTCGGCCGTGGTCGCCGGGCGGCTCGCCTCGATCCGCGTGGGATCGTTGAGGAACTGCTTGGTCAGGCGGGTGATCTCCGGCGGCATGGTGGCCGAGAAGAACAGCACCTGGCGGCGCGGCGGCGTCATCTTGAAGATGCGCTCGATGTCGGGGATGAAGCCCATGTCGAGCATGCGGTCGGCTTCGTCGACCACCAGCATCTGCACGCCGGTGAGCAACAGCTTGCCGCGCTCGAAATGGTCCAGCAGGCGGCCAGGGGTGGCGATCAGGACGTCGACGCCCCGGTCCAGCTTGGCTTCCTGATCGCCGAACGAGACGCCGCCGATCAGCAGGGCCCAGCTCAGGCGATGATATTTGGCGTACCGCTCGAAGGAGGAGGCGACCTGGTCGGCCAGCTCCCGGGTCGGCGCGATGACCAGCGCCCGGGGCATGCGGGCCTTGGCCCGGCCCGCAGCGAGGCGGTCGATCATCGGAAGGGTGAAGGCGGCGGTCTTACCCGTGCCCGTCTGGGCGATGCCCAGGACATCACGACCCGCCAGGGCGACCGGAATGGCCGCCTCCTGGATGGGCGTGGCTTCAGTGTAGCCGGTTTCGGCGATGGCCTTCAGTGTCGAATCCGACAGGCCCAGAGAGGAAAATTCAGTCATTCATCGGCAAATCAAGATCAGCGGACGTCAAGTCGCGCCCCTGATCGACAAGCGCGGCGTGATCGACGCGCGCCGCGGAACATAGGCGTAAGCGCTTTCAAGTCAACGCATGACGCTGTGAGGGGACGCTTAAGGGCGTCGTTTGTTCGCCGCCGGCCATGAGCCTCAGACATCGAGATCATCGGTGGCGAATTCCGCATTCTCCTGGATGAAGCGGAAGCGTAGCTCGGCCTTACGCCCCATCAGGGCCTCGACGAGGTCGATCACCGACTCCTCGGCCCGCGGCAGGGTCACCCGGGCCAGGATGCGCTTGGCCGGGTCCATGGTGGTTTCCTTGAGCTGGGCGGGCATCATTTCGCCCAGGCCCTTGAAGCGGCCGATCTCGGGCTTCTTGCCCTTGAAATCGGTGGCCATCAGCTCTTCGCGGTGCGCGTCGTCCCGGGCGTAGACCGTCTTGCCCCCATGGCTGATCCGATAGAGGGGCGGCAGGGCAAGGAAGAGGCGTCCGGCCCGGATCAGGTCGGGCATGGTGCGGTAGAAGAAGGTGATCAGCAGGGAGGCGATATGGGCGCCGTCCACATCGGCGTCCGTCATGATGACGATGCGCTCGTAGCGCAGATCTTCCTCGCGGAACTTGGCGCCCGTCTGGACGCCCAGCGCCAGCAGGAGGTCGCTCAGCTCCTTGTTGGCCACCAGCTTGTCGGCGCCGGCCGAGGCCACGTTCAGGATCTTGCCGCGCAGGGGCAGGATGGCCTGGGTGCGGCGGTCGCGGGCCTGCTTGGCCGAGCCGCCGGCCGAATCACCCTCGACCAGGAACAGCTCGGTGCCGGCCGAGGCCTGGATGGCGCAGTCGGCCAGCTTGCCCGGCAGGCGCAGCTTGCGGGTGGCCGAGGACCGCGCCACGTCGCGGTCCTTGCGCCGCTTCAGGCGCTCTTCGGCGCGGTCGATGACGAAGGCCAGCAGGGTGCTGGCGGCCTTGGGCTGGGCGGTCAGCCAGTGGTCGAAGGGATCGCGCAGGGCGGCCTCCACCAGGCGCTGGGCGTCGCTGGAGGACAGGCGCTCCTTGGTCTGGCCCTGGAATTCCGGATTCTTGACGAACACGCTGATCAGGGCGCCCGCCTGGGCGAGGACGTCCTCGGCGGTGATGAGCGCGCCGCGTTTTTCGTTGGTCAGCTCGGCATAGGCCTTGAGGCCGCGGGTGAGGGCGGCGCGCAGGCCAGCCTCATGGGTGCCGCCTTCGGGCGTCGGCACGGTGTTGCAGTAGGAGCGCATGAAGCCGTCGGCCTCGCCGAAGCCCTCGGCGGTCCAGGTGATGGCCCATTCCACGGCCCCGGCCTCGCCCTGGCGGGCGAAGCGCCCGGCGAAGGGTTCAGGCGTGACGGTCTCGATCTTCTCCACCTGCTCGGCCAGATAGTCGGCTAGGCCGTTGGGGAAGCGGAACACCGCCTCGGCCGGCGTCTGGTCCTGGATGCGGGCGGGATCGCATTTCCAGCGGATCTCCACCCCCCCGAACAGATAGGCCTTGGACCTGGCCATCCGGTACAGGCGCGCGGGCTTGAAGGCCGCCCCCTCGCCGAAGATCTGCGGGTCGGGCAGGAAGCGGATCGCCGTGCCGTGCTTCCGGGTCGGCTGGCCCTTTTCGATGGCGCCGAGCGGCTTGCCGCGCGCAAAGGCCTGGCTCCACTCGAAGCCGTCCTTCCAGGCGGTGACCTCCACGCGCTCGGACAGGGCGTTGACCACCGAGACGCCGACCCCGTGCAGGCCGCCTGAGGTCTCATAGGCCTTGCCGGAGAATTTCCCGCCCGAGTGCAGGACGGTCATGATCACTTCCAGGGCCGACTTGCCCGGATGCTTGGGGTGGGGGTCGACGGGGATGCCGCGACCATCGTCCCTGACGCTCAGATAGCCATCCGCATCGAGATGCACCTCGATGAACGTGGCGTGGCCGGCGACGGCCTCGTCCATGGCGTTGTCCAGCACCTCGGCGAACAGGTGGTGCAGGGCGCGCTCGTCGGTGCCGCCGATGTACATGCCCGGCCGCTTGCGCACGGGCTCCAGGCCCTCGAGGACCTCAATGTCCTTGGCCGAGTAACCCCCGGCGCCCGCCGCTTCGGCGGGCTCGGCGGCCTTGGCGGGCGGCGGCGGCGGGCTCGGGCGCGGCTCATGGCTCTGCGCCAGGGGCGAAGCCGGAGCCGGGTTCAGGGCGTCGTCGAACAGGGAGGCTTGGGGAGGGGCCTTGGACATTGGCTCGGAAGCTGGGGCGATTCGGGAGGCCCCGGTATGAATCGGGGGGCGAGACAAATCAATGCGTGGGCGGTGGTAAGGAAAAAGGGCCGCAGCTTGCGCCGCGGCCCCTCAAATCCAACCTCAATCCTTGAGGCTTAGCACTTGTAGTACATGTCGAATTCGACCGGGTGCGGATGCAGTTGCAGGCGCATCACTTCTTCCATCTTCAGCTCGATATAGCTGTCGATGAAGTCGTCATCCATCACGCCGCCCTTCTTGAGGAAGGTGCGGTCCTTGTCGAGGTTCTCCAGGGCTTCGCGCAGGGAGCCGCAGACTTCCGGAACCTTCTTCTGCTCGCGGGGCGGCAGGTCATAGAGGTTCTTGTCCATGGCCGGGCCCGGATCGATCTTGTTCTCGATCCCGTCGAGGCCCGCCATCAGCAGGGCGACGAAGGTCAGATAGGGGTTGCCCATCGGGTCGGGGAAGCGGGCTTCGATGCGCTTGGCCTTGGGCGAGTCCACATGCGGGATGCGGATCGAGGCCGAGCGGTTGCGCGACGAATAGGCCAGCTTCACCGGCGCTTCGTAGCCGGGCACCAGGCGCTTGTAGCTGTTGGTGGTGGAGTTGGCGAAGGCGTTGATCGCCTTGGCGTGCTTGATGATGCCGCCGATGTACCAGAGGCATTCCTGCGACAGGCCGGCATACTTGTCGCCGGCGAACATGGGCTGGCCGTCCTTCCAGATCGACTGGTGGACGTGCATGCCCGAGCCGTTGTCGCCGAACATCGGCTTGGCCATGAAGGTGGCCGTCTTGCCGTAGGCGGCGGCGACGTTGTGGATGACGTACTTATAGAGCTGCATCCGGTCGGCCATGGTCAGCAGGTCGGCGAACTTCAGGCCGAGTTCGTGCTGGGCCGGCGCCACCTCGTGGTGGTGCTTTTCGGGCTGCATGCCCAGCTCGCCCATGACGGCCAGCATTTCGCCGCGGAGGTCCTGGGCGGAGTCGATCGGGTTGACCGGGAAATAGCCGCCCTTGGGGCCGGGCCGGTGGCCCATATTGCCCTCGGCATATTCCTTGGACGAGTTCACCGGCAGTTCGGTGGAGTCGAAGGCGTAGCCGGTGTTGTGGCCCGAGGTGGACCAGCGCACGTCGTCGAATAGGAAGAACTCGGCTTCCGGGCCGAAATAGACGGTGTCGCCGATGCCGGCCGACTTCACGTAATTCAGGGCCGCCTTGGCGATGGAGCGCGGATCGCGGTTGTAGGGGGTGTTGGTGTCGGGGTTCAGCACGTCGCAGAACAGGCAGAGCGTCGTCTGCTGGTAGAAGGGGTCGATATAGGCCGAGGCCAGGTCCGGACGCAGCTTCATGTCCGACTCGTTGATGGCCTTCCAGCCGACGATCGACGAGCCGTCGAACATGGTGCCGTCGGTCAGGAAGTCGTCATCGACCAGGTCGATGTCGAAGGTGACGTGCTGCATCTTGCCGCGAATGTCGGTGAAACGGACGTCGACATATTTGACGTCCTTTTCCTTGATCATGTCCAAGATGTCTTTGGCGGTCGTCATGGCGGTTATCCCCTAACTCGCTTCTTTAGAGTGGATGATCAGACGGCAAGCGCGCCGGTTTCCCCGGTGCGGATGCGAACAACTTCAATGACTTCGGAGACGAAGATCTTCCCGTCTCCGATGCGGCCGGTGCGCGCCGCGGTCGTGATGGCCTCCAGGGCGCTGTCGAGCTGGTCGTCAGCGACCACCACCTCGATCTTAATCTTGGGGAGAAAATCGACGACATACTCGGCGCCGCGATAGAGTTCGGTCTGCCCCTTCTGCCGTCCATAGCCCTTGGCCTCAAGCACGGTCATGCCCTGGACGCCCAGTTCCTGCAGGGCCTCCTTCACCTCGTCGAGCTTGAACGGCTTGATGACGGCTTCGATCTTCTTCATGGGGCCTCGTATCACTGAATGCGCCGCCCGCCCCGGCGGTCGAGGCGACGGAGCACGCCAAGCTGCGAGCCCACAAGAGCCTGCCTGCGCCGACCTTCCCGGGCCTAAGACGAAAACGCGTGATGCTTATAAAATAGTCAACCGTCGCACAATGATTGTGCGTTGCGGAAATCGCCTTGTGACCGGCCCGATCCCCCCTAGGATCGAATGGTGCAGTCGGGTGCGGAGGCGTTGCGATGGACGATAGAACCCCAGTTCTGATCGGGGCGGGTCAATTCACATATCGCGGCGAGCCGCAGTCTGCGCCCGCGCCGACCCGACTGCTGAAGATTGCGGCGCTCGCCGCCGCGCAGGACGCCGGTCTCGCCGAGCGCGACCTGGCCGCCATCGACAGCCTGGCCGTGGTGGGGTTCACGGTCGACGCGCCGGGCGGGGGACGGGCGACGCCACACAGCACAAATCCGCCCCTGAGCCTCGCCCGAGCGCTCGGCGCGGCGCCGGCCTGGTCGGTCTATTCCCATATGGGCGGCAATAGTCCCCAGCAGCTGATCAACACCCTCTGCGAGCGCATCGCCAAGGGCGAGAGCCAGCTGGGTCTGGTGGTGGGATGTGAATTCCTGGGCTCGGCCACCAAGCGCCTGACCAAGGGGCTGGGCTTTGAGGACTGGGACGAGGACCAGGGCCTCGATCCGCCGCAGCGCATCGGCGATCCCCGGCCCGGCGTCACCCCGTATGAGGCGCGGCATGGCCTGGGGCGGCCGATCAACACCTATCCGCTGTTCGAGAACGCCCTGAGGGCGCGCGACGGCCGCAGCATCCCCGATCACCAGAAGCGCCTGGGCGAGCTGTTTGCGCCCTTCACCGAGGTCGCCGCCCGCAATCGCGACGCCTGGTTCCCCATTGCGCGCACGGCCGAAGAGCTGATCACCGTCACCGAGCGCAACCGCATGGTGGGCTTTCCCTACACCAAGTACCTCAACGCCATCATGGATGTGGACCAGTCGGCCGGCGTAATGGTGGCGAGCCTGGCCAAGGCCCGCGAACTGGGCGTGCCCGAGGCCAACCTCGTCTATCTGCATGGCTGCGCCGACGCCTCGGACCTCTGGTATCCCCTGGACCGCCAGAACTTCCATTCCAGTCCCGCCATGCGTCTGACCGGCGCCCGGGCCCTGGAGATGGCCGGGATCAGCCTCGACCAGATCGGGATCATCGACCTCTATTCCTGCTTTCCCGTGGCCGTGGAGATTGGCGCGGAGGAGCTGGGCCTCTCCCTGGACGATCCCAGGGGGCTGACCGTGACCGGCGGGCTGCCCTATGCCGGCGGCCCGGGCAACAACTACGCCCTGCACGCCATCGCCGTGATGATGCAGCGGCTGCGGCAGGCCCGGGACACCTATGGCCTGGTGACGGCCAATGGCTGGTTCCTGACCAAGCAGTCGACGGGAATCTATTCCTGCCGGGCGCCCGAGGCGCCGTTCGAGCGGCAGGACCCGGGGGTCATCCAGCGTCAGATCGACGCCCTGCCACATCCCGTTGTCACAGAAACGCCGCAGGGTCGCGCCGTGATCGAGACCTATACCGTCGTCCATGGCCGGGAGGGCTATCTGATGGGCCTCGTGGTCGGTCGCGACGAGGCCGACCGCCGGTTCGTCGCCCATACCCCCACCGACCCGGCCGTGCTCCACAGCCTCGAATCTGTGGAATCCGTCGGCCGCAGCGGCCAGGTCGGCCCCGCCTCCGAGGGCCAACGCAACCTCTTTGTACCGGACTGAAGCCATGCCTCGCCTCTATCTGATCCGCCACGGAAAGCCCGCCGCCACCTGGGGCGGTCATGACGACGATCCGGGCCTGGACGAGACCGGCCAGGCTCAGGCCGAGGCCGCCCGGGATTTCCTGCTGGCCCTGCCGGCGAATGAACGCCCCTCGCGGGTCGTCTCCTCGCCCCTGGCCCGTTGCCGCGAAACGGCCGAGCCGACCGCCAAGGCGCTTGGCGTCGAGGCCGAGGTCGATCCCTCGGTGGGAGAAATCCCTACGCCGGCCAATCTGGCCGCCACCGACCGCGGCGCCTGGCTGAAGGCGGCCTTCCAGGGCGCCTGGGGCGATATCCAGGGCGACCTGGACTATGACGCCTGGCGTCGCGACGTGGCCGCCGCCCTGATCGCCCGCGGCGACACCGCGGTGTTCAGCCATTTCGTCGCCATCAATGCGGTGGTGTCCTGCCTGACCGGCGACGATCAGGTGGTGGGCTTCCGTCCCGATCACACCTCGATCACCGTGCTGGAAACCGACGGTAAGACCTTGACCCTGGTGGAGAAGGGGCGAGAAGCCTCAACCAGCGTCCTGTAAGTTGATTTCTAGTCCCGGAGACCGCGTGGCCCCCCACCAGATTCTTACGGTCGCGCAAATCCGCGCCGCCGATCAGGCGGCCGTGAGCGCCGGCGTCGCCGCCGCCGAGCTGATGGCGCGGGCCGGCGCCGCCGTGGCCGAAGCCGTCATCGCCCGCTTCGCCCCCTGTGACGTATTGGTGCTCTGCGGGCCCGGCGACAATGGCGGCGACGGCTATGTGGTCGCCCGCCTGTTGGCCGAGCGCGGCTGGCCGGTGCGTGTGGCGGCGCTGGAACCGGCGCGCAGCCCCTCGGCCCAGGCCATGGCCGCCCTGTGGGCGGGCCCTGTCCAGGCCATCGAATCCGCCGACCTCGCGGCCGACCTCTATGTGGACGCCCTGTTCGGGGCTGGCCTTTCAGGCCCCCTGAGCGGAGAGGCGGCCCGGGTCGTCCAGTTGCTCAATGCGACGCCCGAGCCGGTGGTGGCGGTCGATACGCCCAGCGGCCTGCCTGGCGACACCGGCCAGCCGCTCGGGGTCTGTGGCCGCGCCGTCCTGACCGTCACCTTCCATGCCCGCAAGCCCGCCCATGTGCTGGAGCCCGGGCGAGGGCGTTGCGGCGAGGTGGTCGTCGCCGATATCGGCCTGCCGCCGGTGGAGACCAGCCTGTTCGAAAACACGCCTGACCTCTGGGCGCCGCGCTTTCCCTGGCCGACAGCGGCCTCGCACAAGCACGCACGAGGCCGGATGGTGGTGGTCAGCGGACCGGCCTGGCGCACCGGGGCGGCGCGGCTGGCGGCCCGGGCGGGCCTGCGGATCGGCGCCGGCGTGGTGACCGTGCTGTCGCCGCCCGACGCTCTGGCCGCGAACGCCGCCCACCTGGAGGCGGTGATGCTGCGCCCCTTCGACAGCGAGGCGGAGCTGGAGAACCTCGCCGCCGACGTGGACGCCGCCGTCATCGGTCCGGCCGCCGGGGTCAATGAGACGACCCTGATGAACGTCCTGGCCCTGGCCCGCACCGGCGCGGCCCTGATCCTCGACGCCGACGCCATCACCGTCTTCCGCGAAGACCCCGAAGAGCTGTTCTCGGTCCTCGACAAGGATGACGTCCTCACCCCCCACGCGGGCGAGTTCGAGCGCCTGTTCCCCGGCGCCCTGGACTCCGCGCCCGAGCGGATCACGGCGACCCGCCGGGCCGCGGAGTTGGCCGATGCGGTGGTGCTGCTGAAGGGCCACGACACGGTGGTCGCTGCGCCGGATGGGCGGGCGGCCGTGGCGCTGAACGGCTCGCCGTGGCTGGCCACAGCGGGGGCGGGCGACGTGCTGGCCGGCTATATCGCCGGCCTGGTCGCCCAGGGGATGGACAGTTTCGAGGCCGCCTGCGCGGCGACCTGGATCCATGCCGAGGCCGCCCACGCCCATGGACCCGGCCTGATCGCCGAGGACCTGCCGGGGCTGACGCCGTCCATCCTGCGCAGGCTCTACGGCGTCAGCTAGACCATGGGGCAGGCGTCTGCTAGGCGATGATCCGTCGCCCTGGAGCCCTGGCCCTTGACCCGTCTGCCCGCCATGTCCGCCCGTCCCCTCGCACCGGTAGCCGCCGGCGCGTGGCTATGGGCGCGGCTGCGGCTGGCGGGATGAGGATCTAGAATAAGCAGTCGCCCTCGGCGGCGATCTCCTCCCCACCACCCCGGCCTCGACCGTGGGTGGAGGCGTTGTAGGATCGCCAGCGCCTGTGGTCAGAGCCTTTCCGGACCCGATCCCATGACCAGCTACACGCCCCAGCTTCTGGGGGCGCTCGCGCTCTTCGCCTTCGTCTCCTCGATCACCCCTGGCCCCAACAACGCCATGCTGATGGCCTCGGGCGCCAACTACGGGTTCATGCGCACCCTGCCGCACCTGGCCGGCGTGGTGCTGGGCTTTGTGGTCCTGTTGCTGGCGGTTGGATTTGGCCTCGGCGGCCTGTTTTCCGCCTACCCACAGACCCACACGATCTTGAAGGCCCTGGGCGCGGCCTACCTTCTGTGGCTCGCCTGGAAGATCGCCACGGCCAAGGGCGTGGGGGAGGGGCAGGCCACCGCCCGCCCCTTCACCATCCTGCAGGCCGCCGGCTTCCAGTGGGTCAATCCCAAGGCCTGGACCATGGCCGTCGGCGTGGCCGCGGCCTATGTGCCCCGCGAGGGCGGACCCGGCGACATGCTGATCGGCGCCGTGGTGGTGTTCCTCGTCAACCTGCCCAGCGCCGTGGCCTGGGCGGGATCAGGGGTGGCCCTCCGCCGGCTTCTGGCGCGGCCAGGGGCGCTGCGGTGGTTCAACTGGACCATGGCGGCCCTGCTGGTCGCCTCCCTGGTCCCGATCCTCCTCGACCTCATGGGGACCTGGTCGTGACGGGGAAGGCAGCTTGACGCGCGCAGGCAAACCGCCGATGGCAGGCGCGGAACGCGGGCGTGGCGGAACTGGTAGACGCACTGGATTTAGGTTCCAGCGCCGCAAGGCGTGGAGGTTCGAGTCCTCTCGCCCGCACCACCTTTGCTCTTGGACCGGGCAGGCGCCCGTGACATAAGGGCGCCCTCCCGCCGCCTCGACGTAGGCGGCGCTTCCCGTTTCACCTTTAGGCGGACCGTCAAGAGCGCGTGACAGCGCCCCGGAGTCCGGAAGCAAGAATGTCGATGCAGATCGTTGAAAAGTCCGGTGAAGGCCTCAGCCGCGTCTATGGCGTCACTGTCCCGGCCGCGGACCTGGCCGAGCGCCTGGAAGCCCGCATCGCCGAGGTGACCCCGCAGCTGAACATCAAGGGCTTCCGCCCGGGCAAGGTGCCGCCGGCCCATGTGCGCCGCGTGCACGGCAAGGCCCTGATGGCCGAAGTGGTCGAGGCGACCATTTCGGAATCGACCCAGAAGGTCCTGGAAGACAACAAGCTGCGCCCGGCCGGCGAACCCGACCTGAAGCCCGAGGGCGACCTGCAGGACGTGGTCGACGGCAAGGCCGACCTGGCGTTCGACATCTCGCTGGAGCTGATGCCGGACTTCGAGCCGGTGGACCCTGCGACCCTGGAGCTGATCCGCCCGGTCTATACCCCCGGCGATGAGGAAGTGACCGAGGCCCTGGCCGAGTTGGCCAAGCAGAACCGCAGCTTTGAGCCGCGCACGGGCAAGACCGTGAAGGCCAAGGACGGCGACCAGGTCACCATCGACTTCGTCGGCAAGATCGACGGCGAGGCCTTCGAAGGCGGTTCGGCCGAGGGCGCCCAGCTGGTGCTCGGCTCGGGCAGCTTCATCCCGGGCTTTGAAGAGCAACTGGTCGGCGCCAAGCCCGACACCGATGTCGTGGTCAAGGTGACCTTCCCCGAGGACTACCAGGCCGCCCATCTGGCCGGCAAGGAAGCCGAGTTCGAGGTCAAGGTGACCGCGGTCTCCGCGCCGGTGGAGACCGAAGCCGACGACGCCTTCGCCGAGAAGCTGGGCATCGAGAGCCTGGACAAGCTCAAGGAGCTGCTGCGCGACAATATCCAGCAGCAGTATGTCAGCGCCTCGCGCTTCAAACTGAAGCGCGCCCTGCTGGATGCGCTGGACACCAAGCACGACTTCCCCCTGCCGCCGAAGATGGTCGAGGCCGAGTTCGCGGCCATCTGGACCCAGGTGCAGCAGGACAAGGAACGCGAGGCCCTGCCGCCGGAAGACGCCGAAAAGACCGACGAGCAGCTCGAGAGCGAATATCGCAAGATCGCCGAGCGCCGGGTGCGCCTGGGCCTGGTCCTGGCCGAGATCGGCCGGGTCAACAATGTCCAGGTGACCGAGCAGGAACTGCTGGAGGCCATGCGCCAGGAGGCCATGCGCTATGGCCCGCAGGCCCAGCAGGTGTTCGACATGTTCCGCCAGAACGCCAACGCCCAGGCGCAGCTCCGCGCGCCGATCTTCGAAGACAAGGTCGTCGACCTGATCGTCGAGAAGGCCAAGGTCGAGGACAAGGACGTCAGCAAGGACGAGCTGATGGCCGAGGACGATCTGCCGGAAGGCTATGGCGACTGATAGGCCGCGCGCCGCCCTCTGAGGCGGCGGGGATGCTGGAACGAAAATGATCCCGGCGTGGCCTTGGCGCGACGTCGGGATCATGCGTCTTTAGGGGTTCCGAAAGCGCCTGCGTCGGAGGCTCACCTTGCAACCTCCTGACGCAGACGCGATATCGGAGACGACGGCGATCCGACGATCGCCCATCGAGAAGGGCTTTTAAGCTTATGCGTGACCATGTGACCACCGCGCTCAACCTCGTGCCCATGGTGGTCGAGCAGACCAGCCGCGGCGAACGGGCCTTCGACATCTTCTCCCGGCTGCTGAAGGAACGGATCATCTTCCTCAACGGCCCGGTCGAGGACGGCATGGCCGCCCTGATCTGCGCCCAGCTGCTCTATCTGGAGTCCGAGAACCCCAAGAAAGAGATCTCCATGTACATCAACTCGCCGGGCGGCATCGTGACGTCCGGCCTGGCGATCTATGACACCATGCAATACGTGAAGAGCCCGATCTCCACCGTCTGCATGGGCATGGCGGCCTCCATGGGCTCGTTCCTGCTGATGGCCGGCGAGAAGGACCAGCGGATCTCGCTGCCCAACGCCCGCATCATGGTGCACCAGCCGTCTGGGGGTTATTCCGGCAAGGCTTCGGACATCCAGCGCCACGCCGAGGACATCATCAAGACCAAGGGCCGGCTGAACGAGCTCTACGCCAAGCACACCGGCCAGCCCATCGAGGTGGTCGAGGCGACCCTCGACCGCGACCATTTCATGACCGCCGAGGAAGCCAAGGCCTGGGGCATCGTCGACCACGTCTATGAGCGTCGCAGCGAAGACTGATCCAGGCGGGCGCGGGCGGCGTCAATCAGGCGCGCCTGGCCTTCCGCGCCGGTGACGTCGAATCGCTCGAAATCGGTGTCGGCGCCGCCGCGCAGATCGGCGAACAGGCCGGCGCGATCCTCGTGGAAATGCAGAAAGGCGCGGCTCTTCACGTAGAAGACGCCGCGCCTTTTTTCATTGAGGCCGGGCAGGGCGCGCAGTTCGGTCAGCAGGGGCTCCAGCAGGTCAAGCGCATCGGGGCCGGCATGACGCACCTCATCCTCCTCGCCGTCGGCCCCAGCCACAGTCGATAGACTATGGCCGACAGGCGCGCCGATGCGGAAGCGCAGGCGACTATGGGCTCTCCTTGAACACCCGATAGCCCGCCTCGTCGGCGATCTTCAGCATCTCCCGGTCGCCGCTGGTGTCGCCATAGGCGGCCCGCAGGCGGATATCGTCCCCAAACTGGGCCTGAAGGCGCACGACCTTCTCCGGCCCCCGACAGTTGCGGCCATCGATGACGCCGGCCACGCGATCCTCGGCGTCGAACACTAGGCGCGTGCCGATCAGGTGGTCGGCCCCGAGCCCGCGGGCGAAGGGCTGGACGATGATGTCCGGCGAGGCGGTGACGATGACCATGGTCGCCCGCCGCTCGCGCCAGCGCCGCCAGGTGTGCAGGGCGTCGGGGCGCAGCAGGCGCGGGGCGAAGGCCTCGGCGAAGCCGCGGGCCTCGGCCTCCAGCTCGGCGCGGGGCACGCCCTTGAGGAACTCCCGAACCGCCGCAGCCTTGATCCGACCGCGATTGCGATGAAACAGATAGGCGCCCGCCGCCGGCGCCAGCCGGCGCATGCCCCGGGCGTAGCGGGCGCGGCTGACCCGCCATTTCAAAAAGGTGGTGAAGCTGTCGCGGGTGGTCAGCGTGCCGTCGAAATCGAATGCGACGACGCCCGTGTCTTCGGCAGGATCGTCCATCAAGCCCCCTGGGCGCGCCTTGCGCCGAAATAACGCAGTCTGATCATCGGGCCCCTATAATCCGTCGCCCTGCGAAAAGGGCGCCGATGGATTTGCACAAGCTTGAGCCCGACACACCCTTTGGGGGCAAGGTGCGCATGGGGTCCCTTGCGCCAATCCGATACAGTCCCATCTAGAGATTCGAAATTGCGCGCCATCGGGCGCCTGGCCCTTTGAAGCCTCTGGTCGTGCGGCAAGGCTTGTGATCCGGTCTCGGATCGGGGAATGTCAAGGATTAGACAACCCCCGGCGCGTATCCTGCAAGGATGGCGGGAAATCGCCGCCTGCGCCCAGGGCGATGATTTCGACCGGCGTCGTCGAGAGAGTGAGACTGAACATGACCAAGGCCGCGAGCGGGGACTCCAAGAGCACGCTGTACTGCTCCTTCTGCGGAAAGAGCCAGCATGAAGTCCGCAAGCTCATTGCTGGGCCGACGGTGTTCATCTGCGACGAATGCGTCGAGCTCTGCATGGATATCATTCGCGAGGAGCACAAGATCTCCTTCGTGAAGTCGAAGGACGGCGTCCCGACGCCTCGCGAGATCCGCGAAGTCCTCGACGATTACGTGATCGGCCAGGACCACGCCAAGAAGGTCCTCTCGGTGGCCGTCCACAATCACTACAAGCGCCTGAACCACGCCACGAAGAACAACGACGTGGAGCTGGGCAAGGCCAACATCATGCTGATCGGGCCGACCGGCACGGGTAAGACCCTGCTGGCCCAGACGCTGGCTCGAATCATCGACGTACCGTTCACCGTGGCTGACGCCACGACCCTGACCGAAGCCGGCTATGTCGGTGAGGACGTCGAGAACATCATCCTCAAGCTGCTGCAGTCGGCCGACTACAATGTCGAGCGGGCCCAGCGGGGCATCGTCTATATCGACGAAGTCGACAAGATCAGCCGCAAGTCGGACAACCCCTCCATCACCCGCGACGTGTCGGGCGAGGGCGTCCAGCAGGCCCTGCTGAAGATCATGGAAGGCACGGTGGCCTCGGTTCCGCCCCAGGGCGGCCGCAAGCATCCGCAGCAGGAATTCCTGCAGGTGGACACCACCAACATCCTGTTCATCTGCGGCGGCGCCTTCGCCGGCCTCGACAAGATCATCTCGGCCCGCGGGCAGGGGACCTCCATCGGCTTCGGCGCCAAGGTCTCGGACCCCGACGACCGGCGCACCGGCGAGATCTTCCGCCGCGTGGAGCCCGACGACCTGCTGCGCTTTGGCCTGATCCCGGAGTTCATCGGCCGCCTGCCGGTGATCGCCACCCTGGACGACCTGGACGAGGAAGCCCTGGTCAAGATCCTGACCGAGCCCAAGAACGCCTTCGTCAAGCAGTACCAGCGCCTGTTCGACATGGAGAATGTCGGCCTGACCTTTACCGACGACGCTCTGAACGCCGTGGCCCGCAAGGCCATCGCGCGCAAGACCGGCGCCCGGGGCCTGCGTTCCATCCTGGAAGGCATCCTGCTCGACACCATGTACGAGCTGCCGACCTATGACGGTGTCGAAGAGGTGGTGGTCAACGCCGAGGTCGTCGAAGGCCGGGCCCAGCCGCTGATTATCTATGCCGAACGGCGGGACAAGGGCGGCGCGGCCTGAGGCCGCGCCGTTCCCCCACGAATTTGTGTTGCAACGCCGAAGACATGATGTCGCGCAACACCCCTGTGGCGCTTGAACCACGGCGCGAAGCGTCCACATAAATAAGCTGAAGAGACCGCCGTCTTGGCGGACGGGCCGTCCGACTCAGGCGCATCGTCTGGGTAACCGCGGTCCGATGGTCGAGCCTTGCTTGTCAGAGGGGGCCGGCCAGGAGTGAAAGCATCATGTCCGAGACAAAGACCCTACCTGTCCTGCCCTTGCGCGACATCGTCGTGTTTCCCCATCAGCCCGTGCCCCTCTTCGTGGGACGGGAAAAATCCGTGCGGGCGCTCGAAGAGGCCATGCGCAACGATGGTAAGGACATCCTTCTGCTGACCCAGAAGGACAAGGACGACGACGATCCTGCGCCCATCGCCATCTATGAGGTGGGTGTCGTCGCGACGATCCTGCAACTGCTCAAGCTGCCCGACGGCACCGTCAAGGTGCTGGTGGAGGGCAAGACCCGTGCGGGCGTGGCCCGCTACACGGCCCAGACCGACTATTACGAGGTCGAGATCGCCGACCTGCCCGACGACAGCCTGGCCTCGGCCGAGGCCGAAGCCCTCAGCCGCGCCGTGGTCGAGCAGTTCGAGACCTATGTGAAGCTCAACAAGAAGGTGCCGCCCGAGGCCCTTGCGGCCATGCCGCAGATCGAGAATCCGGGGGAGCTGGCCGACCGCGTCGCCTCGCACCTGTCGGTGAAGATCAGCGACAAGCAGGCCCTGCTGGAAATCTTCGACGTCGTGAAGCGTCTCGAGAAGGTCTACGCCCTGATGGAGGGCGAGATCTCGGTGATGCAGACCGAGAAGAAGATCCGCAATCGCGTGAAGCGTCAGATGGAGAAGACGCAGCGCGAATATTATCTGAACGAGCAGATGAAGGCGATCCAGCGCGAGCTGGGCGAGCAGGACGACACCCGCGACGAGCTCAACGAGCTCGAAAAGCGCATCAAGAAGACCCGCCTCTCCAAGGAGGCCCGCACCAAGGCTGAGGCGGAGCTGAAGAAGCTGCGCTCCATGAGCCCGATGTCGGCCGAATCCACGGTCGTGCGGAACTATCTGGACTGGCTGCTGTCGATCCCGTGGGGCAAGGCCAAGCAGAAGCCCATCGATCTGATCCAGGCCGAGGCGATCCTCGACGAGGATCACTACGGCCTCGAAAAGGTGAAGGAGCGGATCCTGGAATATCTGGCCGTCCAGGCCCGCACCGGCGCGCTGAAGGGTCCGATCCTCTGCCTCGTCGGCCCTCCCGGCGTCGGCAAGACTTCGCTCGGCCGCTCCATCGCCAAGGCGACGGCGCGGGAATTCGTGCGCGTCTCCCTGGGCGGGGTGCGCGACGAGGCCGAGATCCGCGGCCACCGCCGGACCTATATCGGCTCCATGCCGGGCAAGATCATCCAGTCGATGAAGAAGGCCAAGACGACCAACGCCTTCTTCCTGCTGGACGAGATCGACAAGATGGGCGCCGACTATCGCGGCGACCCGGCCTCGGCCCTGCTCGAGGTTCTCGACCCGTCGCAGAACTCCACCTTCGCCGACCACTATCTGGAGGTGGACTATGACCTGTCGCCGGTGATGTTCGTCACCACGGCCAACTCGCTCAACATGCCCCAGCCCCTGCTGGACCGCATGGAGATCATCCGCATCCCCGGCTACACCGAGGATGAGAAGGTCGAGATCGCCAAGCGTCACGTCCTGCCCAATCTGACCAAGGACCACGGGCTGAAGCCCGAGGAGTTCGTGGTGCCTGAGGACGCGATCCGTGACCTGATCCGCTACTACACCCGGGAAGCCGGCGTGCGGTCGCTGGAGCGGGAACTGGGCAATCTGGCCCGCAAGACGGTCCGGGACCTGGGCCGCGAGTCGCTGACCAGCGTCACCATCGACGCCGAACGGCTGGCCAAGTACGCCGGCGTGCGCAAGTACCGCTATGGCGAGACCGACGCCGAGGATCAGGTCGGGATCATTACAGGGCTGGCCTATACCGACTTCGGCGGCGACATCCTGACCATCGAGGCGGTCAAGATGCCGGGCAAGGGACGCATGTCCATCACGGGCAACCTGAAGGACGTGATGAAGGAATCCATCGCCGCGGCGAATTCCTACGTCCGCAGCCGGGCCACCCAGTTCGGCATCGAGCCGCCGTCCTTCGAGAAGACCGACGTCCACATCCACGTGCCGGACGGCGCCACGCCCAAGGATGGTCCCTCGGCCGGGGCGGCCATGGCTACGGCCATCGTCTCGGTGCTGACCGGCATTCCGATCCGCAAGGATCTCGCCATGACCGGCGAGGTGACCCTGCGCGGGCGAGTGACCGCCATCGGCGGCCTGAAGGAGAAGCTGCTCGCGGCCCTGCGCTCCGGCGTCAAGACCGTGCTGATCCCGCAGGAGAACGAGAAGGACCTGGCCGACATCCCCGCCAAGGTGAAGGAAGCCCTGGAGATCATCCCGGTGAACACCATGGATGAGGTCCTGGCCCAGGCCCTGGTGCGGGCGCCCGAGCCGATCGAATGGACGGAGCCGCCCACCAAGGCCGGCGTTCCGTCCGAGGACGGTGAGCCTGAGGCGATCATGACGCACTAGCGTCAGCCTCGAAAACCTGGACGGCCAGCGGCGCGGGGGACCTCTCCTGCGCCGCTTCGTTTGACGCGCCCGGCGAAGCTCGCATAATCCCTTGGCGCGAAGGCCTTTGCCGCTGCCGAGCCGTCGCGAAAAAAAACAGAAAAAGGGCAGGGAGAGGAAACGAGAATGACCAAGGCTGAACTGGTCGCGGCCATGGCCGACAAGGCCGGCATCACCAAGGCGCAAGCCAAGGAGGCCCTTGAGGCCTTCATCGACTCCGTGACGGGGTCCTTGAAGGGGGGCGACGAGGTCCGGCTGGTGGGCTTCGGCAGCTTTGTCCCGGTGAGCCGGGCCGCAGGCGTGGCGCGCAATCCCCGTACGGGCGAGAGCGTCAACCGTCCGGCGTCCCAGACCGCACGCTTCCGTGTCGGCGAAGGGCTGAAGAACGCGCTGAACCCCTGAGGTCCCCCAGGGGCTGGAATTCCGGAAGGGGCGGGCGCCCATGCGGCCGCCCCTTTTTCACGGGCGCCCGGCGCCAATTCCCCTCCGAATCTCGCGCCCGAAGGGCTAAGAACGCGATCACGGGCGGCTAGCTCAGCTGGTCAGAGCACCTGGTTTACACCCAGGGGGTCGGGGGTTCGAGCCCCTCGCCGCCCACCATCCTCCGGGCCATGGCCCGCTGAAGGCCGCATGCGATATCGTCCCCTGGGCCGCACCGGGCTCACCGTCTCTGAGATCGGCTTCGGCTGCGCCAGCTACTGGGGCCTGCCTCTTTTCGACGAGGGCGAGGCGGTTCGGCTGGTCCATCGGGCGCTGGATCTGGGCGTCACCCTCTTCGACACCGCCCCGGGCTATTCCCGTGGCGAGGCCGAGCCCCGGCTGGGGCGGGCGCTGAAGGGACGTGACGTCTCAAGCCTGGTGATCGCCACCAAGGTCGGCACCTTTCATGCGGGCGGCGGACGCACGGGGCGCGACTTCTCGCCCGCCGCCATCACCGCCAGCGTCGAGTCCAGCCTGAGGCGCCTCGGGCTGGAGCGCCTGGCCCTGGTCCAGCTGCACGGGCCTGCGGCGGCGGAGCTGAACGACGACCTGTTCGCCGCCCTCGAAAGCCTGCGCGCGCGGGGCCTGGCAGCCGCCTTTGGGGCCAACAGTTTCGATCCGGCGGTGATCGCCGCCATCATCGCCGCGCCAGGCCTCGATGTGGTCATGCTGGACTACAACGTGCTGCGGCCAGAGCGGGGCGCGCTCATTGATGCGGCCGCCGCCCGGGGCAAGGGCGTCCTGGCTGGCATGCCGCTGGCCATGGGCCATGTGGACGGCCAGATCCGCAAGGTCCGCGGCCTGCGCGATCTCTGGTACGCCGCCCGGGCCTTGAAGAACCATCGGGAGGAGCTGGCCCTGGCCGAGCGGTTCGCCTTCCTGCGCCGCCTGGAGGGCATGAGCGCAGCTCAGGCCGCCCTGGCCTATGTGCTGGAGCATCCGGGCGTGTCGGCCGCGGTCACGGGCACCACGCGGCTGGCCCATCTGGAGGCCAATGCGGCGGCCTCGGGCCTGGTCCTGCCGGCGGAGGCGCGCGCCAGGCTCCGTCAGGCCCAGGGCCTCTGAGCTTTCCGCTTTCCTCCAGCGCGGAGGGAGATATTGTCACGTGGTGTGCCGATTGTGGCGATGGAGCCGACCCCGTGATCCTCGAACAGGCCGACCTGCAGCCCCGCAAAGGGCGCTATCGCATCCTCGCCGGCCCCGGCTCGCCCTATTCGCACAAGGTCCGGGCGGCCCTGCGCTATCGCCGCATTCCCCACGACTGGACCATACCCCTGGGCGGGTTCGATGGGACGGGGCAGGCGGCCGGCCTGGCCAGCTTCGGCAAGCGGCTGTTGCCCGTCGTGCTCTATCCCGATGGGAGCGCCTGGAACGATTCCACGCCGATCCTGCACGAGATGGAGACCCTGCATCCGGAGGGGCCCAGCCTGTTTCCGCCCACCCCGGCCCAGCGGTTCCTGGCGCGGCTGGTCGAGGACTTCGCCGACGAGTGGCTGGCGGTGATCCTGATGGCCTTCCGCTGGACCGCGGCCGACGACGTCGCCTTCTGCGCCCGCCGCCAGATGGCCGGCTGGCTGGGGGATGTCGACGAGGCGGCGCTCGACCTGGGAATCGAGAAGTTCACCGCCCGCCAGCAGATGGTGCGAAACTTCATCGGCGGCGGCGACCCGACCACCCATGGGGCTCTTGAGGCGGAGTATCTGGCCCTGCTGGACATCCTCGAGCGCGGCCTGTCGCGGCGGCTGTTCCTGTTCGGCCAGCGGCCCTCCATCGCCGATTTCGGCCTCTATGGCATGCTGAGCCAGCTGGCCATCGATCCTAGCCCGTCCCGCCTGATGCGCACCCATGCGGTGCGGCTCTATCAGTGGACCCAGTGGGTCGATGATCTTTCCGGGCACCAGGGCGACTGGGCGGCCGACCCCGCGCCAGACCAGACCCTTGTCGAGGTGATCGGTCTGGCCGGCGGCGGCTTTCGGGCGATGATGCTGGCCTCCGCCGAGGCGGCCGGACGCGGCGAACTGCGGTGCGCCTTCCAGGTGGGCGGCGTGACCCTGTCCAGCTTCGCGCGGCCCTATACGGTGGACTGCTGGCTCTGGCTGAAGGCGATGTTCGCCGAGCTTTCCGAAGCGGATCGGGAGGCCCTGCGTCCGGTTCTGGAGCCCGCCGGGTTCTGGGAGGCGTTGGCCTTTGCGCCGGGCGAGCCCGAACGGCTCAAGCCCTTCGCCAAACTCTAAGCCGGCGGGCAGATCAATTCGTTCTGGGGGAGGGGCGCCTGGTCTTCCAACTGAAAGACCATGGCGCGAGTGACGGGACTCGAACCCGCGACCTCCGGCGTGACAGGCCGGCGCTCTAACCAACTGAGCTACACCCGCTTAAGGGTCTCACGTCGCCGCGAGGCGCGTCTGATAGGTCCCGACCTGAATCGTGTCAACTGCCGATCAGCGGCTAATCGCGCTGGGCGGGGAATAATGCACGCTGGCCTGTGGACCGAGGGGAAGCTCCAGGGCCGACCATAGGCCGACCAGGATCAGGCCCGCGCTCATCATGGCCGCCGAATAGGGCAGCATGGCGCTGATCAGGCCGCCGACGCCGAAGCCCGGCCGCCAGCGCTGGCAGAAGCCCAGGACCAGGGCGAAATAGGGCATCAGCGGCGAGGCCATGTTCACGCTGGAATCGCCCATGCGGTAGGCCGCCGTGGTCATCTCGGGACTGACGCCCAGCAGCATGAGCATGGGGACCAGCACCGGCGCGATGGCCGCCCACTTGGCCGAGGCTGAACCGATCAGCATGTCGAGGGCGGCGGTCAGCACGACGATGGCCATCAGCAGCACCGGGATGGGCAGGCCCGTGGCGCGGATCGTCTCGGCCCCGTGGATGGCGATGATCACCCCCAGGTTCGACCAGGTGAACATGGCGATGAAGTGGGCCGCGGCGAAGGCCAGGACGATATAGGGGGCCATGGAGGCCATGGACTCCGAGGCCAGGCGCACCACGTCCCGGTCGCTGCGGATCTGACGCGTCAGCCGGCCATAGGTGAGGCCGCCAGCCAGGAAGAGGACAAAGAAGCCGGCCACCAGGGAACGGAAGAAGGGCGTCCAGCGCGAGGGTCCCTCGACGCTGCGGTCCACCAGCGGCGCGCCGGGCGCCAGGGCCATGGCGGCCCACAGGAGGATGACGCCGAGCACCGCCACACCGGACCAGATCAGGGCCCGGCGCTCGACCGGCGACAGGGGCGCGTCCTGCGGCGGCAGGTTCTCCGGCGGCGTCCAGGGGCCGAGCCGGGGCTCGACGACGTTGGCGGTCACCCACCAGGCCACGGGGATGAACACCAGGGCGCCGGCGGCGGTGAAGTACCAGTTGCCCACCAGATTGGCCGTCCAGGTGGGGTCGATCAGCCGGGCGGCGGGCTCCGACAGGCCCAGGATCAGGGCGTCGAACTGGCCGGGCAGGGGGTTGCCGGCGAAGCTGCCGACCACGCCGGCGAAGGCTGCGGCGATTCCCGCGATGGGGTGGCGACCGACGGCGGCGAAGGCCGCGCCGGCCAGGGGCAGCAGGATCACGAACCCCGAATCGGCGGCATGGTTGGCGATCAGGCCCAGGAAGATGACCACCGGGCAGACCAGCAGACG
The DNA here is from genome assembly GCF_030646615.1 of Phenylobacterium sp. Taxonomy (GTDB): domain Bacteria; phylum Pseudomonadota; class Alphaproteobacteria; order Caulobacterales; family Caulobacteraceae; genus Phenylobacterium. The sequence continues at coordinate 1,171 of NZ_JAUSLG010000056.1, read as the reverse complement.
GGGCGTGCGGCTCATCATGGCGCGAATGGCGGCCGACAGCAGGCCGACTCGCTCGGCGATTCCCGCCCCCAGCATGATCAGCAGCACATAGCCCAGCGGCGCAAATCCGGTGAGGGTGCGCGGCATCTCCACCAGCAGGGTCTGGATATTGCCCGGGGCCAGCAGGCTCTGGGCGCGCAGCAACTCCCCATCCACCGGATTGATCGCGCTGACGCCGACCCAGGCGCAGATGACGCTGGCCAGGACCAGGCCGCCGATGATCCAGGCAAAGATGAAGACCGGGTCCGGCAGGCGATCGCCCAGGCGCTCGATGGCGTCCAGCGCCCTATGGATAAAGGGTTTGGTGGTCAACTGCCCCTCCGGCTTGAGGGCTGAGCCTAGGGTGCGCGGGCTGCGGCGCAAACCGGTCTCGTAGCAATTGCGAAGCATTCGCAGAATATATCGTCCCATGCCCGGTTCGGCGGCGACCACGACATCTCACGATGTCTGATGAGGGCGAGCGGGAGGTCGCGCCATGGCATATCTCTGTTGCGGGAATCCGCTGTTTGAACCCTGCGCAATGCTGGTCTAGAAGGGCGCGCGACTCCTTCGAGGACTCCATGAACGCGTTCCTTCTGCAGTACCTGCCCATCGTGATTTTCCTGGGGATCGCGGCGGTCCTGGGCGTGGCCTTCGTGTTGGCCGCCGCCGTCCTGGCGCCCAAGGCGCCGGACCCTGAAAAGCTCTCGACCTACGAGTGCGGCTTCAACGCCTTTGACGATGCGCGGATGAAGTTCGACGTCCGGTTCTACCTGGTGTCGATCCTCTTCATCATCTTCGACCTTGAAGTGGCCTTCCTGTTTCCCTGGGCCGTGGCGCTTATGAAGCTGCCGCAGGACGTGGGCCAGTTCGCCTTCTGGTCGAGGATGTCCTTCCTGGGCATCCTGACCGTCGGCTTCATCTACGAGTGGAAGAAAGGCGCCCTGGAATGGGAGTGATCGTTCCCGCGGGTTCGGCCGGCCGTACGACGGTCGAGGGCTACGACCCCAAAGTCCACGACCCGTTCTTCGACGGCGTGTCGAGCGAACTGGCCGACAAGGGCTTTATTACTGCGGCCGCCGACGACCTGATCACCTGGGCGCGCACCGGCTCGCTCATGTGGATGACGTTTGGCCTGGCCTGCTGCGCCGTG
>NZ_JAUSLG010000044.1 GCF_030646615.1 Phenylobacterium sp. | reverse complement strand
GACCGGGTGACGCTGGCCTCGCCGCGGCCGCGCCTGGGCATCGTCTGCCAGGGCCAGGCCTATAAGGACGTGATCGCAGCCTTCGCCGCCATGGGCGTCAGCTCGGGTGAGGCGGCCGATCTCGGCGTGTCGATCTACAAGGTCGGCATGCCCTGGCCGCTGGAGCCGACCGGCCTGCGCGCGTTCGCCGCCGGCCTCGAGACCATGATGGTCATCGAGCACAAGCGCCCGTTGATCGAGGTCCAGGCCCGCGCCGCCCTCTATGACCTGCCGGCCCAGGCCCGCCCGAGGATCATCGGCAAGACCGACGAGCAGGGCCATCCGCTGCTGTCGGACCTGGGCGCCCTGTCGGTGGCCGAGGTGGCGCTGGCCATCGCCGACCGCCTGCCGCCGGGTCCGCACATGGACGGGGTCTATGACTATCTGAACCGGGTCTCGGCCGCCGGTGTCGCCGCCGTCAGCCTGTCGTCGGACCAGCAGCGCAAGCCCTTCTTCTGCTCGGGCTGCCCGCACAACACCTCGACCCGTCTGCCGGAAGGGTCCCGGGCGCTGGCCGGCATCGGCTGCCACTACATGGCCAGCTTCACCGACCCCAATACCGACCTGAACAGCCATATGGGCGGCGAGGGCCTGAGCTGGGTCGGGGCCGCGCCCTTCACCACCGAGAAGCACGTCTTCGTCAATCTGGGGGATGGCACCTACAACCACTCCGGCTCGCTCGCCATCCGCGCGGCCGTCGCGGCCGAGGCCAACGTCACCTACAAGCTCTTGTTCAACGACGCCGTGGCCATGACCGGCGGTCAGGCGGCCGAGAGCGGCTTCACGCCCGCCCAGATCACCCGGCAGCTGGCCGCCGAAGGGGTGGCCCGCACGGTCATCGTCGCCGACGATCCTGACCGCTATGAGGGCGTCAAGGACCTGGCCCCCGGCGTCGAGGTCAGGCCGCGGGCCGAGCTGATGGCCGTCCAGCGCCAGCTTCGCGATACGCCCGGCGTCACCGTCCTGCTCTATGATCAGGTCTGCGCCACCGAGAAGCGTCGGCGGCGCAAGCGCGGGACCCTGGTGGCCGCCGAGCAGAAGGTGATCATCAATCCCCTGGTCTGCGAGGGCTGCGGCGACTGCTCCAGAGCGTCCAACTGCGTCTCCGTCGAGCCGCTGAACACCGAGTTTGGCCGCAAGCGCAGGATCAATCCGTCCACCTGCAACCAGGACTATTCCTGCCTGGACGGCTTCTGCCCCTCCTTCATCACCCTGGAGGGCGCCGAGAACCCCCATGCGGCCCGCCTGCCGGCGCTCACGGCGGACTCCACGCCATTGCCGACCTTCGAGCCCACGCCCGGCGTGCGCAATATCGTGTTCACCGGCGTTGGCGGCACAGGGGTGACCACCACGTCCTCGATCCTGGCCATGGCCGCCCATGTGGACGGCAAGGCGGCGTCCGTCGTCGACATGACGGGCCTGGCCCAGAAGGGCGGGGCGGTGTTCAGCCATGTCCGCATCGGCGAGGATGAAGACAGCATCGTCGGCGGCCGCACGCCCGCGGCCAGCGCCCATGTGCTGATCGCCTGCGACGTCATGGTGGCGGCCGGCGCCGACGCGCTGGCCCTCTACGCCAAGGATCGCACGGTCGCCTTCGGCAACGCCGACCTGTCGCCGACCGCCGACTTCGTCACCGACCGGGACGTGCGCTTTGACGCCGGCGGCATGGCCCGGCGGATCGCCGCCGCCGCCAAGACCTATGACGAGACGCCCGCCCACCCCATGGCCGAGACCGAGCTGGGGGACGCCATCTACGCCACGATGATCATGCTGGGCTTCGCCTGGCAGAAGGGGGTGATCCCCATCTCCAGCCGCGCCCTCTATCGCGCTATCCGGCTGAACGGGGTGGCGGCGGAGGAGAACCTGCAGGCCTTCGAACTGGGCCGCCGGGCGGCCCATGATCCCGCCAGCCGGGGCAAGGCGGAGGCCGATGTGGCCACGCCGGAAACCCTGCCATTGCCTGAGCTGATCGCCCACCGTGTCCGCGAACTGACCGCCTATCAGAACCTGGCCTATGCGAGGCGCTATCAGGAGCGCGTGGAGGCCATCCAGCGCCTGGAGGCGCCGCTGGGCTCCGAGGCCCTGACCCGGGCCGTGGCGATCAACCTCTACAAGCTGATGGCCTATAAGGACGAGTACGAGGTGGCCAGGCTCTATGGGGACGGTCGGTTCGACGCCTATCGCAGCCAGACCTTCAAGGGCGGCAAGGCCAAGGTGTGGCTGGCGCCGCCGATCCTCAGCCGCAAGGACGATCAGGGAAACCCGCGCAAGATCGCCTTCGGCGGCTGGATGCTGGACTATGGCTTCCCGGTCCTGGCCCGGCTGAAGGGCCTGCGGGGCACGGCGCTGGATCCCTTTGGCCGCACCGGGGAACGGAAGATGGAGCGCGGACTGATCGCCGACTATGAGGCCGAGCTGGACCGTATCGCCCGCGAACTGACGCCGGAACGCCTGGTCCTTGCGGTCGAGATCGCCCAGGTTCCGCAGCAGATCCGCGGCTTTGGCCATATCAAGCAGGCCTCGGTCGAACCAGCCAAGGCCAAGGCCCAGGCGCTCTGGCGTCAATGGAACGAGGCCGAGGTGACGGCGGCGGCTTAGAGAACCTTGCGAAATCCGGTTCCCCACGCCGCCGCCACGGGTTAGCCAGGGGCATGGCTGATTTCGATTTCGACGCCCTGGTGGTCGGGGCCGGCGCCGTGGGTCTGGCCTGCGGCTATGCGCTGGCCCGGCGGGGGATGACCGCTGTCGTGCTGGAGGCCGATGCGGCCATCGGCCAGGGCGTGTCCTCGCGCAATTCCGAGGTCATCCACGGGGGGCTCTACTACCCCACCGGCTCGCTGAAGGCGCGGCTCTGCGTGCAGGGGCGCCGCATGCTCTATCCGTTCCTGGAGGCGCGCAATGTCGCCTTCGACCGCTGCGGCAAGCTGGTGGTGGCCAATGGCCCCGAAGAGGTCGCCCGGCTCGAGCCCATCCTCGAACAGGCCAGGACCAACGACGTCGAGGACATGGCGCAGCTGACCCGGGCGCAGGCCCTGGCGCTGGAGCCGGAGCTGGCCTGCGACGCGGCCCTGATCTCACCCCAGAGCGGGGTGTTCGACAGCCATGGGTATATGCTGGCCCTGCAAGGCGAGATCGAGGCGGCCGGCGGGGCGGTGGTGGTCTCCACGCCGTTCGAAGGGGCCGAGGCGATCGTCGGCGGCGGCTGGAAGGTGCGGGCCGGAGGCGCCGAGCCGACCACGCTGACCGTGCGCGTGCTGATCACCGCCCCGGGTCTGTCGGCCCAGGCCGTGGCCAGCCATATCGAGGGCTTCCCCAAGGCCGAGATCCCGCCTGGCCACTATGGCAAGGGCCGCTATTTCCGCCTGCAGGGCAAGGCGCCCTTCGCCCGGCTGATCTATCCGCCGCCGATCCCCGGGGCGCTCGGCACCCACTACCGCCGCGACCTGGGCGGGCAGGCGGTGTTTGGCCCCGACCTGATCTTCGTCGATGAGCTGGACTATAGCGTCGAGCCCGACGCAGCGGCGGGCTTCTACGCCAAGGTGCGCAGGTTCTGGCCGGGCCTGCCCGACGAGGCGCTGAGCCCCGACTATGCGGGCATCCGGCCCAAGCTGCACGGGCCGGGCGAGCCGCATTCGGACTTCCGCATCGACGGCCCAGAGACCCACGGCCTGGAGGGTCTGGTCGCGCTGTTCGGCATCGAAAGCCCCGGCCTCACCTCGTCCCTCGCGATCGGGGAAGAGGTGGCCGGAAGGCTGGGGTTGGCTGGGGCTTAGGCCACGCCGCTCAACCGCCCTCGTCCTTCGAGGCCCGCTGGCGCGGGCGCCTCAGGATGAGGACGGAATGAGAGGCCTCACCACAGACTTCCTCATCCTGAGGTGCGAGCGGAGCGAGCCTCGAAGGACGCAGAGTCTGGCCACCGCTGCATCCAACAGGCTTGGTCCTTAGTCCGCCCTGGGAACCAGCTTCAGGATGCGGCCCTGTTCGTTGTCGGTGGCCACATAGATCGCCCCGTCGGGGCCGACCTCGACCTCGCGGATGCGCTCGCCCAGATCCACCAGCAGGCGCTCCTCGCCGCTGACCCGTTCGCCGTCCAGGGTCAGGCGGACCAGATGCTTGTCGCGCAGGGCGCCGACGAACAGGCTGCCCTGCCAGGCCGGGAACAGATCGCCCTGGTAGAAGACCATGCCCGAGGGGCCGATCACCGGATCCCAGTAATAGGCGGGCTGCTCCATGCCCTCCTGAGCGGTTCGCCCCTGGCCGATGGCGCCGCCGGCGTATTCCAGGCCGTAGGCGATGGTCGGCCAGCCATAGTTCTTGCCCGCCTCGATGATGTTCAGCTCATCGCCGCCGCGGGCGCCGTGCTCGATTTCCCAGAGCTTGCCGGTTTCGGGATGCAGGGCGGCCGCCTGGACGTTGCGGACGCCCGAGGCGAAGATCTCGGGGCGCACGCCATCCTGGCCGACGAAGGGGTTGTCGGCGGGGATAGAGCCGTCGCGGTTGATGCGGACGACCTTGCCCAGGGCCGAGTTCATGTCCTGGGCCTGGACGCGGCCCTCCAGGATCGAGCGCTCGCCGAGGCTGATCAGCAGATGGCCGTCCCGGTCAAAGACCAGGCGATTGCCATAGTGCTTGGTGGACGCCAGCGCCGGTTGCTGCTGGAAGATGACCTGGACGTTCTCGACGCGCGCGGCGCCGCCGTCCTCCACGAGCTCGCCCCGGGCCACGGCGGTGGAATTGGTCCCGTTTCCGCGGGGCTCGGCATAGCTCCAATAGATCAGGTTGTTCGTGGCGAACTCAGGATCCAGCGCCACGTCCAGCAGGCCGCCCTGGTCGCGGGCGTCCACCTCCGGCAGGCCCGAGACTGGCTCGGAGAGCTGGCCCTGCGCCGTCACGATCCGCAGGCGGCCGGGCTTTTCGGTCACCAGCATCCGACCGTCGGGCAGGAAGGCGATGGCCCAGGGCTTGTTCAGGCCCTCGGCGACGGTCTCGGCCTCGAAGGCCACGTCAGCCGAGACCTCCGGCGCCCTTGTCTGGCCGGGGAAGGCCGGCGTCTGGGAGGGCGCATTGGCTGGCCGGGTTTCCCAGGGCTGGCCGCTGGTGGTCTGCGCTGCGGCCTGCGATTGGGCGGCGCTGTCAGCGCCGCCACAGGCGGCCAGGGCGGCGGCGAGCGCCGTGGTGAGAAGCAAGTGTTTCATGACGGTCTCCCTCTGGTCGAGCTTTGAGCGCCTGAACGGCTCAGTTCGTTCCAGCCACGCCATCTAACGCTTCCGTTAGGCTCGCGCCCTCGACATGGATGCGCGACCAGACGGCAAGGAAGAGCAGAGGCCAGCGGCGCGGATCGTCGTCGGCGCGAAACACCGCCTGGGCCTCATCAGCGCTCATGATGGCGCGGACGGCGGCGACGTCGCCGATCCGCTCGGCGATGGCCTCGGCCCGCGGCGCGATCCAGGCGGCGACGGGGACGGTGAAGCCCTGCTTGCGCGCCCAGGGCGCAGCCGCGGGACAAACGCCTTCCAGCCACTTGCGCACCAGCCACTTGCCATAGCGGCCGCGGACCTTGAACCGGTCGGGGAGCGCAAAGGCGAAGGACGCCACGGCGACGTCGAGAAACGGCGTGCGCCCCTCCAGACCATGGGCCATCAAGCAGCGGTCGAGCTTGGTCAGCAGGTCATTGGGCAGCCAGGTGGCGATGTCGGCGTACTGGGCTTGCTGCAGGCGGGTGAGGCCCTCGGGCCCCTGGGCCTGGGCGCGCCAGCGGGCCAGCACGGCGGGATCGGCGTCGCGGGGCTCGGCCGGACGCCCCCCCAGCCAGCCGGGGCGCAGGGCGCGGCGATAGCGGCCATAGCCGCCGAACAGCTCATCGCCCCCCTCGCCGGTCAGCACGACGGTCAGGGTCCCCTTGGCCGCCTGGGCCAGCTTGAAGGTGGGCAGGGTGGCGTAGTCGGCGGTGGGATCGTCCAGGGCGGCGGCGACCTGGGGCAGGAGGGACCAGAAGTCGTCCTCGCCGAAGGTGGTCTCCCGCCAGTCGAGGTTCAGCGCCCGGGCCACCCGCTCGGCCTGGGCCCGCTCGTCCCGGGCGTCCGGCGCGTCGAAGCCGCAGGTAAACGCGGTGACCGGCCGGCTGTTCAGCCGGGCCATCAGGGTGGCGATGGCGGCGGAGTCGATGCCGCCGGACAGGAAGAGGCCATAGGGCACGTCGGCCCGCTGATGGACCCGGACGCTGTCCTCCAGCACGGCGTCGAGCCGGGCGACCAGGGCCGCCTCATCGCTGGCGAAGGGCGGCGTGCGGGCCGGGGGCAGGGCGGGGCGGACCTCATGGGGAACCAGCCGGCCCTCGATCACCTGGACGATCGCGCCCGGCGCCAGGCGCTGGACGCCCGGGAAGATGGTTTCCTCGCCCAGGGTGTAATTGAAGGCCAGGAGTTCGCGGGCGGCGTCCGCGCGAATGGCCCGGGGCGCCAGGCCCGCGGCCAGGAAGGCGCCGGCCTCCGAGGCGAAGGCCAGACCGCTCTCCAGCTCCATCACATAGAGCGGCTTGATGCCGAAGGGGTCGCGCACCAGCCAGGTGCGGCCATCGGCGCCGGCCAGGCAGAAGGCGTACATGCCCCGCAGCCGGTGAAAGGCCGCGGGCCCCTCCTGCGCATAGAGGTGCAGCAGGGGTTCGAAGTCCGAGCCGGTGGAGAGCGCGTCCGCCAGGTCGAACGCCTGAGCCAGCTCCAGATAGTTGTAGATCTCCCCATTGCCGATGACCGTCCCGCCGGCGGCATGCAGGGGCTGCCAGCCGCCCTCCAGGTCGATGATCGACAGCCGCGCATGGGCCAGCGAGCGGCCGGGCGTCTCCTCCACCCGGACGCCGTCGGGGCCGCGGTGGGTCATGGCCTCGATCAGCGGCCGGGCCGAGGCCTCGCCGTCCAGGATCCCGGCGATGCCGCACATCAGTCGGCTCCGAACCGGGCGAAGAGGTCGCGCCACTGGGCCACGACCGCGCCCTGGGAAAACTCCGCCTCCACCCGTTCCAGGCCGTTCTGGGCCAGGCGGATGCGCAGCATGGGATCGTCCAGCAGCCGGCCGACGGCGGTGGCCAGGGCCTCGGCGTCATCGATGGGGACCAGCAGGCCGTCCTCGCCGTGCCGAATCAGGGCGCCCGGCCCCTGACTGGCGGCGGCGGCCACCGGCAGGCCGTGGGCCCAGGCCTGGATCACCACATTGCCCAGGGGCTCGTAGCGGGAGGGAAAGACGCAGACATCGGCCGCCCGATAGAGCGCCGAGGGATCGTTGCGCCAGCCCAGGAACCGCACCCGGTCGGCTACCCCTAAGGCCACGGCCAGGGCCTTCAGCCGCGCCTCTTCCGGGCCTGTGCCGGCGATCCAGAGATAGGCCGCCGGCAGGCGGGTCAGCGCATTGAGCGTGACGTCATGGGCCTTGGCCTCGTGCAGCCGGCCCATGGCCAGCAGCAGGGGGGCGTCGGCCGGGGTGGAGAGCGCCGCCCGCTCGGCCGGCGCAGCCTCATCCGGCGCCTCGGCGAAGTTGGGGATGCAGGCGACCTTGCCCGCCGGCCAGCCCTGAGCCACCACCCAGTCGGCGATGTCCTCGGTGTTGGCCACCAGGAAGTCGAAGCCGGCATAGTATTTGAGCTTGTAATAGCCCCCCAGCCGGCCGATCCGCGCCCACGGCCCCTTGGGCGTATGGCGGGCTGCACGGTTCATCCAGGCCAGCGCGACGCTCACGTCCCGGCGGGCCGCAAACCCCGCCACCTGGCGCCGAGTCAGCAGGTCCAGCGGGCCGCCGAAGCCGAAGGTCTCCACGGCGACGCCGGCCTGCGCCAGCTCAGCCTCCCGCCGGGCGTGGGGGCGCAGGGCCGCGGCCTGGGCCACGCCGTCGCTGGCAAGGGCGCGGACGAGGTCGACGAAATAGGTCTCCGCCCCGCCTTCGCCGGCCGTTCCCAGAAGATGAAGCACGCTCATGGCGGGCGCGAACCTAGCCTCGCTTTGCCCTGCGCCCAAGCCGCTTGATGCGCCGATCCGAAATCCCTATAACCCGCGCCTCGCGCGTCAGCGGCGCGAACCCGTGGCTGGGTAGCTCAGCTGGTTAGAGCGGTGGATTCATAACCCACAGGTCGGCGGTTCGAGCCCGCCCCCAGCTACCACCTGTCCCCCACATGGTCGGGTCGGCGGATTCCGGGCGAAGATCACCGGCGTGTCACCGCTTTTGGTCAGGCGCCAGAACACTCCATGGCACGTCAAGGGCGCGACCCAGCTTCTGAGTCGTAGAAATTGAAATCGTCTTCTGGCCCTGCTCCAGCTCGGACAAAAACCCCTGACTGACGCCGCTGGCCTTGGCGAGCTGGACTTGCGTCATGCGGCGCCACTGACGGATGGCCGCCACGGGATGCGTCCCGCCTTCAATCGCCTCCCAAACCTCTTCCGGCATGGCGACATCGGCTCCTCGCGCCAGGTCTTCGTTGGACCTCGTGACGATCGCGGTCGCCGCGAGGTCTTCGGCCGCCGGGTCTCCGGCTCGCGCGAGCAGCAGTTCGTATTCGGCCCGGGATAGGATCGCGAGTTCCTCGCCGGCATCGGTCTGGATAAATTGGACAGCGCCCATGTGCGTCGCTCCTTTCAGCGATAAATTTCTCTGCGATGGCCGATCGCGCGGACTTCGATGGTGTCCTCGGTTTCGACCAGGACGATCCGATACTCGCCAACCCTAAGGCGAGCCCCCTCGACACCCTGCAGTTTCGTGACATCGCCGGCGCCGCTCTCCGCATACCGGATCAGCTTCGTCCGGAGGCGATCACGAACCTTCGGCTGCAGGGCCATCAGGGCTTTGCGCGCCGTCGAGGTGTAAAGGATCGTCTTCATGAGATGCGCTCGAGTATATCGAGACGCGATATTGCCGCAAGAAAATATCGCCTATAGAGATATTTTGATTAGGGCTTTGACCACGCCAGAACGGCCTGGGGGCTTCCGCGCCCGGCGAACTGTGAGGACTTGGCGCCCCAGACGATCACCCTTCGCCGGCCCTCCGCTGTCACTGGGGCGGGCTGGCCGGGCGAAACGCTTCGACCTGGGCCCAGACGCCGTTGATGTCCGAGGGCAGCAGGACGACGAGGTCGAGGGGTCTGGCCATGGCCAGGCAGGCCTGGGCGGCGTCGTGTTCGTCGAGGACGCGGTGCAGGTTCTGGCTGGGGAAGCCGGCCTGCAGGGCGCCGTCGGTGAGCAGGCTGTTGACCTCGCCACAGGCGCGGCCGCGGCCGTCGGGCGCCTCGCGGAAGACCAGGTCGTCGAAGGTGCGGGCGGCGATGGCGCCCATGGCCAGGATGTCCTCGTCGCGGCGGTCGCCGGGAATGCTGACCATGCCGATCACCCGGCGATAGGCCGGCCGCATCAGGTCGATCATCTGCGCCAGGGCGCCCAGGCTGGCCGGGTTGTGGGCGTAGTCGAGGATCACCCGAAAGGCGTGGCGGTCGTTGATGTTCAGCCGGCCGGGGTTCTGGTCGAAGCTGGAGGTGAAGCCCCTCAGCCCCGCCACGATGGCGTCGGGGGGGACGCCTTGGGCGAAGGTCATGGCTGCGGCGGCCAGGGTGTTCTGGATGTTGAAGCCGGCGGCCCCGCCGAGATTGGCCGGCACGTCGGCCACGGCCATCAGGGGCGTCGCCGCGCCCTCATGGTGGACCACCACCTGTCCGCCAAAGGGACCGGGAAGATGGACCACCGCCAGGCCGCCTTCGGCGATGTGCTGGGCCAGGAAGGCCGGCATGTCCTCGCCGCCCCGCAGGGAGAAATAGACCGGCGCGCCCCGCGCCCGGCGAGCCATGCGCTGGGTCAAGGAGTCGTCGGCGTTGAGCACGCTGAACCCCCGGCGCCGCACATTGGCCACCACCACCTCCTTGACCGCGGCCAGGTCGGCCAGAGTCTCGACGCCCTTCAGGCCCAGATGGTCGGCGGTGACGTTCAGGACCGCCCCCACATCGCAGGCGTCGAAGCCGAGCCCCTCGCGCAGCACGCCGCCGCGGGCCACCTCGAACACGCAGGCGTCCACCTTGGGGTGGCGCAGCAGCATGCGGGCGCTCTTGGGGCCGCTGGCGTCGGCGGCCAGGATCAGGTCGTCATTGAGATAGACGCCGGTCGTCGTGGCGCAGCCGACGTTCAGGCCCTGGGCGCGCAGGATCCGCGCCACCATGCGGGTGGTGGTCGACTTGCCGTTGGTGCCGGTGATGGCGAAGATCGGGATCCGCGCCCGCGAGCCGGGGGGATAGAGGCTGCGGATCACCGGCCCAGCCACGTCGCGGGGCTGGCCCTCGGACGGCTCCAGGTGCATGCGCAGGCCCGGGGCGGCGTTCACCTCGATGATCCCGCCCCCGGTTTCGCGCACAGAGCGGGTGATGTCGGGGGCGAGAAAGTCGATGCCCGCCACATCGAGGCCGATGACGGCGGCGGCCTGCTCGGCGATGGCGATGTTGTCGGGGTGGGCGACGTCGGTGCGGTCGATGGCCGTGCCGCCGGTCGAGAGGTTGGCCGTGGCCCGAAGAATGACCTGCTGGCCCAGGGCTGGGACAGAGGCGAGGGTCAGGCCTGCGCGGTCCAGGCGCTCCCGCAGGTGGTCGTCGATGACGATGCGGGTCAGGGCCTGTTCGTGGCCATGGCCGCGGCGAGGGTCCTGGTTCACGCGAGCGATGAGCTCCTCGATGGCGTAAACCCCGTCGCCGATGACGCTGGCGGGCATGCGCTCGGCGATGGCGACGACGCGGCCCTCGACCACCAGGACGCGATGGTCGCGGCCGGGGAGCATCTCTTCCAGGATCACCTTGCGCCCATGGAGGGCGGCCTGATCGAAGCCCCAGCGGACGGCCTCGGGGGAGGTCAGGTCCAGGCTCACGCCGCGGCCGTGATTGCCGTCCAGCGGCTTGGCGGCCAGTGGGTAGGTCAGGCGCGATGCGGCGGCGACCGCTTCCTCGGCGCTGCGGACGACCACGCCGCGCGGGGGCGGCAGGCCGGAGGCGGCCAGCAGGGCCTTGGTCAGGGCCTTGTCGGCGGCGGTGGCCACGGCGATGTGCGAGGTCTGGTGGGTGACGCTGGCGCGCAGGCGGGCCTGATGGCTGCCGTGACCCAGCTGGACGAAGCTGAATTCATCGAGCCGCTGCACCGGAATGCCCCGCCGACGGGCCTCGGCCACCAGGGCGCGTGTGGTGGGGCCGAGTGCGCTGGCCCGCGCCAGTCGGCGCAATTCGGCCAGGGCCTCATCCAGATCGATGGGGCCGGGCTCCGCCGCGCGATTCAGCACCTCGAGCCCCTGAAGGCCCTGCAAGTCGAGGGGCAATTGCTGGTTGAGCCAGCGGAAGGCGAATTCCGCGGCCTTCAGGCCCAGGACCTCATTCTCATAGGCGAACATGACGTTGTAGACGCCGGGGCGGCCCTTTACGGACCGCGTCTTGCCCCGCGCCATGGGCTGGCCGGCCAGGGCCTGGAGTTCCAGGGCGATGTGCTCGGCCACATGACCAAGCCAGGTGCCGTCCCGCAGCCGCCTGGGGAATCCGCCGGCCGCGCGGCAGCTGCAGCCATGGTCGGCAAGGCCGGGCAGGGCGGTCATCAGCCGTTCGGACAGGCCCGGCAGGGTGTTGGTGGGGAAGGCCTCCAGGGAACCCAGATCCACCTGAACGCGGATCATCGGCGTGCGGCTATAGAGGTTGGGGCCGCGATAGACCGCCCTTTCCAACAGCGCCATCGGGCGCAGGGCGCTTACCGGCGTGGGCGGGTCAGCCAGCACGACGTCGGAGATTTCGGCGGCCGTGGGCGTCTCGTGTTTCATGGCGCGCCCTCCCGGAGTGCTCGCGGCAAACGGAAGCCGAAGGGGACGGTTCCAGGGGTGGGCGGTCTGCGCGTAAAAAGGTTGCAGAGGACCTTGGGTTAAGTCGACAGCCCGACGCTCAGACCGCCGAAACGCCCCGGCGGCGGACGCTCAGACCGACCGCTGCAATCCGTTCCACATCGGCATAGGCCGGGTCGGAGAGCTGGCCGCCGAAGATGTCAGGATCCAGTTCCCGATAGGCGATCTCAAAGCCGCTGTCGGCCAGCTCGGCCTTCACCGCCTGGCGGAACAGGTCCCGGCCCTCGACGATGGCGCTGCCCGTATAGAGGAGCAGCCGGCCGTCGGGGGCCAGCTGCTGCGCCGCCGCCAGGGTCCAGTCGAGGGAGATCCTCGCTCCGTGCAGGTCGCCGCCGTCCCGATAGGCGCGTCCGTTATCGCCGGCGATGAAGGGCGGGTTGGCGATGGCGAGGTCGATGGGGCCGCTCACGCCGCCCAGACCGTCCCCGAGCACCGTCTCCACCTCCTGGCCTGCGCTGGCCGCATTGGCGCGGGCCAGCCGCAGGGCGAGGGGATTGAGGTCGGTCAGGAGGGTGCGGGCGGGGCGAGCAAGATCGGCCGCGACGACGGCGCCGGCGCCCGAGCCGGCTCCGATGTCGACAAGCAGGCCGACCGGGGCGGAACCGGCCAGTTCGGCGGTCAGGAAGTTCGCAAAGCGGTAGGTGTCGGGGCCAAAGAAGACGGCGTCCTCCGCCGTGGTCGGAAAGGCCGAGTGCAGGAAGAGGTGGGCTCCCAGGGACGACACCCGCACGCGGCTGCGCAGCAGGCCGTCGTCATGGTGGAGCAGGTCGGCGGCCCAGAGGGCGTCTAGCAGGGCGTTGGATAGCAGGTCGGGCTGGAAGGGCAGGCTCCAGCCGAACACGTCCCGCAGGGTCTGGGCGACGGGCTTGGCGTCCCGCCGCAGGACCCGGCGATGGGTGGCCGGAGATGGCGTGACGAAGTGGTAGTCGGCCTGCCGCAGCAGATTGAGCAGGGCGCCCAGGGCGCGCTCGTCATCGCTATGCGCATCAAGGTTGGCGGGTAGAGCCTGCACGTCCATCGACCTCATGGGCTTAAGCGCGGGCTTAACTCGCGGTGGGCGCCCCGGTTCCGGCCGCACTCACCCCCTGGGGCCGGCCACGCCATCGGCGGTCTTGCCTTTTCGCGCCTCAGTCGGCCTTGTGCGCCCTCGGTTCAGATGGAGTCCTGTGATGGCGCGGAATGTGTATGACGCCCCGGTGAAGAAGGGCCGCGGCCTTGTCCAGTTGGGGGTCGTCGGTCTCGCCGCCGTGGTGCTGATCGGCGGGGTGCTGGCGATGCTGGGCCAGCAGCGCACGGCCTCGGCCGCCGACTGGACCCCGCGCGGCCCCGAATGCCCGGTGTGGGACGGGCCTCTACCGGTCTCCAAGAGCCGTCCCGAACTCCTGACCTTCGACTATGGCGGCGCGACGCTCGGCCGCTGGTTTGGTCACGTCAACTGCGTGCAGGTCTACAAGACCGCCCTGCCGGGCGGCGGCATCTATCACGCCTGTCACTTTACCGGCCCGGACTTCGTGCAGGTGACGGTGGACGACCAGGTGACCACCTTCCGTCCCGGCGTCGGCAAGCCGGCCATCGTGACGATCCGCGATGGCGAGGTCAGCTGCGCCACCGACCCCCGCGCGGCCGCACCCCGCAAACCCTGAGGCCCAACGGCCCTAGGCCCTTGGCGATGGTCGCCTGCGTACTTTACATTCGAAGCCTTGAGAGCCGGCCGGGACGACTTTTCGCCTCGGCCGGTCGTCGATCCGACGGTGTTTTTCCGGGATTTGAAGGTGGCGCAGATGGGATCCGAAACGCAGGCCGGTACGGCTGGACGGACGATCGACAAGGACGCCCTGCTCGCCAAGTACGTCGCCGAGCGGGACAAGCGCCTGCGGGCCGACGGCAACGACCAGTATCTGGAGCTGAAGGGCCGGCTCTCCCACTATCTGGAAGACCCCTATACGCCCCGGGTGGAGCGCGAGCCCAGGACCGACCATGTCACCTTCGCCTTCATCGGCGGCGGCTTTGCGGGCCTGGTGACCGGGGCGCGGCTGGTGGAGGCCGGCGTCACCGACGTGCGGATCATCGAGAAGGGCGGCGACTTCGGCGGCACCTGGTACTGGAACCGCTATCCCGGTGCCCAGTGCGATACGGCCTCGATGATCTACATGCCGCTGCTGGAAGAGACCGGGCACATGCCGAGCGAGAAATACGCTCATGCCCCGGAAATTCTCGAACAGTGCCAGCGGATCGGCCGTCAGTACGGCCTCTATGACAACGCCCTGTTCCACACCGAGGTTGAGGATCTGTCCTGGGATGAGGGCCAGAGCCGCTGGGTGATCCTCACCAACCGCGGCGACGCCTTCACCGCCAGCTTCATCGGCCTGGGGACGGGGCCCCTGCACGTCCCCAAGCTGCCGGGCATTCCGGGCATCGAGACCTTCAAGGGACATTCCTTCCACACCAGCCGGTGGGACTATGACTATACCGGCGGCGACCCCTTGGGCGCGCCGCTGGAGAAACTGGCTGACAAGCGGGTGGCGATCATCGGCACCGGAGCCACCTCGGTCCAGGCCGTGCCCCACCTCGCCCGGGCCTGCCAGACCCTCTATGTGGTCCAGCGGACGCCGTCCTCCGTGGATGTGCGCGCCAACGCCCCCATCGATCCCGACTGGTTCGCCGAAATCGCCACACCGGGCTGGCAGCAGCGCTGGCTGGAGAACTTCACCGCCAATCAGGGCGGTAACATCACCGAGGAAGACCTGGTGATGGATGGCTGGACGGACCTGTCCCGCCGCATCCGCAGCAGGATCAACGAGCTGCCCCCCGAACAGCGCACGCCCCACAATATGCTGGCGGCCTTCGAGGATTCCGACTTCGAGAAGATGGATGAGATCCGCGCCCGGGTGGACTCCATCGTCCAGGACGGCGAGACCGCCCAGAAGCTCAAGGCCTGGTACCGGCAGCTCTGCAAGCGGCCCTGCTTCCACGACGCCTATCTGCAGGCCTTCAACGCGCCCGGCACGCAGCTGATCGATACTGACGGCCAAGGGGTGGAGGCCATCACCGAGAAGGGCTTCGTGGTCGCCGGGGTCGAATATGAGGTCGACTGCATCATCTACGCCTCGGGCTTCGAGGTCGGCACCGAATATACCCGCCGGGCGGGCTTCGACCTGACCGGCCGCGGCGGGCTGAAACTGTCCGAGGCCTGGGGGGAGGGCATGAAGAGCCTGCACGGCATCCATGTGCGCGACTTCCCCAACGCCTTCTTCGTCCAGCCGACCCAGGGAGCGAACCTGATCTCCAACATTCCGCACAATCTGACGGAGTCCGGTCGCACCATCGCCATGACCGTCCGCCACGCCCTGGACCGCGGCGCCAAGGAGGTCGAGGCGACGCCGGAGGCTCAGGCCGCCTGGGTCGATCTGCTGCTCACCGGCATGGGGCGGATGCTGGGGGCCCCAGACTGCACGCCGGGCTACTACAACAACGAGGGGCAGGACCCCGGCCCGGCGGCGCGGCTGAACGTGGGCTATCCCCACGGGGCGAGCGCCTTCTTCAAGTACATCGACGGCTGGCGCGCCTCCGGCGCCTTCGAGGGCCTGACCTTCCGCTGAGGCAGAGCGCCGACGGCCCCAGGGGTCGTCGGCTAACGTTCAACCAGATGGTTGACGATCTGATTCCGCGCGCATATATTCAACCTTATGGTTGAATTATCCGCACCCCAGTTGGACACCGTCTTTCACGCCCTCGGCGACGCCACGCGCCGCCGGATGCTGCGCGAGCTCAGTGAGGGCGAGCGCACGGTCGGCCAGCTCGCCGAACCCTTCGCCATCTCGCTGGCGGCCGCCTCCAAGCACATCAAGACCCTGGAGAGCGCGGGCCTGATCGCCCGCGAGGTGCGCGGCCGCACGCACATCTGTCGCCTCGATCCCGGCCCGCTGGCCAGCGCCCACCAATGGCTCGGCGTCTATCAGCGCTTCTGGACCGAGCGTCTCGACGTCCTCGAAGGCCTGCTGCGCCAGGAGGACGCCCAACCGACTTCCAAGCCCACAGGAGAAGACAAATGAGCGACCTTGCCACCCTTGACGCCTATGGCGCGCTGATCGAGCCCGCCACTCTGAAGATCCAGCGCCTGCTGCCCGGCCCTATCGAGCGGGTCTGGGACTATCTGACCCAGACCGAACTCCGTCGGCGCTGGCTGGCGTCTGGCGACATGCCCGCCCAGACCGGCGAAACCTTCGAACTGGTCTGGCGCAATGACGAACTGACGGACCCGCCTGGCGCGCGGCCTGAAGGCTTCTCCGACGAACATCGAATGGCGAGCCAGGTGGTGGCCATGGAGCCGCCCCGCCGGCTGGTCATCACCTGGGGCGTACAGAGCGAGGTCGAGTTTGGCCTGGAGCCCCGGGGCGTGGACGTGCTGCTGAGCGTCATCCATCGACGGCTGCCCGACCGCGAGTCCCTCCTGAATGTGAGCGCCGGCTGGCACGCCCACATCGATGTGCTGGCCGCCGACCTGACGGGCGGGAAGGCCAAGCCCCACTGGGACAACTGGGTCCGGCTGCGTTCGGAATACGACGCCCGCCTGCCGGCCTGAGGTCGGTCGGACCTCAGGGTGTTTGGCCTTCCGCCGCCTTTCGCGCCATGTAGCAGGCGTCCCAGGACGGCTCACCGCCGAAGTGCTCCAGCATCAGCTGGGTCAGGGCCTGGACCTTGCGCGGGGCGTGATCGGCCGGCGGAGGGCGCACCACATAGAGCCCCGCCTCCGGGATCGGATGATCCTGGAGGAGAAGGCTCAATTCACCGGCGGCGATGGCGTGACCGCAGAGGAAGGTGGGCAGGACGGCGATCCCGAGCCCAGAGGTGACCGCCGCCAACAGGGCCTGGCCGCTATCGGCCTGGAAGCGCGCCTTGGGGCGGATCGCCAGGGCGCGGGGGCCTGAGCCGAAGCGCCAGACCTCGTCCGGCTGGCCGACCGCGGCGTGGCTGGCCAGGTCCTCGGGCCGCTGGGGCGTCCCGTGGGCCGCCAGATAGCCGGGGCTGGCCACCACGCCAGCGGCGATCGTCGCGATCTTGCGGGCCACCAGGCTTGAGTCCGCCAGGCGTCCGATGCGGATGGCGGCGTCGAAGCGTTCGCCCACCAGATCGACGACGCGGTCGCTGAACGAGGCCTGGATCTCCAGCCTTGGATGACGGTGGGCGAGCTCGGTCAGGACAGAGCTGAGGTGGGTGGCGCCGAAGCTTAAAGGGGCGGCGACCCGCAGGCGGCCGGTGACCTCCTCGCCCTGGGCGACGGCGGCGCGGGCGGCTTCCGCACCGGCCAGCAGGGTCTCGGCGTGGCGGCGAAAGGTGGCCCCGGCCTCGGTGAGCGCCACGCCCCGGGTTGTGCGCGCCAGCAGCTGGGCGCCCAGCTCATCCTCCAGCCGGGAAAGGCGCCGGCTGATCATGGATTTGGACAGGTCGAGGCGTCGGGCCGCCTGGGTCAGGCCGCCGGACTCGGCCACTTCGACAAAGGTGCGGACGTCTTCCAGGTCGAGCATGGTTGTTGCCTGTTTCGGAACGGTCATTCCCACAAAGCTTATCTAGTGTTGCGCATATCGAGACGCCACCTCCTGGACATCGAACAATCCCCAACGACAGGAGAGCGTCATGTCCAACCTTCTCGTAATCAACAGCTCCTCGGCCGGCGAACAGTCGGTCTCACGCCAGCTGGTCGCCGCCGCCGTGGCCACGGTGCAGCGGACCGATCCGGGCGTCACCGTCGTGCGCCGGGAACTGGGCGAAGACCCCGTGCCGCACCTTGTGCGCGACACCCTGGCCGGCGTCCGCGGCGTCGCCTCGACCCCGGCCGAACATGCCGCCCGGGCCCTGTCCGACACCCTGATCGCCGAGCTCCGCGCCGCCGACACGATCATCATCGGCGCGCCCATGTACAATTTCAGCCTGCCCACCACGCTGCGGGCCTGGCTCGACCATGTGCTGCGCGCCGGCGAGACCTTCACCTATTCCGAGGCCGGACCGAAGGGCCTGCTGGAGGGCAAGCGCGTCATCGTCATCGAGAGCCGCGGCGGCCTCTACAGCGAAGGCCCTGGCCAGATCGCCGACTTCCAGGAGCCCTATCTGCGCCACCTGCTGGGCTTCATCGGCCTGAGCGACGTCACCTTCGTCCATGCCGAGAAGATCGGCTTCGGGCCGGAGGCGCGGGCCGCCGCCATCGAAGGCGCCGAGGCCAGGCTGGCCGAGGTGCTCGCCAAGGGTCTGGTCGCGGCCTGAACGCGGCGAATGGAGCGGCCAGGCTCAGCGCCGGCCGCTCCGTTCAGACGTCCAGCCGGTAGACCCGCCGCGCCGTGTCGTGGAACAGGGCCGCCTTTTCGTCGGCCGAGGCGTCCGCCGCCAAGCGCTTGAAGGCGTTCCAGAGGGTGGCGTAGTCGCAGGTCCCCGCATCGACCGGGAAGTTGCTTTCGAACATGCAGCGGTCTGCGCCGAAGGCCTCGATGGCGGTCTCCACATAGGGGCGCCATTCCTCGGCCAGCCTCTCCGAGGTCGCCGGCGGCTCGG
>NZ_JAUSLG010000042.1 GCF_030646615.1 Phenylobacterium sp. | reverse complement strand
CGAGGAGGGCCAGCTGCGCGATCAGGCCATCGCATACGCCCGCAAGGTGGTGGCCGAGGGGCGCCCGCTGGCCAAGAACAGCGACCAGAACGAAAAGCTGGAAGCCGCCAAGGGCAAGCCGGAGATCTTCGAGAATTTCCGCACGGCCAATGCGCGCAAGTTCCGCGGCTTCCTGGCCCCGGAATACAATATCCGCTGCATCGAAGCGGCGGTGAACCAGCCCTTCGAAGAGGGCCTGGCCACCGAGCGCAAGCTGTTCAACGAGCTGATGGCGGGCTCGCAGTCGGCGGCCCAGCGCTACGCCTTCTTCGCCGAGCGCCAGGCCCAGAAGATCCCCGACGTGGCCGACGACACCCCCATCATTCCGGTGAACAAGGTCGGCATCATCGGCGCCGGCACCATGGGCGGCGGCATCGCCATGAACTTCGCCAATGTCGGCATCCCGGTGGTGCTGACCGAGGTCAAGCAGGAGGCCCTGGACCGGGGCCTGGCCACCATCCGCAAGAACTATGAGCGCACCGCGTCGCGCGGCGGCATCACGGCGCAGCAGGTGGAAGAGCGCTGCGCCCTGATCACCGGTTCGCTGGAGATGGAGTCCCTGGCCGACGTCGATCTCGTCATCGAGGCGGTGTTCGAGCGCATGGACATCAAGAAGGACATCTTCACCAGGCTCGACGCCATCTGCAAACCCGGCGCGATCCTGGCCACCAACACCTCGGGCCTGGACATCGACGAGATCGCCGCGGTCACCAAGCGCCCTGAAAGCGTCATCGGCCTGCACTTCTTCTCGCCGGCCAATGTGATGAAGCTCCTGGAGATCGTCCGCGCCGACCACACCAGCAAGGAGGTGATCGCCACCTCCATGAAGCTGGCCAAGAAGATCGGCAAGGTGGCCGTCCTGGTGGGCGTCTGCCCCGGCTTCGTCGGCAACCGCATCCTGGGCCAGCGTCAACGCGAGGCCCAGAAGCTGGTCATGGAAGGCGCCATGCCCTGGGACATCGACCGGGTGCTCTACGACTTCGGCTTCCCCATGGGCCCCTTCGCCATGAGCGACCTGGCCGGCCTCGACATCGGTTGGGTCAAGGAGCGCTCCAAGGGCGAGAGCATCCGTGACGTCCTGTGCGAGATGGACCGCCGCGGCCAGAAGACCGGGGCCGGCTATTACGACTATGACGAGGCCCGCAACGCCAAGCCCTCGCCGGTCACCGAGCAGGTGATCAAGGACTTCATCGTCAAGACCGGCGCCAATCCCCGCGAAGTGACCGACCAGGAAATCCTGGAGCGCTGCATCTATCCGATGATCAACGAGGGCGCGAAGATCCTCGAAGAGGGCAAGGCCATCCGCCCGTCGGACATCGATGTGGTCTGGCAGAACGGCTATGGCTGGCCGGTCTATCGCGGCGGCCCCATGTGGTACGGCGACCATGTCGGCCTGCCCCAGGTGCTGGCCAAGATGCAGGAGTTCCAGGCCAAGATGGGCGATCAGTTCAAGCCCTCGCCCCTCCTCGAAAAGCTGGTCGCCGAAGGCAAGTCCTTCAAAGACCTCTAAGACCCCTCCCCGAATTCCCAGAGAAGCAGGATCCTTCCATGCGTGAAGCTGTCATCGTCTCCGCCGCCCGGACCCCCATCGGCAAGGCCTATCGCGGCGCCTTCAACAACACCACCGCCCCCACCCTGGGCGGCCACGCCATCGCCGCGGCCGTCGCCCGCGCCAAGGTCGATCCGGCCGAGATCGACGACGTGGTGATGGGCGCGGCCCTGCAGCAGGGCACCACGGCCCAGAACATCGGCCGCAACGCCGCCCTGCGGGCCGGCCTGCCGGCCAGCGTCGCGGGCATGTCCATGGACCGCCAGTGCTCGTCGGGCCTGATGGCCGTGGCCACGGCGGCCAAGTACATCACCCATGACGGCGCGCCGATGGCCATCGGGGCGGGCCTGGAGTCCATCTCGCTGGTTCAGAACGACAAGATGAACCTGTTCCGCGCCCGCGACGAATGGCTGGCCGAGCATGTTCCGGAACTGCAGGTCTCGATGATCGAGACCGCCGAGATCGTCGCCGACCGCTACAAGATCAGCCGCGAGGCCCAGGACGAGTACGCCCTGCAGTCCCAGCAGCGCACCGCCCAGGCCCAGGCCGAAGGCCGGTTCGCCATGGAAATCGTGCCGATGACCACCACCATGATGGTGTTCGACAAGGCCACCGGCCAGGCCTCGGAAAAAGAGATCACCATCGCCCAGGACGAGGGCAACCGCCCCCAGACGACGCTGGCTGACCTGCAGAAGCTGCAGCCGGTGTTCAAGGGCGGCCAGTACGTCAAGGAAGGCAAGTTCGTCACCGCCGGCAACGCCAGCCAGCTGTCGGACGGCGCGGCGGCCCTGGTGCTGATGGAAGCCAAGGAAGCCGAGAAGCGCGGCCTGGAGCCCCTGGGCGCCTATCGCGGCATGGCCGTGGCTGGCTGCGGTCCCGAAGAGATGGGCATCGGCCCGGTCTTCGCCATCCCCAAGCTGCTGGCCCGCAACGGCCTGAAGATGGACGACATCGACATCTGGGAGCTGAACGAAGCCTTCGCCTCGCAGCTGCTCTATTGCCGCGACACCCTGGGCATCCCCAATGACAAGCTGAACGTCTCGGGCGGCGCCATCTCCATCGGCCACCCCTACGGCATGACCGGCGCCCGCTGCACGGCGCACATCATGTATGAAGGCAAGCGTCGCGGGGCCAAGTACGGCGTCGTCACCATGTGCGTCGGCGGCGGCATGGGCGCGGCGGGCCTGTTCGAGATCTTCTAGGTTCGCCATTTTCGGACATTAGAAGGGGCCGCTCCCGATGGGGGCGGCCCTTTTTTTGCGCCCCAGCGGCGGCCGCGTGAACTTTTTTGCGAATTAGTTGCAACTAACCCTTCCGACGGGGTATTGATGCACTATATCGAGATCGTCCGAACGAAAGACTGAGACGATGAAACGCACCGTCGCCAAGACCCTGACATACAGCGTCATGCACCTGATCGTGGCCTTCACCGTGGCCTACGTACTTACCCGGGATTGGCGGGCGGCGCTCGCCATCGGCATGGTGGAGCCCCTGTTCCAGACCATCGCCTTCGCCTTCCACGAACGCGCCTGGGCTCGCGCCGACGCGCGCGCCGCCGTCCCATCGCAGAGCGGAACCCCTGCCTAGGCCAGCCGTTCGACACCAAGCTGAGCCATACGAACAAGAAGGAGCTATCTCATGGTCGAGAAGATCAAGACCGGCCTCGACGCCGATGACCGCAAGGCCGTCGCCCAGGCCCTGTCCAAGATGCTGGCGGACACCTATGCGGTCTATCTGAAGACCCACGGCTTCCACTGGAACGTCCGTGGCCCCAACTTCTCGTCGCTGCACGCGCTCTTCATGGAGCAGTACACCGAGATGTGGCAGGCCATCGACGATGTGGCCGAGCGCATCCGCGCCCTCGGCGAACTGGCCCCGCAGGGCTATGGCGCCTTCGGCAATCTCAGCTCGATCAAGGACGGCGATCCCGAGGGCGACTCCCAGGCCATGCTGCAGGCCCTGACCGCCGACCACGAGACGGTCATCGCCACCTGCCGCGACGCCCTGACGCTGGCCCAGAAGGCCGAGGACGAGGCCAGCGCCGGCATCATCACCGACCGGCTGGAAGCCCACGAGAAGCACGCCTGGATGCTGCGGGCGACCCTGGGCGGCAAATAGGCCTCAGGGCTCGGGGCTGAGGGCCGCGGCGATCTCATCGACGCGGGCCACCCAGCAACAGTCATGACGTTCGGGCCAGGTCTCCACCTGGCCCTGCGGCCCCGCCAGACGCCGGGCCGTTTCCTTGACGACGGCCGGCCGCACGACCGGATCGAAGGCGCCGGTCAGATGGAGCTGCGGCGCAGGCATGGGCGCCAGGTCGGCGGGGTCGAGACCCTGCAGCGGGCTCAGGCGCCGGCTGCGGGTCCAGGCCGCCACGTCCAGGGGCGCAGCGATCGTCACCAGGCCGGCCACATCATTGCGCCGCGCCGCCACCAGGGCGGCCATCACCCCGCCGCCGGACCATCCCACCAGAACCACGCGCCGGGCGCCGGCCCGAGCCATCAGGGCGCTGACTGCGGCGTCGGTCGTGGCCACCGCCTCTTCGGAAAATCTGTGCGTGGTCCAATCCGCGGGTTTGCAGGCGGCGTCCTGCACATACTGACAGGGCCGCCCCAGCCAGGCGGCGGCCCCGGGCCAGGCCTTGGCCAGGTCCAGCCCCACCGCCCGATCCGGCGTCGGATCTGTGGTCGCGCGGCCTCGGCGGTCATGGGCCCGGCCATCGCCTTCGATCACGATGGTCAGGGTTTCAGACGGCCGGGCCCGAGACGGCATGGCGGCGGCGAGGGTGCGCCCCGCCGCCGCCACTTCGAACCGCATCCATCCGTGGTCCAGAGCGCGTTCCGATACGTGGGAACCGGTTATCGGAGGAAACGCGCTCAAGACCTGGAGTTTAGAGCCAGATGCGATCAGCAGCGGCGCCAGGAACAGGGGTGTCAGGCGCCGCCACATGGGGATCAGAAGGCCCGGCGCAGAGTCACGCCGAAGGTCGACTGGGTCTCGTTGGACCTGCCCACCAGGGCCTGGGCGGTGAGGGCGATGCTGAAGCGGTCGGCCACCGGAATGGCGACGCCGGCCCCGATCAGGCCGTAGTCCCGGTCAACGCCTGGCGCATCGTCGGTCTGATGGTTGAAGCTGGCCGACACATAAGGCAGCCAGGCCCCGCCGGTATAGAACAGCGAGGCGCCGCCGGAGACCACGGTCATGTCGACCTTGTGGCCCGCGATCGGCCGGTTGGCGTTGTCCTGATAGGCGTCGGTCTCGGACGAGGACGAGGCCAGGCCAAGGCTGGGGATCACCACCCAGCTGTCGCCCAGGGCCTGCTGCGATTCCACCGCCACCGAACCGAACACCTGGGTCCGCTCCGTGGTCCCGAAGCTGCGCAGGGCGCCGACTTTGCGGCCGTACTCGACATCGAAGGCGCCATAGCCCACCGAAGCGGTCAGGCGCAGGACCGGATCCTGCGACCAGCTGGCATAGAGACCGCCGCTCCAGCCCTCGGTCTCATAGGTGGCCGCCGGGCCGTCCAGGTCCGTGCGGCTGTGGGCCACATAGCCGCCGAGGATCACGTCGCCGGCGGTGACGTCGAGGCCGAGCGCCACGGCGCCGCCATAGCCGTCCTGGGCCGAGCCGGCGCGCTTGTCTTCGACATAGGAGCCGGTGGCGTTGATCCAGGCGCCGGCCGAGGGCGTCGATCCGCCGGCCGAGGCCCCGCGATAGTCGCCGCTGTCGGTGCGCAGCATCGGCAGCTGAGCCTGCAGGGCCGCCATGCCGATGGCCCGCAACCGTCCGTTCACGAAGCCCTCCAGGCTGCCGATCTGCATCCGGTCGCCGATCAGAGCCATGAACAGCTGGTCGGCCTCGGCGAAGGTGATCAGCGCCTGTTCGGGCACGGATAGGGTCACCACCGAGCCATCGGGATTAGTCACCGTGATCGAGCCGTCATTGATCACCGGGGGGGGCGTCGGTGTGGTCGGGGTGGTCGGAGTCGTAGGCGTCGTGGGCGTCGTGGGCGGCGTGGTCGGTGTCGTGGGCGGGGTGACGGGCGGCGTCACCGGCGGCGAGGTGGACGGCTGGCCAAAGGCCACGGCGCAGGCGCCCGTGCCGGTCACCGCCTGGGTCACGGTGTTGACCTGGCAGGTGAAAGGGGTGGTCGTGCCGCCCTGGCTGATCGTGCCGGTATAGTCGATGACGGTGGCGCTGGGCACGACGCTGGTGAAGTTCACCGTCGCCGGATTGGCCCCGAAGTCCGGCCCGCCGCTGATCTTGATGGTGATGTCGTTCAGGCTGCGGAAGGTGGTCACGATGGTCGTGCCGTCCGCCAGGGTGACGGTGCTGTCGGCCGCCTGGGCCAGGGCCGCGCCGCCGGGTGCGGCGAAGGCGATAACGAGGGCCGAAAGGCCCGCGGCGAACAAACGCATGATGGAAAACCCCGAAGTAGGACTGTGCAAAACTGTCGCACCTCCTCCACCACGGGTTGGTCCATGGCCGCATGACCCATCTGGACTATGCGGCCCTGTTCGCCGGCCCTCTCCAAGCGATGATCGGCGGCCAAGAAAAAGGGCGGCGCGGATCGCCCGCGCCGCCCAGTCTGTCTCTAAAACCCGCCGAGCTTAGAAGCGGTACTGCAGCTCGATCCCGAAGGTGCGGGGGAAGTTGAGCTTTACGGTCTGGCGGAAGGTGCCGATGCTCGTCAGGGAGCTCGGGGTCGAGCTCTGATAGGCCACCTCGTCCGTGGCGTTCTTCACATAGCCAATGATCGTGAAGCGATCTTCCACATCCTTCCAGATGGCGCGCAGATCGACGATCTCGTTCGACGGCGCGGTGTAGCGCGGCGAGCCGAACACGCCGGTCTGCATGTCGTCGGTATAGGTGTAGGTGGCCCCCAGTGTCAGGCTGCCGGGCGTGAAGTCCATGGTGTAGTTGCCGCCCACATTGATCTTGTGTTCCGGCGTCATGGGCAGGCGGCTGCCGACCAGGCTCTGGTTACGGCTGCCATTGGCCAGCGGCGCCCCCACCGGGCGAGCGCCGGGTTGGGCGGCCGTCGGATCATTGGTGTCGACGTAGCAGCAGCCTTCGGTGATCTCGGCGTTGATATAAGCGTAGCTGCCGAACAGCTGCAGGCCCTGGATCGGCGCCCACTGGCCTTCGACCTCAAGACCCCAGTTGCGGGCCTCCAGGTTGAGGAACTGGGTGCCCGTCGAGCCCGTGGTGGAGTTCAGGACCACGGTGAGCGGCGCCTGGAAGCCCTGGTAGTCAGCGTAGAACAGGGCGCTGTTGAGCTGGAACACCCCGCCCCAGGTCTTCTTCAGCCCCAGTTCGTAGTTGTCCACATATTCAGCATCGGCATAGGGGTAGGGCGTCAGGCCGTTGGAGGCGAGCCACCCGCCCGACTTGTAGCCGCGGCTGTAACGAAGATAGGCGTTGGTGTCGACGTCGGGCTGCCACTGGACGCCAAGGGTGCCGGTGAAGGCGTCGTACTCGGCGCTCAGATCCCGCTCAAGCCCGCCGCCAGGCGCAGCCCGAAGGTTGCTGTAGAGCGGGTTGGCCAGGCAGGATGCGATGGTCGGACCGCCGCAGACCACGAAGGTGGTGAAGTCGACCGCAAGCCCCTCGCCGATCGCCGCCGGAATACCACCGGCGGCCAGAACCGTGGTGGTCGTGTTGGTTCGCGACACATAGCGGGCGAAGTCGGTGCCGGTCTTCTCGTCCTTGGACCAGCGCAGGCCGGCCGTCAGGGTCCAGGCCTCGGTCAGATCATAATCCACCTGGCCGAACACGGCGTAGGAGTCGACCTCCAGCGTCCCATCCACAAACAGATAGTTGCCGTCCGGGTTGGGCGCGGCGAGACCGCCGGTCGCCAGGTTGATCGGGTTCAGCATGGCCGGATCATCCAGGACGCGCAGGCCCTGAGGCTGCGAATAGTCCTGGTGATACTGATAGAGGCCAGTGATCCACTGGAGCGGGCCGTCAGAGTTCGACGACAGATTGATCTCGTTCGACCACCACTTCTGGTCTTCCTCGTAGAAGAAGCGCTGGTTCGGCGAGACATTGGTCGCCGTGTAGGCGCCGAAGGGCGTGGCCGCGGGAATGCTGTAGGCGCCCGTGCGGGCCGAACGGTCCTCGTCACCATTGGTGTTGTAGACATACTCCTGGTAGCCGGCCAGGTACTTCAGAGTGGCGCCGCCCAGGTCCCAGGTCAGGTCGAACTGAAGGCGATGGTGGTCGCTGAGCTTGCCCTCATTGGTCTGGTTGGTGTTGATCTTGAACTCGTCCGTCGTGCCCGGATTGACGCCGGCGAACCCGTAGGTCGGGTTGTAGTACAGGGCCGAGTTACCCAGACCGGTGATCGAGGTGGTGTCATAGGGCGAGATCACCGCCTCATGCACGTTGCCGACGCCGTAGCTGTCGTCCCAGTCGAACTTTGTGTAGCGCATGCGCGCCACGATGTTCTCGCCCAGGTCGGCCTCGACCTGCGCCTCGAGCATGTAGCGCTTGACGGCGCTGGTGTCGCCGGCCGGGCCGATGTTCTCGATGTAGCCCTCTTCCCGACGCTGAAGCGAGCCGCCGACCAGGACGCGAAGGCCTTCGGTCACCGGTCCGCTCAGCAGCAGGTCGGTCTGCCACGTGCCGTAATTGCCGACGGCGCCGCGCAACTCGCCTTCGAATTCATAGGCGGGCCGCTTGCCGATGATGTTCAGGGCGCCGCCCACCGAGTTCCGACCATAGAGCGTACCCTGGGGGCCGCGCAGGATCTCGGTCCGCTCGATGAACAGGGACGGGGTCGAGGAGTCCGCCATCGAGTTGGAGAAGATGCCGTCGGAATAGAGGGCCACCGACGGGTCGGTGCCGATGGCGTTGGTCAGGCGGCCAAAGCCGCGGATCGAGAGGCGGTCATTGTTGGTGTAGGCCACGCTGGGCGACGAACGGGCCAGGTCCTCGACCGTGGCGATGCCTAGAAGATCGCGGCGCTCGCTGGTGTAGGCCGTGACCGCGACGGGCACGTCCTGCAGGCTCTGGTCACGGCGCTCGGCGGTGACGACGAGCTCTTCCAGCATGGTGGCTTGTTGAGCGAAGGCGGGCGTAGCCGCAACGATGGCCGCCGTTGAGACGCCCATAACGAAAAGGCTGCGCAAGCGCAGTGTGTGGTTCATTGGTTTCCTCCCAGCCGCCGCAGGCTCTTTTTTGGCCCGTCGTGCGAATTGATAGGATCAAGCTGGACCAGTCGAACACTGTTCGGATAGGCGAAAATTCAAAGAGGCGTCGCCACGCGAGAATGAGGCCGCGCGGTGCGCCTATGACGCGAACTCAGCGGCGCGCGACCAGGATTTCCAGGCCCAGAACGGCGTCCCGAACGGTCTCTGAATCGAGTCGCCCCGGGCCGCCGCGGGCCAGGGCCAGGGCGGCGACACCCCGCGCGCAGGCCCAGATCGCCTGGGCGACCTGTCGGATCACATCGGGGTCGGCGCCAGGTTTGTAGTCCTGGCCGACCGCCCGGATCATCTCGGCGAAGGCGGCGCTCTCGGCCTCCTCGACCTCCTCACGCCGACCCACATCGCGCATCTCATACATCAGGCCATAGAGGGCCGGACGGGCGCGAACGAAGTCGAGATAGGCCATACCCGAGGCTCGAAGACCGCTGGTCTCGCCGCGGGCGTCGGCGGCGGCGTGCAGGGTCTCGGCCAGATCGCGGAAGCCCTCCACGGCCAGGCCGGCCAAAAGGGCGCGCTTGTCGGCATAGTGATAATAGACGGTGCCCAGGGCCACGCCGGTTCGCCGGGCGATGGCCCGCAGGCTGAGGGCCGAGGCGCCCTCGGACTCCAGCAGGGCGCTGGCCGCGGACGAAAGCTGGGAGCGGACATTACCGACGTGATAGCTGCGCCGCCGAGCCAGAACCGCTGAGGTCGTTGCTGTCGTGCCCATCTGTACTCCGGCCCATCCGAACTCGAGGGATGTCGCGTGAACAGCGGTA
The DNA here is from genome assembly GCF_030646615.1 of Phenylobacterium sp. Lineage (GTDB taxonomy): Bacteria > Pseudomonadota > Alphaproteobacteria > Caulobacterales > Caulobacteraceae > Phenylobacterium. The sequence goes on along the minus strand of NZ_JAUSLG010000042.1, from coordinate 6,604 downwards.
ACCTAAGCCCATTGACGCCACGGCGCCCAAACAATTGCGCGAGGCCTTGTCCACCCTAGCTGAAGCTGGCGATCGCCGCGCCGAGCGCGGCGATCAGGTCGGCTGGGGCGATCTGGATCTGCAGGCCCCGCTGACCGCCATTGACGAAGATCTGGGGGTGATCGAGCGCTGCGGCCTCCACCACCACCGGGCAGGCGCGCCTTTGGCCGAGCGGGCTGATCCCGCCCACCTTGTAGCCCGTCATCCGCTCGGCCTTGTCCGGCGCCATCATCGCCGCCGACTTGCCGCCGACGGCCTGGGCCAGACGCTTGAGCGCCGCCTCCCGATCCGAAGGCAGGACCGCGCAGACCGGCTTGCCGTCCACCAGGGTCATCAGGCTCTTGAACATGATCGCGGGATCGACCCCCAGGCTCTGGGCGGCGTGCCGGCCAATGCTGTCGGCGCCGGGATCGTAGTCGTAGGTGCGCAGCCCATAGACCACGCCAGCGCGGTCAAGGACCCGGGTGGCGGGGGTGACTTTCGACATGGGCCGGCGATTGGACCGGCCCCGGGCTGCGGTCAAGCGGTCGGCGCGCCTGGGTGCGGACCTGGGGACGCATCTGGGCCGGGGCCGACCCGGGCAGGCGGGCCTGGAAGAGGGTCGGGGCGAACAGGGTCGTCAGGGCGGGCGGGCTCACCGGCGGCCGCCCTTGACCGCGCGCAGAGCCGGGCGGGCCGTCGGCGCCTGCCAGAGCTCCTCCTCCCAGGCGTCCTCCCACCAGGCGCGGCTCGACTGGGTCTTGCAGCGCAGGGGCGCGTCGTCGATCACCCGCACCACCTCAGCCTCGGCCTCGTCCCAGATGACGGCGATGTCCAGGCTGCGGGCGGCCTCGGCGCCGTTGAGCCGTCCAGCCTCGCGGAGTTCGGCGGCGCGGTAGGGAGAAAGCGAACGCCGGACCCGCTGGGGTCCCAGGCGCGTCTCCAGATCGGCATGGGTCAGGACCGCCGCGATCAGGTCGGCCCCGGGGGCCTCGGGTCGCGACGCCAGGTCGAGCAGCGGCGCCGGGGCGGCGGCGGGGGCCCGGCGGGATGAGCGGGATTGGCGGCTGGCGGCGGGCATGAGGATCTCCGTTCCTTTCGACACCCTGGACCCTAGGGCCGGGGTACGTCAGAATCGGACGCACCGAGTCGGGAGCCCTCCATGCGACATGAAAAGGCCGCCCAACTGCTGGACCTGGCGCGCGCCCTGGCCAGTACGGCCGAGGGCCTGACCCTCGACGAGATGGCCGACACCGCCGGGGTAGGCCGACGCACCGCCGAGCGCATGCGCGACGCCTTGCGCGAGCTGTTCCCTCAGTTCGAGGAGATCGACGACCCGCCCACCCGGCGCTTCCGCATCCCGGCCGGCCTCGATGGGATCTTCCAGACGCCGGACGCTGAGGAGCTGGGCGCCCTGCGGGCGGCGGCTGAGCATTTCCGGGCCAGCGGCGGCGCAGGGCGCGCCGCGGCGCTCAGCCGGCTGGAGGCCAAGGTGCTGTCGGCCATGCGCGCCCCGGCCCGCCGGCGCCTGGCGCCGGACCTGGAGGCCGTGCTGCAGGCCGAGGCCATCGCCGTGGCGCCTGGTCCGCGGCCCTTCGAGGACGAGGCGGTGCTGCGCCAGGTGCGCGACGCCATCATCAGCCTGCGCCGACTGGCCTTCGCCTATATGGGCGGCAGCACGCCGGGCCGCCTGCGGGAGGTCAGTCCGCTGGGTCTGCTGTTTGGCCGTAGCAACTATCTGGTGGCCGCCGAGGGCGAGGGCGGCGAGCCCCGCACCTGGCGGCTGGACCGGCTGGCCGACGTCCAGGTGCTGGCCGCGCCGGCCACGCCGCCGGCCGGTTTCTCCCTGGCCGCCTTCGTCGATCGCAGCTTCGGCATCTATCAGGACGAGGTGGAGGATGTGCAGCTGCGGATCCGGCCCCATGGCGCGGAGGAGGCGCTGGGCTGGCGCTTTCACTCCACCCAGCAGGCCGCCGCCCAGCCCGACGGCTCGGTGCTGGTGGAATTCCGGGCCAGCGGCATGCGGGAACTGGCCTGGCACCTGTTCAGTTGGGGCGACAAGGTGGAGATCCTGGGGCCTCAGAGGCTGAAGGACATGATGGCCGAGCAACTCAGCTTGGCCTTGCGCGCGCATCAGGCTTAAGCATGGACAGCCCCGCCTTGAGAGCCTCCAGCATCTTGCCCCATCGCCTCGCCGCCATTTCCCGGTTCAATCCCCCCTATGGACCAAGACCATGACCGAGGGTCTGTCGGCCGCCGTCGGGGCCGCCGTCCGGCGCCTGCGTCATGACCGGGGCTGGACGCTCGCCGAGCTGAGCGCCCGCGCCGAGGTCCCCCTGTCGAGCCTGTCCAAGGTCGAGCTGGGCCAGACCTCCCTGGGCTATGAAGTGCTGATCCGCCTGTGTCGCGCCCTGGAGGTGGATGTCGATCACCTGATCAAGCCGGAGATCATGGAGGCCGTCCCGCCCCGTCAGCCCGGCCGCCGCGCCGTGATCCGGGCCGGCGAGGGCGAGTCCCGGGACATCGGCGGCCTGGCGGGCCTGGCCGGCGCCACCGACCTCCTGCGCCGGGATTTCACGCCGGTGGTGCTGGAGGTGGTCGAGGGCCAGCGTACCGGGCGGCTGCTGCGCGCCCAGGGGGACGCCTATCTCACGGTGCTGACCGGCGCCGTGGTCCTGCATTCCGACATCTACGCGCCCCTGAGCCTGGGGATCGGCGATGGAGTCTATTTTGACGGCGGCATGGGCTTCGCCCTGACGGCCGAACAGGGCCAGCCGTCCCGGGCGCTGCTGATCCACCAGGGCGCAAACGTCGTCGAAGACTAGGTTCCGCCTGCTGATGGGCGCCTCAGACATCACGTCGAGGCCCTCCAGGTCCCACTTGATCGCCGCGATCCCTCGTTCTGGCCATGACGGAGTCTGCTGCGCTGCAACATCTTGCGCGGGGGGCAGAATTCTCTTATTAGAGAATTATTCTCCGTATTAACCTTAGATTACATCGCATCTGAGAATGGTGCGAGGAGCCGCCCCCTGTTCCCCCTCGGAGTCCCCGTCCCCGATGCTCGCCGCCCAGCCCCTGCCGGAGCGCCCCATGTCCGGGCCTGAGTCCGCCAGGGCGGCCTTTCAGGCGGAAGGCGCCGCGACCGTTCTGGTGGTGGACGATTCGCCAGTGATCCGCCTGCTGCTCGGCGATGTGCTCAGCGCTGCGGGCTATGATGTCCGCCTGGCTGAGGACGGCGCCCAGGCCCTCGACATGATGAGGCGCCGGCGGCCCGATCTGGTGCTCACCGATCTGAACATGCCCAGGATGGACGGCTTCAGCCTGGTGGCGGCCATCAAGGGCGACCCGGATCTGGCAGATCTGCCCATCGTGGTGATCACCAGCGAAGAGACCGAGGCCAAGCGCGCCCGGGGCCGTGAGCAGGGCGTGGACGGCTGGATCGTCAAGCCATTCGAACCGGCCGAGCTCCTTGAGGTCCTCTGGCGGCTGGACTTCTAGCGGGTCGCTCAGCCGGCCTTGCGGCGAGGAAGCTCCCCGGTGGCGGCGTCGAGACCTGCGGCGCGATCGATGAGGGCCTGCTCCAGGTCCCGCGTCAGACGGCCCTCGGGCGTGGCCAGGGCCTGAAGCTCGCAGAAGGCGTCGAACAGATCATGCTGCATCGGGTCAGCGGTCTGGCGTCTCAGGATCTCGGCCTCCTGGCGCAGGGCCTCTTCTACGGCCTGGCGGGTTTCCTCAGACAGCACAGCCAGGGCGCTGAGGGTGGCGCGGCCAAGGGCGCTAGCGCGCTGGGCCTCATGCTGCAATTCGTCCAGCCTGCGACGAATATCGTCGAGGGCCGCCTCGGGCGGTCCGTTCATGATCAACCTCAGCACTTTTCGATGAGGCGCTGCACGGAGTGGGCTGGCGAGACACCTCTCGCGCCCGAGCCAACGGACAGCGCTGCCAATGGGACTGGCGCCCACCTAGTGACCGAACCCCGTCATGTCAATGTCTGCGCATTTACACCTATTGCAAATGCGACTTGTGTAATCGCACGGATTGAGGCCACCCTGCCGGCGAAGGGGCCGAAGGCTTATGAGTGAATCCAGGAACAGCCTCCGGTCCGTCGACCCGGAAGCCGAGTTCGGCCTAGATGTGCCGGAGTACTTTTTCTATCTCCTGTTCCAGGCGGTGCGACGCCGTGACGCGGCGTTTGAGCGCGCCCTGACCGGCCTGGACCTGACCCTGGCGCAGTGGCGGGCCATTTCGACCATCCGACGCTTCGAGTCCTGCGCTATGTCGGAACTGTCGGCCTTCACCGCCGTGGACCGCACCACCCTGACCCGCAGCGTCGACCAGCTGGTCCGTCGCGACCTGGTGGCGCGCCACACACCGGACTCCGACCGCCGGCAGGTGCGGCTGTCCCTCACCGACGACGGCCAGCGGCTCTACGGCCAGGCCGTCGATCAACTGCTGGGCTTCAACCGCCAGGCCCTCGCGGGCGTGCCCGCAGAGCGCCAGCGCGACATTAGTCGCGGTCTGGCCGCCGTGATCCGCAACCTGGAGCCCGACGAAGCCATGGCCGAGGCCCTGATCCGCTTCGAACCCGCCCGCCTGGCAGGCCGCCGAACCTAGCCCACGCCATCGCCCGCTGATTTCTGCGACTCTCTCGCAAGACCTGTGGCATGCTTCGGCGATGTCCGCGCCGCGCGATCCTGTCGAACCCGCCGAGGAGGCTGCGCCTGCGCCGCGCGCCATGACGTCCGTGGCGATCCTGCTTTACCGAGGCCTGGGCATGGCCGCCCTGGGCCTGGGCATACTCGGCGCCTTCCTGCCCCTGCTACCGACCACCGTCTTCCTGATCATCGCCGCCTGGGCCTTCGGCAAGAGCGCGCCGAAGCTGCGGGCGCGGATGTACGCCCACAAGCGCTTTGGCCCCACCTTGCGGGCCTGGGACGAGCGCGGCGCCATTCCGCCCCGGGCCAAGATCGCCGCCGTCGCCGGCATGGGAATCAGTTGGGGGATCGTCGCGTTCAGCAACCGCGGCCCCCTGGTGCCAGTCCTGGTGGGCGTGACGCTCCTGGCCTGCGCGGCCTATGTGCTCACCCGGCCCTCAGCCTGATCTGGACGCGCCGAACGCGCAGCGGATCGCCGGGGCCAAAGGGGCCTCACCACGGGATCGGGGCGCCATCCCAGGCGAAGAAGCCGCCGCTGTCAGCTGGGCTCAGGCCGTCCAGGACCGCCAGCATCCGCTCAGCGGCGAAATCGGGGGTGAATAGCTTCTCCTGCGCCACGCCGCTCTGAAACGGCGCGCTCAGCGCTGTGGCCACCGTGCCGGGATGCAGGGCGACGCAGATCGCCTGCGGCCGCTGGCGGGCCAGCTCGATGGCCACCGTGCGGATCATCTGGTTCAGGGCGGCCTTGGAGGCGCGATAGCCGTGCCAGCCCCCCAGGCGGTTGTCGCCGATACTGCCCACCCGGGCCGAGAGGGCGGCGAAGGTGGCGCGCCGATCTCGGGCCAGGCGGGGCAGAAAGTGCTTGGCCACCAGGGCTGGGCCCACCGCATTGACCTGGAAGGCGGCCATGAGCGCGTCCGCCTCCAGGCTCCGCCACGACTTCTCCGGCGACAGGCCCGGCCCGTGCAACTGACCCGTGGCGACGAACACCAGGTCTGCGCCCTCCCCGGCGCCGAGGCCCTCGGCGGCCGCGGCGATCGACGCCTCGTCCGTCAGATCGAGATACGCCCAATCGGCCTGGTCCGGCAGATTGTCGGGGCGCCGCCGCGAAAGGGCTAGCAGGCGATCGTCGGGCCGGGCCTTCGCCAGTCGGGCGAGCACGGCTGCGCCCAGCCCGCCGCTGGCTCCCACCACTACGGATGTTCCCATCGCCGCCTCCCAAGCCTGTGATGGTCCTTACGGCTGCGATGAAGCCGCCGATGCTGGCGCGCCAAGGCAGGCGGGCGCCAAATCGTCGCAGGCGCTTGATCTGGGCGCGACACCCCCAACATCAGTCCCTGTGCGGGCCGGCTCACCCCCACGGCGGCCGAAAGGTCGTTTGCCGGCCCCGCCAGGGCGCGCCGGGCGTGAGACTGTGACGCTTCTCTCCCCCCAGCCCCGTCCGGCCTCCGTCGGGCGCGCCCACCCTGCTTCCTCAGACCCCGCCTTTAAGGCGGCGCCCCGACCAGGATTTCGCGCTTGCCGGCATGGTTGGCGGGGCTGACGACGCCTTCGTTCTCCATCCGCTCGATCAGGGAGGCGGCGCGGTTGTAGCCGATCTGCAGGCGGCGCTGGACATAGGAGGTCGAGGCCTTCTTGTCCCGGGTCACGACGGCCACGGCGCGGTCGTAGAGATCGTCGCCCGAACCGCCCTCGTCGAAACCGCCTTCGCCTTCGCCGTCCTCGTCGTCGCCGCCGGCGGTGACCTCTTCCAGATACTGCGGCTGGCCCTGTTCGCGCAGGAACTTGGCGACGGCCTCCACCTCGCCGTCGGAGACGAAGGGTCCATGCAGGCGGGTCACCCGGCCGCCGCCGGCCATGTAGAGCATGTCGCCCTGGCCCAGCAGCTGCTCGGCGCCCTGCTCGCCCAGGATGGTGCGGCTGTCGATCTT
>NZ_JAUSLG010000039.1 GCF_030646615.1 Phenylobacterium sp. | reverse complement strand
GGGTTGAGGAATTCGCCGCCGTCGGCTGGCAGTTCGCCGGCCAGACCTGGCACGCCATGGACCTCGCCTGCGCCCTGCTGTTCGTCGGCGCCATGGGCAAGTCGGCCCAGTTCTTCCTGCACACCTGGCTGCCGGACGCCATGGAAGGCCCGACCCCGGTCTCGGCCCTGATCCACGCCGCCACCATGGTGACGGCCGGCGTCTATATGGTCTGCCTGCTGTCGCCGATGTTCGAATATGCGCCGGTGGCCAAGCAGATCGTCACCCTGGTGGGCGCGGTCACGGCCCTGTTCGCCGCCACGGTGGGTCTGGCCCAGAACGACATCAAGCGGGTAATCGCCTATTCGACCTGTTCGCAGCTTGGCTACATGTTCTTCGCGGCGGGCGTCGGCGCCTATCAGGCGGCCATGTTCCACCTGTTCACCCACGCCTTCTTCAAGGCCCTGTTGTTCCTCGGCGCCGGCTCGGTGATCCACGGCATGCACCACGAGCAGGACATGCGGAAGATGGGCGCCCTCTGGAAGCTGCTGCCGGTCACCTATGCGGTGATGGTCATCGGCACCCTGGCCATCACCGGCTTCGGCATCCCCGACCTGCATCTGGGCTTCGCCGGCTTCTATTCCAAGGACACCATCATCGAGGCGGCCTATGCCGCCGGCGAAGAGAACGGCATCGCCTATTTCGCCTTCGTGATCGGCATCCTGGCCGCGGCGCTGACCGCCTACTATTCCTGGCGCCTGGCCTTCATGACCTTCCACGGTCACGCCAAATGGGGTCACGAGCCCCATGACGACCACGCCCATGCGCCGGCCCAGCATGAGACCCATGACGAGCCTCTGCCGGACGCCCATGATCATGGGCATCATCACGCGCATACGCCGCACGAGAGCCCCCTGGTGATGGTGGTTCCCCTGCTGCTCCTGGCGTTGGGCGCCGTCGCGGCGGGCTTTGTCTTCGTCGAGCACTTCGTCGGCGACCATCAGGCCGAGTTCTGGCGCGGCGCCATCTTTACCGCGCCCACCAACCATGTGCTGGAACATGCCCACCATGTGCCGCAGTGGGTGCTCTATGCGCCGCTGGTGGCGTCCATGCTGGGCCTGGCCATCGCCTTCTACATCTATGTGCTGCGCGAGGGCCTCGGCGCCCGGATGGCGGCCAAGGAGGGGCCGGTCTGGACCTTCCTCTACAACAAGTGGTTCTTCGACGAGCTCTACAACGCCACCTTCGTGCGCGCCGCCCGCGGCCTGGGCGACCTCTTCTGGAAGGTCGGCGACCAGAAGATCATCGACGGCGTCGGACCCAACGGCGTGGCTGCGGTATCGGCGGCGATCGGCCGGCGGACCGGCAAGCTGCAGACCGGCTTCGTCTACCACTATGCGTTTGTGATGCTGCTTGGGGTGGCGGGGCTTCTGTCCTTCGCCCTCTACGCCTGGGCGGCCTGAGGCGGGGATAAGTCATGACCGGCATTCTCTCGCTCATCACCTACGCGCCCGTCGCGGGCATCGCGGCCATCCTGGCCCTGCGGTTCATTGCGCCAGCCGGTAGCGCCAGGTCGGCTGACCTAGCCAAATGGGTCGCGCTCGTCACCACCCTGGTGACGCTGGCCCTGTCCCTGGTCATGCTCGGCCAGTTCGACCGCACGACGGCCGACTTCCAGTTCGTGGAGGACTTCGCCTGGTTCGGCGGACTCCATTACCGCATGGGCGTGGACGGCATTTCGGTGCTGTTCGTGGTGCTCACCGCCTTCCTGATGCCGCTCTGCATCGCCGCCTCCTGGCGTTCGATCGAGCATCGCATCGAGGAATATCTCATCGCCTTCCTGGCGCTGGAGACCCTGGTCATCGGCGTGTTCTGCGCCCTCGACCTGATCCTCTTCTACGTCTTCTTCGAGTTCGGCCTGGCGCCGATGTTCCTGATCATCGGGGTCTGGGGCGGCAAGAACCGGGTCTATGCGGCCTTCAAGTTCTTCCTCTACACCCTGCTGGGCTCAGTGCTGATGCTGGCCGCGGTGCTCGGCATGATCGGCATCACCGGCACCTCCTCGATCCCGGAGCTGATGACCTACGACTTCGGTCAGGAGATCCAGATCTGGCTGTGGCTGGCCTTCTTCGCCTCGTTCGCGGTGAAGATGCCCATGTGGCCGGTGCACACCTGGCTGCCCGACGCGCACGTGGAGGCGCCCACCGCCGGTTCGGTGATCCTGGCCGGCGTGCTGCTGAAGATGGGCGGCTATGGGTTCATGCGCTTCTCCCTGCCCATGTTCCCCGACGCCTCGGTGTTTTTCACGCCGCTGGTCTTCGCCCTGTCGGTGATCGCCATCGTCTACACCTCGCTGGTCGCTTTCCGGCAGACCGACATCAAGAAGCTGATCGCCTATTCCTCCGTGGCCCATATGGGCTTCGTGACGCTGGGCATCTTCTCCGGCAACGCCCAGGGCGAGCAGGGCGCCATCTTCCAGATGGTCAGCCATGGTCTGATCTCCGGCGCGCTCTTCCTCTGTGTCGGGGTGGTCTATGACCGGATGCACACCCGCGAGATCGCCTTCTATGGCGGCCTGGTGAACCGGATGCCCTGGTACGCGGCCATCTTCCTGCTGTTCACCATGGGCAATGTCGGCCTGCCGGGCACCTCGGGCTTCGTCGGCGAGATCCTGACCATGACCGGCGCCTATCAGGCCTCCACCTGGGCGGCCATCGTGGCGGCCACCGGGGTCATCCTCTCGGCCGTCTATGCGCTCAGCCTCTATCGCCGGGTCGTGTTCGGCGAGCTCACCAATCCGGCCCTGGCCGAGATCAAGGACCTCAACTGGCGGGAGGTGGCGATCTTCGCCCCCCTGATCCTGGGGACCCTCTATCTCGGCATCTATCCGGCCGCCGTTTTCGACATCACCCAGGCCTCGGTCGACAATCTGGTCGCGGTCTACCGCGCTGCGACCGGCGGGTGAGGGGGCTTTTGCGATGAATTTCTCCGCTGATCTGAGCCTCGCCCTTCCCGAGGTGATCCTGGCTGCAGGCGCCCTTGCCCTGCTGGTCTGGGGCGCCTTCCAGAGCCGCGCCAACGCGGTGTTCAGCCTGGCCGCCGTGGCCCTGCTGGTCGCCGCCGGCGCCGCGGCCGTGCTCGGTCCCATGGGCCGCGGCTTCTCCGGCGGCCTGATCGCCGACCAGGCCTCGGCCTTCGCCAAGGTGGCCATCTACGCCGCCAGCGCCATCGCCATCCCGCTCGGCCAGCCGTGGTTCCAGCGCCGCGGCGTGAACAATTTCGAGTTCCCGGTCCTGATCATCCTGGCCGCGCTTGGCATGGGGATGATGGCCTCGGCCGGGGACCTGATCTCGCTCTATATCGGCGTCGAGCTGCACTCCCTGGCGCTCTATGTCCTGGCCGCCATTCACCGGGACAACGCCAAGGCGTCCGAGGCCGGCCTGAAGTATTTCGTCCTGGGCGCCCTGTCCTCGGGGCTGCTGCTCTATGGCGCCTCGCTGATCTATGGCTTCGCCGGTTCGACCCATTTCGATGTCATCGCCCAGTCCGTCGAGGGCGGGGCGGGCGTCGGCGTGCTGTTCGGCCTCGTCTTCCTGATCTGCGGCCTGGCCTTCAAGATCTCGGCCGCGCCCTTCCACATGTGGACGCCGGACGTCTATGAGGGCGCGCCGACCCCGGTTGTCGCCTTCTTCGGCGCGGCCCCCAAGATGGCGGCCATGGTGCTGTTCGCCCGGGTCCTGGCCGAGGGCTTCGGCGGCGCGGCGGACCAGTGGCGCCAGATTCTGGTGATCATCGCGCTCGCCTCCGTGGCGGTCGGCGCCTTCGCCGGCCTGGCCCAGAGCAATCTGAAGCGTCTGTGGGCCTATTCCTCGATCGCCAATATCGGCTACGCCGTCCTGGGCCTGGCCTCGGGCGACGCCGCCGGCATTCAGGCCATGCTGGTCTTCATGGTCCTCTACATGGTCGACGTGACCGGCTTCTTCGCCTGCCTGGCGGCCCTGTCGCGGGACGGTCGTCCGATGGAGACCATTTCGGACATGGCCGGCCTGTTCAAGGAACGCCCCGGCATTGCGCTCGCCATGAGCGCGTTCGCCCTGTCAGCGCTCGGCCTGCCGCCCTTCTCGGGCTTCTGGGCCAAGTTCTATGTGTTCAAGGCGGCCATTGGGGCGGGCCTCGGCGTCGCCGCCGTCGTGGCCCTGGTCGGCAGCGTGGTCGCGGCCTTCTACTATCTGCGCCTGATCAAGGTGATGTGGTTCGATCCCGCCGTCGGCGCCACCGACGCCCCGCCGGTGGAGGCCAAGGCGATCGCCATTGCGCTGGCCCTGTTCACCTTCCCGGTCGTCCTGGTGGCTCTGGCCTTCATCGATCCGCTGGCTGCGGCTGCGGCCGCCGCTTTCGGCCTGGCCTGATTTGGCCAGCGTCCACCCGCCGATCGCGTTCTACGACGAGCTCGACTCCACCAATGCCGAGGCCCGCCGACGGGCCGAGGCCGGCGAGGCGGGCCCCCAGTGGATCGCCGCCCTCAACCAGACATCCGGGCGAGGCCGCCGCGGCCGACCCTGGGAGACGGGATCGGGCAATCTGGCCGCCACCCTGCTGATGGTCACCGACCGGCCGGCGGCTGAGGCGGCGCAACTGTCCTTCGTCACCGCCCTGGCCGCCGCCGATCTGGCCGAGCGTTTCCTGGGCGCCGACCTTGTGAGCGTGAAGTGGCCCAACGACCTGCTGATCGGCGGGCGCAAGGCCGCCGGCATTCTGGTGGAATCCGGCGCGCGGCCCGACGGCCGCATCTGGCTGGCGGTCGGCATCGGCGTCAACCTGGCCGCTGCGCCGGTGGCCGCCGAGCGCCCGTCGGCGACCTTCGCCGAACATATGGCTGGGGCTCCCCCCAGTCCGCAGGAGGCCCTTGGGGTCCTGGCGACGGCCTTCGAAACCTGGCGTAGTCTCTGGGCCGGCCGGGGCTTCGCCGCCATCGCCCAGGGCTGGACCCTGCGGGCCCATGGCCTGGGCCAGCCCTGCGTCGCCCGCCTGCCGCAGGAGACGGTGGAGGGGATCGCCGAGGGCATGGAGGCCGACGGCGCCCTGCGGCTGCGTCTGGCTGATGGTCAGGTCCGGCGGATCACCGCCGGCGATGTTTTCTTTGGAGACGCCTGATGCTCTTGGCCATCGAACAGGGCAACACCAACACCCTCTTCGCCGTGCACGACGGCGAGACCTGGATCGCCCAGTGGCGGGCGGCCACCGACTCCACGCGCACCGCCGACGAATACGCCGTCTGGCTCTCGCAGCTGCTGCACATGGCCGGGCTGCAGTTCGGGGTGCTGGACGCCTGCATCATCTCCAGCGTGGTGCCGCAGTCGATCTTCAACCTGCGCAACCTGGCCCGCCGCTACCTGCACGTTGAGCCCCTGGTGATCGGCGAGAACGCCAAGCTCGGGATCGCCGTGCGGATCGACAAGCCCTCGGAGGCCGGCGCCGATCGCCTGGTCAACGCCATCGGCGCCCATATCCAATATTCCGGGCCGCTGATCGTCATCGACTCCGGCACCGCCACCACCTTCGATGTGATCGCCGAGGACGGTGGTTTCGAGGGCGGCGTGATCGCGCCGGGGATCAATCTTTCGATGGAGGCCCTGCATGCGGCCGCCGCCAAGCTGCCGCGGGTGGCGATCCAGAAGCCCCAGCAGGTGATCGGCAAGGACACGGTCGGCGCCATGCAGTCGGGCGTCTTCTGGGGCTATATTGCGCTGATCGAGGGCCTGATCACCCGGATCAAGGCCGAATGGCCGCAACCGCTGACGGTGATTGCAACCGGCGGCGTCGCTTCGCTTTTCCACGGGGCAAGTCTGGCGATCGATCATTTCGATCCCGACCTGACCATACGGGGTCTGCTGGAGATCCACCGCCGCAACCTCGGAGGCGCCTGATGGCCGCCAATAAGACCCAGGACGAACTCGTCTTCCTCCCGCTCGGCGGGTCGAACGAGATCGGCATGAACTTCAACCTGTACGGCTTTGGGCCGCCCCATGCGCGCAAGTGGATCATCGTCGATCTCGGCGTGACCTTCGGCGACCTGACGACTCCGGGGGTGGACCTGATCCTGCCTGATCCGGAATTCATCGAGGAGCATGCCGACGACATCCTCGGCATCGTCCTGACCCACGCCCACGAAGACCATATCGGCGCGGTGGCCTGGCTGTGGCCGCGGCTGCGCGCGCCGCTCTACGCCACGCCCTTCACCGCCTTCCTGCTGCGCGAGAAGCTGCGGGAAGGGGGCCTTGAGGGCCAGGTGGAGATCAATGTGGTGCCGCTGGGCGGCCGCGTGACCCTCGGCCCCTTCGAGATCGACCTGATCACCCTGACCCACTCGATCCCCGAGCCCAACGGCCTGTCGATCCGCACGCCCCTGGGCACCGTCCTGCACACCGGCGACTGGAAGATCGATCCCGACCCGGTGCTGGGCGAAGCCACCGACGAGGCCTTCATCCGCCAGCTGGGGGACGAGGGCGTCCTGGCCATGGTCTGCGATTCCACCAATGTCTTCGTCGACGGCGAAGCCGGCTCCGAGGCCGATGTCCGCGATGCGCTGGCGCAACTGATCGGCCAGCTGAAGGGCAAGGTGGCGGTGGCCTGCTTCGCCTCCAATGTGGCGCGGATGGATTCGGTGATCCGGGCCGCGGAGGCCAATGGCCGCCGGGTCTGCCTGGTGGGGCGCTCCATGCACCGGATGGCGGCTGCCGCCCGGTCGGTCGGCCTGTTCAAGGGGCTGAAGGACTTTGTCAACGAGAGCGAGGCCGGCTACTTCCCCGCCGACTCCATCCTCTATCTCTGCACCGGCAGCCAGGGGGAGGCCCGTGCGGCCCTGTCGCGGATCTCCGAGGGGACCCATCCCCATGTGAACCTGAGCAAGGGCGATTCCTGCGTTTTCTCCTCGCGGGTCATCCCAGGCAACGAGATCGCCATTCGCAACCTGCAGAACCGCATGGCCGACCGCGGCGTGCGGCTCTACACCGATAAGGACCATCCCGGGATCCACGTTTCGGGTCACCCCTGCCGGGACGAGCTGGCGCGCATGTACGCCTGGGCCCGTCCGGAGATCGCCATCCCCACCCATGGGGAGCGCCGCCACCTGCTGGAGCACGCGGCCTTCGCCCGGGATCTTCAGGTTCCGCAGACCGTCGCCCCGCGCAACGGCGACATGGTTCGCCTGGCGCCTGGCCGCGCTGAGATCATCGACGAAACCCCGGCCGGCCGCCTTTATGTCGACGCCAATGTGGTGGTCAGCGAGAACGGCGAAGCCCTGCGCGAGCGCCGCCATGCCGCCCACAACGGCGTGGTCACGGTGGCTGTCGCCCTGGACAGCCGCGGGAAGATCACCTCGGGGCCGCAGGTGCGCGCCATCGGCATGCCCACCGATGACGACTATCCCCTGGAGGAGGCCCTCGACGACCTGGCCGAAGAGGCCGAGCGCGCCTTGTCACGCCTGTCAGGTGCAGACCGCGACCTGGACCAGGCCGTCGAAACCGCCATGTCGCGGGCCGTCAAAAAGGCCTGCCAACGGGTTTGGGGCCGTCGGCCCGTGGTCGAGACCACGGTCCTGCGACTTTAGGGTCTTCGCGCCCTAGGGGCAGGGGGCGTATACCGGCTTCATGATCGGGAAACTGAACCATGTGGGGGTCGCCACCCCCTCCATCGACGACGCCGTGCGGATGTATCGCGACGTGCTGGGCGCCACCTCCATCACCGAGAAATGGGCGATGGAGGAGCAGGGGGTCTGGGTCTGCTTCGTCAACCTGCCCAATTCGCAGATCGAGCTGATCGAACCCCTGGGCGAGGATTCCCCGCTCAAGGGCTTCCTGGCCAAGAACCCGGCCGGCGGCCAGCATCACATCTGCTTCGAGGTCGAGGACATCCTGGCCGCCCGCGACGAGATGCGGGCCAAGGGCGCCACCGTGCTGGGCACGGGCGAGCCGAGGATCGGCGCCCACGGGACGCCGGTGATCTTCGTCCACCCCAAGGCCATGGGCGGCGTACTTGTCGAACTCATGGAAACGCCGAAGGAGGCCCACTGATGGGTGTGACGACCGGGATTGCGACCTATCTGATCATCTGGTGGGTGGTGCTGTTCGCCGTCCTGCCGCTGGGCACCATCAGCCACGCCGAAGCCGGCATCGACAAGGGCGACGGCGGCGATCCCGGCGCGCCGGTGGACCCCAAGCTCAAGCGCAAGTTCATCACCACCACCTGGGTCTCGGCCGTCGTCTTTGTCATCGTCTGGGCGGTGATCTTGTCGGGCGTCATTCCCATGCCCACGGGGCCGTCGAACTTCTAGGCCTGCTGCTGGCGCCCAGGCCTTGCGCGGCCCGCGGCCGCAACGCCTGCAAATTGGGCGAACACGGCGCCTCTTTCCAGCTGACGCCCGAGATGCGCGCGCCTCCGATGTTACAGGGGTTACAACGGTCTCAGCCAAGCGGCGTCGCCGGCTTGCGTAGCGTTTTCCCCGATGACCAACTTGGAGGCCGCCCGCCTTGCGCCGGCGGCCTTCTTTTCGACGCTTCGATTGCCAAGGTCAGACGCTCAGGGCTAATCAGGGCCTATTCCGAAGAGTCTGGTACGAAGGCCCCGAACGCATGCGTCTTTCGCGTTATTTCATTCCTACGCTGCGTGAGGCGCCCTCCGACGCCCAGATCGCCTCGCATCAGCTGATGCTGCGCGCCGGAATGATCCGTCAGGAAGCGGCGGGCATCTATGCCTGGCTGCCGCTCGGCCTCCGCGTCCTGAAGAAGATCGAGCAGATCGTCCGCGAGGAAATGGACCGGGCCGGCGCCATCGAGGTGCTGATGCCCACCCTGCAACTGGCCGACCTTTGGCGCGAGAGTGGGCGCTATGACGACTATGGCGACGAGATGCTGCGCATCACCGACCGCCATGAGCGCGACCTGCTCTATGGGCCGACCGCCGAAGAGGTGATCACCGAGATCTTCCGGGCCCATGTGAAGAGCTACAAGGACCTGCCGAAGAACTTCTACAACATCCAGTGGAAGTTCCGCGACGAGCGCCGCCCCCGGTTCGGGGTGATGCGCGGGAGGGAGTTCCTGATGAAGGACGCCTATTCCTTCGACATCGATGAGGCCGCCGCCCGCCGGTCCTACAACCGCATGTTCGTGGCCTATCTGAACACCTTCGCCCGCCTGGGCCTGAAGGCCGTGCCCATGCGCGCCGATCCCGGCCCTATCGGCGGCGATCTGAGCCACGAGTTCATCATCCTGGCCGAGACCGGCGAAAGCCAGGTCTTCTGCCACCGCGACCTGGTGGAAATGCCGCCCCCTGGCGACGTCGACTGGGACGGCGACCTGCAGCCCATCGTCGACCAGCGCACCGCCCTCTATGCAGCCACCGAGGACATGCACGAACAGGCGCGGTTTGAGTCCGAAGTCGCCGAGTCCGACCGCCTGTCGGCCCGGGGGATCGAGGTCGGCCACATCTTCTATTTCGGCGAGAAGTACTCCAAGCCCATGCGCGCCGTGGTCACCGGCCCCGATGGCCAGGAGCGGCCGATCCATGGCGGCTCCTACGGCGTCGGCGTCTCCCGCCTGGTGGGCGGCATCATCGAGGCCAGCCATGACGAGGCCGGCATCGTCTGGCCGGAGTCCGTGGCGCCCTTCGGCGTGGCGGTGATCAACCTGCGGCCTGGCGACGCGGCCGTGGATCTGGCCTGCGAGCAGGCCTATGGCGCCCTGCGCGACGCCGGCAAGGATCCGCTGCTGGACGATACCGACGAGCGGCCCGGCGCCAAGTTCGCCGCCATGGACCTGATCGGCGTGCCCTGGCAGCTGATCATCGGCCCCAAGGGCGTCGCCGAGGGCAAGGTCGAGATCAAGCGCCGCGCCACCGGCGAACGCCAGTCCCTGCCGCTGGAAGACGCGCTCAAGGCGATCATCACGTGAGCGGTGTGGCGCCGCCCTTCGGGCGCTGGGAGCGGATGCTCGCCGGGCGATACCTGCGCGCCAAGCGCAGCCAGGGTGGCGTGGCGCTGATCTCGATCATCTCCTTTGTCGGCATCATGCTGGCCGTGGCGGTGCTGATCATCGTCATGTCGGTGATGAACGGCTTCCGCACAGAACTGCTCGACCGCACCCTGGGCTTCAACGGCCATGTCTTCGTCTCCGGCGGTTCGCTCTATGACCCTGAGGTGCGCACCCTGGCCGGCGAGATCACCGCCCTGGACGGCGTGACCCAGGCCGCCCCCCTGATCGAGGCCCAGGCCATGGCCCTGGGGCAGGGCCAGATCAGCGGCGCCGTGGTCCGCGGCATCACTGAGGAAGATCTGCGCCGCACCGAGATCGTCTCGGGCAACATCGTCCGCGGCTCCCTCGATGGCTTTGGCGAGGGTGAATATGGCGGTGACCTGGTGCTGATCGGCGACCGGCTGGCCGAGACCCTCGGCGTCGGCCCCGGCGACCCGCTCACCCTGATCTCGCCGAGCGGCGGGGCGACGGCCTTCGGCTATACGCCGCAGCGCAAGACCTACACGGTCGGCGGGACCTTCAGCGTCGGCATGAGCGAGTACGACCAGCTCTTCATCTATATGCCCCTGGAGCAGGCCCAGCTGTTCTTCGCCCGCGAGGGCATGGTCGATGTGGTGGAGATCCGGCTGGCCGATCCCGACCGGGCGCCGGCCATGAAGGCGGCCATCGCCGAACTGGCCGGACCCGTCGCCATCGTCACCGACTGGACCCAGCGGAACGCCAGCTTCTGGAACGCGCTGAAGATCGAGCGCAGCGTCATGCGCCTGATCCTCATGCTGATCGTGGCCATCGCGGCCATGAACATCATTTCGGGCCTGGTCATGCTGGTGAAGAACAAGGGCCGCGACATCGCCATCCTGCGCACCATGGGCGCCGGCCGCGGGGCGATCCTGCGCATCTTCTTCATGGCCGGCGCCTCGGTGGGCGCTCTCGGCACGGTCGTGGGCCTGGTGCTCGGCGTATTGTTCTGTCTGTTCATCGGCCCCATCCAGAACTTCGTGGAATGGGTCACGGGCGCCGAGGTGTTCAGCTCCGACATCTATTATCTGGCCCACATCCCCGCCAAGGTGGACGCCGTCGAGGTGATGATCGTGGTGGGCTGGGCGTTGGCCGTCTCATTCCTCGCCACCCTGCCGCCGGCCCTGCGGGCCTCCCGTCTCGATCCGGTGGAAGCCCTTCGCTATGAGTGACACCCCCATCCTGTCCGTCCGCGGCCTGGAGCGGACCTATGTCACCGGCGATCGCCGCCTGACGGTGCTGCAGGGCGTCGATATCGACGTGTCGCCCGGCGAGATCGTCGGCCTGATCGGGCCTTCAGGGTCAGGCAAGTCGTCGCTCCTGCATGCGGCGGGCCTGCTGGAGCGCCCCAACGGCGGCGTGATCCTGATCGATGGCCGCGATTGCTCGGCCCTGAATGAGCGGGCGCGCACCCGGGTGCGGCTGGCCTCCATCGGCTTCGTCTACCAGTTCCACCACCTGCTGGCCGAGTTCAGCGCCCTGGACAATGTGGCCCTGCCGCTGATGATCGCCGGCGAAAGCCATGAGGCCGCGCGGGCCAGGGCAGGCGTCCTGTTGGGCCAGCTGGGTCTTGGCGAGCGTGTGGACCACCAGCCGGCCCAGATGTCAGGCGGCGAACAGCAGCGGGTGGCCATCGCCCGGGCGCTGGCGAACCGGCCGCGGCTGCTGCTGGCCGACGAGCCCACCGGCAATCTCGATCCCAACACCTCGGCCGAGGTGTTCGCCAGCCTCTATGAACTGGTTCGCGAGACCGGGGTGGCCGCGCTGATCGCCACCCACAATCTCGAGCTCGCCCGTCACATGGACCGCGTCCTGGCGCTCAAGGACGGCCATCTCGAGCCGCAGTCGATCTTCTAGAGCGTTTTCCCGATAAGTGCGCCGCGGCTATCGGATCGAGAAATGCTCTAACCCTGGGTTTCATCGGCCTGGAAGGTGGTCGAGCCGTCCGCGCCGATGATGGAGCCTGGGTTGTGGGCGACCTCCCACACATGGCCGTCGAGATCGGCGAAATAGCCGGAATAGCCGCCCCAGAAGACGGGTTCGGGCGGCTTGAGCGCCTTGGCGCCGGCCGCCAGCGCCTGGGCGAATATGGCGTCCACCTCCTCGCGGGACCGGCCATTGATGGCGATGGTGACGCCGCTGAATCGCCCGTCGATGGGATGCTGGGCGTCTTTCGCCAAGGCCTCGCGGCCGAACAGACCCAGGGCAAGGCCCGGCAATTGATAGAAGCACACGCTCTCCTGCGCGCTGACGGGGGTCCACCCGAGGCCGGCCTCGTAGAAGGCGCGGGCCCGTGGGAGATCGTCCACGCCAAGCGTGATCAGGCTGATGCGTTGGTCCATGGGGCGGCTCCGAGAGGTTGTTCACAGGCAGGTTGACGAGGAGAACAAAACCAGAATAAGAACATATATGGAACATCCACAAGGGGCTGCGTGATGATCATTCTTCTGGCGCGGGAATCGCTGGCATTTGTCGCTGTGGCGAGCTTCGTAGGTATGGTCTGTCAGTTCGCGTTTCTGGTCGGCTGACGGGGCAGGGCCATGGCTCGCGTGTCGGAGGCTCGAATGCAACAGCAGCACGATGGCGGGTTCGTGCACCTTCGGGTGCGCTCAGCCTATTCGCTGCTGGAAGGCGCGATCAAGGCTGACGCGGTCGGCGCCCTGGCCGCCGCCCATGACATGCCCGCCGTCGCCCTGACGGACCGGACCAACCTCTATGGGGCGCTGGAGTTCTCCGTCGCCACCCAGGGACAGGGCGTCCAGCCCATCGTCGGCTGCGCCCTTGCGGTGACCGGCATTGGCGATCGCCAGCCGGAAAAGTGGGCGCGGACGCCGACCCTCGTGCTCCTGGCCCAGAGCGAGGCGGGCTATCTCAACCTGTCGCGCCTGTCCTCCATGGCCTATATCGACAGCGTCGGCGGCGTCGAGGAGCCGGCGGTGGCCTGGGCCAAGGTGGTCGAGCACGCCGAGGGGCTGATCCTGCTGTCGGGCGGCTGGGATGGGCCCGTCGATCCTCTGATGGCGGCCGGTAAGGTGGCCGAGGGGCGCGCGGCCCTGGACGAAATGCTGCGGGTCTTCGGTGACCGCTTCTATGTGGAGCTTCAGCGTCACGGCCTGTCGGCCCAGGCCCTGGCCGAACCCGAACTGGTGGCCTTCGCCTATGAGCGCGACGTGCCCCTGGTGGCCACCAACGACGCCTATTTCGCCAAGCAGGATATGCATCTGGCCCATGATGCGCTGCTGTGCATCGCCGACGGCGCCTTTGTCGGCCAGGATGAGCGCCGGCGGGTGAGCCAGGAGCACTGGTTCAAGCCGGCGGCGGACATGCGCGCCCTGTTCGCCGACCTGCCGGAGGCCTGCGACAACACCCTCGATATCGCCAGGCGCTGCGCCTTCATGGTCCGCAAGCGAGATCCGATCCTGCCGCGCTTCCCCACCGAGGGGGACCGCACCGAGGCCGACGAGCTGGCCCATCAGGCCCGCGAAGGCCTCAAGGGCCGGATCGCCCGCGGCCAGGCCAGCCATGCCCCGGAGGCGGAGTATTTCGAGCGGCTGGAGCGGGAGATCGGGGTCATCACCCAGATGGGTTTCCCCGGCTACTTCCTGATCGTTGCGGACTTCATCAAATGGGCCAAGGCCCACGACATTCCGGTGGGACCGGGACGGGGGTCGGGGGCTGGCTCGCTGGTGGCCTATTCCCTGACCATCACCGACCTGGACCCCCTGCGCTATGGCCTGCTGTTCGAGCGGTTCCTGAACCCGGAACGGGTGTCCATGCCCGACTTCGACATCGACTTCTGCCAGGACCGGCGGGAAGAGGTGATCAGCTACGTCCAGCAGCGCTATGGCCGAGACCGGGTGGCGCAGATCATCACCTTCGGCACCCTGCAGGCCCGCGCCGTGCTGCGCGATGTCGGCCGGGTGCTCCAGTTGCCGCTGGGCCAGGTGGACCGGCTCGCCAAGATGGTGCCGGCCAATCCGGCCAATCCGGTGACGCTGGCCAAGGCCATTGAGATCGAGCCGCGGCTGCGGGCGGCCCGGGACGAGGACGAGGCGGTGTCGCGCCTGCTGGACGTCGCCCTGAAGCTCGAGGGTCTTTATCGCAACGCCTCGACCCACGCGGCCGGCGTGGTGATCTCCGACCGCCCCCTGACCGAGCTGACCCCCCTCTATCAGGATCCTCGCTCGGACCTGCCCGCCACCCAGTTCAACATGAAGTGGGTGGAAAGCGCCGGCCTGGTGAAGTTCGACTTCCTGGGGCTCAAGACCCTGACGGTGATCGACAAGGCGCTGAAGTTCATGGATCAGCGGGGCGCCCGCGTGGACATGGGCGTGCTGCCGGTGGACGACGCCAAGTCCTATGAGCTGATGTCGGCGGGGCACACGGTGGGGGTGTTCCAGATGGAAGGCCAGGGGATGCGCGACACCCTGCGCCAGCTGCGCCCCAATTCCATCGAAGACGTCACCGCCGTCGGCGCCCTCTATCGGCCGGGCCCGATGGACAACATCCCAGCCTTCGTGGACTGCAAGTTCGGCCGGCGGACCATCGACTACCTGCATCCGTCCCTGGAGCCGGTCCTCAAGGAGACCTACGGGATCATCGTCTACCAGGAACAGGTGATGCAGATCGCCCAGATCCTGGCGGGCTACTCCCTTGGCGCCGCCGACCTTCTGCGCCGGGCCATGGGCAAGAAGAAGAAGGACGAGATGGCCGAGCAGAAGGCCATGTTCGTCGCCGGCGCCTCGGCCCGCGGGGTGCCGGAAAGCCAGGCGGCCTCGATCTTCGAGCTGGTGGACAAGTTCGCGGGCTATGGCTTCAACAAGAGCCACGCGGCGGCCTATGCGGTGGTTTCCTACCAGACGGCCTGGCTCAAGGCGAACGCGCCGGTGGAGTTCTTCGCCGCCTCCATGAGTCTGGATATCGCCAACACCGACAAGCTGGCGGTCTTCTACCAGGACGCCAAGCGGTTCGGCGTGAAGGTCCGGGCGCCGGACATCAACGCCTCGGGCGCCGACTTCGAGGTCGAGGCCGGTGAGGTGCTCTACGCCCTGGGCGGCATCCGCAATGTCGGCCTGGCGGCCATGGAGCACGTGGTCGAGACCCGGCGTGAGGGTGGTCCCTTCCGCGACATCTTCGACTTCGTCGAGCGGGTGGATCCGCGCCAAGTGAACAAGCGGACCTTCGAGACCCTGGCGCGGGCCGGGGCCTTCGACTCCATCCATCCCAACCGGGCCCAGCTGGCGGCGGCGGCCGACAGCCTGATCGCCTACGCCCAGAGCATGGCCGCCGACCGCGCCTCGGCCCAGGCGAGCCTGTTCGGCGGCGACCAGGCGGGCGTTGGTCGGCCCCGCATGCCGCGGGCCGACATGTGGACGCCGGTGGAGCGCCTGGACGAGGAGCTTTCGGCCGTCGGCTTCTATCTCTCGGGCCACCCTCTGGAAGACATGGTGCCGGCCCTGCGTCGCCGCCGCACCGAGCTTCTGACCGATGTCATCGTCCGGGCTGAGGCCGGCGCGGAGGTGTTCCGCATGGCCGGGGTCGTGCGGCGCAAGCAGGAGCGGGCCTCCCAGTCCAGCGGCGAGAAGTTCGCCTTCGTCACGCTCTCTGACCCTACGGGGGAGTACGAGGTGCTGTTTCCGCCAGAATCCCTGCGCCGCTGCCGCGACGTGCTGGAGCCGGGCCGGGCGGTCTCCATCAAGGTCCGGGCCAAGGCCCGGGACGGGGAGGTGCGGTTCTTCGGCGACGACGCCGAGCCGGTGGAAAAGGCGATCGAGAACGCCGTGGCCGGCCTGCGGGTCCACCTGGCGCCCCGGAGCGCCGAGATCGACGCCCTGAAGCGACGGCTGGAAAGCGCGGCCAACAGCCGGGGCGGGGAGATCATCCTGACAGCGCCGGTCGAGGGGGGCCGCGAGGTGGAGATGAAGCTGCCTGGCCGCTTCACCCTGGACGGGTCGGTGCGCGGCGCCCTGAAGACCTCCCCTGGCGTTCTC
The DNA here is from genome assembly GCF_030646615.1 of Phenylobacterium sp. GTDB lineage: Bacteria > Pseudomonadota > Alphaproteobacteria > Caulobacterales > Caulobacteraceae > Phenylobacterium. The sequence continues at coordinate 12,134 of NZ_JAUSLG010000039.1, read as the reverse complement.
TATGTGGAGGACATCTGAGGCCGGGCCGGCTTACGCATGTTTCGCCAAACCGCGCATCAGGCTTGCTTTTTCCCGCATCTGGGCCTATCTCGCGGCCCATCACACACGCAGGCGTTCGGCGACCGACGGGGAGACATCCCAGAGGTTTCCGTTCCGGGCTCCCAAAAGGGGTTTTGGCTTGCGGAGGCATACCGGAAAAAGGAGCCATTCAATGGCGCTGCCCGACTTCACCATGCGTCAGCTTTTGGAAGCTGGCGCCCACTTCGGTCACCAGACCCACCGCTGGAACCCGAAGAGGGAGCGCTACATCTTCGGCGCTCGCTCGAACATCCACATCATCGACCTGTCGCAGACCATCCCGCTGCTGCACCAGGCCCTGGTCAAGGCCCGCGACGTGGCCGCCGGCGGCGGTCGTATCCTGTTCGTGGGCACCAAGCGCCAGGCGTCCGATCCCGTGGCGACGGCGGCCAAGCGCTGCGCCCAGTATTATGTGAATCACCGCTGGCTGGGCGGCACGCTCACCAACTGGCGCACCGTGTCGGGCTCGATCGCCCGCCTGCGCGAGCTGGAGGGTCTGCTGGAAGGCGAAGGCGTCGGCCGCGGCAAGAAGGAGCTGCTGCAGCTCACCCGTGAGCGGGACAAGCTCGAACTGTCCCTGGGCGGCATCAAGGACATGGGCGGTATCCCCGACCTGATGTTCGTGATCGACACCAACAAGGAAGCGATCGCCATCCAGGAAGCCCGGAAGCTCAACATTCCGGTGATCTCGATCCTGGACACCAACTGCGATCCGGCCGGCATCACCTATCCGATCCCGGGCAATGACGACGCCGCCCGCGCGCTGCAGCTCTATTGCGACCTGATGGCCGACGCCATCCTCGACGGCCTCACCGCCGGCCAGATCGCTTCAGGCGTGGATCTGGGCGCCTCGGAAACGCCGATGGAGCCGGTCCTGGCCCAGACGGCCGCCGCCGAGGCACCGGCCGCTCCGGCTGAAGCCGCTGCGCCCGTCGAAGGCGAGCCCGCCGCTCAATCGTAATCCGCCACGCCCCGGTCCCGGGGCGCGGACGTTGCGATATCAAACTGTGACGGCTGGGCTCCATATGTGGCCCAGCCGTTGATTCTAACCGAAGGAGCCGACCCATGGCGGAAATCACCGCTGCGCTGGTCAAGGAACTGCGCGAGAAGTCTGGCGCAGGCATGATGGACTGCAAGAAGGCCTTGCAGGAAACCGGCGGCGACGTCGAGGCGGCCATGGATTGGCTGCGCACCAAGGGCCTGTCCAAGGCCGCCAAGAAGTCTGATCGCGCCGCCGCCGAAGGCCTCGTGGCCGCGGCCGTGCGCAAGGACGGCGCCGGCATGACCGGCGTGCTGGCCGAGCTGAACGCCGAGACCGACTTCGTCGCCCGCAACGAGCTCTTCCAGAATGCGGCCAAGGACGTGGCCCTGGTGGCCCTGGATGTCGAGGGCGTGGAGGCGATTTCCGCGGCCAAGACCGCCAAGGGCGAGGTGGTCTCCGACGTGATCACCAACCTGATCGCGACCATTGGCGAGAACATGATGCTGCGCCGCGCCGCCCGCCTGAGCGTGCCGGCTGGCGCCGTCGCCAGCTATGTCCACGCTGCCGCCGCCCCGGACCTTGGCCGCATCGGCGTGCTGGTGGCCCTGGAAGGCGCCGGCGACCAGGCCAAGCTGCAGGAGGTCGGTCGCAAGATCGCCATGCACGTGGCGGCCACCAACCCGCTGTCGCTGTCCACCGACGACCTCGACCCGGAGGCGGTGGAGCGCGAAAAGGCGATCTTCACCGAGCAGGCCCTCGCCTCGGGCAAGCCCGCCGGCGTGGTCGAGAAGATGGTCGAGGGCCGGATCCGGAAGTTCTACGAGGAAGTGGTCCTGCTGAAGCAGGCCTTCGTGATGAACCCCGACCAGACCATCGAGCAGCTGATCGCCGAGCTTGCCAAGGAAACGGGCGCGCCCGTGACCATGAAGGGCTTCGTACGCTTCGGTCTGGGTGAAGGCGTCGAGAAGAAGGTCGACGACTTCGCCGCGGAGGTGGCCCAACTGAGCGGTCAGGCGTAGAACCTCACGCAACCACAACGTGGGGGCGCGGGCGCGTTCGACGCGCGCCGCGCCCTTGCGTTATCTTGCTTGAGTCAGATTCGGAAAGCTTCGCCGATGCCCGAGACCCTTCCCACCCTTCGTTACAAGCGGATCCTGCTCAAGGTGTCGGGCGAGGTCCTGATGGGAGAGCAGGGCTTCGGCATCGACCCCAACACCCTTGAAGCTGTGGCCGAGGATATCGCCGAGGTCGTCAGCCACGGGGTCGAACTCTGCCTGGTGATCGGCGGAGGCAACATCTTCCGCGGCGTCTCCCTGGCCGGCAAGGGGATGGAGCGCTCCAGCGCCGACTATATGGGCATGCTGGCCACGGTGATGAACGCCCTGGCCCTGCAGGGCGCCCTGGAAAAGGTCGGGGTCTTCACCCGGGTCCAGTCAGCCATTCCCATGGACGCTGTCTGCGAGCCCTATATTCGCCGCCGCGCCATGCGGCACCTGGAAAAGGGCCGGGTGGTGATCTTCGCCGCCGGCCTCGGCGCGCCCTTCTTCACCACCGACACCCCAGCGGCCCTGCGTTCGGCCGAGATGGGCTGCGAGGCCCTGTTCAAAGGCACCAGCGTCGACGGGGTCTACACGGCCGACCCCAAGAAGGCGCCTGACGCCGTCCGCTACGAAACGCTCAGCTATCACGATGTGCTGGCCCAGGACCTGCGGGTCATGGACGCCTCCGCCATTGCGTTGATGCGCGACAACCAGATCCCGATCGTGGTGTTTTCGATCCGCGAACGGGGCAACTTCCTGAAGGTGCTGAAGGGCCAGGGCGTCTTTACGACGATCGCCTGAACCCCTCGCGCCCCCCACGTCCAGACTACGATTGGAGGAGCCCCATGGCCGCCGCAGAGAAGCCGGTTCTTGCGAGTTACAAAGATCGCATGGACAAGGCCGTCATCGCGTTGAAGGAAGAGTTCGCCTCCCTGCGCACGGGCCGGGCCTCGGCCGGGCTCCTCGACCAGGTGATGGTCGACGCCTATGGCTCCACCGTGCCGATCAGCCAGGTGGCCGCCGTCAGCGTGCCTGAGCCGCGAATGCTGACCGTCAGCGTCTGGGACAAGGGCGTCGCCGTCTCGGTGGAGAAGGCGATCCGGAACTCAGGCCTGGGCCTCAACCCCGTGGTCGATGGCCAGACCCTGCGCATCCCGATCCCGCCGTTGACCGAAGAGCGCCGCAAGGACCTGGTGAAGGTCGCCGGCAAGTACGCCGAGCAGCAGAAGGTGGCCGTGCGCAACATCCGTCGCGACGCCAATGACGACCTGAAGCGCGCGGAAAAGGACGGCGTCATCAGCCAGGACGAGCAGAAGCGCATGGAGGGCGAGGTCCAGAAGTTCACCGATGAGGCGGTGAAGCGGGTGGACGAAGCCTTGAAAGTCAAAGAACAAGAGATCATGCAGGTTTGATCGTCGGTCTGGCGGCAAAGGACGCACGAGGAACCCCATGGCCCGCAGCCCCGAGCCGAACGCCGCCGCGCCGGTCGCCGAAACCTCGGCGGGCGAGGGCCTGCACGTGGCCCTGGTCATGGATGGCAACGGCCGCTGGGCCAAGCGCCGGGGCCTGCCGCGTAGCCTGGGCCACCGGGCGGGCGTGGAGGCCCTGAAGCGGACGGTGGCCGCCGCGCCAGAGTTCAACATCCGCCACCTGACGGTTTTCGGCTTCTCCACAGAGAACTGGAGCCGGCCGGCCACGGAGGTGGCTGAGCTGATGGCTCTGCCGCGTCGCTATTTCGAAAGCGATCTCGGCCGGCTGGAGCGGGAAGGCGTCCGCGTCCGGGTGATCGGGCGTCGCCAGGGGCTGAACCCCGACCTGATCGAGATCATCGAGGAGGCCGAGCGGCGCACGGCCGGCAATGACAGCTTCTTCCTGCAGGTGGCCTTCAACTATGGCGGTCAGGCCGACCTGACCGATGGCGCCCGGCGCTTCGCCGAGGATGTGGCCGCCGGCCGGCTTTCCCCTGCGGATCTGAACGAGGCGCGGTTCGCCGCCTATCTCTCCACCTCCGCCGCCCCGCCGCCGGATCTGATCGTGCGGCCGTCCGGGGAGCAGCGTCTCTCGAACTTCCTCTTGTGGGAGGCGGCCTATTCCGAACTCGTCTTCCAGGACGTGCTATGGCCCGACTATGGTCCTGAGCACCTCAAGGCCGCCATCGCCGAGTATCGCACCCGCGACCGGCGCTATGGCGGCGCCGTGGCTGATGACGCCCTTGCCGCCGGCTAAACAGTTCGACTGGTCCAATCTCGCGATCCGCGCAGCCTCGGCCCTGGTGCTGGTGCCAGCGACGGTGGCGGCTGTGTGGTTCGGCGCCTGGCCCTTCCTGCTGCTGATCTCGGTCGGCGTGGCGCTCCTCGCCATCGAGTGGGCGGGGATGACCGCGCCCAAGGCCCCGATCCGGGTGCTGAGCGCGGTGCTGGTGGGGGTGCTCGCCGGGGTCTTCCTGATCTATCTGCGCTATGTGCCCCTGGCCTGGGCGGCCATGGCCCTTGGGGCGGCGGTCGCGGCCTTTATCGCCCGGCGGGTGGCTGAGCGACCGGCCGACGCCGCGTTCGGGGTGGTCTATATCGGCGTTCCCTGCCTGGCCCTGGTCTGGCTCCGGGGCACGCCTGATGGCGCCCTCTGGGTGCTGGTGCTGTTCGCCGTCACCTGGGCGGCCGATATCGCCGCCTTCCTGGTGGGCAGCGTGCTGAAGGGGCCAAAGCTCTGGCCGCGGTTTTCCCCCAACAAGACCTGGTCCGGGTTCGTCGGCGGCTTGGCGGCGGCCACCTGCGCCGGCGCCCTCTGCTCCACCCTGTTTGGCGAGGTCATGGGGCCGGTGACCGGCGCGGTGATCGGCTTCACCGGCGGCCTGGCCACCATGGGGGGCGACCTCTGGGAGTCCATGCTCAAGCGGCGTTTCGGCGTGAAGGACTCCGGCGACCTCATTCCTGGCCATGGCGGCCTTCTCGACCGGGTGGACGGACTGATGTTCGCCGTCCTCGTGGTGGCCCTGGCCCGTCTTGCGGAGTTTTTCACATGAACGCGCCAGCCGGCCTGCCGCGCAAGGTGACCGTCCTCGGCGCCACGGGCTCGGTGGGCATGTCCACCCTGGACCTTTTCGAGCAGGCTGAGGTCGAGGTCGAGGTGGTGGGTCTGACGGGCGGCCGCAATGTGGCGCGCCTGGCTGAGCAGGCCCTCAAATGGCGTCCCGCGCTTGCGGTCATCGAGGACGAACAGGGCCTGGCCGAACTGCGCGACCGGCTCAGGGGTTCTGGGATCGAAGCCGCCGCGGGCGCAGGCGCCATCGCCGACCTGGCGGCGGCCGACGCCCAGTGGGTGATGTCGGCCATTGTCGGGTTCGCGGGCCTGGCCCCGACCCTGGCGGCGGCCAGGTCGGGGGCCATTGTCGCCCTGGCCAACAAGGAGAGCCTGGTCTGCGGCGGACCTGGCCTGCTGCGCACCGCCAAACTGGCGGGCGGCGTCGTGATCCCGGTGGATTCGGAACACTCGGCCATCTTCCAGGTGTTTGATTCGCGGGCCACGGCTCAGGTCACCCGGGTGATCCTGACATCGTCCGGCGGGCCTTTCCGCACCTGGACCAAGGCCCAGATGGCGCATGCGACCCCTGAGCAGGCCGTCGCCCATCCGAATTTTAGTATGGGCGCCAAGATTTCGGTCGATTCCGCGTCCATGATGAACAAAGGGCTCGAAATCATCGAGGCCGCCTACCTGTTCGCCATGCCGCCGGAGCGCCTTGAGGTCTTGATCCACCACCAGCAGATCATCCACTCCATGGTGGAATATGCCGATGGCTCGACCCTGGCGCAGCTGGGGCCGCCGGACATGCGCGCGCCGATCGCCTGCGCCTTCGCCTGGCCCGACCGCCTGCCGTGGCCGGCGCCCAAGCTCGACCTGGTGGCCTCCGGACCTCTGACCTTCGAAGCCCCGGACCTCTCCCGCTTCCCGGCGCTCAGCCTGGCCAAGGCCGCGCTCGCCGCCGGCGGGGCCGCGCCTGGGGCGCTGAATGCGGCCAATGAGGTGGCCGTCGCCGCCTTCCTTGACCGAAAGATCGGCTTTCTCGATATTGCCGCCACCGTGTCGGAGACCCTGGAGCGCATGGAGCGCGATGGGGACCTGGTCGGGGGGGCGAACGGCGACGCACTTGAAACGGCCCGGGAAACGGATGCAGCGGCCCGGCGCATCGCCTCGGCCGTCACGGCTGCGTTTTCCGGCGCACGCTAGGCCCTTAGGAGCAGCCCCCACCCGATGTTCGGCTTCCTGCAGACCGCACTGACCTACATCATCCCGTTCCTCCTGGTCCTGACCGTGGTCGTCACGATCCACGAGCTGGGCCACTATTGGGCGGCCCGGGCCTGCCGCGTGGCCATCGACCAGTTCTCGATCGGGTTCGGCCGCAAGATCTTCGGCTGGCGCGACCGCCAGGGCGTCGAATGGCGGGTCGGCTGGATTCCGTTGGGGGGCTACGTCAAGTTCTCCGGCGACGAGAACGCCGCCAGCGTCCCAGACCACGAGAACCTGGAGGCCCTGCGGCAGAGGATCGAGACCGAGCAGGGCAGGGGGGCGGCTGACCGCTACTTCCACTTCAAGCCGGTGTGGCAGCGCGCCTTCATCACCGCGGCTGGGCCGATCGCCAATTTCGTCCTGGCTATCGTGCTGTTCGCCTTCCTGCTGATGACCGTGGGCGAGACCGTCCTGCCGGCCCGGGTCGCCGGGGTTGAGGCAGGCAGCGCCGCCCAGCGCGCCGGCTTCATGGTCGACGACGTGGTCGTGGAGGCCAATGGCCAGCAGATCGACAACTTCTTCGACCTGCAGCAGATCATCGCCGTCCGGTCCCAGGCGCCGACCACCTTCGTTGTCGACCGCGGCGGCCAGAGGGTGCGGCTCACCGCCACGCCGGAGCGGCGGGTGGTTTCAGACCGCATGGGCGGCGAGCAGAAGATCGGCGTGCTGGGGATCGCCAGTCCTGCTGGGGCGACCGATCGCACCGTGCGACGTTATGGCCCGCTGGAGGCGGTTGTCGCCGGGACCGAGCGGACCTGGCGGGTGTTGAGTACGACGGTCTATTATCTCGGACGGGTGGTCACCGGCCGCGAAAGCGCCGACCAGCTCGGCGGCCCCCTGAGAATCGCCCAGGCCTCGGGCCAGGTGGCGCAGTCGGGCGCCCAGGGCGCGCCGGACGCGGGCTCGATGCTGCTGGGCAGCGCTGTGGCGCTGCTGGGGCTTACCGCGGTGCTGTCGGTGGGGATCGGGTTCATGAACCTGCTGCCGGTGCCGGTCCTGGATGGGGGGCACCTGGTCTTCTACGCCTATGAAGCCGTGGCCCGCCGCCCTCTTGCCGCCAAGGTTCAGGCGGCAGGATACCGGGTGGGCCTTGCGCTCCTGCTCGGTTTGATGTTGTTCGCCACCTGGAACGATCTGCAGCAACTGCGCGTGTTCAAATTTCTTGGCGGCCTGGTTTCCTAGGCTCGCCTTCCTCCCTTTACGGCTGATCAGATGCAAAGATCTCGCGCTCGTGGCGCTGCGTTCGCTTCCGGCTTCGCCCTGCTGCTCGCCTCGACGGCCCTGACCGCGCCGACGGCGGCTGTGGCCCAGGTCCAGTCGCAGGTGGCGCAGCGTATCGTCGTCCAAGGCAATGAGCGGATCGAGCAGGCGACGGTCCTGTCCTACCTGCCCATCCAGCCCGGCGACCAGGTGGACGCCGAACAGCTCGACCTGGCGCTGAAGGCCCTCTACCGCACCGACCTGTTCGCCGACGTGCGGATCAGCGCCGTCGCCGGCGAGATCATCGTGGAAGTGGTCGAAAACCCGATCATCAACCGGGTGATCTTCGAGGGGAACAAGGGTCTCAAGGAAGACAAGCTGCGCGACGAGGTCACCCTGCGGCCCCGCAGCATCTTCACCCGCGCCCGGGTGCAGCAGGACGTCCAGCGGATCGTAGAACTCTATCGACGCTCGGGCCGGATCTCGGCGGATGTGGAGCCGAAGATCGTCGAACTGCCGCAGAAGCGCGTGGACGTGATCTTCGAGATCAATGAGGGCGCCAAGAGCGGCGTCCTGCGCACCAACTTCCTGGGCAATGTCGAATTCTCCGACAACGATCTGCGCGACGTCGTCGTGACGGAGCAGAGCGCCTGGTACAAGCTGTTCAGCAGCAACGCCAACTACGATCCCGACCGTCTGGAATACGACAGGGAGAAGCTGCGCGAACACTACCGCAACCGCGGCTTCTATGATTTCCGCGTCGTCTCTGCGGTCGCTGAGCTCGCCCCGGACAAGAACGGCTTCGTCATCACCTATACGATCGACGAAGGCCCCGAATACCGGTTTGGCAAGGTCGAGGTGCAGACCGAGCTCGAGCGCCTGAACAAGGAGACCCTGGTCCAGATCCTGCCGATCCAGCAAGGCCAGATCTATCAGGATGAACGGATCGAGCAGGCCACCGACACCCTGACCTTCGCCGCCGGCGCCGCGGGCTTCGCCTTTGTCGATGTGCGGCCGCGCTATACGCCCAATCGCGAAACCCGCACGGTGGACGTGACCTTCGCCGTCGATGAGGGGCCGCGGGTCTATGTCGATCGCATCGACATCATCGGCAACACCCGGACCCTGGACTATGTGGTTCGCCGCGAGATGAACCTGGTTGAGGGCGACGCCTATAACCGCGTCCTGGTCGATCGTTCGCGCAACCAGATTCGCGCGCTCGGCTTCTTCGAGAACGTGGCGATCGAGGAGACCCCGGGCAGCGCTCCGGACCGCACCAATCTTCAGGTCCAGGTGACGGAGCAGCCCACGGGCGAGCTGTCCTTCAGCGCCGGCTATTCCTCGGTGGACCAGCTGATCCTCGATCTGGGCGTCACCGAGCGGAACTTCCGCGGTCGCGGCCAGAACGTGCGCGCCCGGGTTTCCGTGGGCTCCCTGCGCCAGCAGGTGGACTTCTCGTTCACCGAGCCGCGCTTCCTGGGGCGCGACCTCGGCGCGGGCCTCGACCTCTATTCCTACCGCTATGACCTGACCGATTATTCGGCCTACCGCACCAACACGATCGGCAGCGGCGTCCGGCTGGGCTTCCCCCTGACTCTGAATTCCCGGGCCTCCCTGCGCTACACCCTGCGCCGGGACGAGGTGGAAATCCCGGCCTCCTATTGCGATCCCTCCGCGCCCATCGTCTCGATCTCCCTCTGCCAGCAGCGGGGGGCCTATACGACCTCGCTCGTGGGCTACGGGGTGCGTCTCGACATGCGGAACGACCCGATCAATCCGACCCGCGGCTTCTACACGGCCCTCAACCAGGACCTGGCCGGGGTCGGCGGCGACGTGAACTATCTGAAGACCGAGGTCGAGGGCGGTTGGTACTATGGCTTCTCGCCGAGCTTCATCCTCAGCGCCACGGGCTCGGCCGGCTATGTGGACGGCTGGAGCGGCGATACGGTCAGGATCAACGACCGCTTCTACAAGGGCGGCAACAGCTTCCGCGGCTTTGAGACCGCCGGTATCGGCCCGCGTGACCTGAACGCCAGCCGTTCCGACGCCCTCGGCGGTAAGGCCTACGCCATCGGCAATGTGGAGCTGACCGTCCCGACCTTCCTGCCCGAGCAATACGGGGTGAAGGCCGCCCTGTTCTCCGACTTCGGCGCCTTGGGTATGCTGGATGATGAGGATAAGCTGACCGTGGCCGGCGTCGTCGATCCCAACATCGTCGATGACATGTCCCTGCGGGCCTCGGCAGGCCTCAGCATCTTCTGGCGCTCGCCCATGGGCCCCATCCGCTTCGACTTCAGCCAAGTTTTGGCCAAAGAAGATTACGACAAGACGGAAACCTTCCGGTTCTCCACCTCAACGAGGTTCTGATTTCATGACGACCAAACCCCTTGCCGCCGGCTTCGCCGCCGCTGCGGCCCTCGCGCTTACGCTGTCGACGGGCGCTCACGCCCAACAGGCGGCCGCGCCTCAGGTCACGCATGGCGCGGCCATCACGGGGGTCTGCGTGATGTCCGTGGATGGCGCCATCGGCGCGTCCACCGTCGGCCAGTATGTCCAGACGCGGTTGCAGCAGATCGCCACCCAGGTGGAAGCCGAGCTGAAGGCCGAAGAAACGGCCATCACCACGGAAGCCCAGACCCTGGAGACCCAGCAAGCCACGCTGGGTCAGGACGCGTTCGAAACCCGTCGCGCCGCCCTGCAGGTCCGGGTCAATGCCTTCCAGCGCAAGGCCGCCCAACGCGAGCGCGAGCTGGCCATGACGCAGCAGAAGGCCCTGGCCCGCGTCGGCCAGGAGATGGAGCCCCTGATCCGCGACGTCTATCAGCAGCGTCAGTGCTCCATGCTGGTGAATCGCGACGCCCTCCTGCTGGCCAATCCGCAGATGGATGTCACCCAACCGCTGGTCACCGCCCTGAACGCCAAGATCACGCAGTTTGCTTTCGACCGCGAACGGCTGGACCAGCCGGCCGCGGGCGCCCAGACTAGATAATCGAACGACTCGCCAAGGGGCGCGGGTCGCGCCTGGAATCCTATGCCTGACCCGCGCTTCTTCGAGGACCTCGGTCCCAAAACGCTTTCCGATCTCGCCCAGCTGGTCGGTGCGGAGCTTCGCACGCCGCGCGACGGCGCTCGTCAAATTCGGTCCGTGGCGATCCTCGACCGCGCCGAGGCTGACAGCATCACCTTCCTCTCCGACCGACGGCGCAAGGCAGACCTTCTGGCGGGCCGGGCCGGCGCCTGCTTCCTCCATCCCAGCCTGGCCGAGGCTGCGCCGGAGGGATGCGCGATCCTGCTGACCCCATCCCCCCAGGCGGCCTACGCGCTGGCGGCCCAGGCCCTGCACCGGCCACGGATCAACACCGCCGAGACCTTCATCTCGCCCAGCGCCGGAATTGAACCTGGGGCGCGAATCGCCCCGGGCGCGGTCGTCGGCGATGGCGCTCAGGTCGGCGCAGGGACCGTGATCGGTTCCGGCGCGGTCATCGGCCCGGGCGTCGCCATCGGCCGCGATTGCGAGATTGGTCCCCGTGCGGTGATCGGCTTCGCCCTGGTCGGCGACCGGGTGCGAATCTATGCCGGCGCGGTGATCGGCGAGGCGGGCTTCGGCGCCACACCGGGACCGACGGGGCTCATCGACATCCCTCAGCTGGGCCGGGTGATCATCCAGGACGGGGTGACGATCGGGGCGGGCACCTGCATCGATCGCGGGGCCTTCGAGGACACTGTCATCGGCGAGAATACGAAGATCGACAACCTGGTGCAGATCGCCCACAACGTCCGCGTCGGGCGCAACTGCGTCATGGCGGCCCACACCGGCATCTCCGGCAGCGTGACGATCGGTGACGGCGCTCAGTTCGGCGGCAGGGCCGGTGTGGCCGACCATCTGGACATCGGCCAAGGCGCCCGCGTGGCGGCCGGCGCCGGGGTCATGAAAGATATTCCTCCAGGTGAAACCTGGGGCGGCGTGCCGGCGCGGCCGGTAAGGACATGGATGCGCGAGACCGCCTGGCTGTCGAAGATGGCCCAGCGCCGCGGAGAAGGAGCAGGCGCATGAGCCGCAAAGCGCCGGTGAACGAAAACCCGACCGAAATCGACATTTCCGAAGTCCTTCGGCGAATTCCTCACCGCTATCCCTTCCTGCTTGTGGACCGGGCCGAGGAATACAAGCCGAGCGAGTCCATCGTCGGCATCAAGTGCGTGACCTTCAACGAGCCGTTCTTCGCCGGCCATTTTCCCGAATATCCGGTAATGCCGGGCGTACTGATCGTCGAGGCCCTGGCCCAGACCGGCGCGATCATGATGTCCAAGTCGATGGACGTGGATATCACCAACATGGTCATCTACTTCATGTCCATCGATGGAGTGCGGTTCCGCAGTCCGGTGCGGCCGGGCGATGTGCTGCACATGCATGTCGAGGTCACCAAGGTTCGGGGCGACATCTTCAAATTCCAGGGCAAGGCCAAGGTGAACGGCAAGGTCTGCGCCGAAGCCGAGTTCGCCGCCATGAAGGCGGACGTCAGCAAGTGACGACCATCCACCCCACCGCCATC
>NZ_JAUSLG010000026.1 GCF_030646615.1 Phenylobacterium sp. | reverse complement strand
GGTGGTCAAGGAACTCGAGAACCACGCTGACGCGATCCTGTTCATCGACGAGATCCATACGGTCATCGGCGCCGGCGCGACCAGCGGCGGAGCCATGGACGCCTCGAACCTGCTGAAGCCCGCCCTGGCTTCGGGCACCCTGCGGTGCATGGGGTCGACCACCTACAAGGAATTCCGCCAGCACTTCGAGAAGGACCGGGCGCTCGTCCGGCGCTTCCAGAAGATCGACGTGAACGAGCCGACCCTGGACGACACGATCAAGATCCTGAAGGGCCTCAAGACCTATTACGAGGAGTTCCACAAGCTCCGCTACACCAACGACGCCCTGAAGGCCGCGGTCGAGCTGTCGGCCAAGTACATCAATGACCGCAAGCTGCCGGACAAGGCGATCGACCTGATCGACGAGGCCGGCGCCAGCCAGATGCTGCTGCCCGAAAGCCGCCGGAAGAAGACCATCGGGGTCAAGGAGATCGAGGCCGTGGTGGCCAAGATCGCCCGCATTCCGCCCAAGTCGGTCTCCAAGTCCGACACCGAGGCCCTCAAGCAACTGCAGGAGGACCTGAAGCGGGCGGTCTACGGCCAGGACGAGGCGATCGAGCAGCTGTCTGCGGCCATGAAGATGTCCCGGGCGGGCCTGCGCGATCCCAACAAGCCGATCGGCTGCTACCTCTTCTCGGGTCCGACGGGCACCGGCAAGACGGAGACCGCCCGGCAGCTGGCCTCGACCCTGGGGATCGAGCTCCTGCGCTTCGACATGTCGGAGTATATGGAGCGCCACACGGTCAGCCGCCTGATCGGGGCGCCCCCCGGCTATGTGGGCTTCGACCAGGGCGGCCTGCTGACCGACGCCGTCGATCAGCATCCCCACGCCGTGGTCCTGCTGGACGAGATCGAGAAGTCCCACCCGGACGTCTACAACATCCTGCTCCAGGTCATGGACCACGGGGTGCTGACCGACTCCAACGGCAAGAAGATCGACTTCCGCAACGTGGTGCTCATCATGACCACCAACGCCGGTGCGGCCGACGCTCAGCGCAACACCATCGGCTTTGGCCGGGGCAAGGCTGATCACGAGGCCGAAGAGGCGATCAAGCGGGTCTTCACCCCGGAATTCCGCAACCGCCTCGACGCGGTGGTGGCCTTCCGTCCGCTGGATCAGTCGATCATCCGCCAGGTGGTGCAGAAGTTCGTCATGCAGCTGGAAGCTCAGCTGGCCGATCGCCACGTCACCATCGAAACCACCGACGAGGCGGCGGGCTGGCTGGCCGACAACGGCTTCGACGAGCTCTATGGCGCCCGGCCGCTGGCCCGGGTCATCCAGGAGCACATCAAGAAGCCCCTGGCCGACGAGATCCTCTTCGGCCGGCTGGTCAAGGGCGGCCATGTCCGCGTGGTGCTCAAGGACGGCAAGCTGGACTTCGAGATCGAGGGCGACACCCGCGAACCAGGCGCCCCCATGATCGAGGATCCCTCCAGGGACGCCACCGCCGAACTGGCCGACTAGGGCTGGCTCGACCTCCTGAACGTCAAAGCCCCGGCCGTCTGGCCGGGGCTTTTTCGTGCGCGTCGAAGGCGCGGCGAAGTCAGGCGATCTTGGCGGCGATCTGTTCGGCCAGCGCCTTCAGTTCGGCCGGATCGGCCATGCCGCCCGAAGCGTGACGGCCCACGGCCACGCCATCCCAGCGGGGCAGGATGTGGAAGTGGGGATGGAAGACAGTCTGTCCCGCCGCCGCGCCATTGAACTGGGTGATCACCACCCCGTCCGGCGCAAGCGCCGCCCTCACCGCCCGGGCGACCCGCTGGACACCGAGAATCAGCGGCGACAGCACGGCCGGGTCTTCTTCCAGCAGGTTCCGCGCCGTGGAATGCTTGGGGATCACCAGGGTGTGGCCACGGACCTGCGGGAAGACGTCCATGAACGACAGGACGTGCTCGTCCTCGAACACCCGGGCGCAGGGCGCCTCGCCCCGCAGGATCTTGGCGAAGATATTGTTGGCGTCGTAGGTCCCGTCCAGGCTCATGGCCGCGCTCCCTCTGGCGTTGATGGCTCGTGCTTTAGCAAATCGTCGGCGGGCGGGCGACGCTCTCACCCCTGACGGAACGGCGAGTATTCCTCCGACAGCCACTCCATCTCGTCGTCCACCGCCGCCTTCTCCCGGGCGACGAAGTCCTCCACCGGGCCACGCAGGGCGGGATCGGCGATGTAGTGGGCCGAATAGACTGGGGTCGGCAGATAGCCCCTGGCGATCTTGTGCTGCCCTTGAGCCCCGGCCTCGACCCGCGCCAGGCCTGCGCCGATGGCCCACTCGATGGCCTGGTAGTAGCAGAGCTCGAAATGCAGGAAGGGCACGCCCTCGACGCAGCCCCAGTTGCGCCCATACAGGGCGTCCGTCCCGATCAGGTTCAGCGCGCCGGCGATCCAGCGGCCGTTGCGCCGGGCCATGATCAGCAGCACCCGGTCGGCCATCCGCTCCCCCAGCAGGGAGAAGAACAGCCGGTTCAGATAGGGCTGACCCCACTTGCGCGAGCCGGTGTCCATATAGAAGCCATAGAAGGCGTCCCAAGCGTCTTCGGTCAGGTCCGCGCCGGTGAGTTGGACGATCTCCAGCCCCGCCTGGGCGTCCCGCCGCTCCCGCCGGATGGTTTTTCGCCGCCCCGATGAAAGATCGGCCAGGAAGTCGTCAAAGCCGCCATAGCCCTTGTTGAACCAATGGTATTGCTGCCCCTGCCGCTGGGCTAGCCCCTGGTCGCCCAGCCAGGCCCATTCCTTGGCTGTCGGAAAATTGACGTGGACGGAAGAAGCCCCCATCCGCTCGCACAGGGTCAGGGCGCCGCCGAGCAGCAGATCATAGCCCGCCTCCGTCGGCACGTCCGGCCGCACCAGCAGGCGCGCGCCCGTCGCCGGCGTGAACGGCGCGGCTGACAGCAGCTTGGGATAGTACCGGCCGCCGGCCCGCTCATAGGCGTCGGCCCAGGCATGGTCGAAGATGTATTCGCCCTGGCTGTGGGCCTTCAGATAGAGCGGCATGACCGCCCCCACCTGGCCGGCCTCGTCGGCGATGGACAGATGTTGCGGCCCCCAGCCGGCCCGCTCCACCGCGCAGCCGGACTGCTCCAAGATGTCGAGAAAGTCGTAGGAGACGAAGGGGTTGCCACTGGGCGCGGCGCAGGCCTCCCAGTTCGCCTGGCCGATCTCGGCGATACGGCGGTTCACCCTGACCGCCGGCGTCAGGCTCACGCGGCGAAGCCCTCGAAGATCAGGTTGTCGCAGTGATCCTTCACCGCATCCCACTGTTCGGGCTTACGAACCGTCCAGGCCACGACGGGCATGCCCTGCGCCCGATAGGCGTCGGCCTGCGGGCTCGGCAGCATGTCGAGACCAAGGGCCAGGAAGTGGGGACGCGCGATGGAGACCTGCTCAAGCCGGGCATAGGACTGGCGCTGCTCTTCGCTCAGGTGCTTCACGCCGCGATAGCTGAACGAATCGAGGCCCCGCAGGACGCCCGGATAGTGGTCGGCGTACCAGGCGTGGGAATAGGGATTGAAGCCGATGATGCAGAGGGGGCCGGCATGGTCGGCAATGATCTCGTGCACCCGCTGCTCCAGCGGGCCGACCTCGCCCCAGGCGGTCTTGAGTTCAATATGCACCATGGCCCGGTGGCCGATCAGGGCCAGGGTCTCGAGCAGGGTCGGTATGGTTTCATCCGTGCCCTTGAGGGCGAGTTCGCCGAGATCGGCGGCGGTGTGGTCGCTCAGACGGCCCTCGGCGCCCGTCATGCGGATCAGGGTCTCGTCGTGGAAGACCATCGCCTCCCCGTCCGACGACAGGTGGACGTCGAGCTCGATCCCATAACCGGCGGCGCAGGCGGCCTGGAAGGCGCCCAGGGAGTTCTCCGGCGCGCCGTCTGGCGTCCACAGGCCCCGGTGAGCCACCGGCGGGTGGAACAGAAGATCCCAGGCCTCGCCGAAGCGGTCCCTCACGACAGCTCCACCACCGCATCGACCTCGACAGCGAAGTTCATCGGCAGACGATAGACCCCCACCGCCGAGCGGGCGTGTCGGCCGAGGTCGCCAAAGGCGTCGACCATCAGGTCCGAAGCGCCGTTCACCACCTGGGGAATGTCGAAGAAGTCGGGGCCGGCCTGGACGAAGCCCCCCAGCTTGACCACCCGGACCACGCGGCCCAGATCGCCGCCGCAGGCCGCCTTCATCTGGGCGATCAGGTTGATGGCGCACAGCCGGGCGGCCAGTCGCGCCGTCTCCAGATCGACGTCCTGGCCGACGACTCCGGTGACGCCGCCCTGCGCGTCCCGGGACACCTGGCCGGAAATGTGGAGCAAGGCGCCGGCCCGGACAAAGGGCACATAGTTGGCGACCGGGGTGGAGGGCTCGGGCAGGCGGACACCCAGCGCGGCCAGACGTTCTTCGACAGTGGACATGCCCTAGTCTCTAGAGCGCGTTCCGATAAGTGGGAACCGGTTATCGGATCAAAACGCGCTCAAGTCTCCGAGTCCAGAGCGCCCACGCCTCCATGAGAAAAGCCCGGTCCGTCGCCGGACCGGGCTCTTGTCTCATGGTTTGGGCGCCGGGGCGCCCGATCGTCTTAGCGGGCGGCTTGCAGACGCTCGACGGTCGCGGTGACGCGCTCGTTCAGCGGCTTCATGGAGTCCTTCATCGAGGCGGTGAACAGCTCCGACATGCGGGTCATTTCGGCCATGTAGGTTTCCATGGCGGTCTTGGCGAAGGCGGTCTGGAGCTCGACGGCTTCCTGCAGGCTCTTGGCCTGGCTGAGCGACTTGGCGGCGACCATCTGGTCTTCCACCGACTTCTTGGAATAGGCCATGGCCTGGGCGCCGACGGCTTCAGCGCCCTTGGCGGCGGCCGTGGCGGAGGCGACCATCGCCTCCAGATTCTTCTTCGAATAGGTGTTGGTTTCGGCCAGCGCCGTCAGGGACTTTTCGATAGCGTCCTTGAAGGCGGTGTTGCCGGCCAGGGTGAACTGCTCGGCGGTGGACTTGGCGTTGGTTTCAGCGGCGGCGGCCATGGCTGATCTCCTTGACGGGCGACAGGGGGCGGTCTGGCGAACGGACGCGGCGGACCGCGAGAAACTGACGAAACACACTTAACGCACCGCAATATTCCATGTTGCATCGCAACAGTCAATAAGCTGTTTGTGCGCCGCACAATTTCTGACGCTCTCGTAGAAAACGGCTCAAACGCCATCTGCGTGAAGCTTCACCACTCGCCCATCAGGCGGGCGGTGCGGCATTTTGGAATGCTCAACAGGTGTTTACCCTCGCGCAAGGGGCGATGTGCCATGTTAGCCTCCTGTCCTCGGCGTGCGCCTCGGGGGGTGCGCCGGAAAACCCAGACACGACGGACGAAGCGATGTTCAAACGCGCCCGCCGCCCGATTCTCGCCGGCCTTTTCGCGATCGCCGCGGCCTGCGGCCTGGCGGCCGCCCCGGCCGCCCAGGCGCAGATCCCCTATCTGCAGTTGCCGGCCCAGCAACCAAAGTACGCCTCCATCGTGGTGGACGCCGCCAGCGGCGAGGTGCTGTACGCCAAGCGGGCTGACAGCGACCGCTATCCGGCCTCCATCACCAAGGTGATGACGATCTATCTCCTGTTCGAGGAACTGGCCGCCGGCCGCCTCACCCTGGACGATCGAATCCCCTTCTCCACCCGCGCCGCGGCGGCCCCGCCCACCAAGCTGTTCGTGAAGGCCGGTGATTCGATCACGGTGGACGAAGCCCTCCACGCCCTGGCGATCCGCTCGGCCAATGACGTGGCCGTGGCCGTGGCCGAGAAGCTGGGCGGCAGCGAGGCGCGCTTCGCCGCCCTGATGACCCTGCGGGCCCGCGAGCTCGGCATGGACTCCACGACCTTCGTCAACGCTTCGGGCCTGCCCGACAGCCGCCAGATCTCCACCGCCCGAGACCTGGCCGTCCTGTCCCGCGCCGTCATGCGCGACTTCCCGCAATATTATGGCCTGTTCAGCACCGGCCAGTTCACCTTCCGGGGCACGGTGATCCGCGGCCACAACAGCCTGCTGCGCCGGGAGCTGGGGGTCGATGGCCTGAAGACCGGCTACACCAACGCCTCGGGCTACAACATCGCCATCTCCGGCGTCCGCCAGGGCCGGCGGCTGATCGTGGTCGTGCTGGGGGGCGCCTCGACCGCGGCCCGCGACAACCACGCCGAGGACCTGCTGCTCACCGGCTTTGACGTGGCCAACCGCCGCGACCGTGGCGAGCGGATCACCGTGGCCCAGAACCTGTTCGAGCCCGATCCCAGCGGCCAGATCATGCGGCCCTCCCGCGAGCAGGGGGACGGCGAACAGGACGGTCTGAAGATCGTGCTGGCTTCGGCCCCGCCGCCTCCGGCCGCCACGCGGTCTGAGGGATCAGCCTCGGCCGGCCAGTGGCAGGTGCAGGTGGGCGCCTTCCGCTCGCGGGCCCTGGCGCAGGAACAGCTCCAGATGACCCGCCGCCGCTTCGCCAGCGCCTTCACCGGCGCCGACACCATGGTCACCGATCCCAGCTCAGGCTTCTATCGCGCCCGGTTCACGGGCATGACCGAGGCCAAGGCCCGCGACGCCTGCGAAACCCTCAAGGCCCGCAACCAGGCCTGCATGGTGATCGATCCCGCCTGAGCGCGTTCCGTAAAAGTGGAATCCGGTTTTACGGCTGAAACGCGCTCAAACCTTAAAACCTAGAGCCCGCTCAGCGACGGGTCAGCCGATCGCGGGCGGCGTTGAGCTGGGCCGCCAGGCCCGCAGATCCTCCGGCGTCCGGATGGGCGCGGCGCATCAGGCGGGTATAGGCCGCCTGGATCTCGTCCGGGGTCGCCCCGTCGCCAACCCCCAGGATCGACCGGGCGTCCTGTTCGCTCATGGCGCTGGTCCGGGTCCGGGGCGCGGCCCCGCCGCCTGCGCCCTGCCCTCTGGCGCTCATGGCCAGCCATAAGCCCAGCACGATGAGGACGGGCGCAAAGGCCCAGCCCCCGCGCACGGCCAGGAAGGCGGCGCCGGCGAAGGCTGCGATCGCGGCGACGCCGGACATGACGCGCAGGCCCGGACGCTGAAACACCGGCCGGCCCCGCCGTCCCAGCCAGACGAAGACGGCCAGGGCCGCAGCGCCGAGGGCCAGATAGAGCATGACCCTATTCGGCCGCCATCAGGGTCTGCCCCGTCACCTCGCCCAGCCCCAGGGCGCCGATCAGGGCGCGCAGCTCCTGGCGGGCGGCCACATGCTGCAGGGAGACGGAGACCGGCCGGATGGCCGGCGACAGGTCGGCGATGGTCAGGCCGAAGGGATAGAGCTCGCGATAGATCACCCGGTCGCGCAGGCCAGGACCCACGCGGAAGCCAACCCGGCGTGACAGGGCCTTCACCCGCTCATCCAGGCGCCGGCGGTTGCGGGCCTCGGTGGGCGCCAGGCGGTTGCGCAGCACCACCCAGTCGATGGAGCGACCGTCGGCCACGGCTCGGGCCTTGCGGCTATCCCACACGGTGACCGAATAGAGGCCGGGCCGCTTCAGATCCAGGGAGACCGGATCAACCACCCCCAGCATGTCGAAGTCGACGAAGCTGTCGTTCATCGGCGTGACGATCAGGTCGGCCAGGCCATGGGCCGCCCGGGAGATGGCCGTGTCCCCGCCCGGGGTGTCGATCAGCACGAAGTCGGCCGCCGCATTGGCGGCCTCGAAGGCCTCCTGGAAGGCGGCCAGGGCCTCGCCGTCGGTGGCCAGGGCCAGGTCGGGACTGAGGGGGAATTCCAGGGGCAGCGGGGCCTCGACCTCATTGGCCGCCAGCCAGGCCCGGCGGCTGGCGAAGAAGTGGCCCATGGATTGCTGGCGCAGGTCCAGGTCCAGCACCGCCACCTTGGCGCCGCCATACATCAGGGCCACGGCCAGATGCAGGGCGATGGTGGACTTGCCAGCGCCGCCCTTCTCGTTTCCGACGACGATCACACGGGGTTGGGACATGCGTCCTGCTCCATCGATTCGGCCAAGGGGACCAATAGGTTAACGAGAGGCTTATGCTGGCCCCAAGGTCAACTTGGCAGGGCCCAACCCCTGTGGACGGATGGACGCACCCCCGCCCGTCGGCCATAAGCCCGACACCTCTTTTCAAGCCGTCCGAGGCCTCATGTCCGCCGATTTCCTGCCCGTCGTCCGCACTGTGGCCCAACTGCGCGCCCAGGTCCGCGCCTGGCGGGCGGCCGGCGAGACCGTAGGGATGACGCCCACCATGGGCGCCTTGCACGAGGGCCACCTCTCTCTCGTGCGACTGGCCAAGGCCCGCGCCCGGCGGGTGGTCGCCAGCATCTTCGTCAATCCGACCCAGTTCGGCCCGAACGAGGACTTCGACCGCTATCCCCGCAACGAGGCCGGCGACGCCGAGCTGCTGGCCAGCGCCGGCTGCGACCTGCTCTATGCGCCCGATGTGAGCCAGATCTATCCGCCGGGTTTCGCCACCCGGATCACAGTTTCGGGCGTCTCCGAGCCCCTCGATGGGGCGGCGCGGCCCGGCCATTTCGACGGGGTGGCGACCGTGGTCGCCAAGCTGCTCAACCAGGCCCAGCCCGACCTGGCCGTGTTCGGCGAGAAGGACTACCAGCAGCTCCAGCTGATCCGTCGGCTGGTCCTCGACCTGGACCTGCCGGTCGAGGTCATCGGCGCGCCCACGGCCCGGGCGCAGGACGGCCTGGCCCTGTCCTCTCGCAACGCCTACCTGACGCCCGATCAGCGGATCATCGCCGGGCGGCTCAATGTCGTGCTGGCCGACGCCGCAGCCCGGCTGAAGGCTGGCGACACGGTCGAGAAGGTGGAGGCCACCGGCCGCGCCGCCCTGGAGCGTCAGGGGTTCGACCAGATCGACTATTTCGAGGTGCGCCACGCCCAGGACCTGTCGCACCCCGGCCCCGGGGTTCTGAGCGTGCCCGGCCGTGTTCTGGCCGCGGCCTTCCTGGGCAAGACCCGCCTCATTGACAATATGGCGGTCTGATCGCTTACCAGAGGCCGGCCTCGCGCAGCTGGCGGGCCAGCTCCGGCGGCACCTCGTGGCCGCCTTCGCCCTCCAGGTCCGGCGGCGCGTCCTTGGCCTCCAGATAGCGCCAGCCCTGGAAGGCGCGCCTGGGCGTCGGCGCCACTAGGACCAGGGCCTCGTCCAGCAGCATCTCGCAGCGGGCGTGCTGCCCCTCGCCCACCGTGGCGATCTCCAGGATGCGCTGCCGCGACAGGATCGCGCCCTTGTAGACGCGGTAGAGCGAGCCGCCGTCGGTCAGCTCCGCCGCCCGCTTGGGGGTCTGGCGGGTGCGAAGTATCCAGGGCTGGCCCGCCTTGGCCTGGGGTTCGCGCCAGTCCAGGAGGTCTTCAACGGTGTCGCAGCCGACAACGAGCTTGATCAGATGCAGGGTCATGGGCGCGGTCTAGGCAGCCTGGGCCAGCCGCGCCAGCACCGCGCCCTCGCTCACCTGATCGCCGACGGCGACGACGAGCGACTCCACCGTCCCGTCAAAGGCCGCGGACAGGGCGTGTTCCATCTTCATGGCTTCCAGGGTGACCAGGGTCTGGCCGCGGGTCACGGCGTCGCCGACCTTCACGGCCACGGCGACCACCTTGCCCGGCATGGGGGCGATCACCACGCCGTCGCCGGCCGGACCCTCGCCCGCCGCGGCCAGGGGCGGCGTTCCGGAAAAGGCGTAGGCCTCGCCCGCCTCGAACACCACGATGGCGCCGGCGGCGTCGATCAGCACATCAGCCGACAGCGGGCCGTCATCAAGCGGCGCCTCGACCGCCCCGCCGTCCCGATAAAGGCGCAGCCGGCCCTGCCGCGGGGCGTTCAGCCGGAAGCCCGTCAGCGCCCCCCAGGGACCCTCGGGCTCGGCAGCCGCGACCGGCGCCTGCGACAGCAGGCCCTGGGCGGCGGCGGCCAGGACGCGGTCGCTGGGCGCGGCCCCCTGTGTGAGCCTGTCCTGTCGCGCACCGATGAAGCCGGTATCCACGTCGCCGGCCAGGAACTCTGGCTCGACCAGACAGCGGGCGAGAAAGCCGGCATTGGTCCTCACGGGCCACACCTGCACCTCGCCACAGGCCTGGGCCAGGCGCCGGGCGGCCGCCTGCCGCGTGGGACCATGGGCGATCAGCTTGGCGATCATCGGATCATAGTGCGGGCTGACCGTCCCGCCCGCCTCGACGCCCGTATCCACCCGCACTGCGTCTGGCAGCACGAAGTGCTCCAGGTCGCCGATGGAGGGCAGAAAGCCCGCGGCCGGGTTCTCGGCATAGAGCCTGGCCTCCATGGCCCAGCCGTCGAGGACGATCTGGTCCTGGCGCAGCGGCAGCGGCTCGCCGGCCGCCACCCGCAGCTGCCATTCCACCAGGTCCTGGCCGGTGACGGCCTCAGTGACCGGGTGCTCCACCTGCAGGCGGGTGTTCATCTCCATGAACCAGATGCGGTCGGCGCGCAGACCTTGGCTGGCGTCGGCGATGAACTCCACCGTGCCGGCGCCCACATAGTCCACGGCCTGGGCGGCGCGGACGGCGGCGGCGCAGACGGCCTGGCGCACCTCCGGGCTCATGCCCGGGGCCGGCGCCTCCTCGATCACCTTCTGGTGGCGGCGCTGCAAGGAGCAGTCGCGTTCGAACAGGTGGACGACCTGGCCGTGGCTGTCGCCGAACACCTGCACCTCGATGTGGCGGGGCCGGGCGACATAGGTCTCCAGCAGGACACGGTCGTCGCCGAAGGCGCCGGCCGCTTCCCGCCTGGCTGCGCCAAGGGCTTCAGCGAAATCCGCCGCGCCCTCGACCTTCCGCATGCCCTTGCCCCCGCCCCCGGCCACGGCCTTGATCAGGACGGGATAGCCGATGGCCTCGGCCTGCGCGGCCAGATGGCCTGGATCCTGGTTCTCGCCATGATAGCCCGGCGTCACCGGCACGCCGGCCTGGATCATCAGGGCCTTGGCCGCATCCTTCAGCCCCATGGCGCGGATGGCCGCAGGCGGCGGACCCACCCAGGTGAGGCCGGCCGCCATCACCGCCTCGGCGAAGCCGGCGTTCTCCGACAGGAAGCCATAGCCGGGATGGATGGCGTCGGCGCCGCTGGCCCGGGCGGCCGCCAGCACCTTGTCGATCGCCAGATAACTCTCCTGGGCGGCCGCCGGCCCCAGGCGCAGGGCCTGATCGGCTTCACGCACATGGGGCGACTGGGCGTCGGCGTCGGAATAGACCGCCACGGTGGCCATGCCCATCCGGTGGGCGGTGCGGAAGATGCGCCTTGCGATCTCCCCGCGATTGGCGACCAGAAGGGTGTTGATCATTCGGACCAGCGGGGCTTGCGCTTCTCCAGGAAGGCGATGACGCCCTCCTGCCCCTCCTCGCTCACCCGCACCCGGGCGATGACCCTGGCGGTGTCTTCCATCAGACCGTGGTCGATCTCCTGATAGGCCACGTGCGCGACGATCTTCTTGGACTCGATGACCGCCATGGGACCGCAGGCCATCATCTCTGTGGACAGGCTGGCCATGGCCGCCTCGAGGGCGGCGTCATCGGCGACCACCTCGGTGATCAGGCCGATCTTCTCGGCATGGGCGGCGTCGAAGGTGCGGCCCGTGGCGAACAGGCCCCGGGCGGTGCGGGGGCCGACGGCGGCGACCACATAGGGGCTGATGGTGGCGGCCACGAGGCCCAGCTTGACCTCGGCGAAGCTGAACCGGGCGTCAGCGGTGGCGATGGCCATGTCGCAGGCCGCGGCCAGGCCCGCCCCGCCGCCATAGGCGCCGCCCTGCACCAGGGCGATCGTTAGGGCCGGGATGTCCCATAGCAGCTTGAGCATCATGGCCATGGCCATGGCGTCTTCGCGGTTGTCGTCCTCGGTGTGACCGGCGGCGGCCCGCATCCAGTCGAGGTCGGCGCCGGCGCTGAAGGTCCCGCCGGCCCCGCGCAGGAAGACCAGGCGCACATGCTCAGCCCCGTGCAGGGTCTCGAAGGTCTCCGACAGGGCGGCGATCAGGTCGGCGTCGAAGGCGTTGCGCCGCTCCGGCCGGTTGATGGTGACGATGGCCACGCCTTCGACGGTGGCCTCCAGGCGCACCAGGGGCGAGGTGGCGTCGGTGTCGAGGCCTTCGACCAGGGGATCGACGATGGGATTGCTCATGGTCTTTAAGGCTTCCTCACATTCGGAAGACGCCAAACCGCGTCTCCGGCACGGGCGCATTGAGCGCCGCAGAAATGGACAGGCCCAGCACGTCACGGGTCTGGGCCGGATCGATGATCCCGTCGTCCCAGAGGCGCGCGGTGGCGAAATAGGGATCGCCCTCGGCCTCGTATCGTTCCTTGACCGGGGCCTTGAAGGCCGCCTCGTCATCATCGGTCCAGGTCTCGCCGCGGGCCTCCAGCCCATCCCGGCGGATGGTGGCCAGCACGCTGGCGGCCTGTTCCCCACCCATGACGCTGATCCGGCTGTTGGGCCAGGTCCACAGGAAGCGGGGGCTATAGGCCCGGCCGCACATCCCGTAATTGCCGGCCCCGAAGGAGCCGCCGATCAGGACGGTGAACTTGGGGACCTCGGCGCAGGCCACGGCGGTCACCAGCTTGGCCCCGTCCTTGGCGATGCCGCCGGCCTCGTAGCGGCCGCCGACCATGAATCCGGAGATGTTCTGCAGGAAGACCAGCGGGATCTTCCGTTTGCAGGCCAGCTCGATGAAGTGGGCCCCCTTCAGCGCGCTCTCGGAGAACAGCACGCCGTTATTGGCCAGGATGGCGACGGGATAGCCCCAGATGCGCGCAAAGCCGCAGACCAGGGTCGTGCCATAGAGCGCCTTGAACTCGTCGAAGTCCGAGCCGTCGACGATGCGCGCGATCACCTCGCGCACATCATAGGGCGCGCGCACGTCGCCGGGGATGAGGCCGTAGAGTTCCTCTGGATCGAAGGCCGGCGGTCGCGGCTCGGCCAGGGCCATCTCGTGGGTCTTGGTGGTGTTCAGGTGGGCGACGATGGACCGCACGATGCTCAGCGCGTGCTCGTCGTCATGGGCCACATGATCGACCACGCCGGAGCGTCGCCCGTGGGTGTCGGCGCCGCCAAGCTCCTCGGCGCTGATCACCTCGCCGGTGGCGGCCTTCACCAGGGGCGGGCCGCCCAGGAAGATGGTGCCCTGGTCGCGGACGATCACCGTTTCGTCGGACATGGCCGGCACATAGGCCCCGCCGGCGGTGCAGGAGCCCATGACGCAGGCGATCTGGGCGATGCCCGCCGCGCTCATCTGGGCCTGGTTGAAGAAGATGCGGCCGAAATGGTCGCGATCGGGAAACACCTCGGCCTGGTGCGGCAGGTTGGCCCCGCCGGAATCCACCAGATAGATGCAGGGCAGACGGTTCTGCTGGGCGATCTCCTGGGCCCGCAGGTGCTTCTTCACCGTCATGGGGAAGTAGGCGCCGCCCTTCACCGTGGCGTCGTTGGCGACGATCATCACCTCGCGGCCCGAGACCCGCCCGACCCCGGTGATCAGGCCCGCGCCCGGCGCCTCGTCGTCATAGAGTCCATGGGCGGCCAGGGCGCCGATTTCGAGGAACGGCGCGCCCGGATCGAGCAGCCGCATGACCCGGTCCCGCGGCAGCAGCTTGCCCCGCGATTCGTGCCGGACGCGGGACGCCTCGGGGCCGCCGAGCGCCGCCTGCTTCGTATGGGCGCGAAGCTGGTCGACCAGGCCCCGATTCAGCGCCGACTGGGTCTGAAATGCCTCGGAAGCGGGATCGATGGAGGATGTTAGCCTCGTCATATGCATGGCATAGCCGGGGCGCGGCTTGCGCGCTAGGGTCCGGGTCGTGGCCCGACTGCCAGACCTTCCCATCGACACGGCCTTGGCCCAGCTGTTCTTCGCCGAACAGGTGGAGGGTGAGGCCACGTGGTTCTCCCTGCCCGGCGGCGGCGTGCTGTTCGAGGCCGGCGAAGAGGCCGACCAGCTCTATTTCCTGCGCGCCGGCCGCCTGGGCGTCTTCCGGCATGAAGAGGGGCAGGGACCGGAATTCCTGGGCGTGATCCGGCCCGGAGAACCGGCCGGCGAGATGTCGCTGCTGGCCGGCACCGTGCACTCGGCCCGGGTGGTGGCCCTGCGGGACTCCGAGATTTTCGCCCTGCCCCGCGACCTGTTCATGGACGCCGCTGAAGAAGACCCCGGCGTCATGCTGGAGCTGGCCCAGCTTGTGGTGCGCCGGACCCGCCGGACCAAGGGGCGCCAGACCGGGTCAGAGCCCTCGGTCTATGGCTTCGTCACCGTCGGCGAGGCGGTTCCCGTGCGTCCGCTGGTTGATCGCATCGCCCGCCACATCATGCGCCAGGGCTACAGCGTCACCGTGGTCGGCGCCGAAGCCGCCACCGCGCCCACCGAATGGTATTCCGAGGTCGAGCGCACCCACGACTTCGTCCTCTATGCCGCCGAAGGCGAAGACCTGGGCTGGCGCGCCGTGGTCGCCCGCCAGGTGGACCGGCTGTTCCGCATCGGCAAGGCGTCGTCGCGGCCGCCGCAGAACATCATCCTGCATCCGGCCCAGCCGCTGCAGGCCCATCAGCTGGTGGACCTGATCCTCATGCATCCCCGGGGCGGCGGCGCGCCGCGCACCTCCGAGGGCTGGCTCACCGCGGCCCATCCGGCCCGCCTCTTCCACATGCGCCGCGATGACGAGGACGACGCCGCCCGGATGGCGCGGGTGCTGACGGGCCAGTCCATCGGCCTGGTGCTGTCGGGCGGCGGCGCCCGCGCCTATGCCCATGTGGGCGCGATCCGCGCCCTGCGGGAGCGCGGCGTGCCCATCGACTTCATCGGCGGATCGTCCATGGGCGCCATCGTGGCGGCGGGCCTTGGCATGGGCTGGTCCGACGCCGAAGCCGATCGCCGGATCCGAGAGGCCTTCGTCGCCTCAAGTCCGCTGGACGACATCGCCTTTCCCCTGATCGCCATGACCCGCGGCGACAAGGTGCGCGACCGGCTGTACGAGCATTTCGGGGACACGCGGATCTCGGACCTCTGGCTGCCCTTCTTCGCCGTCTCGTCGAACCTCACCACCGGGGCCTATCAGGTCCATCGCAGCGGCCGGCTGGTGGACGCCCTGCGGGCCACCATCGCCCTGCCCGGCGTGATGCCGCCGGCCACCCAAGGCGACGAGGTGCTGGTGGATGGGGCGGTGCTGAACAACTTCCCCGCCGATGTCATGAGCGCCATGCACCTGGGCCCCGTTGTCGGGATCGATGTCACCCGCGGCCGCAGCATCACGGCCAAGGACGTGGCGCGGCCGGAATCGGTGTGGCGCTGGATCCTGTCCGGCGCCTGGCGGCAGGGTCCGCCCATCGTCTCCCTGCTGATGCGGGCGGCCACCGTGCCCACCGGGCGCGATCTGCGGGCGGCCCGCGAGAGCGTCGATCTCCTGATCACGCCGGACATGACCGGGGTCGAGATCCGCAACTGGGAGGCCTACGACCCGGCGGTGGCCGCCGGCTATACGGCCATGATCGCGGCCCTGGACAGGTTGGAGACACCGGTGACCGAACTGCGCAGGCGCCCCGCCCTCAGCGAGGCGACCGGTTCACGCTGGCGGTGATTGCAGGGCGCAAAAAACCGCAAAACTGGGCGACTTGTCGCATCACGCCGTCGTGGGTTTGCGACTCTCGAAAAGTCATCCCATATTGCTGATGGTGTTCAACAACTGAAAGGAGGTGATCCAGTGTCTCATTGTCATTCGTCGCA
>NZ_JAUSLG010000018.1 GCF_030646615.1 Phenylobacterium sp. | reverse complement strand
GAGATTCGGGGTGCCGACACTCGGGCCTGATGGTCAGGGGAAGGGTCTTCTACGTTCGTCTCAGAGTGCCGAGGTCGTTGGAACGAACGGTCGGGCGAACGCATGTCTGGCGGTCGTTGCACGCGACCAGCCTTGCTGGGCGTGGTTCAACGGGGGCAAGAGAGTCTCTCGCGCGATTCAAGCTGGGTGTTCAAAATGAAGTGGAGGGATCGCACTCTCGACGAGATTGCCGAACTGGTCTGCGGCAATGGTCCCGATGATGCGACCTACTTCCCATACCGCAGCAGCTACTACCTGACGCGCTTCTTCCGTGATGCGGATACCGACTACGCGCACGATGGATCGACGCGAAGTTTGTGGGTTGCCACGACGCTCGCTGAGATACTGAACGAGCCGCACCCAAACGCCCAAACGCCGCCCGATACCCTTTGCCGCGTCATTCGGACGTTGATGGACCCTGCCGATGCGAGAAACGAAGGGGCAGAGCGGTCAAATGCGTTAGCCGCGCTGAACATCCCGCTCTCGCGGGAAGGTTTTGAGGCTTTCTATGCCTCAGACAACCAGTGCTACCTCCGGCACATTGGAACAAATACGGTCGCCGCGCCTGCGGCCAACCCACACCGCCCGCTCTCAAAACTCGAAATCGAGCGGCGTGACTGGTTGAACCAGTATCTCGATCAAGCCAGTGAAGACGAACTAATTGAGGAGGTTCTCCTACCTCTTTTCCGCCAGCTTGGCTTTCATAGGATCACGGCGGCAGGGCACAGGGACAAGGCCCTCGAATACGGCAAGGACGTGTGGATGAAATACACCTTGCCGACGCAGCACATCCTCTACTTCGGCATACAGGCCAAGAGAGGGAAACTCGATGCTTCCGGCGTGAGCGGCGCGGCCAACTCAAACGTGGCCGAAATCCACAACCAAGTGACCATGATGCTTGGCCACGAGATTTTCGACCCCGAGGTTAGTCGACGAGTCTTGGTGGATCACGCCTTCATTGTGGCAGGCGGCCAAATTACGAAAGCCGCGAGGAACTGGATCGGGGGTAAGCTCGACCAAACGAAACGCAGTCAGATCATGTTCATGGATCGGGAGGACATCCTCAACCTGTTCATCGTCACGAACCTGCCGCTGCCGACCGGTGCGGTGCCTCAACCGGCACCGAAGGATGACGACGAGATACCCTTCTGAGAACGCATCTTCCTGCGACCCTCCACTGACAACTCGGACCCGTCCGCCAAGATGCCATTATCTCCGAAGAGCCTATCGCCCGGACTCAAGCCACTTCCCATCGTGGTCGAGAATGCCGAACGACTCCGCGAGATTTTATCGCGGCTCGATCAAATGACGGCTGACATCGGGACGGTGCGCGTCGGAAATAGCGTGGCGGCCAAGTATGACGAGATCGTCCAGCGGGCTGCACTGGTTCGCCAACGTGAAGCCCTCGATGCTGTGGTGACGCTTTGCGAAACGGGACATTCGGCTTTCGCCGTTTGCCTACTTCGCCCAGCCTACGAAGAACTCCTGTGGTTGGAATACCTCGCCAAGCACAAGGATGTGGCCAACGACTTGCTCATCAAGGCCGTCAAGCACGGCATCGCAGAGTCATTGGAAGCTCAGACTGACTTCATTGGCCGCGCGGCGATGCAGGAGTTGGGCTTCTCCATGCGCTTCGTGAAGGTCCGCCTCGCTGCCGATGGTGCCGTGGTCAAAGCTCTGCGAGAGCTTGGCGCGAAACTGGGATGGCGGCAGGGCGCCGACAGCCCAAGCGTCGCTTATCTGGCGAAGCAGGTGGGCCGAGAGAAGGAGTATCCCTACCTCTACCGCGCGACCTCGCGCTTCGTTCATTTCTCTCCGCATGAGCTTGTGAGGAGAGCTTGGGGCGATCCGAATGAGGTGAAAATCGGCTCCTCCAAGTTCGTGGGATATTGGTCAGCATTCGCGCTTCACTGGGGGCTGCGGATTTACGTCGAGACGTTCGCTGCCTGTGCTGACCTTGCCAATTTCCATGGGGCGGGGCCGAACACGCATGAAGAGTTGCTCGCCCTGATCGAGGCCTATGTTCCGCCGGTGCCAATCATCACGAGGGAAGAGCTTGAGTGGCCGTGGTCGGAGGCGAACTGATGCCCATGAGGTGCGACAGATCGAGCATCGGATAGTCCACCCGCTGCATCGCCTCGAACAGCGTCTTTGCGCGGAACCCTCGACCATAGGCCTCGGCGGTGAGCGTGCCCTCGGTGCCGCTACCGGAAGACCATCCTCCCAACGCCAGAGCTACATCATGGTCGATCCGGGCCTCACGCAGCGCATCGCGGAAGCAGTGGCGAAACGAGTGGAAGCATGTCTTCGGGCGCGTCGCCTTCGCCTTGTGGATGAAGCGTCGGAACCACTTGGAGAACGGGTCAGAGTAGTAGCCCGTGGTCGAAAGCGGCAGTTCGGGAAAGAGCTTCGCCGACTCGCTCCGACGAAGCTCATCCACGAAGTCCAAGAAGCCGATCTCGATTAGGCGCGGGTGGATTGGGACGAACCGTTCGCTCGTCGAGGTCTTGACCTTCTTGTCGGCACCGCCACCACTCGAACGGCTCGTGACGAGGAAACAATCCACCTCATCGACGCGCTGGATGTCGGCGACATCAAGCTGGCAGATTTCGTTCATCCGCATTCCTGAGAAGAGGGCGATGAGCGGCACCCAGAAGCGGGCGCGGCGCGGACGCGCGGGGCCGATGTCAGCGTAGCCGTGTTCATCGTCCACGCAGCCTCGATAGAGAGGGGCATGGAAGATCGCTCGAAGCTGGTCGTTCGAGAACGGGAGTCGCCGGTCGCGGCGATGCCTCGGATCGACGACCCGAAGGCCCCTCGCGGGGTTGCGGTCGATGTAGCCCTCGTTGACCGCGAAGTTCATCAGCGCGCTGAGGCACTTCAGATACGAGTTGATCGCGGCGTAGCCCAGCGTCGAGGTGAGCTTCTTGGCCTTCGCCATCTCAGAGGCTTCGACGGCGGTCATCTTGGGGAACCGCTTCTTGCTGTTGGTCGGTAGCCATCGAAGCATGTCCATCAACCGGCGACATGCTTCGCGGTCGATGGAGCGCAGCGGCGTATCCATCCCCAGCACCTCGCCGACGATGGGGATGGCGTTGTCGTAGATCATCCGCACCTTGTCGCCGCGCAACTTGGTTGCGTCGTTCAGAAAGATCGGGAGAAGCGTCCGTAGGGTCTTCTCTGGCGGCTTTGGCGGGTAGGGGGGCTCGACGGTTGCATCAGCGTTCTGAGTGGCTTCAGCGGCGATCTGAGGCCGATCTGCGCGGGGTTCACGCTCGCCCCGAAGGGCGACCTCAAGATCGTAGGCGACGATTCGAGCCTGCCTGATGGCCTCGGCTTTGTTGGCCGTCCCCAACGACCGCCAGACATGCGTTCGCCCGACCGTTCGTTCCAACGACCTCGGCACTCTGAGACGAACGTAGAAGACCCTTCCCCTGACCATCAGGCCCGAGTGTCGGCACCCCGAATCTCGCCGTGACCGTGACGACGGTGAAGAGGCCGTCTGGGACGGTTTGTGAACCACACTGGTGCAGCAGTCCGAGGGCCGAAAAGGCCTTTCGTCACAACGTGTTGACCCATCGTCGGAGGGGCGATTGTGAACCACGTTGGTGCAGCAAACAGGGTCGAGCGGCTCCCCGATGGGGAGAAACTTCAACCGTTTGAAAGTGTTGGAGAAAAATGGTGGATGCGACAGGGATTGAACCTGTGACCCCCTCGGTGTGAACGAGGTGCTCTCCCGCTGAGCTACGCATCCATCGGAAGGGATGCGCCTATAGCGTCTCGTTCGCCGCGGGGCAAGCCGGCAGTAGCTGCAAACAGGCGGCGGGCAGATCGGCGTAATGGTCGATCAGGATATCGGCCGCGAGCTCGGCCACGGGAACCTCGGTATAGCCGAAGCTGACCAGGATCAGGGGTACGCCGGCGGCCCGGGCGGCGCCGGCGTCGGGGGCGGCGTCGCCGATCATGACCGCGCGGTCGGGGCGGCCGCCGGCCCGGGCGATGGCGGTTTCCAGGTGGCGGCGGTCGGGCTTCTGGGCCGGGGCGGCGTCGGCCCCGACAATGGCCTCGAACAGGGATGAGAGGTTCAGGGCGTCCAGCAGATTGGTGGAAAGGTCCGTGCGCTTGTTGGTGCAGACCACCAGGCGCGCGCCGGCGCCGCGCAGGGTCTCCAGGGTCTCGACCATGCCGGGAAAGGGGACGCTCTCATCGGCGATATGGGCGTTGTAGCGGGCGATGAACCGCTCGAAGAGGCCGCCCATGGCGTCGTCCGAGATGGGCGCCCCGGCCTCGGTGAATCCGCGCTGCAGCAGCCAGCGGGCGCCCTTGCCGATGAAGGGCCGCGCCTCGGCCAGGGGCAGGGGGGCGTGGCCCTCCTCCTGCAGGATGACGTTCAGTGTGCCGACAAGGTCTGGCGCGGTGTCCACCAGGGTGCCGTCCAGGTCGAAGGCCAGACTCGCGCCGGCCAGGGCCGAGAGATCGAGGGGGGCGGCCATGGCGATGCGTCTCCTTTCGTCGAAACCTGTCGCCGTTTCGGCTAAACGCCCCATGATTGCAACGCCGTCGACTCGGGAAGGACCTCGCCCATGACCCCCAGCGCCCAACCGCGCGCCGCCGTCATCCTCGCCGCCGGCCAGGGGACGCGCATGAAGTCGCCGATCCCGAAGGTGCTGCACAAGGTGGGCGGCCGGACCATGCTCGACCGGGCCATCGATGCGGTGCAGGCGGCCGGCTGCGAGCGGATCCTGGTCGTGGTCGGGACGCAGGGCGCGGCGGTGCGCCAGGCGGTCGTCGCCCGGCTGGGCGAGGCCGCGGTGGTGGTCCAGGACCCGCCGCTGGGCACCGGCCATGCGGTGCTGGCCGCCCGCCCGGCCCTGCAGGACTTCGCCGGCGATCTGCTGGTGACCAACGCCGACTGCCCGCTGCTGGAGGGCAAGGACCTGGAGCCCCTGTTAGCCCTGCGCGCGCAAGGGGCGCAGATCGCGCTGCTCGGCTTCGAGCCGGCCGACCCCGCCCTCTATGGGCGGCTGATCCGCGGGGCCGATGGCCACGTCATCCGCATCGTCGAGGCCCGCGACGCCAGCGAGGAAGAGCGCCATGTCCGGGCCTGCTATTCCGGCATGATGGCCGCCGACGCCTGCAGCCTGTTCAACTGGCTGGACAAGGTGGGCAACGACAACGCCAAGGGGGAGTACTATCTGACCTCGGTGGTGGCCGTGGCCGTGGCGCACGAGGCCAATGTGCGGGCGGCCTTCGTGCCGGAAAGCGCGGTCATGGGCGCTGATTCGCAAGCCCAGCTGACGACGGCCGAGGCCATCTTCCAGCAGCGCCGCCGCCACCATTTCCTGAATGAGGGCGTCGCCATGCCGGCCCCGGACACCGTGCACTTTTCCTGGGACACCCAGATCGCGCCCGGCGCCACGATCGAGCAGTTCGTGGTCTTTGGCCCCGGCGTGAGCGTCGAGACCGGCGCGGTGATCCGGGCCTTCAGTCATCTCGAGGGGGCGAGCGTGGCGGAGCGGGCCCTGGTCGGCCCCTATGCCCGCCTGCGTCCCGGCGCGCAGATCGGACCTGACGCCCATATCGGCAATTTCGTCGAGGTGAAGAAGGTCGCCGTCGGCGCCGGCGCCAAGGCCAATCACCTGGCCTATCTGGGGGACGGGACCGTGGGGGCTGGGGCCAATATCGGGGCGGGGACGATCTTCTGTAACTATGACGGCTTCGACAAGTTCGAGACCCATGTGGGGGAGGGCGCCTTCATCGGCTCCAACTCGGCCCTGGTGGCGCCGGTGCGCATCGGC
This sequence comes from Phenylobacterium sp., assembly GCF_030646615.1. Taxonomy (GTDB): domain Bacteria; phylum Pseudomonadota; class Alphaproteobacteria; order Caulobacterales; family Caulobacteraceae; genus Phenylobacterium. The sequence continues at coordinate 41,646 of NZ_JAUSLG010000018.1, read as the reverse complement.
GCGGGCGCCTATATCGGCTCGGGCTCGGTGATCACCCGCGAGGTGGAGCCTGACGCCCTGGCCCTGGAACGATCGGCGCAGGTGGAAAAGCCCGGCTGGGCGCAGCGGTTTCGCGCCGGCAAACGCGCCAGGACCGCCAAGTCCTGAGGCCCTTGAGGCTTTCGGCCGTGGCCTTGCCGCCCGCAGGCGCCTAGAAGAAGACAAATGAGCCGCTTGCCTGGCCTGCGGCGAAATCCGGGATCAAGATGGACGCAGACGCACAGAAGAAGGCGGCCGGCGAGGCCGCCGCCGGCCTGGTGGAGGCCGGCATGGTCGTGGGCCTGGGCACCGGCTCGACCGCGGCCTGGTTCGTCAAGGCCTTGGCGGCGCGCAAGCTCGACGTGACCTGTGTCGCCACCTCGGTCGCCACCGCCGAGCTGGCCCAGGGCCTGGGCATGAAGCTGTCCGAGCTTGGCCCTGTGAAATCCATCGATCTCACCGTCGACGGCGCCGACGAGATCGGCCCGGCCCTGTCGCTGATCAAGGGCGGCGGCGCGGCCCTGCTGCGGGAAAAGCTGGTCTGGGAGGCCTCGCGCCGCTGCGTCGTCATCGCCGACGCCGCCAAGCGCGTGCCGGTGTTGGGGAGGTTTCCCCTGCCCGTCGAGGTGGTGGCCTTCGCCCATGAGACCACGGCCCTGCGGATCTGCGACGCCCTGTTGGAGTGCGACCTGGGCGTCGCCCCGCGTCTTCGGATGAAGGACGGCGCCCCGGTGCGAACCGACGGGGGAAACCTCATCTATGACGCAGCCTGCGGACGGATCGAGGATCCCGCGGCGCTGGCCGATGCGCTGAAGAGCGTCACCGGCGTGGTCGATCACGGCCTGTTCCTCGACCTGGCCGACATGGCCCTGGTGGGGACGCCCGATGGCGTCGTCACCGTCGAACCGTAAGGAGTGTCACCTCCGTGACCCAATACGACTACGACCTGTTCGTCATCGGCGCCGGCTCGGGCGGGGTGCGCGCCGCGCGCCTGGCCGCCCTCAGCGGCGCCCGCGTCGCGGTGGCCGAAGAGCACCGCGTCGGCGGCACCTGCGTGATCCGCGGCTGCGTGCCCAAGAAGTTCATGGTCTATGCCTCGGAGTTCGCCAGCCACTTCAAGCTGGCCAAGGCCTATGGCTGGACCGTCGGCGAAACCAGCTTCGACTGGCCGACCTTCCTGGCCGAAAAGGACAAGGAAATCGCCCGCCTGTCGGGGATCTATGTCACCAACCTGCAGAACGCCGGCGCCGAGCTGGCCCACGCGAAGGCGAGACTGATCGACGCCCATACGATCGAACTGGTGGGCAAGGACAAGACGGTCACCGCCGACAAGATCCTGATCGCCACCGGCGGCCGGCCCTGGGTCCCCCAGGACATGCCGGGGATCGAGCATGTGCTGACCTCTGATGAGGCCTTCCAGCTCGAGGACCTGCCCAAGCGGATCGTGATCGCCGGCGGGGGTTATATCGCCGTCGAATTCGCCTGCATCTTCAAAGGGTTGGGCGTGGATGTGACCCTGGTGCATCGGGGGCCGAACATCCTGCGCGGCTTTGACGACCATGTGCGCGCCCATCTGGCCGAGGAGCTGGAGAAGAAGGGGATCGACGTCCTGCTGGGCTGCCAGCACGAGGGCGTCGAAAAGACCGAGGCCGGGCTAGTCAGCCGCCTGTCCAGCGGCGCGACGCTGGAGTCCGATCAGGTGCTCTTCGCCCTGGGCCGGGCGCCCTATGTGGAAGGCCTCGGCCTGGAGAACGCCGGGGTCGCCCTGAAGGACGGCGCGGTGATCGTCGATGACTATTCCAGGACCAATGTGGACAACATCTGGGCGGTGGGCGACGTCACCGACCGCATCAACCTGACCCCGGTGGCGATCCGCGAAGGGGCGGCCTTCGCCCAGACCGAGTTCTACGACAACCCGACCACCTTCGATCATGAGATGGTCGCCTCGGCGGTCTTCTCCCAGCCGGCGATAGGCTCGGTGGGCCTGACCGAGGCCGAGGCCCGGCACGCCCACGGCAAGGTCGACATCTATCTCTCGCGCTTCCGCGCCATGAAACACGCCTTCGCCGGCGGGGACGAGCGCGCCCTGATCAAGCTGGTGGTGGACGAGAAGACCCAGAAGATCCTGGGCTGCCATGTTGTCGCCGCCGATGCGCCGGAAATTATCCAGATGGCCGCCATCGCCCTGAAGATGGGGGCCACCAAGGCCCAGTGGGACTCCACCTGCGCCGTCCATCCCACCCTGGCCGAAGAGCTGGTGACCATGCGCGAGAAATACATGCCGCAGGATCTGGGCGCGGTGGCGTGACGGCGCCTGGCTGGATCAGCGGACCGGGCTTCGCCCGTTGGTGCGGCTGGGTGCTGGCCTTCGCCGCGGTGATGACCGGCCTGCTGGGCTGGCTGGGCCCCCTGGGATTCGCCGTCCTGCTCAGCATCGTCGGCCTGCTGTGCCTTCCAGCCTTCCAGGTGAGCGAGGCCGACCGCCCCGCGGCCCTGGCCCTGCTGGTCCTGGTGATCTGGGCCTGCGGGTCGATCCTGTGGAGCCCCTACAGGCCTGACCCCCTGTGGAGCTCCAACGCCGTCAAGCTCGTCTGCCAGGGGCTGCTCTATTGGGCGGCCTATAGCGCCGTGCGCCGGGCTGCGCCCGAGGGTCTGCGCCGGGCGATGGTCATTCTGATGGTGGCGATCTCGGCCCTGGCGACCCTGATCATCGTCGAGGCGGTGACGGGAGCAGCCCTCTATCAGGCGGTCCGTCAGGCGATCGGCGACCCCATCCGCCCCGACCTCGCCGTCCGCAATGTCGCCCAGGGCGTCTTCGTCCTGGCCGTGCTCTGGGCGCCGGCCGCGCTGGTGGCGGTGCGGCTCGGCTGGTGGCGACTGGCCGTGCTGATGGCCGCTGCGATCGTGGCCGGCGCGGCGGGGCTGGCGGCCGATGCGCCGATCATCGCCCTGGCCGCCGCCAGCGCCGCGGGCGCCGCGGTCTACCGCTGGCCCAAGCGGGCCCCCCGGGGGCTGGCGGTGGCTGCGGCGGTCTTTTTCCTGACCGCGCCCCTGGTGGTCTGGGGGCTCCGCGCCCAGGGCGTCTACGGCCAGATCCACGAGATGGTCAGCCTCTCCTGGAGCATGCGCATGGACTATTGGAGCTATGCGGTCGACTGGATCGGCGACAAGCCCCTGCGCGGGTGGGGGCTGGACGCCAGCCGCATGTTCGGGCCCGGCATCCGCCTGCATCCCCATAACGGCGCCCTGCAGATCTGGCTGGAGCTGGGGGTGATCGGGGCCGCCGCCGCCACCGTCTTCTGGGTCGCCATCTTCCACCGGCTTGAACGACCGCAGGGCGACCTCGGCGCAGCGGCCGGCGCGGCCGCTGCGGTCAGTTATCTGACCTTCGCCGCCGTCAGCTTCGGCGTGTGGCAGGAGTGGTGGCTGGCCCTGGGCGCCCTGGCCGTGGTCGCCTGCGCGGGCGCCCAGCGGCTGCCGGTGCGGGCGGCGAAGGCCGCGACGGCGCAGGCTGCGCGCAGAGCATCGACCTCGCACCCCATATCGGAGTAGAAGGCGCGTCTTTCATTCCTTGCGGGACCCTGGCCCGCCTTGCCTCGCCACTGTGGCGATGCGGAGTTGCAGACCGATGAGCGAGACCTGGAAGCCGTCCTCCTGGCGCGCAAAGCCCGCCAAGCATATTCCGGAGGACTATCCGGACGCCGCGGCGGTGACACAGGTCGAGCAGACCTTGCGCGGCATGCCGCCGCTGGTGTTCGCCGGTGAGGCGCGGCGGCTGAAATCCCTGCTGGGCGATGTGGCCGAGGGCCGCGCCTTCCTGCTGCAGGGGGGCGACTGCGCCGAGAGCTTCAAGGAATTCCACGCCGACAATATCCGCGACACCTTCCGCCTGATCCTGCAGATGGCGGTGGTGCTGACCTTCGCCGGCGGCAAGCCGGTGGTGAAGGTGGGCCGGATGGCTGGCCAGTTCGCCAAGCCGCGCTCCTCGCCGGTGGAGAAGATCGGCGATGTGGAGCTGCCCTCGTACCGCGGCGACAACATCAACGGCATGGAGTTCACGCCCGAGGCGCGCGCGCCCGATCCGGAGCGCCTGCTGAAGGCCTACGCCCAGTCCTCCTCGACCCTGAACCTGCTGCGGGCCTTCGCCGGCGGCGGCTATGCCGATCTCTACAACATCCATCGCTGGACCCTGGGCTTCGTCAATGACAGCCCGCAGGGCGCCCGCTATCGTGAGCTGTCGGAAAAGATCAGCGAAGCCCTGACCTTCATGGCCGCCATCGGCGTGACGCCCGACAGCCATCCCGACCTGCACCGGGTGGAGTTCTTCACCTGCCACGAGGCCCTGCTGCTGGGCTTCGAGGAGGCCATGACCCGCGTCGATTCCACGTCTGGCGACTGGTACGACACCTCGGCCCACCTGCTGTGGATCGGCGAGCGGACCCGCCAGCTGGACGGCGCCCATGTGGAGTTCTGCCGCGGGGTGAAGAACCCCATCGGCGTCAAGGTCGGCCCGACCGTAGAGCCGGACGAACTGCTGCGGCTGATCGATGCGCTGAGCCCGTCCAATGAGGCGGGCCGCCTGACTCTCTATGGGCGGTTCGGCCACGACAAGATCGAGGGTCGCCTGCCGCGCCTGATGCAGGCCACCAAGGCCGGCGGCCGCAATGTGGTCTGGGCCATCGATCCCATGCACGGCAATACGCTGACCGCGGCCAATGGCTACAAGACGCGCCCCTTCGACCGCATCCTGTCGGAGGTGAAGTCCTTCGTCGAGGTCGCCAAGGCCGAGGGCGTGCACCCCGGCGGCGTCCACCTGGAGATGACCGGCCAGAATGTCACCGAGTGCCTGGGCGGGGCCCGAGCCCTGACCGAGGGCGACCTGGCCGACCGCTACCACACCCATTGCGATCCCCGCCTCAATGGTGAGCAGGCTCTGGAACTGGCCTTCCTGGTGGCCGAAAAGCTCAAGGAAGACCGGGTGGACATGGCCCGCCGCGCGGCGGTCTGAGACGTTCCGGGGCTGTGGCCCCGGGGCAACCCCCTGAGCGGTATTTCGGGCGGCGGTCGCGCCGGCCTTGCCAGGGGCTGGCGCGACGCCCACCTTCCGCGCCTCTTTGACATCTGGTGACAGCCATGGCCGGACCTGCGGCCCCTCCTGCGCCCGCCGTGGCGGCGCGCCTCAGCCCCGTGCGTCTCGACCTCGCCCAGCTCCTGAAGCTGTCGGGGCCGGTGGTGCTTGCCCGCCTGGGCATCATGACCATGGGCCTGATGGACGCCATCGTGGTCGGTCGGTACTCCGCCGAGCATCTGGGTTTCCACGCCATGGCCTGGGCGCCGACCTCGGTCGTTCTCACCATGGCCATCGGCCTGCTCACCGGCGTCCAGGTGATGACCGCCCGCGCCGTGGGGGAGGGGCGCCCCAACGAAAGCGGCGCGGTCCTGCGCCGCGGCCTCGTCTATGGGCTGTGGATTGGCCTGGCCAGCATGGTCACGCTTGCGGGACTAGGCCCCTTGGGCCTGGCGAATATTGGGCTGAGCGAGACTCTTGCCTCCGGCGCGGCCTGGCCGGTGATCGTCTTCGCCCTGTCCCTGCCGACCTATGTGATCTCGTGCGCCGCCAGCTTCTGGCTGGAGGGGCTGTCGCGGCCGGTTCCGGCCATGCTGCTGATGTGGGCGGCCAACGCCGTCAACCTGGTCTTCCTGCTGCTGCTGGTGCCCGGCGCCTTCGGATTGCCGGCCCTGGGCGCCACGGGCGCGGCCTGGGCGACCTTCGGGGCGCGCGCCTTCCTGATGATCGGTCTGCTGGCCTATATCGCCCTGATGCGTGACGCCCGCGCCCTGGGCGTGTTCGCCAAGCCGGCCCGCGATCCCCTGGCCGAGGCCGAACAGCGCAAGATCGGCTATGGCGCCGGCGCGTCGAACTTCTTCGAGGTGGCGGCCTTCGCCTCGCTGAACGTCGTGGCCGGCTGGATCGGCGTGCTGGCCCTGGCCGCCTGGACCGTGGTGCTGAACGTGGTGTCCCTGGTCTTCATGGCTCCCCTCGGCCTGGCCGCCGCCACGGCGGTATTGGTCAGCAGCGCCTATGGCGCCCGGGAGCGGGACGGGGTCGTCCGCGCGGGTCTGATCGGCTTTGGCGTCACCGCCGTCTTCGGGGTTGTCGTGTCCCTCGTGATCTGGCCGGCGGCGCCCTGGATCGCCGCGGCCTACACCACCGATCCGCAGGTGATCGCGGTGGCCGCTGCGGCCCTGGCGCTATCCTGCCTTTTCCTGCTGGCCGACGGCCTGCAGGTGGTGATCGCCCAGGCGCTACGGGCGCGCGGGGACGTCTGGCTACCCACCTTCACCCATCTGACCAGCTATATCCTGATCATGATGCCGCTGGCCTGGTGGCTGGCCCTGCCCATGGGCATGGGCGTGACCGGCCTCGTCTGGGCCGTAATCATCGCCAGCCTGATTTCAGCCGGCCTGCTGGGGTGGCGGTTCTGGCGGTTGTCACTCCGGCCGCTCTAGGCGATCAGCGGCCGACGCCGAGGATCCAGCCTTCTTCGCGCTCGGCGTCAGCCAGCACGGCCTCGTCCACCCCGGGCGGAGCGGCGAACAGCTCGGCGAGCTTGCCGGCTTCGTCCAGGCGGGCGAAATGCTCGGCCGTCTCGCGCACCTGCACCAGGTCCTTCACCTCGCCGGGCGGGGCCTTGATGTTCAGCAGGGACGGATAGATCTCGGCCACCACCGCCTCGACCCCTTCCAGGTCGGCTGCGGTCAGGGCCTTGAAGCCGGTTTCGAACGGCCAGAGGCGCACCGCGTCGCCGCGGGCCGCCTTCAGGCGCCTGACCGCCGGAATGCCCAGCAGGGCCTGACCGCCCACCGAGCCGTTGTAATAGAGCTTCCAGATCGAGGCGGCGCCCTTGGCGGCCACGTCGGCATGGCGGAACTCCGGCAGGTCGTCGGGACCATGGGGCCGCGTGCGCTTGGGCTGCAGGGTGGTCAGGGCGTCCTTGGGCGGACAGCCCCAGAAGGGGAAGGGGCCGCCGGTCAGCCGCCGGTTCAGCTCCGAGCCCACGCCGAAGCGGTTGTTGGTATTGTCGGCCTTGTCCTTGACCATCTTGTCGATCTGGGTCCAGACCGCCGGCCAAGGCGGATCGCCGGCCAGGTTCAGGCCGGCCGCAAACCCCCGGGGGAATCCCAAGGGAAAGTCGAAGCCGACCAGGGCGCGCTCGCCCCGCTTCTTCAGATCATCAAGGATCGTCCCCAGCAGCTTCTCGGCCTCGCCGCGGGTGGACGGATTGTGGGACTCGAACGACATGCGGAAGCGCACGTCGCGCTTGAGCACGCCGATCCAGACGGAATCGGTCCCCGTGCCCGGCTTGGCCGCCGCGCTCCAGTCGACAATGAGGTAGGCGCTGAAGAGGCGCGACACGGCATGGCTCCGACGGATGGGGAGGGGGACTTGCCTGCTTGTAGACCTTCCGCCGGGACCGGCCAATGGCGCGGTCGTTCACAAGACACACAAGATGGCTATGGTGCGCCTTCGTTCGGTTCCGGAGATTCCCCGATGAGAGCAGTCCTGTTCGCCGCCCTGGCCGCCACCCTGGCCCTGGCCGCCTGCGGCCAGTCGTCCGACACCGCCAACACCGCCGCCGCCCCGGGCGCCGAGGTCGAGGCCGTCCCGACGGGGCCGGAACTGAGCGGGGTCGGCGTGCTGTCCTCCCTGGAAGGCCGGACGGCGGCGATCGATCATGAGGCGGTCGAGGGCGGCCTGGCGGCCGGTCGAACCGAATTCCGCGCCTACGCCACCGTCCTGGCCGAAGCGCCCCTGGAGCCCGGCTCGCGGGTGGCGTTCAAGTATCAGGACGCCGAGCCCATGCCGGTGCTGACCGAGCTCAGCGCCCGCTAAGGTCTGGAGCGACGGCGCGGGCCGTCCGGGCTGTAGCGTCCGCCTTGCGGATCATGGTAGGCGGCCGGCTATGCAAAGGCCGGAGTTGATATGAGCGAGACCCTGCGAGGCGGCGTCATCGGCGCCGGCGTTTTCGGGACCTATCACGCCCGGCAGTATGCCCGCCTGCCCGGCGTCGCCCTGGCCGCTGTGCTCGACCCCCATCCGGAGCGGGCGGCGGCCCTGGCCATGCCCCTGGGCGGCCGGGCCTTCACCGATCTCGACGCCTTTCTGGACGCTGTCGATGTGGTGACGGTGGCCTCGCCGGCGCCCTGGCACACCGAACAGGCCCTGGCCGCGGTCAAGGCCGGCAAGTCCGTCTATGTGGAAAAGCCCATCGGCATAGACGTCGCCCAGGCCGAGGCCCTGGCCGCCGAGGCCGCCCGCCGCAACCTGGTTGTCGCCTGCGGCCATCAGGAGCGGGTCCTGTTCCAGGTGATGGGCCTGTTCGACATCCCCGCCCAGCCCCTGCGGCTGGAGGCCGTGCGGCATGGCACGCCCTCGGAGCGGAGCCTGGACGTCTCGGTGGTGCTGGACCTGATGATCCACGACCTGGACCTGGCGCTGGCGCTTTCCAAGGCCGCGCCGGTCACCGCCGAGGGCGAGGGCGCGATCCTGCACAGCGAGTCCTGGGATGTCGCCCGCAGCGAGGTCACCTTCGACGATGGCTTCACGGCGATCTTCGACGTCTCCCGGGCGGCCGAGGCCCGCAGGCGGACGATGAAGCTGGTCTATCCCACCGGGGAGTTGGAGATCGACTTCCTGACCCGGGAATTCCGCAACACCACCGGCTTCCCCCTGAACCCGGACTTCGCCGAGACCCCGGCCGCCAAGGACACCCTGGGCGCCAGCATCGAGGCCTTCCTCGCCGCCGTCCGCGGCGAGGCGCCGCGCCCCGTAGTGACCGCCGATGAGGCGATCCGCGCTCTGGATCTGGCCCTGGCCGTCGAGCAGGGGCTTTCGCCGGCCTGATCCCTGATGGCGTCGAGATGCGACGCAATCGCAACAATTGACTTGCCAGCCCCCTGATCACTGAGGCAGCAATGCGACTGCGAAGCGGTCGCATATTGTGGCCGTCCCGGGGGATATTATGCGGCGCACTCTGATGATTTCGGCGGCCCTGACCGCTCTGGCTTCCGGCGTTCAGGCGCAGGACGCCGAGGTGAGCGAGGTTGTGGTGACGGGGCGCGCCCAGCAGCTCTACCGGAGCCAGGAGGCGCAGGTCGGTCGCCTGCCCACGCCGCCGCTTGAGTCCAGCCAGGCGGTCCAGGTCATCAACGCCGAACTCATCGCCGACCAGGGCGCCCGCGACGCCCAGGACCTATACCGCAGCATTTCCGGGGTCAGCTTCTTTTCCTATGCCGGCGTCACCGCCCGCGGCTTTCGCCAGGAGGAGATCTTCTTCGACGGCCTTCGCGGCGACCCCTATGCCGGCTTTTCGGTGCCGCAACTGTTCAATGTCGAGCGGGTGGAGTTCCTGAAGGGCCCCGCCGGCATGCTCTACGGCCCCGGCGCTCCGGGCGGGCTGTTCAACTATGTGACCAAGAAGGCCGAGGATCCCTTCTCGGCCAAGGTGTCCGCGGTGGTCGGGACCGAGGCCCGTTACGGGGCGTCGGCCGAGATTAACGGCGCCTTGCCGGCGGAGGGCGTCGCCGGGCGCCTGGGCGCCTTCTATGAGGAACAGAATACGCCGCGGGTGAACGCGCGCTCCGAAATCCTGATCCTGGATGGGGGGTTGAAGTTCGACCTGCCGGTGGGTGAGTTGAATCTGCAGGCCACCTATTATGATCAGAACCTGCCGGGGAACCGTCTGCGGGGCGTGCCGACCGACAATCTGGGCGTCTTCCTCACCGACCGTCGCTGGAACCACAACGAGCCGGACGACTTCCTGCGGCTCGAGGCCAGCGTCGTGCAGGCCAGCTGGGCGGCGCAGGTCAGCGACTCCCTGACCCTCAACGCCGCGCTCCGCTACACCGAGGGCCTGGAGACCCAGAAATACCATGAGCCCTTTGGCCTGGCCGACACCGACGGCGACGGGGTGCTCGATACGTCGCGACGGCAGTACCGAGATCAGGTCCGGGACCAGTCCAACTGGTCGGCGGGCGCCAATCTGATCTGGACCTTCGATCTGGCGGGGGTGGAGAGCCGCCTGCTGGCCGGCGCCGACTGGTTCACCAACGACCTTGAGTTCCAGAGCCGCGGCGTCAATGGGACCTTTGTGACGAGCGCCACCGCCCCGACGCCGCTCAGCCTGTTCAATCCCGTCTATGACGTTACGCCGGTCAGCAATTACGCGCTGCCGGCCTACACCGTCTCGCTGACCGAGTCAGATCGGGCAGGGGGCTACCTGCTCTATGAGGCGACGGTCGGAAACCTCATCGGGACAGTGGGCGCCCGCTATGACAGCTTCGAAGATGTCTCCGGCGCCGCGGGCTTCGAGGATGAGGCCCTGACCTGGCGTACGGGCCTGGTCTATCGGGTCCGGCCTGACGTCTCGGTCTATGGCCAATGGGCGCAGAGTTTCGAGCCACAGGGCTCCGCCAACCAGACGCCGTTGGCCGGCGGCCCCTTCGACCCCACCGAGGGCGAGATGTTCGAGGGGGGCCTGAAGACGGAGCTCATGGGCGGCCGCGTGCAAGGCGGCGCGGCGGTCTATCACATCACCAGGACCAACATCCTGCAGGCCGACCCCCGGGGCGATGTCGGGGGTGACGGGGTGAACGACCTCGTGGCCTTCGGCGAGATCACCAGCAAGGGCCTCGAGATCGATGTCGCCGCCGATGTCACGCCCAACTGGGTCGTGACGACCTCCTATGCCTATAACGACACCCGCATCACGGCCGACAACGGGCGCACCGCCGTGACCAACAGCGTTGGCGACCGCTTCGCCAACGCCCCGGAGCACACGGTCGGCTTCTGGACTCGCTACCAGTTCCCGGACCTCGGTCTCGCCGTCGCCCTGGGCGGCGACTATGTGGACGTGCGGCGCTCGCTCTCGGACCAGAAGGTGCGGCCCTATCTCGTCTTCGACGCCTCGATCATCTATACGCGCGGCCCCTGGCGGACCCTGCTGCGGATTGACAACCTGACCGACGAGGTCTATGCGGCGTCGGGCTTCACGGACCGCACCGGCCACTTCCCCGGCGCCCCGCGGTCGGTCTTCCTCGAGCTGTCCCGGGCGTGGTAGCCGTCGACGAAGGCAGGCCTCTCGCGAGGCCGCGCCCCCGGAAAAAGGTCTCCAGGGTCTGGTGGGAGGTCCACCAGTGGGCCGGGCTGAAGTTCTCCATCCTGCTGAGCTTCATCCTGCTCACCGGAACCCTGGCGACCCTGAGCTCCGAAATCGACTGGCTGCTGCGTCCCGCCATGCGGGTCGATCCGGCCACCGTCTCGACTGAGGTCAACTGGGCTGCGGTGGCGCGCACGGCGGCGGCGCAGGCGGGAGAGGGGCGGGTCATCAGCCTGGAAGGCCCGACAGATCCGTGGTTCGCCGCCACCGCGATCCTGGAGGCCCCCGACGGGGGCCTCTCCTTCGTCTACGCCCACCCGACGACAGGGGCGTTTCAGGGCGAAGGTCATTGGGTCAGCGCCCAGCGCATCCTGCGCAACATGCATCGGCATCTGATGATGCCGGTGGCCATCGGCGTGCCGATCGTATCGTCCTTGTCCTTCCTGCTGGCGATCAGCCTCGTCACGTCCTTTGTCGTCTACAAGAAGTGGTGGCGGGGCTTTCTGAAGCCCATCCGGCTCAATGATCTGCGCACCGCCCTGGGCGACTTTCATCGGCTGGCGGGCCTGTGGAGCCTGTGGTTCGTCGTGCTGATGATCCTCACTGCGCTCTGGTATCTGGCGGAACAGACGGCGTTCCGCGCGCCGAACCTGCCCTCGGCCGAGGTCGAGGCGAGCGGCCAGGACATGGCCGGACTGGCCAGGCGCCTGCCGCAAACCCTGACCGCCGCACAGATCGCCAATCCCGAACTGAGGATCGAACGGATCCTGTTTCCCACCGCCAAGTCCGGCGCTTTCGTCCTGCAGGGGCAGGACAAGGCGATCCTGGTGCGCGCCAGGGCCAACGCCGTGTGGGCCGAGGCCGACACCGGCGAGGTTCTCCTGACCACCGACGCGCGGGATCTGAACCTGCACCAGCGACTGTCGGAAGCGGCTGACCCGCTGCACTTCGGAACCTGGGGCGGGCTGACCACCAGGATCATCTGGTTCCTTTTCGGCCTGGCGCTCACCGGACTGTCGGTGTCAGGGGTGGCCATCTACGCCCTGCGCCTGATCCGGGCCGAACGGCGGGAGCGGCGCTGGGGACCGGCCCTGGCGGTGAGCTGGGCCGGCATGGGGGTCTGGCGGTGGCCCGCCCTGATCCTGGTGATCATCGGCTTTCTGTTGATCCCGTCGGTCTTCCTGCAGGCCTGAGCTTTCGATGACCGCCGACCTCGCCTAGGCTGGGGTCCTGTCCATCAGGAGCGCCCCATGGCCGACGCCTATGACTTCGCCTTCCAAGCCATCGACGGGGGCGAGCTGCCGCTGACCACCTTCAAGGACAAGGTCGTCCTGGTGGTCAACACCGCCTCGAAGTGCGGACTGACGCCGCAGTATGAGGGGCTTGAAAAGCTCTATGGCGACTATCGCGACAAGGGTCTGGTGGTGCTCGGGGTCCCCTCCAACCAGTTCGCCGGACAGGAGCCCGGGACTGAGTCCGAGATCGCGGAGTTTTGCGCGACCACCTTCGGCGTCGACTTCCCCCTGACGGCCAAGACCGACGTGAAGGGCGAAACGGCCCATCCCTTCTATCAATGGGCCAAGGCCGAACTCGGCGAATCCGCCGACCCGGCCTGGAACTTCCACAAGATTCTGGTGGGCAAGGATGGCCGGCTGATCCGCGCCTTCGGTCCGCGCACCGAACCCATGGATCCAGAGGTTGTCGGCGCCGTCGAAGCCGCCCTCTAGACACGTCGGGGACAGGTTCGCCTGTCCCCGTTACCCCGACTCCCCAAAACTTCATCGCCCCGTCGCGGGCTTGTCATCCCCCCGGTTCAGAGCGGCCCGGTCGAGAGAGCTCGACCACGAATCGGGGATAGAAGATGTATCGGAACGGTCTCAAGCGCGGTCTTTTGGCGACGGCGGCTTTCACTCTGGCCATGGGCCCCCTGACGGGGCAGGCCGCCGCGGACGACGCCTCCACGGTGGATGAAGTCATCGTCACCGGGACACGGGAGCTGGGTCGAACCCAGTTCGAGACCCTCGCCCCCGTCGATGTCCTGTCTGAAGAGATGATCCAGGCCTCGGCCACCGCCCAGCTCGGCGAGAACCTGGCGCAGCAGATTCCCTCCTTCATCGTGCAGCGCCTGCCGACCTCCGATGGTCTGCAGTTCGTGCGTCCCGCCACCCTGCGCAGCCTGTCGCCTGACCAGACCCTGGTCCTGGTGAACGGAAAGCGTTTCCACCGCTCGGCCTTCCTGGGATCGCGGGGCGCGCAAGGGGCTGACCTGGCCCAGATCCCCTCCTATGCGGTGAAGCGGATCGAGGTGCTGCGGGACGGCGCTTCGGCCCAATATGGCTCCGACGCCATCGCCGGGGTCATCAACATCATCCTCAATGACCAGCCGGGCGTGCGCGGCTTCGCCCAGGCTGGGCAATTCGCCGAAGGCGACGGCGTGACCTATCGCGCCGGCGTGCAGGCCGGCGTCGAGATCGGTTCGGCCAACTTCAACCTGACCGCCGAATGGTCGGACGCCGAGGCCACCTCGCGCTCCCGCCAGCGGCAGGACGCCATCGATTTCCAGGCGGCCAACCCGACTCTGGAGGTCCCCGACCCGGTGCAACGCTGGGGCAATCCCGACCTGGAGACCCGTGCGCTCGGCCTCAATACGGTGGTCGACACCGGCGCGGCCGGCGAGTTCTATGGCTTTGTCACCTATACCGAGACCGAGGGCGTCAACGACATCAACTGGCGCAACCCCGCGGCCAATCCCGGCATCTATGGCGTCACTGCGGCCTTCCCGGGCTTTGACCTTCGCAGCATCTATCCCGCCGGCTTCACCCCCATCGAGGGCGTCGAGTCCCAGGACTATCAGACCCTGGCCGGCTTCCGGGACGTGACGGGGGACTTCACCTGGGATCTGAGCGCCGCCTATGGGCGCAACGACACGGCCTTCTCCCTCAACAACACCGTCAACGCGTCGCTCGGCCCCAACAGCCCGACCGATTTCGATCTGGGCCGGCTGGTGCAGTCGGAGTTCAACCTGAACGCCGATGCGGTCTACCGCATGGATATCGGCGCCCTGGCCGCGCCGCTGAACCTCGCCTTCGGCGCCGAGCGCCGCGTTGAGATCTATGCGATCCGCCCGGGCGACCCTGAGTCCTATGCGGTCGGCCCCGGCGCGGCCTTTGGCCTGGCGCCGGCCTCCAACGGCTTCCCGGGCTTCAGCGACATCCAGGCGGGCGAATGGGAGCAGGAAAGCTACGCCGCCTATGTGGATGTCGAGGCCCAGCTGACGGAAGCCTGGAGCCTGGGCGGCGCGCTCCGCTATGAGGACTTCTCGGAGTTCGGCGACACGGTGAACGGCAAGATCGCCAGCCGCTACGCCCTGACCGACAATCTGGCGCTGCGCGGCGCCTGGTCGAGCGGCTTCCGCGCCCCCACGCCGGGCCAGCTGAACTCCACCAGCACCTCGCAAGGATTGGACACGGTGACCCTGCAGCTCTTCACCTCGGGCCGCCTGTCGCCGACCAATCCGGTGGCGGCGTTCCTGGGCGCCGAGCCTCTGGAGCCGGAAACCTCCGAGACCCTCACCGCGGGCCTGACCTGGCGCACCGACCTGGGTTTCTCCGGCTCCATCGACGCCTATCAGATCGATGTCAGCGACCGCTTCTCGTCTTCGGCCGCTGTCACCGTGACCCCGGCCATCCGCGCCCAGCTGGTGGCGGCCGGCGTACCCGGCGCCTCGGCCTTCACCCGCATCAGCTGGTTCGCCAACGACTTCGACACCCGCACCCGCGGCGTCGATGTGGTGGGCGCCTATGACCGCGACCTGGGGCCGGGCCGGCTCAACCTGACGGGCGCCTATAACTACAACCAGACCGAGGTCACGGCCGGCTCCATCGCCGCCAATCCGACCCAGCAGCGCCTGTTCGAGGAGTCCCGGCCGCAGCACAATGCGACCGCCTCGGCCACCTATGGCGTTGGGCCGTTCGAGGTCCTGGGGCGCATGCGCTACTACGGCTCCTGGACGGACTCCACCGGCAACGCCACCGGTGACATCTTCCAGGACTTCGGGGCGATGACCTTCTTCGACCTGGCGCTGAGCTACGCCCCGTCGGAGTTCGTCACCATCCGGATCGGGGCCGAGAACGTGCTGGACTCCTATCCCGACGAGGCGGTGTTCCAGGCCAGCCGCGGGCTCGTCTACTCGCGGAACTCGCCCTACGACACCAATGGGGCGATGTACTACCTGCGCCTCGACACCAGCTTCTAAGGGCGCCCGGCCATGACGAAACTCACCCGCCGGGGCGTGGTCGCCGCGGGCCTCGCCCTGGGCGCAGGCTCAAAGGCCCTGGCCGGCCCCGTCCCCGCGGGGGGGATCGTCATGGCCGCCGACGAGACGTACTGGGCGGGGATCGCCGCCCAGTACGACGTCGCCTCCGACGTGATCCAGCTGGAGAACGGCAACTGGGGGATCATGGCCCGCCCGGTCCTGGCGGCCTATGAGCGCCACCAGGCGATGGTCAATCGCCGCAACTCCTACTATTCGCGCCGGGAGTATGGCGGCGACCTGGCCAGGATCCGCGCCCGGGTGGCCGCCAATCTGGGGGTGGAGCCGGAGGAGATCGCCTTCACCCGCGGCGCCACCGAGGCCCTGCAGGCCCTGATCGGCGGCTACAACCGGCTGAAGCCCGGCGACCAGGTGCTGATCGCCGACCTCGACTATGACTCCATGCAGAGCGCCATGGCCTGGCTGCGGGATCGCCGGGGCGCCGAGCTGGTTCGCATCAACCTGCCCGAACCCGCCACCCGCCAGGGCCTGATCGACGCCTATGCCGCGGCCCTGGACGCCAACCCCAAGCTGCGGCTGATGCTGCTGACCCAGGTCAGCCATCGCAACGGCCTGCAACTGCCGGTGGCGCAGATCACCGCCCTGGCGCGGGCGCGCGGGGTCGATGTGATCCTGGATTCCGCCCATGCCTGGGGGCAGGTGGCGACGAAACTGCCGGAACTAGGCGCCGATTTCGTCGGCCTGAACGGCCACAAGTGGATCGGCGCGCCCATCGGCGTGGGCGTGCTCTACATCGCCAAGCCCCGCATCCCCGACATCGACCCCTTCATGGGGATCGACGATCACCATCCCGAAGACGTCCGCCTGCGGGTCCACACCGGCACCTCGAACATGGCCGCCTATCTGGCCATGGAGGATGCGCTCGACTTCCATGAGGCCATTGGCGCGCCGGCCAAGGCCGCGCGGCTGACCCATCTGCGTCGCCTCTGGACCGAGCCCCTGCGCGGTGTTCAGGGCTTGCAGGTCCTGACGCCGGAGGATGACCGGCTGGGCTCGGCCCTGGGCGCTTTCCGCCTGCGGGGACAGACGACGCCGGCCCAGAACAATGAGCTGGCCAGGCTCCTGCTGGAGCGTTTCGGCGTCTTCACTGTCGCCCGGCACGGCCTGGCCAGCGGCTCCTGCGTGCGGGCGACGGTCAGCCTGTTCACCCGTCAGGCCGAGGTCGAACGGCTTGTCCAGGCGCTGCAAACCCTCGGCCGGGCCTGACGGGGCGAGGCGCTCGCCCTTGGCGACTCCCCTTGCGAGGGGCTAGGGAGGGGCCTTCGCCAGGCTGGGCTTGAGGGGCTTTTCGTGAGTATGCGGCGTCTGGGCCTGATCGGCGGCATGAGCGCCGAAAGCACGACCACCTATTATCAGCTGCTCAACCAGGGGGTTCGCGCGCGCCTCGGCGGCCTGCACTCGGCCGAGCTGCTGCTGTGGTCGGTGGATTTCGCCCCGATCGCCCAGCTGCAGGCGGCCGGCGACTGGGCCAGGGCCGGCGCGCAGCTGGCCCAGGCCGCCCATGTGCTGGAGCGGGCGGGCGCCGAGGCGGTGCTGATCTGCGCCAACACCATGCATCTGGAGGCCGACGAGGTCGCCGCGGCCATCTCCGTGCCCCTCATCCATATCGGCGACGCCACGGCCCAGGCTCTGACAGCCCTTGAGGTGAAGCGCCCCCTGCTGCTGGCCACCCGCTTCACCATGGAGGAGACCTTCTACCGCGACCGCCTGGAGCACTACGGCCTCGAGCCCATGATCCCGGGCGAGGGGGCGCGGGAGCGGCTGCACGCCATCATCTATGACGAGCTGTGCCAGGGGGTGATCGATGTCGGCTCCCGCACCGCGGTTATGGCGATCATCGAGCGTGGCCGGGCCGAGGGCGCCGACAGCGTGATCTTCGGTTGCACGGAACTTGGCCTGCTGCTGGAGGCCGATGCGGTGGGTCTGCCAGTGGTGGATTCGGCCCTGGCCCATGTGAATGCGGCTCTGGCCTTCGCCCTGGCGGACCAATCGCCTCAAGGCAGGGCGGCGACTCCGAACAGATAGGGGTGGCCGAGCAGCAAGCCGGCGTAGACGGCCAGCGCCGCCAGGGGCCGCCACAGGCCGATCTCGCCCAGGTTCAGGGACTGGCGCTGGGCCAGGATGGCGGCGAAGGGAATGTTCGAGGTCTGTTGGGCGAAGGCGTCCCACTTGGGTCCCAGGGCCCGGCGACGCTTGGAGTCGATGCTGGTGGTGCCGGCCAGGGCCAGCACCAGCAGGGTGCCGAACAGGGTCATGCTGGCGCGGTCGCCGTTGACGATCAGATGACCGCTCGCCCAGATGGCGACCCCCCAGAGGAAGGGGTGCCGGGTGATCCGCAGCATGCCTTTCACCGCGTCATCCCGGTCCAGGACGCCCTCCTGCTTGACGCTGGTGGGATTGGGCGTGGTCAGGCCGATGACGATGAAGACGACGGCGATAAGCTGCAGCAGGATCTGAGTGTGGCGCGTGGCCGGCCCGACCCCCCAGTAGACGGTGTTCCAGACCTCGCCGCGGGCCTGGCCATAGGCGAGGATCATCCAGGTCAGGCCGGCGATGGAGAGCAGCGAGAACAGGCCCATATAGGGGCCTTCGCCGATCCTGCGGACGACGCCGTCACGGACGCTGGTTCCGGAGATCAGCAGATGGATCATGACGAAGAAGGCGGCGGCGGCGGTCAGCTGGATCATCTGGCGCTCTCAAATTCGGCGCTGAGCATCCGCCGATGGATTTACAGCGTCAAGTAAAGGCTTCGTCCTCGTCGCCCTCAAACAGGTCGCGGGTGCGGGGCTCCCGCGGCGGCTCGCGCCGCGCGGCCGCAGCCGGGCGCGGGGACGGCTCGGCCTCTTCGTCCCAGGGCGGTGCGTCTTGGGGGGCTGGCGCGACCCGTTGGGGCTGGGTTTGAACCTGGGGCGGCGGGGCGGGGGGCCGGGGCGGGGCGGCCCGACGCAGGATGGCCTCGACCCGGGCGATCCAGCGGTTGGCCTCCTGGATGGCTTCGGCCGGCGATGGCGCCTTGCGGCGGGCCTCATCACCCGGCGACCACATGGCGATTTCGAAATCGGGATAGCGGGCGTCGTCAAAGACCAGTCTCAGGGTGATCTGGCCGCCGCCCGGCGTCGTCCGCTCCAGGGCGCGACGGGCCTCGCCGCGATAGGCGCGGGCGCGAACCTCGCCATCGACGATCAGCTCCGCGCCGACCAGCTCATCGATTCGATAGACCAGGCACCAGGCGCCCTGGTCCCAGGCCACGGCGGCGAGGTTGCGGGCGAAGTTGAAGCCGACGCCTCGACCATTGGCGACGATCACCGCGTCGGCGGGAAGTTTGAGGACGTGACGAAAGGCCCGGCGAATGCGCCGCTCCTCGTCCATGAACCATATGGCGGCGCTGCCGGCGAAGGTCACCGCCGTGCCCGCCAGGGCCAGCCACAGAAGGAGGCGCGCCGTCTCGTCCATGGGAAAAATCTAACCCCGTTCGCCGCAGCCGAGAAGCCGCTTAGAGGTCGAGCTCGATGACCAGGGGCACGTGGTCCGACGGCTTTTCCCAACCCCGCACGTCGCGATGGATGTCGCAGGCCCGAAGCAGGTCGGCGGCCTGGGGCGAGAGCAGGGCATGGTCGATGCGGATGCCGTGATTCCGCTGCCAGGCGCCGGCCTGATAGTCCCAGAAGGTGTAGGCGCCGGGCGCCCCGTCGGCCTGCAGATAGGCGTCGGCCAGGCCTAGCCACTTCATCGCCCGGAAGGCTTCCCGGGTGCGGGGCTGGAAGAGGGCGTCGTCGGTCCACCGCTCCGGGTGCTCGGCGTCGCGGGGCTCGGGGATGACATTGTAGTCGCCCATCAGGGCCAGGGGCTCCTCCAGGGCCAGCAGATCCTGGGCGTGACGGTGCAGCCGGCCCATCCAGTCGAGCTTGTAGTCGTACTTCTCCGTGGTCACCGGATTGCCGTTGGGCAGATAGATCGAGGCCACACGCACGGGCCTGGGGCCGGACACAACGGCCTCGATATAGCGCGCCTGCTCATCGCTCTCGTCGCCGGGCAGGCCGCGCCGCACGTCCTCCAGCGGGGTCTTGGAGAGGAGGGCGACGCCATTATAGGTCTTCTGGCCGAGGACCTCGACATTATAGCCAAGGCGTTCAAAGGCTTCGGCGGGGAACTTCTCGTCGACGCACTTGATCTCCTGCAGGCAGGCGACGTCGGGCTGGGCCTCTTCGAACCAGCGGACCACCGTCTCGATCCGCGCATTGACGGAGTTCACGTTCCAGGTGGCCAGGCGCATCGCGGTCTCCAGAGGTCGGGCGAAGCGCGAAGCTAAAGGCGCGACCGCTCCGGCTCAACGGAATTGGCGGCGGATTTCAGATCGAGAAGCTGACGCCGCA
Organism: Phenylobacterium sp.; assembly: GCF_030646615.1. Taxonomy (GTDB): domain Bacteria; phylum Pseudomonadota; class Alphaproteobacteria; order Caulobacterales; family Caulobacteraceae; genus Phenylobacterium. The sequence goes on along the minus strand of NZ_JAUSLG010000018.1, from coordinate 21,763 downwards.
GCCGCAGCTGGACTTGGCGTTGGGGTTGCGGATCTTGAACTCCGCGCCCACCAGTTCGTCGACGAAGTCGATCTCCGAGCCCTTGAGCATGATCAGCGACATCTCGTCGACCAGGGCCGCGGCGCCATCGCGTTCGATGCGCAGATCGTCCGGCTCGGCGGCGTCCACCAGGTCGAGCTGATATTGGAAACCAGAGCAGCCGCCGCCCTCGACCGCGACGCGCAGCATGATCGGCTTGCCTTCGGTCTGGCTGATCGCCTTGAGCCGTTCGGCGGCCGCGGCGGAGAGGGTGAGATCGACTGTGGTCATGACCTGTTAATTCAACACGTGACTTGACCTATATGAGGGCTCCAGTGGCTTCGACCAAGAGGCCCGTCCAAAGAAGGCATTGATGGCCGCTTCCTTACCCTACCGTGTCGCCTATGCCGAGGACCCCGCCGCCTCTCGGGGCCGCAAGTTCGAGGAGGCCGAAAGCGCCACCCGCACGCCCTTCGCCCGGGACCGCGACCGCATCATCCACTGCACCGCCTTCCGGCGGCTGAAGGAGAAGACCCAGGTCTTCGTGGCCCATGAGGGCGACCACTTCCGCACCCGCCTGACCCACTCCCTCGAAGTCGCCCAGATCGCCCGGTCCCTGGCCGCCGCCCTGGGGCTGGACGCGGACCTGGCCGAGACCATCGCCCTGGCCCACGACCTGGGCCATCCGCCCTTTGGCCACGCGGGCGAGGACGAGCTGCAGGTGCTCACCCAGGCCTATGGGGGCTTCGACCACAACGTCCAGACCTTCCGTGTGGTGACCAAGCTGGAGCGGCGCTATCCGCTGTTCGAGGGCCTGAACCTGACCTGGGAGACCCTGGAAGGGGTGATCAAGCACAACGGCCCGGTGGCCTCCAAGCTGGATCGTCCCTCCTGGAGCGCCATCGCGGACTTCGACGGCCAGTACGATCTGCGCCTCTCGACCTGGGCCTCGGCCGAGGCCCAGGTGGCGGCGCTGGCCGACGACATCGCCTACAACAACCACGATGTGGACGACGGGGTGCAGGCGGGCCTGTTCCACCTGAAGGAGCTGCTGGACGTGCCCCTGATCGGGCCGATCCTGCATCAGGTCTTCGTCGACTATCCCGACCTGGACCCCGGCATCACCCGCCTGGAGGCCGTGCGGCGGATGATCGGGGCCATGGTCGGCGACGTCCTGGCCGAGACCCGCCGCCGGGCCGAGCGCCATGGCCTGGCCTCGCCGGAGGATGTGCGGATGATGGGCGGCGCCCTGGTGGCCTTTTCGCCGGACATGGTGGAGGACCTGTCGCAGCTGCGAGCCTTTCTGATGGAGCGGATGTATCGCCACTGGCGGGTCAACCGCACCCGCAGCCAGGCCCGCCGCATTCTGGCCGAGATGTTCAGCCTCTTCATGCAGGAGCCGGACGTGCTGCCCACCGAATGGTTCGCCCGGTCCAAGGACCGCGACGAGGCCGGCCGGGCGCGGGTGGTGTGCGACTACATCGCCGGGATGACCGACCGTTACGCCATCGAAGAGCATCGCCGACTTTTCCACCTCGACGTCTGGAATTAGCGCGCAGAACTGGCCCATCGGCCGCGCGCCTCCGATAGACTTGCCGCCAGATGCGGCCTGATTCGTCAGGCTGGTCCTCGACACCTGTTTTCCCCGCGGAGCCTTCGCGATGTCCGACCATGATCGCGGCGCCTATACGCCCCCCACCGATGCGCCGCTGTCGTTCGATGCGCGCCAGCCCGTGCGCGGATCGCGCCCGGCGCCCATGATGCTGCTGATCAGCGCCGTCGTCCTGGTGGTGCTGGTGATCGCCGTCGTGCTGATCTACCGCTCCGGCGCCCGCGAGGCCGGGGAACCGCCGCAGACCGTGGGAACCCCCGTCGGCGAGATGAAGACCGCCCCCTCGCCGGAGGACCAGCCGATCGATCCGGCCACCGGCTTGCAGATCTATCGGTCGGAAGACGGCGCGCCGACCCCGGCCGAGCCCAACTTCGTGCCCCCGCCGGAGGAGCCGCAGGCGCGGCCCGCGCCGGACCTGCGCCCCTCGGCGCCGGTGACCAGCCAGCCGACCCCCCCAGCCCAGCCGGCGCCCCAACCGACGCCCCAACCGACGCCGAAGCCGGCCGCCAAGGCGCCGGAGCCCGCGACCCCGGCGCCCAAGCCCGCTCCGGCCCCTGCGGCCGTGGCCTCGGGCGGGGCCATGGTTCAGGTCGGCGCCTTCTCGTCCGAAGCCCTGGCCGACGCCGGCTGGAGCGACGCCATGCGGGCCCTGCCGGACTCCGCCGCCGGCAAGGGCAAGCGGGTGGAGCCGGTCCAGAGCGACGGCAAGACCCTCTATCGCGGCTATGTCACCGGCTTCTCTTCCCGCGGGGAGGCCACCGCCTTCTGCGACCGCCTGAAGGCGGCCGGCCGCAGCTGTTTCGTCCGGTGAGCCTCCGCGCCTGCATTTTCGGCTGCGCGGGCCTGGAGCTGACCGCGGAGGAGGCGGCCTTCTTCGCCGATGTGAAGCCGTGGGGCTTCATCCTCTTCAAGCGCAATGTTGACAGTCCCGCCCAGGTCCGGCGGCTGGTGGACGCCCTGCGCGAGACCGTCGGCCGTGAGGACGCGCCGGTCCTGATCGATCAGGAGGGCGGGCGGGTGCAGCGCCTGGGCCCGCCGCACTGGTCGGTCTATCCGCCGGGCCGCGCCTATGGCGAACTGGCTGGCAACGATCCGCTGCTGCGCCGGGAGATCACCCGCCTGGGCGCCCGGCTGATGGCCCACGACCTGGCCGAGCTGGGCATCAACGCCGACTGCGTGCCGGTGCTCGACGTGCCCCAGGCCGGCGCGCACGACGTCATCGGCGACCGCGCCTATGGAAAGACGCCTGAGGAGGTCGCCCTGCTGGGTCGGGCCGCGGCCGAGGGGCTGATCGCCGGCGGGGTCCTGCCGATCATCAAGCATATCCCCGGCCACGGCCGCGCCACGGCCGACAGCCACCTGGATCTGCCGGTGGTGGACGCCGCCCTTGCGGAGCTGGAGGCCGTGGACTTCGAGCCCTTCCGCATCCTGTCGGACATGCCCATGGCGATGACCGCCCACGTGGTCTATTCGGCCATCGATCCCAAGCGGCCCGCCACCACCTCCCGCAAGGCCATCAAGCACGTCATCCGCGAGTCCATCGGCTTCCAGGGCCTGCTGATGAGCGACGACCTGTCGATGAAGGCGCTCTCGGGGACCTTCAAGGATCGCACCCGCGCCGCCCTGGCGGCCGGCTGTGATGTGGTTCTCCACTGCAATGGCGATCTGGCCGAGATGGCGCCGATCGCCGAGGCCTGCGGCGAGCTTTCGGGCAAGGCCCGCCGCCGGGCCGAAGCCGCCCTCGGTCGCCTGGCCCGGCGACCTGAACCCCTCGACCTCGCCGAGGCCCGCGCCCGGTTCGAGGCGGCCTTCGACGGCGGCTGATGAGCGACGCCGGCTTCCAGCCCCATCTCGACTTCGAGGCCGCGGCCACGGCGGCCGAGGACGGCGAGGCGCTGATCATCGACGTGGACGGCTATGAAGGTCCGCTGCACGTGCTGCTGGCCCTGGCCCGCACCCAGAAGGTCGACCTGCTCAAGCTGTCGGTCCTGAAGCTCGCCGAGCAGTATCTGGCCTTCGTCCATCAGGCGCGACGGCTGCGGTTTTCCCTGGCGGCGGACTATCTCGTCATGGCCGCGTGGCTGACCTATCTGAAGTCGCGCCTGCTGCTGCCCAAGCCCGAACGTCCCCAGGCCGAGGAGCCGCCGGCCGAGGAGATGGCCGCCCAGCTCGCCTTCCGCCTGGCCAAGCTCGACGCCATGCGCCAGGCCGCCGAGGCCCTGAAGGCCCGGCCGCAGCTGGGCCGCGACGTGTTCGGCCGCGGCGACCCGGAGGCCATCCGGATCATTCCCTCGATGCGGATCGAGGGCGACCTCTACAGCCTGATGGACGCCTATCTCGACCAGCGGCGTCGAGAGGAGAACCGCCACTACGCCCCCCGGCCGCCCCGGGCCTATCCGCTGGAGGCGGCCCGTGATCGCCTGCGCAGCCTGCTGCCGGAACTGGACCGCTGGACGCCCCTGGCCGGCGTCGCGCCGATCCGCACCGGCGCCGGCGAGGGGCCTTCGCGGGCCTCCTATCTCGCCTCCACCCTGTCGGCGAGCCTGGAGCTGGTGAAGGAGGGGGCCCTGGAGGCCCGCCAGCTGGAAGCCTTCGCCGACCTCTATCTGCGCGCCCGCCACGAAGGGGCTGCGGCATGAGCGCGTCCGACGAGCGCGCCCTGGAGGCGCTGCTGTTCGCCGCCGCGGGACCCCTGAGCGCCGCCGAACTGGTCGAGCGCCTGGGACCGGACGCCGATGTGGGCGGGGCGTTGATGGCGCTGAAGGCCCGCTATGAGGGCAGAGGGGTGGAGCTGGTCTGCGTCGCCGATCGCTGGCGGTTCCAGACGGCCGCCGACCTGGCCTATCTGATGACCGAGGCCCGCGAGGAGCCGCGGCGCCTATCCAAGGCCGCCCAGGAGACTCTGGCCATCATCGCCTATCATCAGCCGGTGACCCGGGCTGAAATCGAATCGGTGCGCGGGGTTCAGGCCAGCAAGGGCACCCTGGACGTGCTGCTGGAGCTTGGCCTGGTGCGCATGCGGGGTCGTCGCCGGACGCCCGGGCGGGCGGTCACCTACGGCACCTCCGACGCCTTCCTGGAGCTCTATGGCCTGGCCAGTCTCGTGGATCTGCCCGGTATGGCCGAGATGAAGGCGGCCGGGCTGCTCGGGCTGGACCTGCCGCCGGACTTTTCCGTACCCGATCCGTCGGCGGCGGGGGCTGACGAGGACCCGATCGCCCTGGACGACGCCCCGGAATTTCACACCGATTTCCTGGGCGGGGACGAGGACGGCCAGCCCTCCTGACCACCTTGTGAGCCGGGCCTTAGAGCCTGATGCGATCAGACGGAATCGTCTGATCGTTGAATCAGGCTCTAGACTCTAAAGTCTTGAGCGCGTTCCGATAGCCGGTTCCCACCTATCGGAACGCGCTCTTGCAAATCCCTCTGCGCCTCACCTTGGCGCTTGGGGGCGGGAGTCGCTATATTGATATGGAATTGAGGGGTGGCGACGCGGTCGCCTAGACCGCTCAGCATAGGAGTTTCGCCTTATGGGCTCGTTCTCGATCTGGCACTGGCTGATCGTTCTCGTCGTCTTCGCCCTTCTGTTCGGGGGGCGGGGCAAGATCTCGTCCGTCATGGGGGACGCCGCCAAGGGCATCCGCGCCTTCCGCGACGGCCTGAAGAACGAAGACGCCGAGGAAACCAAGCCGGACACCGTCAAGACCATCCCCGAGCGGGAAAAGGACGAGGTTCGCAGCTGATCGCCCGACCGGTCGTGGCGCTTCGGCGGCCGATCTTCGACGTCATCGGTTCAGGGCCCTCGCCCTGGGCCGCATTCCTTACTCCTGGTCTGACAAGGCCCTAGGCGACAACGGCCATGCTTCCCGACATCGGCGCAGGGGAACTCCTGCTCATCGGCATCGTCGCCCTCGTGGTGGTGGGGCCCAAGGACCTGCCGATGCTCATGCGTCGGCTGGGCCAGTTCACGGCGCGCCTGCGGGGCATGGCGGCGGAATTCCGCGCCAGCTTCGACGAGATGGGCCGCCAGTCCGAACTGGACGAGCTGCGCCGGGAGGTCGAGGCCCTGCGCAGCGGCAAGACCCTGGACGACGAGCTGGGGCGCACCGACGCCCAGTCGGTGATGCGGGAGATCGAGACCGGCCTCGCCAGCGGTGAGATGCAGGTCCACCCGCCCATGGGCCATCCCTATGTTGGCAGCCAGTCCTTGAGTGACCCGGAGCCAGCGGCGCCGACGGAGCCCGCCGCGAAGCCAGAGCCGAGCGCGGTGAAGTCCGAGTCCCCCGCGGCCAAGCCTGCCAAGGCCAAGGCCCCAGCCGCCGGAGCCGATGCGCCCAAGGCGCCCCGAAAGGCGGCCTCACCCTCGGCCGCCAAGGCGCCGGCCAAGCCCCGGGCCAGCCGGGCCAAGCCCGCCGGAGACCAGGCGTGAGCACAGTCGAAGACGATGATGATCGCGAGATCGAAGCCTCCCGCGCGCCGCTGCTCGACCATCTCGTGGAGCTGCGCAAGCGGCTGATCATCTGCATCGTCGCCTTCGGGGCCGGCTTTGGCCTCTGCTTCGCCTTCGCCGAGCCGATCTACATCTTCCTGCTGCACCCGTTCGAGGTGGCCGCCCGACTGATGGCGGCCGAGACGGCCGGCGGCGGGGGCCACGGGCCCTTCGCCCTGATCTCGGCGCTCAGCGGCTTCACCGACGTGCCCGCCGGCGGGGAGGGGCTTCGGCTGGTCTTTACCGCGCCACTGGAATTCTTCTTCACCAAGCTGAAGCTGGCCGCCTTTGGAGCGGTGATCCTCACCTTCCCGGTGCTGGCCTGGCAGGTCTACGCCTTCGTGGCGCCGGGGCTCTACAAGCGTGAACGCCGGGCCTTCCTGCCGTTCCTGGCTGCAGCGCCGGCCTTGTTCCTGCTGGGGGCAAGCCTCGTCTATTATATGATCCTGCCCTTCGTCCTGTGGTTCTCCCTGTCGCAGCAGATCATCGGCGACGCCGCCGTGACCGTGGAGCTGCTGCCCAAGGTCTCGGACTATCTGACCCTGGTCACCACCCTGTTGCTGGCCTTCGGCCTGTGTTTCCAGCTGCCGGTGGTGCTGACTCTGCTGGCGCTCACCGGCATCGTGAACGCCCAGATGCTCCGCACTGGCCGGCGCTACGCCATCCTCGGCGTCTTCATCGTCGCGGCCGTGGTCACCCCGCCAGATCCGATCAGCCAGCTCTCCCTCGCGATCCCGATCATCCTTCTCTACGAGGTCTCCATCTGGTGCGTGCGCCTGATGGAACGCCGTCGCAGGCGCGAGGATGACGCGGGCACGGATGTGATCCCCACCTAGAGTTTGAGCGCGTTTCACCCGTAAAACCGGAGTCCACTTTTACGGAACGCGCTCTAGAGATCCCCGCGGGCTTGGCCCCATGGCCGACGCGCTCTAGAGAAGGCCGCTCACCTCAAGAAGACCGCCGGCGCCATGCACGACATCAAGGCCATTCGCGACAATCCCGACCTCTATGAGCAGGCCTGGAGTGCGAAGAGCCGGTCCGGCGTCGTCTCCGAGGCGCTGGCCCTCGACGCCACCCTGCGCGCCGCCCAGACCGCCCTGCAGGAGGCCCAGAGCCGCCGCAACGACCTCTCCAAGCAGATCGGCCAGGCCAAGGGCCGCAAGGACGAGGCCGAGGCGGCCCGCCTGATGGCCGAGGTCGAGGCCCTCAAGGGCGATCTGGAAACGCAAGGGAGCGTCGAGCGCGAGACCGGCGAGGCCCTGCGCGACCTGCTGGCCGGCCTGCCCAATCTGCCGGCCCCCGACGTGCCTCCCGGCGCCGACGAAGCCAACAACCAGGAGGTACGCCGCTGGGGCGAGCCCTTCGCCATCGCCTCGCCCAAGGACCATGTGGACCTGGGCGAGACCCTGGGCCTGATGGACTTCGAGGCGGCCGCCCGCATGAGCGGCTCGCGCTTCGTGGTGCTGAAGGGCCAGCTGGCCCGGCTTGAGCGCGCGCTCGGCCAGTTCATGCTCGACCTGCAGACCCGCGAGCACGGCTATCTGGAGGTTTCGCCGCCCCTGCTGGTGCGCGACGAAGCGGTGTTCGGCACCGGCCAGCTGCCCAAGTTCGCCGAGGACCTGTTCCACACGGAGGATGGCCGCTGGCTGATCCCCACCGCCGAGGTCTCGCTGACCAATCTGGTGCGCGACCAGATCACGCCCACCGAAGAGCTGCCGCTGCGTCTCACGGCGCTCACCCATTGTTTCCGGTCCGAGGCCGGGGCCTCGGGGCGCGACACCCGCGGCATGATCCGCCAGCACCAGTTCCAGAAGGTGGAGCTGGTCTCCATCACCACCCCGGACCAGTCGGACGCCGAACACGAACGGATGGTCGGCTGCGCCGAGGCCGTGCTGAAGGCCCTGGAGCTGCCCTTCCGCACCATGCTGCTGTGCTCGGGCGACATGGGCTTCTCGGCCCGCAAGACCTATGACCTCGAGGTCTGGATCCCGTCGGAGGGGCGCTATCGCGAGATCAGCTCCTGCTCCAACTGCGGCGATTTCCAGGGTCGGCGGATGAACGCCCGCACCAAGGCCGCCGGCGACAAGGCGACCCGCTTCGTCCACACCCTGAATGGCTCGGGCCTGGCGGTCGGCCGCACCCTGGTCGCCATCCTGGAAAACTATCAGGACGAGAACGGCGCCATCGCCGTGCCCCAGGCCCTGCATCCCTATATGGGCGGGCTGACCCGGATCGGCGGCGACGTATGAGACTTCTGCTGACCAATGACGACGGCATCCACGCCGAGGGGCTGGAGGCCCTGGAGCGGATCGCCCGGCAGCTGTCGGACGACATCTGGATCGTCGCCCCGGAATACGAGCAGTCCGGCGCCTCCCGGGCCCTGACCCTGTCGGAGCCGGTGCGGGTGCGAAGCCTGGATGAGCGCCGCTTCGCCGTCACCGGCACGCCCACCGACTGCGTGATGCTGGGCATGAGCGAGCTGATCAAGGGCGCCAAGCCCGACCTCGTGCTGTCCGGCGTCAATCGCGGGGCCAATATCGCCGAGGACGTGACCATGTCCGGCACCGTGGCCGGCGCCATCGAGGGCATGGCCATGGGCGTCCCGGCCATCGCCCTGTCGCAGACCGGCGGTCCGAAGCCGAATGACCCCTTCTTCGAGGTGGCCGAGATTTTTGCTCCGGGTATCGTCAAGCGGCTGCTGGAGATCGGCTGGCCCAAGGACGTGGTCATGAACCTCAACTTCCCCAACCGACCGGCCGCGGAGGTGACCGAGGTCGAGGTCACCCGCCAGGGCTTCCGCGACGTCCAGGTGCGCCACGCCGAGCGGCGCAGCGACCTGCGCGGCCGGGACTATTACTGGATGGGCTTCCGCCAGGAGCGCTCCCAGCCGGAGGAGGGGACCGACCTGCGGGCCATCTACCAGGGCAAGATCTCCGTCACGCCCCTGCACATCGACCTGACCCACGCCGAAACCGTCTTCAAGATGCGCGGCGTCCTGGGCGGCGCCCCGCCAAAGGCCTGACAATGTCCAAGGACGAGGACAAGCCCGAGACCCGCCTGGCCCGCCTGGTCCTGTCCCTGCGTTCGCAAGGGGTGAGCGACGCCAAGGTGCTCAAGGCGCTGGAGGCCACCCCCCGGCAGATGTTCACGCCGGACCTGTTCCAGGAGCGGGCCTTCGAGGATTCGGCCCTGCCGATCGCCTGCGGCCAGACCATCAGCCAACCCTTCATCGTCGGCCTGATGACCCAGGCCCTGAAGATCGAGCCCCGCGCCCGGGTGCTGGAGATCGGCACCGGCTCGGGTTACCAGACGGCGATCCTCTCGCGCATGGCGCGGCTGGTCTACACGGTGGAGCGCTATCGCACCTTGCTGGCCGAGGCCGAGGCGCGGTTCAAGGCGCTGCAACTGACCAATGTGATCACCCGGTTCGGGGATGGCGGCCAGGGCTGGCCCGAACAGGCGCCTTTCGACCGCATTATGGTCACAGCTGCGGCCCCAGATGAGCCCCGCGCCCTGCTGGACCAGCTCAAGCCGGCCGGGATGCTCGTCGCCCCGATCGGCCGCGGCCCCGTCCAGATCCTTCGCCGCTATTGCGGGGACGGGAAGGGCGGCTTCACCGTGGAGGATCTTGGGGAAGTTCGCTTTGTGCCCCTTCTCGACGGCGTCGCCCGCGAACTGTGAGCGGCGCTGAAGATCGTATTCCGGGCAGGCTTGGCCGCCCGACTTAACCGACCGTTAACCCTGCGGCCCTGACTCAAGTTCGTATCTGACCCATGGAGCGGCCATGACGCACATTCTCACCCGTACGGCTCTGGTCCTGCTCGCCGGCAGCGTGCTGGCCGCGTGTTCGACCTATCAGAACGAAGGCGTCGAGCCGGTTCGGCCGAACTTCCCCGTCCGCCAGGGACCGGACGCCCAGGGGACGCCGCCGCAGGCCACGCCCATGCCCGGCGACACCACCCCGCCGCCCTCGGCCCTGCCCACCAGCCCGGTGGAGTCGCGGCCCCTGGATCCGCTGCCCTCGGCGCAGCCGCGGCCGGGCGACAGCTATCCGCCGCCCCCGCCGCCGCCGGCTCAGGAATATGAGACCGTCACCCGCACCTCGGCCACGGGCCAGGTGGTGGACGCCGATGGTCCGCCTCAGACCTATACTGTGGTCGCCGGCGACAGCCTTTATGGGATCGCCCGCAAGCTGGACACCAGCGTCACCCAGCTGGCCCAGGACAACAATCTGTCTGCCCCCAACTATTTGATCCGGCCGGGCCAGACCCTGAAAGGCCCGTCGAGTACGGCCAAGGCCTATGTGGTGGCCAGCGGCGACACCCTCTATGCGATCGCCCGGCGCTTCAACGTGCCGGCCCAGGGCGTCGCCGACGCCAACTCCATGCAGATCGCCGATCTGATCCGCCCGGGCCAGCGCCTGCTGCTGCCGGCCGGCTTCCGCGACACTGGCCCGATCACCAGCACGGTCCGCGTGCCTGTGACCCGTTCGGCCCCGGCCGCCAGCCCGCCGCCGCCGGCGGTTACGCCGGCCCCCGCCGCGCCGCGTCCGACGACGCCCGCCCCGGCGCCCGCCGCCCCGCGGCCGGCCACACCGGCGCCTGCGCCGACTGCGCCGCCCATCGTGCCGAGCACCCGCACCCCGGCCGACGCTCAGGTCTCGCAGCTCGGCCGCGGTCGGTTCGTGTGGCCCCTGCGGGGGGACATCCTCTCCACCTTCGGCCCCAAGGGCACCGGGCAGCGCAATGACGGCGTCAATATCCGCGCCCGCTCGGGCGAGGCCGTGCGCGCCTCGGCGGCCGGCGACGTGGTCTATGCCGGCGACCAGGTGCCGGGCTTCGGCAATCTGGTGCTGATCAAGCACGCGGACGGCTGGGTCACCGCCTATGGCCACCTGGCCCGCATCGACGTGAAGATGCAGGACAAGATCAGCCAGGGTCAGCAGATCGGCCAGGCCGGGGCCACCGGCGAGGTGGGCGAGCCGCAGTTGCACTTCGAGGTGCGCTTCGCCCCGACCCCGCAGGACCGCGCCCGACCCATCGATCCGATGCTGGTCCTGCCCCAGTAGGGATGGGCGCCGCCGGGGGTTGCGCCGTCAGAGGGGCAGGGTCTTGCCCTGCGCCCCGGCCAGGTCGCGGATGAATTGCCAGGCCACCCGGCCCGAGCGGGCGCCGCGCAACTGCGCCCACTGCAGGGCGTGGCGGTCCAGGTCCGGATCGTTCAGCTCATGGCGCGCGGCATAGGCGCGCACCGCCTCCAGATAGGTGGGCTGGTCCATGGGCGGGAAGCCGATCCACAGGCCGAAGCGGTCGGAGACGCTGACCTCTTCCTCGGCGTCCTCGGCCGTGGCGATCAGGCCGCGATCCTCCTGATGGCCCCGGGGCATCAGGTGGCGGCGGTTCGAGGTGGCCACGAACAGAACATTGGCTGGCGGGCCGGACACGCCACCCTCCAGCGCCGACTTCAGCGCCTTGGCGGCGGCGGCGCCTTCCTCGAACGACAGGTCGTCGCACAGCACTACGAAGCGCTCGTCCCGCCCCCGCAGCACGTCGAACAGGGCGGGCAGGGCTGTGACCTGGTCGCGGTCCACCTCCACCAGCTTCAGGGCCTCGTGCCCCTGGCCCACGGTCATGAAGGCCGCCTTGGCGATGGAGCTCTTGCCCGTGCCGCGCACGCCCCACAGCAGCACATGGTTGGCCGGCAGCCCCTGGGCGAACCGCTCGAGGTTCTCCACGAAGCGGGCCTTTTGCCGCTCCACGCCCACCAGGGACTCGAGGCTCAGCGGATAATCCGGGGCCGGGTGGAAGCCCCCGGTTTCCGGATCATGCCGGAAGAGCCGAGCGGCGGTGAAATCCACGATCGCCGGAGCCGGCGGCGCCAGGCGTTCCAGGGCTTCGGCGATGCGAATGAGCAGGGGCGAGAGGGCGTGATCCATGACTTGGCTGCTTAACCCTCGGGCTCGCATTGCAAAAGGGGGCGCCAGCGCATAGCTTCCGCCGACTTGAAGAGGGGCCGACGCACCGGGCCCTTGACCGCTTGCCGGAGAGGCTATGTTCGCCACGCCCGCCTTCGCCCAGACCGCCGGCGCCGCCGCCGCTGGGCCCCAGGACATGATCCTTCAGTTCCTGCCGCTGATCCTGCTCGTCGTCCTGTTCTATTTCCTGATGATCCGCCCGCAGCAGCGCCGGATGAAAGCGCACCAGAAGATGGTCGCCGAACTCAAGCGCGGCGACCAGGTCGTCCTGGCCAGCGGCATGCTGGGCAAGGTGGTTCGGGTCGAGGACAAGGAAGTCGGCCTTGAAATCGCCACCGGCGTGACCGTCAAGGTGGTTCGGACCATGATCTCCGAGGTCCGGGTCCGGGGTGAACCGGCGCCGGCCAACGATTCCAAGTCCTGACTGATCCTGCGCCAGCATAAGGGCGGCCTCGCCTCATGATGACCCTGTCGCGCTGGAAGATCATCGCCGTCGTTCTGGCGGCGGTCTTCGGCGTTCTCTTCTCCGTCCCGAACATGCTGCCGCAGCAGACGCTCGCCTCCATGCCGGCGTTCTTCCCGCGGCAGCAGCTGAACCTGGGCCTCGATCTGCAGGGGGGCTCTCACCTCCTGTTGGAGGTGGACACCCAGGCTCTTCGCGCCGAGCGTCTGGTCAACACGCTGGAAGATACGCGGGTGACCCTAACCGCCGAGGGCATCGCCTTTGCCGAACTGCGCGAGCAGGGCGGAGAGATCACGCTGCGGATCACCGATCCGGCCCGTCGCAATGATGCTGCGACTATCCTGCGGACCAGGCTGGGCGTGCCCTTGGCCGGGACGACGGGCGGCAGCGACATCACCGTCAGCACCGAAGGGACCGCCGGGCTGCGCATCAGCTTCGTCGAGGCGGCCATGAACGCCGAGGCCGCCAAGGCGGTCGAACAGTCCATCGAAATTATCCGCCGCCGCATCGACGAACTTGGCACCCGTGAACCCACGATCATTCGCCAGGGTGTTGACCGCATCGTGGTCCAGGCGCCGGGCGAGAGCGATCCGGAGCGCCTGAAGAACGTCATCGGCCAGACGGCCAAGCTCACCTTCCAGATGGTGGACGAAAGCGCAGACCTGGCCGCCGCCGCCGAAGGCCGGGCGCCGCCCGGCTCCGAGGTGCTCCCCAGCGAGGATGGCCTGAGCCCTTACATCGTCGTCCGCCGCCGGGCCCTGGTCTCCGGCGAGATGCTGACCGACGCTAGCCAGGGCTTCGATTCCCAGACCGGCGAAGCGGTGGTCAACTTCCGCTTCAACAGCTTGGGCGCTCGCCGGTTTGGCGAGGCGACCGCCTCCAGTATCGGCCAGCGCTTTGCGATCGTCCTAGATGGAAGGGTGATCTCGGCCCCCGTGATTCGCAGCGCGATCACCGGCGGCAGCGGCATGATCAGCGGCAGCTTCACGCCGGAAAGCGCCAATGACCTGGCCGTGCTGCTGCGGGCCGGCGCGCTCCCAGCGCCCCTGACTGTGGAAGAACAGCGAACTGTCGGGGCCGAACTCGGGGCTGACGCCGTGCGCGCCGGCCAGATTTCCACCGGAATTGGTTTTATCACCATTCTCGTCTTCATGGTCGTCGCCTATGGCGGCCTGTTCGGCGGCATCTCGGTGATCGCCCTGCTGATCAACGCCCTGCTGATCATCGCAATCATGTCGGTGACCCAGGCCACCCTGACCCTGCCGGGCATCGCCGGCCTGATCCTGACGCTTGCGGTCGCCGTCGACGCCAACGTGCTGATCTACGAGCGGATGCGGGACGAGATCAGGGCTGGGCGAACCGCCATCGCGGCCATGGATGCGGGTTTCTCCAAGGCCATGAGCAGCATCATCGACGCCAATGTGACCACCATCCTGGCCGCGCTGATCATGTTCCAGTTCGGTTCGGGACCGGTCCGTGGCTTTGCCTGGACGCTGTCGATCGGCGTCCTCACCTCGGTCTTCACCGCGGTTCTCGTCACCCAGGTGCTGCTGGCCCTGTGGTTCCGGGCCACGCGGCCCAAGACCCTGCCGATCGTCTGAGGTTGCGAACCATGTGGCCGCTGATCAGAATATTGCCTGTCAAAACGAACTTCCGGTTCGTCGTCTTCGCGAAGTATGCGGCCGTCGCCTCTGTCCTGGCGGCGATCGCCTCCCTGTTCCTGGCGCTCTATCCCCTGACGCCCCCCTGCGGCGGCATGAACTGCGGGATCGACTTCAAGGGCGGGACCTTGCTGGAGATCTCCACCGCCCCCCAGGCGGTCGATCTGAGTCGGGTTCGGTCCGAGCTTGGCGGTTTGGAGCTTGGCGATGTCCAGGTTCAGGCGTTCGGCGCGCCGTCCTCAGCCCTGGTCCGGTTCCAGACGCCGGAAGGCGAGAGCTCGGAGCAGGCCATTGAGGAAGTGAAGGCCGCCCTGACATCGGCCCTCGGCGAGGTCACCTTCGCCAAGACCGAGGTGGTTGGACCGAAAGTCTCGGGGGAACTGTTCCAGAATGGTCTTATGGCCCTGGGCTTCGCTATCGCCCTGATGTTGATCTACATCTGGTTCCGCTTCGAGCTCCAGTTCGGGGTCGGCGCGGTGGTGGGCCTGCTCCACGATGTGGTGCTCACCTTTGGGCTGATCGCGCTCTTTGACCTGGAATTCTCGCTCACCAGTATCGCAGCGATCCTGACGATCATCGGCTACTCGATGAACGACACCGTCGTCGTGTTCGACCGCATGCGGGAGAACATAAGAAAATACAAACGGATGCCCCTTGGGGAGTTGGTGGATCTGACGATCAACGAAACCCTTTCGCGGACCATCATCACAGGCCTGACCACCATTCTGGCCTTGGGAGCCCTGGCGATATTTGGGGGTCCCACCCTGTTCGGCTTCTCGGTGATCATGATCTTCGGCGTGGTGATCGGGACCTATTCTTCGATCTATGTGGCGGCGCCGATCATCCTCCTGTGGGGCGTCAAGCGGGGCGAGGAAGAAGCCGAGCCCCTGCCGGTCCGCACCTAGGCCGTGGCTCGGGACGCCCCCAGCCTGGACAGCTTCGGTCCCGGGGGCTTTCGCGTGTCCGGCGTCTGGCGGCCCGGCTCTCTGCTGATCGTGTCCGACGTCGCCGCGGCCTGGCCCGTCACCCGCCTGGCCGATGTCACGCCTGACTCCCTCTATCCGGTCTTCGCCGCCGGGGCCCGGGACGTGGAGTTTCTGCTCCTGGGAACCGGCGCGGCCAACGCCCTGCCGCCGCGGCCCCTGCGGGATCTGCTGCAGAAGGGCGGGATCGGCCTGGAGTTCATGGACACCGCGGCCGCCGCGCGGATGTACAATGTGCTGACCGCCGAGGGTCGCCGCCTGGCCTGCGCCCTGATCGCCCTCTGATCGCCCGGCTTCCGGTCAACACCCTCATCAAGGGACTGGACTTGCGCCGCGAGAAGCGCGGCTATAGGGCAGAACCAAGAAAACGGGGAAACGTCGATGCAGGGCCTGCTGTCCAACTTCCGCAATACGATGATCGTGAGCCTGCTGCTCTCGGTGGTCATGATCGTCGGCTACATGGTGCACAATCGCGGCGCCGACGTGATCTTCGTCCAGGCGGTGTTCCGCTGGATGCACCTGGTCTTCGGCATCCTCTGGATCGGGCTGCTCTACTATTTCAACTTCGTCCAGATCCGGAAGATGCCCGACATCCCGGCCGAGATGAGGCCGGCCATCTCCAAGCACATCGCGCCCGAGGCGCTGTTCTGGTTCCGCTGGGCGGCGCTGTTCACCCTGGTCTCGGGCCTGGCCCTGGCCTGGAGCCGCGGCTTCCTGCTCGAGGCGCTGAGCCTGGGCGCCGCCAGCGGCTTCGTCGTGCCGCAACACACCTTCATCGGCGTGGGCATGTGGCTGGCGATCATCATGTTCCTGAACGTCTGGCTGTTCATCTGGCCGAACCAGAAGATCGCGCTCGGCATGGTCGAGGCCGACGATGCCGCCAAGGCCAAGGCGGGCCGCACCGCCATGCTGTTCTCGCGCACCAATACGCTGCTCTCGCTGCCGATGCTGGTGACCATGGCCATGAACCAGACCATCTTCGGCTGACCGCCAAAACGGTTTAAGTCTCTGGGGCCCGCCGTCTTGGCGGGTCCTTTTGTTTTTGGAGCCCCATGAGCGAGGACGCGTCGCCGCCAGCCCAGGACCTGGACGCCCTGGTCCTTTCGGTGGATCCGGACCGTTGGCTGGCCAGCCGGCTGATCGCCGAGCCGGAGGCAAGGGCCGAGGTGGTGGCCCTCTACGCCTTCGACCACGAACTGGCCCGGGCGCCCAGGGTGGCGTCCAACGCCCTGCTGGGCGAGATCCGCCTGGCCTGGTGGCGCGAGGTGTTGGACGAGGCCTACGAAGCCCGGCCGGTGCGCCACCATCCCACCGCCCAGGCCCTGGCGCAGGTGATCGCCCGGCGCAGGCTGCCGCGGGCCGATCTGGAGCTGATGATCGACGCCCGCTATCGCGAGTTGGACCCTACGCCGATGACCCCCGAAGAGGCCGTGCTCTG
This sequence comes from Phenylobacterium sp., assembly GCF_030646615.1. Lineage (GTDB taxonomy): Bacteria > Pseudomonadota > Alphaproteobacteria > Caulobacterales > Caulobacteraceae > Phenylobacterium. The sequence goes on along the minus strand of NZ_JAUSLG010000018.1, from coordinate 5,125 downwards.
GGCGCGGGAGACGGGCGGCGCTGTCGCCCGGCTGGCGGCCCAGCTCCTGGATCCTAGCGCGAGCCCCATGGCGGCGGAGGCGGCCGGGGCCGCCTGGGCCCTGTCGCGCCGGCGTCTGGCGGGTGAAGCGCTGGGCGACCCGGACGCCCTGTCGAGCCTGCGCGCCCAGGCCCGGGGCCTCAGCGTGGCGGCCTTTCCTGCCGGCGCCCAGGCGGCGCTCTCCAGAATCTATGCGACAGGCCGCGAGCCCTCGGCCCTGGGCAAGCGCTGGCGCATTACGCTGGCGGCGCTGACCGGCCGGGTCTGACCTACTCGGCGGCCAGGGCCGGCTGGCCGATCCAGGCGTCCAGGTCGGCCAGGGCGCGCTCGCCCACCATGCGCTTCTTGGTGCGGCCCCGTTCCTTGGACCCCAGGCGGCGGCCCTCGGCGTCCCGCTTGGGGCTCTCCAGGGGCGGGATCAGACCGTAATTGATGTTCATCGGCTGGAAGGAGCCGGCGCCCCCGTCCAGGTGGCCGCCGGTGATGTGGCCGATCAGGGCCCCCAGCGCTGTCGTCGGCGGCGGCGGGGCCAGCGGGCGGCCCAGGCGTTCGGCGGCGGCGAGGCGGCCGGCCAGCAGGCCCACCGCGGCGCTCTCCACATAACCCTCGACCCCGGTCACCTGGCCGGCGAACCGCAGGCGCGGATCGACCTTCAGCCGCAGGGCGCCGTCCAGCAGGCGGGGGCTGTTGATGAAGGTGTTGCGGTGCAGGCCGCCCAGGCGGGCGAAGACGGCCTTTTCCAGCCCTGGGATCATCCGGAAGATGTCGGTTTGGGCGCCGTGCTTCAGCTTGGTCTGGAAGCCCACCATGTTCCACAGGGTGCCGAGCGCATTGTCCTGGCGCAGCTGGACCACCGCATAGGCCTTCTCGTCGGGCTTGTGGGCGTTGGTCAGGCCGACGGGCTTCATGGGGCCGTGGCGCAGGGTCTCGCGGCCGCGCTCGGCCATCACCTCGATGGGCAGGCAGCCGTCGAAATAGGGGACGTGCTCCCAGTCCTTGAACTCCGACTTGGGGCCGGCCAGCAGGGCGTCAATGAAGGCCTCGTACTGGTCCCTGTCCATCGGACAGTTGATATAGGCCGCCGCATCCCCGCCCGGCCCGACCTTGTCGTAGCGGGACTGGCGCCAGCAGATGTCCATGTTCACCGACTCCACCGTCACGATGGGGGCGATGGCGTCGAAGAAGGACAGGGCGCCCTCGCCGGTCAGGTCGAGGATCGCCTGGGACAGGGCCGGCGAGGTGAGCGGACCCGTGGCGATGATCACATTGTCCCAATCCGCAGGCGGCAGCCCGGCGACCTCGCCCCGCGCGATGGTGACATTGGGGTGGGCCTCCAGCCGCGCGGTCACGGCGTCGGCGAAGCCGTCCCGATCCACGGCCAGGGCGCCGCCGGCCGGCACCTGGTGAGCGTCGCCGCAGGCCATGATGATCGAATCCAGCCGGCGCATCTCGGCGTGGAGCAGGCCGACGGCGTTGCCGGCCCAGTCATCGGCCCGGAAGGAGTTGGAACAGACCAGCTCGGCGAGCTTGTCGGTGTGGTGGGCGTCGGTGCCGCGCACCGGGCGCATTTCGTGCAGCACGACCGGGGCGCCGGCCTGGGCGATCTGCCAGGCGGCTTCCGAACCGGCCAGTCCGCCGCCGATGACATGGATAGGAGAGAGGCTCATGGGCGTTCCATTAGCAACGATCTGCGCACTTCGCGAGCCGGGCCTTGCAGGCGGGCAGGGCGCGCGCCTAGTTTCACCGCCGATGGTCGACGGCTCCAGGCGTTTCAAGCCTTTGGCGCGCCGGTCGGGGAGCTGAGATGAGCGACTTTTCTTCGGGTGATGCGCCCTTCTCTTCGGGCGATGCGGCCTTCGAGGGCTTTCGGCTGACGCGGGAGGAGCCGCGGGTCGTGCTGATCTGGGCCCTGTTCCACCTGATCGTCTCTTTCGTGAGCGCCACGGCGCTTATCCTGCTGGGGGGCGACTTCCTGCTGCAGGCCGAGAACGCCGCCGACATGACGGCGGAGGAACTGGCCGTCTTCATGCGGGACATGGCCCCGGCCTATCTGACCCTGGCGCCGATCGGCCTGTTCGTGGTCTCGGTGGCGGCGGCGGCGGTCTATCGGATTCACCTGCGGCCTGAGGAGGCGGCCGAGCGCGGCTATCTGCGCTTCGGCGCCGACGAGCTCCGGCTGATCGGCCTGACGCTGATCTACTATCTGCTGACCCTTGGCGGGGTGCTGGCCCTGTCCGTGCTGGCCGCTATCGGCGCCGGGCTCGCCTCCCTGGCGGGGCAGGGCGCCATGGCCCTGGTGGGGGGCGGCATGCTGCTCTTCTTCGGCGGGCTGTGGCTGTATGTCCTGGTGCGCCTGTCCCTGGCGCCGGTCCTGACCTTCGACCAGCAGCGGCTGGCGGTGTTCGGCTCCTGGAGCCTGACGCGGGGCCACTTCTGGGCGATGTTCGGCGCCTATCTGCTGGCGCTCATCTCGATCATCGTTGTCAGCCTGCTGGCCATGGTGATCTTTGCGGCGTTGGCCGGGATCGCCACCGTCGCGATGGGGGGCAATATGTCGTCTGTCGGCGAGGCCTTCCAGCCCGACTTCAGCTCGTTCAGCGCCTATGTCTCGGTCCAGACCGTGCTCTATCTGGTGTTCAACGCCGTGCTCACGGCCATCTACTATCCGGTGATCCTGGCGCCGCAGGTCATGGCCTACCAGGCCTTCCGCCCCGCGCCTGAGGCGCGAGGCGAGGGCGAACCCCTGGTCTAGGCTAAGGCGACCTTAGGCTTGAGCGCTCGGGCGGGCGCTGACCCGCTGATGCCAGGCGGCCAGATTGGCGTAGTCGGGATCCATCTCCAGACCGATCCAGGTGGCGAAGTCCACGGCCGAGAGGGCGCAGATGTCGGCGACGGTGAAGTCGTGGCCGGCGATGAAATCCCGGCTGGCCAGCTCCCGGTCCAGCCACTTCTGGGCGCCCGCATAGGTCTCCCGGTTCGACTCGCCGAAGTCCTTGAACTGGGTCAGCAGGGCGGCCGTATAGGGGTGGGCGTGGCGCCAGTAGTTGCCGATGGGCGTCATCAGCACGAACTCGACCCGGCGGACCCACATGTCCACATGGGCCTTTTCCAGGGCCGTGCGGCCAAACAGCGGCGGCTCAGGGTTGGTTTCCTCGAAATAGCGGCAGATGGCGACGGTCTCGGAAATGGTCGCCCCGTCATCCAGCTCCAGGGTCGGGATCTGGCCCAGAGAGTTCTTGGCCCGATAGTCCGAAGACTTGTGCTCGCGCTTGCGCATATCGACCGTGGTTTCCGGCAGGTCGATGCCCTTTTCCGCCAGGAAAATGCGGACACGGCGGGGGTTCGGCGCCGGCATGGGCGCGCCGTAGAGGATCATGGGTCAGCTCCAAATCGCTTAAACGAATGGAGCGACGCTATTTCGAACAGGCGTTTACGGAAACCCTGACGTTGCGTCAGCCCAGCCCAGCCCAGCCCAGCCCAGCGCCGGCAGATCGCGGGCGAGGCCGGACATGACGGCCGCCTCCCAGTCTGCGGGCCAGACGGCGCCGGTCGCCTGGGCGACGCGGCGGGCGCGGGGCAGGAAGAGGTCGCGCAGGTCGCGATTGGCGGCCAGCAGGTCGGCCTCCACCGCCCGGGGCGGGACCAGGGCCTCCAGCTCGGCGATCTGTTCGGGGGTCAGGAACGGATAGAGCTTCTTGGCGCCGCCGCGCTCGGCAGGACCGACGCCGTTCTCCTCCAGCATCAGCTCGATCAACAGGCGGCGGAGATGGCCGACGCCGTCCTGCATCACCACCCACTCCCGCCGTCCCACAGGCACGGGGGCAAGAGAGAGGACGCGCAGGAATTCGGTGACGAGGCCCTCGACGCGTCGCGCCACGGCGGCCGGATCAGGCGCCGGCCGGGGTCGCTCGGTCGGGCCCTGGCTTGAGTCGCCGAACAGCAGCTTCACATCGGCGGCCTTCTGACGGGCGAACTCTTCGGGCGTCGAGAGCAGCAGGTCGAACCGCTGCAGCTTGGGGGTGGTCCCATTCACCAGGCGGCCGAACTGGCTGAGGCGCAGGGCTGTGGCGGGCAGGGGGCCATCAGGGGCCATCAGGTCGGCGAGCAGGCCCGGCATGTCGTCGGCCGCCACCACCAGGGCGATGTCGATATCGCTCCAGGGGTCGCCCCGGCCAGCCCCCAGGCTGCCGGTCAGCCAGGCCGACAGGATGCGGCCGTCGGCGTCGAGCGCCGTCTTCAGCGCCTCGAGGAGAGATTGCTGATCGGGCGTCATGGCGGCCGTGACCTCAGGCGCTTTTGCGGCGGGCCAGGCGGCGCTGTTCGTGGCGATCCAGCACATCCTTGAGGTAGCGGCCGGTCCAGCTGGCCGGCTGGGCCGCCACGGCTTCCGGCGTGCCCACCGCCACGATCTCGCCGCCGCCGTCGCCGCCCTCGGGACCGAAGTCGACCAGCCAGTCGGCGGTCTTGATGACGTCGAGATTGTGCTCGATGACCACGATCGTATTGCCCTGGTCCACCAGTTCGTGGAGCACCTCCAGCAGCTTCTGGATGTCCTCGAAATGCAGGCCGGTGGTTGGCTCGTCCAGGATGTAGAGGGTGCGTCCCGTGGCCCGCCGCGACAGTTCCTTGGACAGCTTCACCCGCTGGGCCTCGCCGCCTGACAGGGTGGTGGCCGATTGGCCGACCTGGACGTAGCCCAGGCCCACCTTCTTCAGCGTGTCCATCTTGTCGCGCACCGGCGGCACGGCCTTGAAGAAGTCGGCGGCCTCTTCGACGGTCATGTCCAGGACGTCGGAGATCGACTTGCCCTTGAACAGCACCTCCAGAGTTTCGCGGTTGTAGCGCTTGCCGTGGCAGACGTCGCAGGGCACGTACACGTCCGGCAGGAAGTGCATCTCCACCTTGGTCACGCCGTCGCCCTGGCAGGCTTCGCAGCGGCCGCCCTTGACGTTGAACGAGAAGCGCCCGGCGCTGTAGCCGCGTTCTTTCGCCGTCGGCACGCCCGAGAACAGGTCGCGGATCGGCGTGAACAGGCCGGTGTAGGTGGCCGGGTTCGAACGCGGCGTGCGGCCAATCGGCGCCTGGT